>NZ_JAHBBD010000003.1 GCF_019331775.1 Bifidobacterium phasiani
ACCCTCCACAAAAAACCTTGCGAAAAGCCGAAAAACGACTCACAACAAAATGACGGGACATCCTATAAGGAAGGACGTCCACACAAAAACCCCGACACCCCATGAACCGCGCTAACGGACCCCCAAAGGGGCGGGCATCGGACTGGCAATCATTGACTCACAAAAAAAGTAGTACAAACACGCTCTTGAGTTCTCAAACCACCACCACTCGAACCAACCCGGGCACCCCAGGAGGGGAACCCGCGCCGACCGGCAGCAAGGGAATAACTTACACGAAAACCAACCCCAACGCAAACCACCACCCCAAAAACCCCGGAAACAAGCCACTCCACCGGCGTGTCGCACACCACCAAAAACACGACACAACCAACCCCACCACCACCAAACCACCACCACAAACCACACCACCACGGCGTGTCACCAACCAACACCATGCCGACGAAGCACGGACCGCGCATTCCCGGGGCAGGCCCAGACGTCCACATACGATCCACCCGCCGCGCCCGAGCACCCGAAGGCGGGTAGCCTGAAACCATGAAGAAGATCGCAGTACTGACCGGCGCCGGCATCTCCACGTCGGCGGGCATCCCCGACTTCCGCGGGCCGGAAGGCGTGTGGACCAAGCATCCCGAGCAGATGAACGTATACGACATCGACGCCTTCCTCTCCGACCAGGAGGCGCGCGAGTACTCCTGGCGATGGCAGAAGGAGTCGCCCGTGTGGAACGCGCGGCCCGGCGACGCGCACCGCGCGCTGGCGGAACTCGAACAGGCCGGCATGCTCACGCTGCTCGCCACCCAGAACTTCGACGCGCTGCACGAGAAGGCGGGCAACACCGACAAGGTCGTCGTGAACCTGCACGGCACCATCGGCACGTCGCACTGCATGAAGTGCCGCGCGCGGTACGACACCGCGGACATCATGGACCGGCTCGACGACGAGCCCGACCCGCACTGCCACCGTCGGCTGCCGTACAGCGGCAACATGCCGTGCAACGGCCTGATCAAGACCGACGTCGTGTATTTCGGCGAAATGCTGCCGGACGGCGCCATGGAGACCTCGATGCGGCGCGTGGCCGCGGCGGACGAGTTCTGGGTCATCGGCTCGACGCTCGAGGTGTTCCCGGCGGCGTCGCTCGTGCCGGTCGCGGCGCAGGCCGGCGTGCCGATCACCATCATGAACATGGGACGCACGCAGTACGACCGGCTCGCCACCACGCTGATCCACGAGGACATCGCCGTCGCGCTGCCACGGCTCGTGCATGAGACCATCGCGGCGGAGACCGGCGCACAGCGCTGACGCCGCGGCGGCAACGACTCGGCGCCCGCCGAAGCCGGTGCCGCGGCGCCGCCGCGTGAACCGACGCCGTAGAGATGTACGTGACATGACGCCTCGCGGCACGTGAGACCGGCCTGTATCGGGTTCGTGCGGCACCGCCGATGACGCGGCACCGCTCGATGACGCCACGCGGTCCCGATGACGGGCGATCGACGGTCCGTACGGCGTCCCGAAGCCACATAGCTGCATTATCTGTGGCGGATTCGGCGCCTTGCAGACACCCAACTGCGCTACGTGGGGCACCCCGACGGCGCCCTGCCCGGTATGAATGGCGGAATACCGCCATCGATACTCGGGGTCTTCCGATAAGACCGCCTCACCTAATGCAGTTGGATGTCCGCAAACCGCCAAATCCGCTACACATAATCGATAAACCCGTCCATCTGGTGAAAATGCGCCCGGCCAGAGCCAGCCCCGCGCCTCACAGTTGGCCAAACGCCGGCCCACACCGTCCAACGGCTGCCCGGGCCCGGCTCCGAAAACGGCATCCAGCCCACGCTCTACGCCATCGATCGCCGACGGCCGATCGGCACGGCTCCAAAGCAGTAACATCCACGCGACTGGAGCCGCACGCAGCAGCATGGCGGTCTGGTACAGGATGGCGGCCAAGCCCACACATCCTGAACTGTCCGGAAGATGCTCGGTTTGTTCGGGTCGCGGAAACGCCCACATGTCAAAACCCGCACCATTGTCAAGGCGACGGGCACACCGTGCGGGCGGCCCTCCACGCAAAAGCCGTGCGCCCAACACGCTGGGACGCACGGCTTCCGACGATCTCCGGGGACCTGGAACCGGTTCAGTAGATGCGCCGGGGCTCGAACCCCGCGTTGCGCAGCGCCGCGAGGATGCGGTCGATGTGCTCCGGGCCGTTGGTCTCGACGGTGACGCCGAGCGCGACCGCGTTCGTGTACACGCCCGCCGCCTTGAACTGGTCGTGGTCCAGCGCGATGACGTTGGCGCGCTCCTGCGCCAGCAGCGTGGCGACCTTGACCAGCTGGCCCGGGGTGTCCGGCAGCTCGACCTCGAAGTTCATGATGCGGCCGCGCGCGATCATGCCCTTCTGGATCACCGCGCCGATCGTGACCGTGTCGATGTTGCCGCCGGAGATGATCGGCACCACCACATGCGGCCCCGGCGCGGACGCGAACTTGCGGGAGCGCAGGTTGAGATGCTCGAGCGCGGCCAAAGACACCGCGCCGGCGGCCTCGACCACGAGCTTGTGCTTCTCCAGCATGAGCAGGATCATCTCGTTGATGTCGCGTTCGCTGACCGTGACCAGGTCGTCGAGGAACTCGTTGAGCAGCGCGAACGTCAGGTCGCCCGGCCGCTTCACCGCCACGCCCTCGGCGGAGGTGACCACCTGGTCGGCCGCCACCACGCGCCCGGCCGCGAAGGAGTTCTTGAACGCCGGCGAGCCTTCGGGGATCGCGCCGATCACCCGCACCTCGGGCTTGAACGTCTTGACGGCCAGCGCCACGCCGGCGCCGAGGCCGCCGCCGCCGAGCGGCACGACGATGTCGGTGACGTCCGGCACGTCCTCGAGGATCTCCATCGCGATGGTGCCCTGGCCGCACAGCACCTCATAGTCGTCGAACGGCGCCACGTACACCATGCCCTGTTCCTCGCTGAGCCTGGCGGCGTAGGCGGCGGCCTCGTCGAACACGTCGCCGTGCAGCACGACCTCGGCGCCGTAGGCCTTGGTGGCGTCCACCTTGAGCGGCGGGGTGATCTGCGGCATCAGGATCGTGGCCTTGGCGCCGCGCTCACGGGCGGCGTAGGCGACGCCCTGCGCATGGTTGCCGGCCGACGCGGTGACGATGCCGCGCGCCAGCTCCTCGTCGCCGAGCGAGGCGATCTTGTTGTAGGCGCCGCGGATCTTGAACGATCCGGTGACCTGCAGGTTCTCCGGCTTGAGCAGCACCTGGTGGCCGGTCATCTCCGACAGGGCCTGCGAGGGGATCATCTCGGTGTGCCGCGCCGTGCCCTTCAGTCGCTCGGCGGCGAGCCTGAGCTCGGCGGCATGGTCACGCTGCAATGCTTTGAGAACGTCTTTCTGCTCCATAATCCGTATTGTAGGCGGAGGGACGCCGAGACCGCGGTCCGCGTCCATGGACGCGATGCGGGACGGCGAAGCCCGTGGACCCGCAACGACGGCGGACGGCGGAAACGACGGCGGACCGCCCTGCGGCATATGCGCAGGGCGGCCCGCCGAATCGATCGGTTCGCCGGCGACGGCGACGCCGCGTCACAGCCGCACGACCATGCCCTCCCACGGCTCCAGCTCGTTGACGGCCAGCGCGGCGACCGCGTGCTCCGGATCGTACGTGGCGATGACGATGTCGGAGGACTCCACGCCCTCGCCGAGCAGCTCGTCGCATTCGCGCGGCAGACGGGTGCGTTCGCCGGACATGTTCACGATCGTCAGCAGCGTCTCGTCGCCGAGCGTGCGGGTGAACGAGTACACCCGCTCGTCGTCGGCGCCGACCAGCGTCCAGTCGCCGGCGGCGACCGTCGGGTCCTCGTGGCGCAGGGCGATCAGCCGCTTGTAGAACGCGTGCACCGACTGCGGGTCGTCCACCTCGGCGGCCGCGTTGATGGTCGCATGGTTCGGATTGACCGAGATCCACGGCTCGGCGGCGTCCTCGGCGGTGAACCCGGCGTACTTCGAGGCGTCCCACTGCATCGGCGTGCGCGAGTTGTCGCGGCTGCGGCGGGCGAACGCGTCCATCATCGACTCGGGGCTCTGCACCTTCGCCTCCTCCACACGCTGGCGGTAGGCGTTGAGCGTTTCGAGGTCGCGGTACTGGTCGAGGCTGGTGAAGTGGGCGTTGGTCATGCCCAGCTCCTCGCCCTGGTAGACGTACGGGGTGCCGCGGTGCATGTGCAGCAGCAGGCCGATCGCCTTCGCCGAACGCGCGCGCGACTCCTCGCTCGAGTCGTCGCCCCAGCGCGAGACCACACGCGGCTGATCGTGATTGCAGAAGAACAGGCTGGTCCAGCCGGCCTCGGCGACCGCGGCCTGCTGCTCGCCCAGGGTCCGCTTCAGCTCGGTCAGCTTCAGCGGGGTCGGGTTCCACTTGGTGCCGTTCTCGCAGTCGACGTCCATGTGGGTGAACACGAACAGCATGTCGAGCTCGCCATTCCTCGGGTCGGTGATCACGCCGTTGCGCGCGGCGTCGACGCCCGGGGCCTCGCCGACGGTGATGAAGCCCTCGCGCCCGGCGAACACCTCGCGGCGCATCTCGGCCAGATACTCGTCGACGCGCGGGCCGTCCGAGCAGAACGGGAACGGCGACGAATAGCCCTCCTCGCCGACCGGGTTGTCCTCGATCAGCGAGCCGTCCTCGCCGGGCAGCTTGCCGTTGGCGTCGTAGGTCTTGGAAATCTGGGTGATGACGTCCATGCGGAAGCCGTCGATGCCGCGGTCCATCCACCAGTTCATCATGTCGTACACCGCATGGCGCACCGCCGGGTTCTCCCAGTTCAGGTCCGGCTGCTTCTTCGAGTACTGGTGCAGGAAGTACTCGCCGCGCTGTTCGTCGTACTGCCAGGCCGAGCCGCCGAAGTACGAGCCCCAGCAGTTCGGCTCCGCGCCCGGGGTGCCGGGCTCGTGGCCCGGGCGGGCGGGACGCCAGATGTACCAGTCGGCGTGCGGGTCGTCCTTGTCGCGCGAGGCCTGGAACCACGCGTGCTCGTCGGAGGTGTGGTTCACGACGAGGTCCATGATGATCTTCAGGCCGCGCTTGTGCGCCTCGGCGAGCAGCTCGTCCATGTCGGCGAGCGTGCCGAACATCGGGTCGATGTCCTGGTAGTCGGCGATGTCGTAGCCGTTGTCGTCCTGCGGGGACCTGAACACCGGCGACAGCCACAGCACGTCCACCCCGAGGTCGGCGAGGTAGTCCAGGCGCGAGGTGATGCCCTTGATGTCGCCCATGCCGTCGCCGTCGGAGTCCTGGAAGCTGCGCGGGTAGATCTGGTAGACGACGGCGTTCGCCCACCACGGGTTCGGCGTCGCGCCGTTCGTGCGGACACCGTCGGGCAACGCGGTTCGCTGTTCGGTGGTCATGGCTCTTCCTTTCCGCCGGACGTGATGCCATGCGGCGTGCCACCGCAGATCCATGCACGGTGCCGGACCACGTCCGCCGTCACGGCCGACGGCGGTGTCGTTCATGGTTATCGGTCGGCCCCCAAGGGGCGTGACACCGGTCGGACGGCTGGATTGCAGACGCTTTCATGCACCGTCGACGGCATCGCTCACCCAAGTATCCACCAACTTGAATGGCCCGTCAATTCCCGCGTTTCAAGTCGAGGAACCACGCTCGAACCCGTATGAGCCGGCTTGTATACACGTTATTCACATGCTTGCGAGGCATCGCATATGCATACGCATACAGCCCGGGGTGGCGGGTGCCACACGCCTAGCTCATCAGACGAACCCGACGGCCGGCGCACCCGACCAGGCACAGCGCGCCGCGGCGCCCCACCTCGGCGGGCGCGTCGTCGCACAGCACACGCGTGCAGCGGCCGTCGGGGTCGAGGAACGCGAACGTGCCCGACTCGGACAACGTGACGTCAACCGACTCGACGGCGCCCCGCGCATCACGGGTCTCACGGATCTCCTCGATGCAGGCGGGCGCCAGGTACTTATCGATCAGACCGATCGGCACGACGCCGTCCGCTCGTCCGCTCCGCCGTGCCGCCTCATGCACGTAGCACAGCCGCGTCTCGCCGTACGCGAGCTTCACGGAAAACGTCTCGCCGGCCGCCAGCAGACGGGCCGAACGTTCATCCCAGTCGATCAGCCAGCCGCCGTCGGGGCCTGCGCTGATCTCGGCGGTCTGCACACCGTCGGCGAGCAAACCTACGTACGCCGACACCGTCCAGTCGCCGCTGGGCGCCGCGACGCACCACGCGCGATCCGAGCGCGTCGGGTCGGCAAGCAGCGCGCCGCCCACGGGCACGGCGGCGCGGTCGGGGCGCAGCACGCTGCCGTCGGCCAGCATCAGCGGCGTCAGCACCGCCGGGTCGCTGCGTCCGGCGGCGTCCGAACAGTACACCGGCCCGCCGCTGAGCGCGCGCATCAGCGCGTGGGTGCGCGCATGCGGGTGTTCGCTCCAGAACATGTCCCAGTCGCAGCGGTACAGCTCCCCCATCAGCAGCGAGCAGTAGGCGTTCTGCATCAGGTGCTCGGCCAGCGACGACGGGTCGTGCGGCAGGAAGTCGTCGCTGGTGCGCGTCACCGCCGACGACGGCCGGTGCCAGTAGTCCTCCGGGGCCATGCCCATGCAGTTGATCAGCGCGCCGCCCATCTCGCTCGCGGCCATCCGGTCAAGCGCGGCGTGGCGGCCGATCGTCGCCTCGCCGTAGCTCTCGACGCCACGGGTCATCACCGAGGTGGAGCTTTGCGAGTCGATCTTGATGCAGTCGATGCCGGCGCCGCGCAGCAGCGACAGCCACGTGCCCCAGAACATGCCGGCCTGGCGACGGCCCGGCGCGGGGATCAGGCATCCGTTCGAGGTCGCCGTCAGGTGGTCGGCGACCATGCCCGCGGCCGGGCCGCCCGGCTCCAGGCCGCTCCAGTAGCCCTGGAACGCCGCCCAGACGCCCACGTGCCGCACGCCGTACCGCTCGCGCAGCAGCGCGGCGGTGTGCGCCAGACCGTGCGGGAAGCGCTCGGGGTCGGCGTCGAAGCCGATCAGGGTCTCGGCGTCGCGGTCGGTGCGCGACCAGCCGTCGTCGATCATGACCCACGACACCGGGATGCCCTTGGCCCGGAACTCCTCCATCTTCTCGACGATGGCGGCCTCGCTCACGTCGCGGCCGAGCGAATCCCAGGTGCACCAGCCGAATCCGGACAGCGCCCCGGGCAGCGGGCGGTCCTCGACCGTGGCGACGCCGAGCCGCGCGGCCGCGGCCTCGACGCAGGCGCGGACGGCGTCGGACGGGGTGCCGGCGAGCGCCATGTACGCGGCCACGTCGGCGAGCGCGGTGCGGCCGGACCGGTTCGAGGACAGCGCGATATGCAGGCCGGGCGTACGATCGGCCGGCGAGCCGTGGGTCGCCGCGCCGCAGGTCTCCGGCTTCGAGGCCGCCGATCCGGCCGACGCCGGAGATACTCCGGCCCCCACGTCCGAGGTGGACGTTTCGTTGGCGGTACCGTGCGGATCAGCAGTGTCCCGCAGATCGGCGGCACCTTGTGAACCGGCGGCACCGCACGGATCGACGGTTCCGTGCGAGTCGGCGGAGTCATCACACGGATCGGCCGCTTCGCCATGCGCGCCGCCGACGCCGTACAGGTCGGCGCGGGCGTCGTCGCCGCTGACGGCGACCAGCGCGGCCCACGCCTCGCCGTCGCGCCACAGCATCATCTGCGTGCGTTCCGGCACCTGAGCCAACGTATCGCACCACGCGGGGCGCATCCACCACTCCTTGTGCTGGTATAGGCACAGGAACGGCCCGGCGGCGCGGCCGGCGAAGCCGAGCGCCGCGTCGAGGCCGCGGTCCGGGTCGAGCGTGTCCTGCTCCTGGAAGCGCGCGCCGCGGTCCTGCGGCTGCGGGAGCGCGACGTTCGCGTCGATGCGCCACACCCGGTCGTTCTCGGCGACGACGGACAGCGCATCGTCCGGCAGGGGCAACGGCATGGGTGCGGCGGCGCGGCCGGCGAGGCCGCGCAGACCGGAGCGGACGAAGGCGCGCACGCCGCGCGCGGACAGCGGCGCGGCGGCGGCATCGGACGATACAGCAAAACCTGTCGTATGGTCTACAGGCAGGGACAAAGGCATAACGGTCTCCTTCACTCTCATGACCGACAACCATCACTGCATGATATGCAATACCTGCACGATGCAGCATAACAAAATGCCGCAGGAACACCGTTCCCCCCAACGGCATCTCCTCAAGTCGGCAATTGCCACCCGCACATCAGCCAACTCATCGAGACACTCGAAACATTCGGCATTGAAAATGCCGGTAGCCTCACCCCATTAGCGAAGATACGGCTACCGGCCCAGGATGATGCGCCAGTTGCAATCAGCAAAGCCATCATCTGTTCACGACGACACCACGTCAGGCAGCGAATCTCAGCATCTCCGATGCTTCGGGACACCGATCCGTCTGAACGATACAGATCGCCTCAGGCTAGGACTATCGCCTCGTATGGCTCCAACATCAGGGTGTCTCCGGATAACGTTCCTTCACGCCCGACATTGGACAGCAGCACCCGTATCTTGTCGTCCAACGATACGGAGACGGACTCGTGCTGGAAATTGCAGAGCACCCGCACAACGCTGCCATCAGCGCCTACTCGATCGTAGGCCACCACGTTCTCCTTCTGTTCGAACACCGGCGTACATAGCCCTTCGGACAGGCTTGAGCTCCACCGCGGATCCATCCGTAATGCAATCAAGCGTTTGTAATACCACAACACCGACGTATCATCGTCGCTCTCGACTTCAACATTCGTTTTCTGCCAATCGCGATTGATCGGAAGCCACGGTTGCCCTTCCGTAAAGCCCGCGTGCTCGCCCGGAGTCCACTGCATCGGCGTACGGGCATTATCACGGCTGCGGAATGAGACAACACGAAATGCATCCTGCTCGCTTAATCCCGCCTCCAGCGCGACGCGGTACTGATCATGGGTGAAGACATCATCGAATTGATCGATGTCATCGATTGTCGCATTGCCCATGCCCAGTTCCTGTCCTTGATAGATAAACGGCGTACCACGCAGAAGGAAGAACAGCGTGGCCAGCATCGTGACGCTCTCATATGTCGCCTCCGGCAGCAGTCGGCTGATGGACCGCGCCGAATCATGGCATTCCAGATGGGTCGGCGACCACACCCCCAGCCGCTGCTGTTCTCTCTGCGCTTTGAAAACAAGCGCTTTCCATTCCTCGACGCTCCACGGACGCACCGCATACCATGCAAGATTGTCGGGGTCCACATACGGATCTTGATAGTGGAATTCGAATATCATCGAAAAAAATCCATCAGGCCCCGCATAATCACGCAACTGCTCGTAAGGCACATCGCTGGCCTCCGCGACAGTCAGGCAGCCTCGCCGATCAAAAACCTCCTGACGCATCTCGGTGAGGAACGCACCGATGCCGGGCTGGTTGCTGCTGCCCACAGCGACACCGACCAAGCCATCGGGGCCGTCAGCCGGGAAGCTCTCAAAACGCTGATCCTTCTTGATATAGGTAATCGCATCAACCCGGAATCCGTCGACCCCATGGTCCAGCCAGTAGTTGATCATTCGGTACAGCTCATGGCGCAGCCGGGGATTCTCCCAATTCAAATCCGGCTGTTCCTTGGCGAAGACGTGCATATAGTATTCATCAGGGTTGCCCGGCATCGGCTCCCACACGGAGCCACCGAATACGGAGCGCCAGTTGTTCAGCTGATTCTTATGCCGGATGATGAAATACCCATGTTCGTCGCTAAAAGGATCGTTGCACGCTTTTTTGAACCACTCATGCTGATCGGAACAATGGTTGATCACCAAATCGCACAGGACCCGAATACCTCGAGCATGCGCCTGACGCACCAATTCGTCGAAATCCTCATTGGTACCGAATAACGGATCCACATGATAATAGTCCGCGATATCGTAACCGTTATCCACCATCGGCGAGACGAAAAACGGGGAAAGCCAAATCACGTTCACGCCAAGCCATTGCAGATAATCCAATTTACCGATCACGCCGCGTAGATCCCCCACGCCGTCGCCGTCACTGTCGGCGAAGCTTTTGGGATATATCTGGTACACAACCGAAGATCGCCACCATTGCGCATCCGCCATTCCCGAGCTATCGTTCCCGCACTCCGACAGATCTCGACCTTCCGCCCGAACACATGTCTGCATCATAATCTCCCTGTCAGAAGCCGTCTGAACATCCGTCTTACGCATGTCGCATCTCCCTACTCCTTGACGGCGCCAGCCGTCACGCCCTTCATGATCTGCTTCTGCAGAATCAGGAAGATGACGATGATTGGCACGATGCTAACGAGCACGGCGGGGAACACCAAATCCCAAGCATTGCCATACTGGCCGTTCTCAGCTTTGGCGAAGTACACCGATAGCGTCAACGTTTTCAGCGGCTTGTTGCCGATAACGAGGAATGGCAGCATGAAGTCGTTCCACAGCCACATGCCGTTAAGAATCGCGACCGTGGCGGTCGTCGGCTTCAGTAATGGCATGATCACGCGCGTATAGACCTGAAACACGTTGGCCCCATCCACGATGGCCGCCTCTTCGAGGGATTTCGGAATCGACTTGATGAATCCGTGGTACAGGAACACCGACATGGACAGACCGAAGCCGGCATACATGATGATCAGTCCGGGAACATTCTTAAGTCCCATTTTGTCGAACTCTGAAATCAACGGATACATCAACGCTTGGAATGGAATCAGCATCGAAGCGGTGAAGCAGAGCAACAGCACGGTCGAAGCCTTGCCCTTATAACGAACCATCATCCATGCCACCGCAGAGGATATGACCACAATCAGCAGCACTCCGACGACCGTGATCAATAGCGTCACCAAGAACGATGGGACCAGGTCGATTTTCTCAATGGCTGCGGCGATGTACTGAAGATTCAGCCCTTTGGGCAATGCCAACGGAGTCTTGACGATCTCCGTCTGCGATTTCATCGAATTAATCAGCAGAAAGACAATCGGAAAGAGCGTGACCAGCGCTCCGATGATGAGTACCGCGTAAATGATGACTTTTGGAAACTTCCTGCTCATGCTTCAATCTCCTTGCGCTTGGTGAGCACGACCTGCGTGACCGACACGGCGGCCACCATCAGGAAGAACAGCACCGCTTCGGCCTGAGCCAGGCCATAGTTGTTACTGGTGTCCGCCGGCACTCGCATGACCTGCAGCGCAAGCATCCTTGTATCGAACTCGCCATTGGTCAACGCCACATTGGGATCCAACATCTTGAAGCAACCGGACAACGTCATGAAGAACACGATGGTGAAACTGGGCATCAGCATCGGAACGGTCACGTAGAAGAAACGCTGTACCGCATTCGCGCCATCGATCTGCGCGGCCTCGTAGTAGTCGCGCGAAATGTTGGCCAGACCTGTGGTGTAGATCAGCATCATGTATCCGGACTGCTGCCAGACCGTGATGATCAGCATGGCTATGATGTTCTTCCACCGATCTTGCGTCATATTGCATAGCAGGTCGATCGGAATAAGCCCGTCCGGCCCGAATAGCAACTTCGAAAAAATATTCTCGTAAATGAACAGCCAGATGTATCCCATCGCCAAACCACCAAGCAGGTTCGGCAGGAAGAACGTCGCACGGAACAGACCGATGGCATGTCCGATTGAATTAATCAGCAAAGCCTGGGCGAGCGCAACGATATTCACCGCAATCACCGCAACGATCGTAAACACGATCGTATACCCCAGCGCATGTTGAAAATCCTCATCCTGGATGGCGTTCACGTAGTTCTTCAGACCGACCCATGCCTCGAATGCATTGGACCCGCCTTTGTAGTACACACCACGCCATGCCGAGAACGAGTTAATCACGCCGATGATGAACGGCACCAACACCACGATGCCGAACAAAACAATCGCGGGGATGACAAATGGGAAAAACCATTTCTTATAGAACTTATTCATAGCTAGACTTCCAATACCAACAAGATCGCAGGGCGACCGGCTCTCCGTCCGGTCCGCGCGGCGCCGATCGCCCAACGATCATCGTCGAATCACTCGCCGGTCAGGCTCGCCTTCAGTTCCTTCCAATGCGCGATTTCCTTGTCCGCAAACTGCGCATATGTCGAAGGATCCCATTCAGCCTGCACCATGTACTGCTGTTTCATGTCGTCACCGACATCGACCAGCCAGCTTCCCGGAGCCGCGTCAAACGGATTGCTCAGGGTGTCGCCCTGGTCAAGGTAATAGCGCACGGCATCGTTCAGAATATTTTCATTCCTCATGTCAAGATCGTTATAGACGATGAAACCACATTCATCATTGAGGAACTGCTTGCCTCGTTCGGAAGAATACAACCAGACGATAAAGTCCTCTGCATTCTTCTTCTGCTGTTCGCCCGCCTGCTTGTTGATCATCCAGTAGCTGGGCATCACCGGGATCGTGGTGTTGAACGTTTCTGGAGTACGCCCTTCCACCTTGATATCGCTTTGCTCGAACGGCATCTTGATGGGAATGATGTCGAGCGTCTCAAGATTCGACGCGCCGATCTTCTTCAGGTTCGGATAGATCCAACTGCCCTGCTTATAGAACAGCCCCTTGTTGTCGGCGAACAACTGAAGCGAATAGTCATACGAACCGGTGGTGGAGTCGACGAAGCTGGAACCGCGCGGGTTCGGTCCATCCTCACCGGCCGCGTGCGACGTGTTGTATTCCACGACTTCCATCTCTTTGACGATGGCGCTCTTGGCATCCTCGATACGGTCGGCATCGCCGTACACGGCGTCGGAGAAGGTGGAATACACCGTATTAAGGGGGAGATTGATCATATGATTCGCATAAGTCCACGTCTCGGCGCCAGCTTCGACGAAAACTCCGGTCAGGCTGCCGGTCAGATCGGTCTTCTGAGCGGCGGTGGTGTACTCATGCCCGTTCACAGTGACGGTGGACGACTGCCCCTTGATAAAGTCATCCACCGCATCGGTGAAGGAACGGAAATCGTCATAAGAGCATTTCCGCAGATCCTCCACCAGTTGCGCGGCGTCATCGAGATTGAACAAATCACGGAGCATATTGGTGTTGACGATATAGCCATATCCCTCAAGCGTGATCGGGATGGCAAAGGTCTCATCGTCCGGCCCCGTGATACGCGCCGAATCCGGAATCTCATCAAGCAGTTGCTTCAGCTCCTGATTCTGCGTCTGCGACAGGTCCTCGATGAAATCCCCGCCGGACGGCCCCCACGAAAGCAGATCCGTGGTCGCCCAAATCACAGGTGGATCCTGAGAGGTCATTTCCGTGTTCATGATTTCGGTGACGTTCTGTCCGGAACCAGCCGAAAACACTTTTACCTGCACTCCGGTTTCATCCTGGTAGTCCTGCGCAAGCTGTTCGAGCGCAGCGCCAATCTCGCTTTTCCCGTTGAAAATGTATAACGAATTGGCATCAGACGACGAAGAGCTGCACGCAGCCACCGACAACAGACACGCAATCGCCGCCCCTCCGGCTATTGCTTTCTTTGCTTTTGACGAAATACTCATCTTGGTTTCCTTTTCTCTCGCGGATCATCCCACGGTGTCTTCTTCGGCACCACGCCAAGCTGTTTTGCTAAGCGCTTATGCGTAACTATAGGAACACTCAAGTCAGATTGTCAACTCAGCGCTTAGGCACAGGGGGGCCACGGCGTGTCGAACCGGTTTATTGAGGGGTTGCACACTCACCCATCCACCTCCTCCTGTCACACAATGTGTCATAGGACGCGGTTTGATAGCACAGCATTATCTCAGCGCTTAGTGTCATTGCACAAAGCAACGGTATAATCGGTGGCACGGCATCGTTAGGGTGCCTTCAAGGAAGGGATGACCATGCAGAGAGCGACCATCGACGACGTGGCGCGTGCCGCCGGCGTCTCCACGTTCACCGTCTCCCGCGCGCTGCGCGGCAAGGAGCACGTCGCGGCCGCGACCCGGGCCAAGGTGCTCAAGGCCGCCGAGGAGCTCAACTACACCGCCTCGCGCTCCGCCGCCAGCCTGGCGAGCGGGCGCACGAACCGCGTCGCGCTGCTCTCCCGCGAGCGCGTCAGCGGCTGGTTCATCGGCGAGCTCATGGAGGGCCTGGTCGACGTCCTCGCCCCCGCCGGCTACGACCTGACCATCTACCGCATCGGCAGCGGCGAGGAGCGCTCCGGGTTCTTCACCAAGCTGCCCGCGAACCGCAACGCCGACGCGCTCATCGCCACGGGCTTCTCCGTCAACGACGACGAGAAGCAGGCGCTGATGCGCATGAACATGCCGATCGTCTCGGTCAACGCCTCGGACCTGACCTACTGCCAGGCGTCGATCGCCATCGACGACGAGGGGTCGGAGGCCTCCGTGGTCCGCTACCTCGCCACGCTCGGCCACCGCAGGCTGTGCTACGTCGGGCGCGTCGACCCGCTCACCGGCAACGACTGGGGCTTCGACGCCCGTACCCGCGGCTACCAGGACGAGGTCACCGAGCTCGGCCTGCACGACTGCGGCATGTACTTCGTCGACATGACCGACCGGCGGTCCATCCGGCAGACCGTGGCCTCGATCCTCGCGCTGCCCGAACGGCCGACCGCGCTGTGCGTGTGGTCCGACCAGCTGGCGGTCATCATCCTCAACGACCTGCGGTCGCTGGGCATCCGCGTGCCGCAGGACATCTCCGTGTTCGGCTTCGACGGCTCGGACGCCGCCACGACCGCCAACCTGAGCACGATGACCCAGCCGGCGCGGCAGATCGGCCGGCTCGCCGCTCAGCGCGCGCTGACGCTGATCGACGGCGGGACGCTCGACGAGACGCACACGGTCGTGCCCACCGCGCTCGAGCCCGGCGCGACCGCGGGTCCGGCGCCGGCGGACCGGTAGACGACGGGCGGGCCGCGCCGGCGGACGCGGCCGCGGGTCCGACTCGGCGGACCGTCAATCGGCATCCGAACCGCATGCTGGTCGGGCCGGCGAGTCAGGTGGCGGACCGAGTCACGTCGAGAGGTCAGGCTGCGCCGGCTGCTTGGGACATCCCGGCTGCCCGAACCGTCCCAGCCGATCGAAACACCCCGACCGACCGGACCGCACCTCCTTCGGCGTCGGTTTCGCCGGAATTTCACGGTGCGCTGTGCTACCGAACCGACACTGGGATCGGGCCAGTGTCGGTTCGGTAGCACAGCAGCGGCTGCTAAAACGCCTTTACCGACGCCGGCGGCAGCCACCCGCCGGCGGACGACGGAAAAGGCCCGGCGTTGCCGCCGGGCCGATGGAGGAAACCAACGGGAAAGGGACCGTTGGGCGTCCGGAGCGGGTCATCGGGGGAAACCGCACCCCTCCGCTGCTTCGGACACGAATGGACATGGGCCGTCCGCGGTTCACCCAGACGGATCAATCGCCGACGGACACATTGTACGGTGCCGAGGGACCGGAATCCGGCCCCTCAGGCCAATTCCGACGGACACATTGTGCGCGTTGGGGAATGACCGGACCGAACTGCCGGACCGGTCCCGGACGGACACATTGTGCGACTGGGACTCACCGATCCGACGGTTCCGGTCCCGCGCATCGCGCCGCTACTTGACCGCGCCGCGCATCACGCCGGAGATGACCCACTTCTGGGCGAAGACGTAGACGATGAGCACGGGGGCCATCGCCATCAGGTACGACGCGAAGGCCATCGGGTAGTTCGAGGTGAACTGGCTCTGGAAGACGTACTGCGCCAGCGGGATCGTCTGGTTGCTCTGGTCGGTCAGCGTGATCAGCGGCAGCAGGAAGTCGTTCCACGCCCACAGCACCGTGATGATCGCGATCGTCGAGTTGATCGGCCCCATCAGCGGGAAGATGATCGTCCAGAAGATGCGCCAGGTGCCGGCGCCGTCCACGCGGGCGGCCTCCTCCAGCGACACCGGGATCGAGCGGATGAACCCGATCGCGATGAACAGGTTCGAGCCCAGGCCGAGGATGGTGTACAGCAGCATCAGGCCGAGCTGGTTGTCCAGGTGCAGCGAGCCCATCTCGTGCGCGATCGGCAGCATGATGACCGTGAACGGCACGAACATCATCGCCAGGAAGAAGTAGTACAGGAAGCGGAAGAACCTCTTGTCCATGTTCCGGGCGACCGCGTACGCGACGAAGGTGTTCGTCAGCAGCGTCAGGCACACCGCGACCACGGTGATGATCGCCGAGTTGAGCGCCGCCTTCGGATAGTCGATGTAGTTCCACGCGTCGACGAAGTTGTGCCACTCCCACGTCGTCGGCAGGCTGAACGTGCCCGCCTCCGCCGGGGTCTTGAGCGCGGTGACGATCGTGAAGTACAGCGGGACGAGGATGGTCAGCGAGAACACGGCCACGACCGCGGTGAGCCACCAGTTGATCCGGTGGTCCTTGCGGAAGCCCTCCTTCTTGCCGGACCTGCGCGGCCTGCGGGTCGCGGCCGACTTGGTTGCACTGGTCATCAGATCTGCTCCTTGCTGCTGAAGAACTTCAGCTGAACGAATGCCAGAACGGCCAGGACGATGAAGAACGTCACGGCGTTCGCCATCTGGTAGGCGTACTCGCCGTTGCCGAGGCCGTTCGAGAAGATGAGGTACGAGACCGTTTCGGTCTTGGAGTCGGGTCCGCCGCCGGTCAGGGCGACCACCTGGTCGAACATGCCCAGCGCGCCCTTGAGGCTGAGCACCATGTTGATCGTGAAGAACGGGCCGATCAGCGGGAACGTGATCCGCCAGAACATCTGCCAGGCGTTCACGCCGTCGATCTCGGCGGCCTCGTAGACCTCGGTGTCGATGGTCTGCAGGCCGGCCAGGTACAGCAGCGTCGAATACGCCACGCCCTGCCAGACCGACAGGAACACGATCGGGAACCACGCCAGGTCGGGGTTGGTCAGCATCGACGTGGACAGCCAGTCGATGCCGAGCGCCTGGCCGAGCGCCGGCAGCGGCACCATGAAGATGTACTTGAACACGTAGCCGATGACCAGCACGCCCAGCGTGTACGGGATGAAGTAGATCGCGCGGAAGCCGTTCTTGAACGCGATGCGCGAATTGAGCAGCACCGCGAGGAACAGGCCCAGGAAGTTCTGCGCGATCGTGATGATCACCGCCATGACGATCGTGAACAGGTAGGCGTGGCCCACGCGGCTGTCGGAGAACATCGCGATGTAGTTCTTCAGCCCGATGAAGTCCCAGCTGCCGTAGCCCTGCGAGTTGGTCAGCGAGTAGAACGCGCCCTGCAGGAACGGCCAGTACAGGAAGATGCACACGAGGATCGCCGCCGGGACGGTCATCCAGTAGAACGCCGGGTCGACCTTGCGGGTGGAGAACCGGCTCACCTTCTTTTTCCTTGCGTTTGCCATGTCTGCCTCCTACCTGAAGTTACGGGCCTGGACTTTGTCGTATTCGGTCTGCATCGAGTCGAGGAACCGGCCGACGTCGCCGCTGGTCACCAGGGTCTGCAGGAAACCGCCGGTGTTGATGCTCGCCGGCACGTAGTGGTCGCAGAAGTCGGTGATGCGGTTCTCCGCGAAGAACGGCAGCACGTTCTCCAGCGCGGGCTCGCCCACGTAGGTCTCCTTGAGCGGGCCGAACGCGGACTGGTTGTCGCAGTAGTCCTCGATCGTCGACTCCTCCATCAGGAAGTCGACGAACTCGCGCGCCTCGTCGTAGTGCTCGGTGTGCGCGCCGATCGTCAGCATCACGTCGTCGCCGGCGGTGAGCTTCTGCTCGTCGGGGTCGTCGGTCGCCGGCATCTGCGCGAACACCAGGTCCATGTCCTCGTCGATCAGCCGCACCTGCGGGATGGCGTAGGTGCCCAGCGGCAGGATCGCGGCCTTGCCGTTGGCGAAGTCCTGCGTGGCCTGCGTGTAGGTGACCGAGGGGTTGGCCTGCGTGTAGTTCTGGAAGATCTCGACGAGCTTCTCGGACACCGGGCGCCACAGGTCGGCGAAGGTCTTGGTGCCGTCCTTGAGGTACTGGTATTCGCTTTCCGGCACCAGCGTCGAGTTCAGCGACGACAGCGGCGCCTGCAGCGTCCACGAGTCGGCCAGGCTCGCCTCGACCGGGGTGATGCCGGCGTCCTTGAAGGTCTGCAGCATGTCGATGAACTCGGTCCAGGTGGTGGGGGGGTCATACGGGTCCAGACCGACCGACTTCCACAGGTCGACGTTGATGATGTAGCCGGAGGCGTTGCCCGCGTACGGGATCGCATACAGCCGCTTGGCGTCCGGGTCGTCGGTCTGCACGAGGTTCCGGGCGATCTCGACCATGCCCTCGTTGAGCTCGTCGACGATCGGGTCGTCGGTGAAGTCGTGGAAGACGCCGGCCTCGGCCAGCAGGCCGAAGTTGATGTCGCCGTTGATCGTGATGACGTCGGGCTCGCGATCCTTGACCAGGCGGGTGCGCAGGTCGGTGACCGCGTTCGGGGAGTTGTTCACCGTGATCCTGATGTTCGGGTGGGTCTGCTCGAACTCGTGCGCCTTCTGCGTGAACCAGTCGCTGGCCTCGGTCTTGTACTGGAAGAAATCAATCGTCACCGTGCCGGCGCTGTCGGCACCGCACCCGGCGAGCGACACCCCCAACGCCAGCGCGACCGCGGCGCCGGCGGCGCGGCGCAGCCATGCCGGCCCTCGCCCCGCGCTTGCCCGCCGCTCCGTGCGGAAATCAGGTTGCATATCGACTCCTTTATCTCCTATCCTCGGCCGGGGCGTCGTTACCCCGTCCACGGCCAACGTTGCCACCGCGCGGTTTTGTTTCCCAGTTTTGGCGAGTCCCCGGCGCAACGGCGGCGAACCTCCCGTTTTTTCTTTCCGTGCGCAAGAAAACGCCTATACTGAAGACGGATTCCGAACCGACAAGGGGGCGCCCATGGCCACATCCGACACCGCATTCACGCCGACGGCACGATTCGGCGACCTTCCGGTCATGGCGATGCCCCGCTGGTTCCAAGGTTCGGAGCACACCCACCGCGTGGCCGCCGACGTGCTCAAACACGGCCCGATCTCACGCACCTCGCTGGCGCAGTCGCTGGGGCTGTCGCAGGGCGCGCTGTCGCGCATCACCAGCGACCTGATCTACGCCGGGGTCATCGAGGAGCTGCCCGCCGGCGACGCCGACCGCACACAGTCCCGCGACCGCCGCGGCCGCCCGCAGACGGCGCTGGCGATCCGGGCGCAGGACCGCACCTTCATCGGCGTCAAGATCCACACCCATCTGGCCGTCGCCGTCGCCATCGACGCGCGCAGCCGGATCGTCTCGCACAGCCACGTGCGCGAGTTCGACAGCCAGACGCCGCAGTCGCTCGCCCCGCTCATCGCGCGGCTGGCGGACGAATGCGCCGCCGAGCTGACCGCGCAGGGGCTGCCCGCGCCCACCGCCATCGGCATCGCGATCGGCGGGCACGTGCTCGACCATACCGTCATCACCTTCGCGCCGTTCCTGCACTGGGAGGGCACGGTGCCGCTCGCCGCGCTGGTCGAGCGCGAGGCCGGGCTGCCGACCCGGCTGTTCAACGACATCGACTCGCTGCTCATCGACGCCTGCTGGTTCGGCGGCGGCGTCGGGCACGACGCGTTCGCGGTGCTGACGATCGGCACCGGCATCGGGTATTCGCTGGCGTTCCACGGCGAACCGCTGGACTACCCGGACAAGACCTACGGCCTGGCCGGGCACATCCTCGTCGACCCGGAGGGGCCGCGCTGCACCTCCGGCCACCTCGGCTGCTCGCAGTGCCTGACGAACAACGCCATCGCCGAGGAGTACTCACGGCAGATCGGACAGGCCGTCACCTTCGACGACTTCCGGCGCGACGCCCTCGCCGGACGGCCGCAGGCGACCCGTCTGGTCGACCGCACCTGCTTCCGGCTCGGCGTGTTCATCGCGACCGTGGCCAACCTCGCGATGCCGGACAAGGTGATGATCGCCGGGGAGTCGGCGTTCATCGCGCAGCTCGGCACGACCTCGATCCGCGACGGCATCGCCACGTACCGGCACAGCCAGAGCGCCCCCGTGCCGTTCGAGATCGTCGAGCACGACTGGGCGCTGTGGGCCAAGGCCGCGGCCAGCCGCGTGCTCATCCAGCATCTCGAACGGCAGTAGGCCGCTCCCCTATTCCTTTACCGCCCCGAACAGCACGGCCTGCGCCGGCTGAGCCGCCAAGCGGGAAGTCCAGTGGACTTCCCGCAGGCGAAGTGCCGAGGCGTCAAACGAACGGCCCAGTGGGGCGCTCGTAGCCGAGGTGCGCAGCCGCCAAGGCTGCGAAGTACGCGCGACAGCGCGTAACCGCCAAGGCTGCGAAGGCATCCGGCACAGGCCGTCCGTCATTCCTTGACGGCTTCAAAAAGGACGGCCTGCGCCGGATGCAGCGCCGGCGGGCGGATGCCGTAGGTCTCCAGCGCGCGGCCGGTCATCGCCACGCCGTCCTCGGTCCACCAGCCGAGCGGGCTCTGGCCGTTCCCGGACCACCCCAGCTCCAGGTTCACGCCCAGCGGCCGAACGCGGTACGTCGCCTCCGGGTCGAGTCCGGGCAGGCGCACCGGACCGGCCGGGTACGTCATCGACGTGGTCAGCTGCGTGAAGCGGTACACCGCGCGCCGTCCGTCGGCGCTGACGACGCCGTCCAGACGCACGGCCGGATCGCCCTCGTCGCCGTGCACGACCGCACCCGTCGCGAAGTCGGCGCGGTGGCGCTTGAACTCGGCGACCCAGCGGCCGAGCTTGTCGATGTCCGCCTGCGGCTCCTTGAGCAGGTTCCATTCGATGCCCATATGCCCGAAGAACGCCATGCACATGCGCAGCTCCTGGCTGGTGTCGCGGTGGGTCGAGTGCGCGGGCGAGGCGCCCACGTGCTCGCCGATCATCTCGGGCGGCACCAGCAGCGAGGTGTACCGCTGGATGTCGGCGCGCTCCACCGGGTCGACGCAGTCGGACGCCCAGATGCGGTCGGCGATCTCCAGGATGCCGACGTCCACGCGGCCGCCGCCGGACGAGCAGCTTTCGATCTCCAGCCCCGGATGCGCGTCCTTGAGCCCGCGGAAGATCCGGTAGACGGCGAGCGTCTGCTCGTGCACCGCGGGCCGGCCGGTGCGCGGCGACACGGCCTCGGTCACCAATCGGTTGTGGTCCCACTTGATGTAGTCGATGCCCAGCTCGTCGATCAGCCGGTCCATGCAGCCGTAGACGTAGTCGTACGCCTCGGGGTTGGTCAGGTCGACGACCTGCTGCGAGCGCCCCTGCATCGGCAGGCGGGTCGCGGTGGGCCGCAGCGTCCAGTCGGGGTGGGCGCGGAACATCTCGGAGTCGGGGTTCACCATCTCGGGCTCGAACCACAGGCCGAACTCCATGCCCTTGCCGTGCACGTAGTCGGCGAGCGCCTTGAGGCTCTTCGGCCCCTGCGGCCAGACCTCCGGCGCGATCCACCAGTCGCCCAGGCCGGAGGTGTCGTCGCGGCGGGAGCCGAACCAGCCGTCGTCGACGACGAAGCGCTCGACGCCGCTTTCCACGGCCTTGTCGGCGAGCGCGGTCAGCGTGTCGTAGTCGTGCCCGAAGTACACCGCCTCCCAGGTGTTGAGGATCACCGGGCGCGGCTTGGCCGCGATGTTCGGGTGGCGGGAGCGCAGGTAGGCGTGGAAGCGCGAGGCCACCTCGTTCAGGCCGTCGCCGTACGAGCCGTACACCCACGGGGTCTCGTAGGATTCGCCGTGGGCCAGCGCGATCTCGCCGCCGAACAGGTACTCGCCGCCGCCGATGACGCCCTGCGTGTACACCGCGCGCTCGGCGGACAGCATGCTGTTGCCGCTCCAGCCCACATGGACCGAGTACACCTCGCCGTGCTCGAAGCCGAATCCCGGCGCGCCCGCGGACAGCAGCAGCGAGGCGTCGAAGTCGGGGCGGCCGACGACGGAGACCTTCTCGAACCGGCCGACGTTCAGGGCCTGGCGCTGCGGGGAGCGCTCGCGCAGGTGGTGGCCGGCCGTGGTCATGACCTCGCGCGCCCAGGCCGGGACGGAGAAGCCGAGCTCCACGCGGCCGACCTCGAGCTCGCCGTCGCCCAGGTTGCGCACCTCGGCGCGCACGCGCAGCAGGCCGGAGGGGTCGAGTTCGGCGGTCCACACCAGGCCGACCTGCAGTTCGGCGTCCTGCGCGGCCACGACGACGCGGGGCCGGTCGCCGTCCTCCGTGGCGACGTCGGTGACCGCGAACCGGCAGAACAGCTCGACGCCGTCGCGGCGCAGGCTCAGCCGCGGCTCGCCCGTCCAGCTCTCCGACTGGGTCGGCAGCACGCTCGGCCACGGGGTGTCGTCGAGCGCGCCGGAGACGCGCTGCGGGCGGTACGCGTCGGCCGTCGACAGCACCGTCTCCGGCGCCGCGAGCGGCCTGCCCCAGTGCGTCAGCCGGGGCAGCCCGTCGCCGGGGAACACCAGCGCGCATGCGACGTTCGCCGGCGCCTGCTCGAGATATACGGCGGAAAGTGCGGTCCCGTCGGATGCGGAACCCTGGAATGTTGCAATGCGCGTCATCGCACAACCTCTTTCTTGGCAAAACGGTTCGATACCGATAGTTCGATGGTACGGCGGCGGCCTTTCCTTGACCTGAACCGGAGTGTTCCCGGTTACGGAAAGAAATGCCGTCCGACCTGCGGAGGCGCCCCCGTCGCGGCGACACGCGCGGTATACACTGGCGTTGTCCGCGCGACGGGCGCGGCTTTTTCAAGGGACGAGACGGAAGGGACGGCATGGAGGAGCAACGCGGCGCAGGGCGGGGCATCGGATCGGTCGCGGCGCTGATAGCCGTCGGGCTGGCGTCGGGGCTGCTGTCGGGACTGTTCGGCATCGGCGGCGGCACCGTGATCGTGCCCGCGCTGGTGCTGGTCGGGCTGTCGCAGCGCCATGCGGCCGCCACGTCGCTGGCCGCGATCATTCCGACCTCGGTCTCCGGCGTGGTCTCGTACGCCACGGACGGCGACGTCGACTGGGTCGCCGCGCTGCTGCTGGCCTGCGGCATGGTCGTCGGCTCGCAGATCGGCAGCTGGCTGCTGGCGCGGCTGCCGGAGCTGTTCCTGCGGTGGATGTATGCGGTGTTCCTGGTGTTCGTCATCGTCTCGCAGCTGGTGTTCACGCCGTCGCGCGACGCGGCGATCCGGCTGAGCGTGCCGATGGGCGTGCTGCTGGCGCTGCTGGGCGTCGTCATCGGGGTGCTGCCGGGGCTGCTGGGGATCGGCGGCGGCGCGGTGGCCGTGCCGGCGCTGTCGCTGCTGTTCGGCGCCTCCGACCTGATCGCCCGCGGCACCTCGCTGCTGGCGATGTTCCCCAGCGCGATCGCCGGCACCGCGGCGAACTGGCGGCGCGGCATCGTGCATCTCAAGCACGGGCTGATCATCGGCGTGGCCGCCGCGCTGGCGGCGCCGCTGGGCACGATGGCCGCGGGCGCGCTGACGCCGCGCATGGGGGCGAATCTGTTCGCCGTCTACCTGGCGGTGCTGCTGGTGCGGTGCGTGTGGACTGCGCTGACGATCACGCCGGGCGTGCGGGAGCGGCTGGCGCGGCGCTGACGGCGCGGCGGAAAACGACCGGCAGACGGTAAGACAGGGCGGGTTGGGCGCGCACCGGCCGCGGTCGGGCCGAGGCCTACACCCACCGGCGGCGCGGTCGGCGGCGGAGGCCGCGCGGCCCGGTGCCGCGGCGCGATTCCGCATTGTCGCCCGGCTATTTTCTTGCGCCGCGCAGGCAATTACCGCCGGGACGCAAAAAAATCGGCCAGAATGCGCGCGCAGTCGCCCTCGCGCATGCCGCCGACGACCTCCGGCGTATGGCCGATGTGCGGGTCGCGCGGGATGTCCCACACCGAACCGCAGGCGCCGAGCTTGGCGTCCCACGCGCCGAACACGATGCGGCCGACATGCGTCTGCAGGCAGGCCCCGGCGCACATCGGGCACGGCTCCAGCGTGACCACCAGCGTGCAGTCGGCCAGGTTCCAGGCGCCGCGGGCCGACGAGCGCCGCGCGGCCGCCCGCCGCATCGCCAGCACCTCCGCATGGGCGAGCGGGTCGGCGTCGGCCTCGCGGCGGTTGCGCCCCTCCCCGACCACGGTCCCCGTCGCGTCGAGCACGACGGCGCCGACCGGCACCTCGCCGTCGGCGGCCGCCTCGCCGGCCAGCGCAAGCGCCCGATCCATCGCCTCGTCTATCGTCATGCCGGCCAGTCTACCCGCCCCGCCGCCTCACCGCCCGCCGGCGGCCCGGCCCCTCCCGGACGGCGCGCCGGATCCCGCCGGCATGACGGCCGGGAACGACACAGGTCATCGCGTCGCAACAGCGCCGGACGTATCGTAGAAATGAAGCCGCGGGCGCAACTACCTTACGGTGTTTACCATTTTTATCATCGTCGCCGCGCGCGGACGCCCGAACATCACACGTCAAGGTCGAAGGGAGACTTATGAGCACGTTCACGCTGATCCTGTGCATCCTGGCGGCGGTCGTGCTCTCCTCGTTCCTCAGCCGGTTCATCCCGAAGGTCTCCACCCCCCTGGTGCAGATCGCGCTCGGCATCGTCGCCTCGCAGCTGCCGTTCTTCCCGGACACCGACCTCGACCCGGAGCTGTTCATGGTGCTGTTCATCGCGCCGCTGCTGTACCTCGAGGCGCACGAGATCGACAAGTCGTCGCTGCTGAAGTCGCTGAAGATCTCGCTGTCGCTGGCCATCGGCCTGGCGATCGCGACGATGGCGGCGGTCGGCCTCACAGTCAACACGTTCTGGCCCGCCATCCCGCTCGCCGCCGCGTGCGCGCTCGGCGCCGCGCTCGGGCCGACCGACGCGGTCGCCGTGTCGTCGCTCGGCAAGGAGGCCTCGCTGACCCAGCGCCAGCTCGGCGTGCTGCAGGGCGAGTCGCTGTTCAACGACGCCTCCGGCATCGTCGGCTTCCAGTTCTCCATCCTCGCCGCGGTGACCGGCACGTTCTCGATCGGCGAGGCCGCCGGCGAGTTCGCCCTGTCGTTCGTCGGCGGCACGCTGCTGGGCCTGGCCATCGGCATCGTGGTCAACTGGGTGTTCGAGACGATCCGCTCGCTCGGCTGGGAGACGACCACCACGCGCATCCTGATGGAGCTGTTCCTGCCGTTCCTGCTGTACCTGGCCGCCGAGGACATCGCGCACGTCTCCGGCATCCTCGCCGTGGTCGCCTGCGGCCTGTTCGTGCGCTTCGACCACACCGGCGTCGGCCCGAACGTGGCCCGCACCAACATCGTGTCGAACAGCGTGTGGACGGTGCTCTCGTTCAGCCTGAACGGCGCCGTGTTCATCCTGCTCGGCATGCTGCTGCCCGACGCGATGAGCCGCAGCTGGGAGGACCCGGGCGTCAGCAACACGATGCTGATCGAGGTGATCCTGCTGGTCTCGGCGGTGGTGATCGGCATGCGGTTCCTGTGGGTGTCGCTGATGCTGCGCATCACCAAGGACGAGCACACCGGGCAGCGGCGGCGCATGACGCCGGAGCGCTGGCGGTCGGCGGCCGTCATGACCTTCGGCGGCGCGAAGGGCACCATCACGCTGTCGCTGATGCTGACCATCCCCTACTTCCTGTCGTCCGGCGAGCTGTTCCCGATGCGCGACGAGCTGATCTTCATCGCGTCCGGCGTCATCATCGTCACGCTGCTGCTCGCCAACTTCCTGCTGCCGCTGATCGCGCCGAACCGGTCCACGGACAACTCCGCCGAGATCAACTCGATCACCATCGAGGTGCTGCGCCAGACCGTGGAGGAGCTCACCCGCCGCGTCACGCCGGAGAACCGCCGCGCCGTGCTCATGGTCATCGACTCCTACACCAAGCGCATCACGCGGCTCAAGCAGCGCATCGGCGACACCGACCCGCAGGGCTACGAGCAGCTGCAGATCGACGCGCTGCACTGGGAGAAGGACTACGTCAAGGAGCATCTGGCCGCGATCCGCCAGCATCCGCTCGGGGACGCGCACGAGCAGGAGCTGGAGGTCGAGGCCTGCGAGCGCATGCTCGACCAGATCATGAACACGCTGCGCCACGCCTCGGCGAACTCGTCGCGGTCCGGGCGCGCGGTCTCGCAGTTCCGCGGGCGCTTCCGCGCGCTGCAGCGCCGCGTCATCGCGCTGGTGCGCCGCCTCGACAGCAAGATCCGGCGCACGACGCCGCTGATGAACGAGAACGAGCTGCTGGTCCGGGTCCGCCGGCTGCAGACCGAGGCGATCGAATGCGTGATCAACCGCCTGTACGACGAGATCCGCCGCGACAACTACAACACCGAGCACTGCTCGTCGCTGCTGCTGGACTACCGTCGCGCGGACTCGGCGCTGCGCTCCCGCCCGACCGCCGAGGGCAGCACGGCGGCGCTGAGCATGGCCGAGGACGTCAAGCGCGAGAGCTACGGCATCGAGCTCGGCGTCATCCAGGACATGTTCGAGGCCGGCGACATCAGCCGCGCGCAGGCGCGTGCGCTGCGGCGCAACGTCTATGTGATGAGCGTGGACGCCGATTCGAGCATGTGACGTCGGCCGTCACGGCGGCCGACGCACGGAGGCCCGTCCGCCGAGGCGCCGCCATGCCAAGGCAGCCGCAAAACGGCCGGCGGCGTACCCCGCCGGCCGTCACAGCACGCCGGACGCGATGTCGTGCGCGACCAGCCACTGCCGGAGGTCGGCGAACTCGTCGAGGTTCACCGCATGGTCCAGGCCCCGGTACCGCCGCGACGACAGCCAGGCGTGCTCCTCCAGCCACGCCTCGGTCGCCTGCAGCTCGCTGCGCGGGATGACGCCGTCGCGGTCGCCGTACCCGTAGAACACCGGGATCTCGAGTTCGGCGATGCGGCCGTCCGCCGGCGCCGTGCCCTCCACACGCCCCGGCGCCAGGAATCCGGACAGGCTGACCGCCGCGCGGTACCGCTCCGGGTGCACGCGCAGCAGATGGACCGCCAGCAGGCCGCCCTGCGAGAACCCGAGCGGCACCACGTCGCGCTCCGCCGGGACGTTGGCCGCCACCCACCTGTCGATCGCCACGGCGGCCGCGTACGCGTCGCGGTCCAGATCGTCGCCGGCCGGCACGGCGTCGTGCAGCCACGAGTACGCGCCCGCGCCGAAGCCGAACTCCCCCGCGCCGGACCCCTGCAGCACCAGCGGCGCGCGCAGCGACGCGTAGTCGTTGTACGGCGCGACGTAGCGCATCAGGTCCGCGAGGTCCTCCTCGTTCGACCCCCAGCCGTGCAGGCACAGGAACATCGGGCGCCCGGGCGCGGCGTTCCCGCCGCCCCGGGAGAAGACGGCGCGCGCGACCGTCAGCGGCTCGCCGAAGCGGCCCGGCACCACCGTGGATTCGCGGCCGACATGCGGCTCGTACGATTCAAGTTCGCTCATACCCCACCACTATATCCGCTGCGGGCGCGCCGGCCGGCGGCCGTCCCTCCGCCCCGCGGACGGCGGCGCCGTCCGCTCGACGCATTGCCCGCGCTCCCGGCCGACGACGATAGAATGCAGCTATCGCGCGACGCCACGCGCGGATCGATGGAACAAGGAGGTTGCCATGAAGGATTACTTCGGTTATGCGGGCACGACGGCGGTCGTCACCGGGGCCGCCAGCGGCATGGGCCGGGCGACTGCGGAGATGCTGGTCGACCTGGGCGCCGACGTGTACGCGCTCGACCGGGCCGACATCCCCGTGCCCGGGGTGAAGGCCGCGATCCACACCGATCTGGGCGTCAGGGACTCCATCGACGAGGCGTTCGCCCGGATCCCCGACCATATCGACTCGTTCTTCGGCATCGCCGGGGTATCCGGCAGCAACTGCGATTTCCTGACCACCACCAAGATCGACCTGATCGCCAACAAGTACATCTGCGAGAAGATCCTGCCCGGGCGCATGAGCGAGGGCGGCGCCATCGCGTTCATCACGTCGACCGGCGGGGTCGGCTGGGAGCTCGAGGGCAACAAACAGGTCTACCTGCCGGTCGTGCAGGCGGACGGATGGGACGGCGCGGTAGCCGCGGTCGAGGGCTCGGTGCTGGCGCATCTACCCGGCACGCTCGGCTATCCGTTCTCGAAGATGGCGATGAACTACTACGTCGCCCAGCTGCAGGCCGTCTACGCGTCCCGGGGCATCCGGGTGAACGCCGTGCTGCCCGGGTCCACGTCGAGCGGGCTGTCCGACGAGTTCGCGCGGATGAGCGGCGGCGAGGAGAGCCTGACCAGGCACAACGGCTACAGCAACCGCCTCGCGCGCCCCGAGGAGATGGCCGCGCCGGTGGTGTTCCTCAACAGCGCCATGGCCTCGGACGTCTCGGGCGAGCTGATGATCGTGGACTACGGCTATACGATCGAGCGCACGGCCGGCATCGTGCAGGAGCCGCCGATCGAGTTCTCGGCGATACTCGAGCAGATCGCGAAGGCCGCGCAGCAGCAGTAGCGGGTCGGCGGCGCAAGGCCGGACGACGGCGCAAGGCCAGGCGACGGGCAAAGCGGGGGTCGGCGCGGGCGGGCGGCGGCGCCAAGCCGAACGGCCGGTGAAGCGGCCGGCGGCGGCGGATGCACGTGGGCGCCAGCATCCGGCGATTGCGGCGAGCCGTCGGCCGCGGCCATCTTCCGCAACCCGCGCACGGGCGCAGGCGCATGTGCCGCGGCTTGGAGAGGCAGTTGCCTTAGGTGTAGCGGATTCGGGCCCTTGCAGACATCCATCTGCATTAGGTGAGGCGCCCGGACGGCCATACCCCTGGGTATGGATGGCGGCATTCCGCCATCCATACTCGGGGTGGGCCGGATATGCCGCCTCACATAACGCAGATAGGTGTCTGCAGCCGCCCGAATCTACCGCACATAATCCAGTTACCCGCAGATTCCCACAGATTCCCGTCTCGCGGTGCGCCCGGCGTGCGCCGCGAGACGGGGCAGGCCACGCAATCCGACCATCGCCGGCGTCGATCGGGGGCCGGTGAGCAACGAGGCGCCCTAGGATTCCTGATCGGATACGGCCCGCGCCTCCGTCTGGCTCATGTACTCGCCGTCGAAATCGGGATTCCCGATTGGATACGGCTCGCACCCCTCCAGCGTCGGTTGTGGTTGATGAACAACGATGCGACTGCGTTTTACCCGACGCTGGGCGATTCCCAGTGTCGGTTCGGTAGCACAGGTGCCGCCGCAAGTGCCACCGAACCGACGCCCGGGCGGAACAGACGACCGGGACGCGCGCAACACGCCCGGATGAGACCAACAAGAAGAACATGCTGCAGACCATCGCGCACACAACACGCGCCCGGACAAGACCCGCATCGCAACCCTTAGCCTTAAACACCGCATTCGGCCCCACGGCCGGGCATAGGCCCACGTGTCGTCGCCCCGCACCCCGTCCCTGGCCGCACAAGAAAGAACCCCGGTGGGGAGACCACCGGGGCGAGAAAGGAGAGAGAAGAAGAAAGGGTTCAATTGTCGGGAACTGCTGCGGCTCCTGATCAGCTTGTGCTGACAGTTATTATGTAACCACCCGTTTCTGTGCGCAGGTCTGAAGTTTTCTGATAACTTCCTGAGAATTATGACATTCCGGTGAACGTGACGCGCCTCATCGGCGCCATTCCCCCATTTCGACGTCATTTCCCTGACACCGGCCGTCGCGCCGGGTCCAGGCGTTAGACTTGAGGCAGAGCCAACCGTATGCCGCCGGCGAACACACCCATGCTCGGCGATGACGAAGGAGAATCGATGCTGCTGTCCGACCGTGACATTCTCGCCGCCCAGGCCGACGGCCATATCTCGCTTGACCCGTGGACGCCCGAGATGGTGCAGCCCGCCTCCATCGACGTGCGGATCGACCGGTTCTTCCGGCTGTTCAACAACCACGCCTACACCTACGTGGACCCGGCGGAGAACCAGGGCGCGCTCACCGAGCAGTTCGAGGTCGCCCCGGACGAGCCGTGGATCCTGCACCCCGGCGAGTTCGCGCTCGGCTCCACCTGGGAGTACGTCAAGCTCGACAGCACGATTGCCGCGCGCCTGGAGGGCAAGAGCTCGCTCGGCCGGCTCGGCATCCTGACGCATTCGACCGCGGGGTTCATCGACCCCGGATTCGAGGGGCACATCACGCTGGAGCTGTCGAACGTGAGCACGCTGCCGGTCAAGCTGTGGCCGGGCATGAAGATCGGCCAGATGTGCTTCTTCCAGCTGTCCTCGCCCGCGGAGCACCCGTACGGCTCCAAGGAGACCGGCTCGCACTACCAGGGCCAGCGAGGCCCGACGCCGAGCCGCTCGTACGAGAACTTCTACCGGGCCGTCATCGACGACTGACCCGCCCCGGGCGCATGCCACCCGGCCCGCCCGGCCTCCCGGCGACGGAAAAGCCGCACACCCGGTTCGGGATGTGCGGCTTTTCGTTATGGTTCAGGCGCCCGCATCCTCACCCGCTACGCCTCCGGGCGCCCCGGAGACGCGGCGGGGTGGGCGACGCGGGCGATCAGTCGCGCAGCGCCTTGCCGCGGGACTTGTCGATCGCGCGCATCACGGCCTTGTAGATCTCGGAGGCGATGAGCACGATCGCGGCCAGGCAGATGCACTCGACCCAGGCCATCGGCTGCAGCGGCGTGGTGCCGAACGCGGTGTTGAGGAACGGCACGTAGATCACGAGCAGCTGCAGCACGATCGAGATGCCGATCGCGCCCCACAGCCACTTGTTCGCGAACAGGCCGACGAACGCGGACTGGCGGGCCGAACGCGAGGCGATCGCGTTGAACAGCTGGGCGAACACCAGGATCGTGAAGCCCATCGTGCGGGCCTCGGTCAGCTGCGCCTCGTGGCCGAGCGCGTCGACGGAGCGGTCGGTGAACAGGCCGCCGGACAGGTGCATGTCCATGCCGATCAGCGTGACCGCGGCCATGATGATGCCGATGAACGCGATGTCGATCCACATGTCCTTGTCGATGACATGGTCGGTGAGCCGGCGCGGGCGACGGTTCATCACGTCCTCGGTCTGCGGGTCGACGCCCATCGCCAGCGCCGGGGCGGCGTCGGTGAGCAGGTTGATCCACAGCAGCTGGGTGGCGAGCAGCGGCACGGTCACGCCGACCGAGCCGGGCTGCGTGATGCCGAGCACGCCGGCGAGCATGACGCCGCCGAACACGGTGAACACCTCGCCCACGTTGGAGCTCAGCAGGTAGCGCAGGAACTTGCGGATGTTGTCGAAGATGCCGCGGCCCTCGCGCACGGCGGCGACGATGGTGGAGAAGTTGTCGTCCGCCAGGATCATCTTGGCGGATTCCTTCGTCACCTCGGTGCCGGTGATGCCCATGGCCACGCCGATGTCGGCGGTCTTGACGGCCGGGGCGTCGTTCACGCCGTCGCCGGTCATCGCGACGATGTTGCTCTGGCGCTGCAGCGACTCGACGATCTTGAGCTTGTGCTCCGGGGCCACGCGGGCGTACACGGACACCTCGGAGGTGGCCTTGTCGAACTCCTCCTCGGAGCCCATCGCGTCGAGCTGGTCGCCGGTCAGCGCCTTGCCGTCCTTGGCGATGATGCCGAGGTCGGAGGCGATGCGGGCGGCGGTCAGCGGGTGGTCGCCGGTGATCATCACGGTGCGGATGCCGGCGCGGCGGGCCTCGGCGACCGAGTCGCGCACCTCGGTGCGCGGCGGGTCGATGATGCCGACCATGCCGGTCCAGATCAGATCCTTCTCGATGATGTCGCTCTGCTCGGCGATGTCGGAGACCTCGCCGGCGGCGTTGGCACGGATGCCGGGCAGCTTGGAGAGCGACTTGGTCTCCAGCGGGCGGTAGGCCTCGCCCAGCGTGCGGTAGGCCTCGCCGGACAGGCGCTCGACGTCGGCGAGGATGTCCTGGCGGTCGCCGTCGGTGAGCGGGCGGACCTGGTTGCCCACGGCGATGCGCGAGCAGAAGCCCAGCAGCACGTCCGGGGCGCCCTTGGCGAACACGGTCAGGTTGCCGTTGTCGGTGTTGTCCTTGGCGATGACGGACATGCGCTTGCGCTCGGAGGTGAACGGCACCTCGGCGACGCGCGTGAAGCGCTCGGCGGCCTTGTCGGCCTTGGTCTTGCGGGCCGCGACGATCAGCGACACCTCGGTCGGGTCGCCGACGATCTCCCACTTGCCGTCGGCGTTCTGGCGCAGGTCGCCGTCGTTCGCGAGCGTGCCGGCGACCAGCGTCGACAGCACCTCGGCGTGGGTCTGCTCGCTCAGCTCGGCGCCGTCCGCGCCGACCATCCGACCGACCGGCTCGTAGCCGGTGCCGGTGATCGAGGCCTCGCCGGAGGGGGTGACCACGCGCTCGACGGTCATCTCGTTGCGGGTCAGCGTGCCGGTCTTGTCGGAGCAGATCACGGAGGCGGAGCCCAGCGTCTCGACCGAGCTGAGCTTCTTGACGATCGCGTTGTGCTTGGCCATGCGCTGCACGCCGAGCGCCAGCACCACGGTCATGATGGCGGCCAGGCCCTCCGGCACGGCGGCCACGGCCAGCGAGACGGCCAGCAGCAGCGAGTCGATGATGTCATGGACGCTGTGGAAGCCCTCGGTGACGAACAGGGCGACGATCACCAGCACGGCGATGACGCACACGGCGATGCCCAGCACCTTCGAGACGCGGGCGATCTCCTTCTGCAGCGGGGTCGCCTCGTCGTCGGTCTGCGAGAGCATGTCGGCGATCTTGCCGACCTGCGTGTTCATGCCGGTGCCGGTCACGATCGCGCGGCCGGTGCCCTGCGTGACGGACGTGCCGTTGAACACCATGTTGGCGCGGTCGCCCAGCGCCTTGGCGGACGCCAGCGTGTCGGGCTTCTTGCCGACCGGCACGGATTCGCCGGTCAGGCTGGCCTCGGCGATGCGCAGGCTCGCGGCGGCGAACAGTCGGCCGTCGGCCGAGACGGTGTCGCCCTCGCCGAGCACGACGATGTCGCCGGGGACCACGTCGGCGGTGCTGACGCGCGCGACCTGGCCGTCGCGCAGCACGGAGGTCTGCGGAGCGGTCATCTGGGCCAGGGCCTCGACGGCCTGTTCGGCGCGGGCCTCCTGGATGTAGCCGAGCACCGCGTTGACGATCAGGATCAGCACGATCACGATCGCGTCGAACGGCAGCGCCTCGCCCCCCTCCTCGCCGGGGGCCATGTTGGCGCGCTCGACGAACCAGGCGATCAGCGAGATCGCGGTGGCGGCGAGCAGCAGATAGACCAGCGGGTCCTGGAACTGCGCCAGGAACTTCTTCCATTTCGGCACCGGCGGCGCGCTGGCCAGCTCGTTCGGGCCGAACTTGTCAAGACGGCGCTTGGCTTCGTCGGAGCTCAGGCCGGTGGCCGGGTCGACGTTCAGCGCCTTGGCGACCTCGTTCGCATCGGTGAGCGACGGATCGACGTCATGCAGCAGTGATTCCTGTAGTTTCGTGCTTTCGGACACGACGGCTTGATCAGTTGCCTGATCGACCATAGTTGTTCTCCTCGGTCAGCCGCGGAGTAGTCAGTCCTCACGACGCGCGACGGAATCGGGTTCTGCGGGCGTCGTGGCAAGACTGCGCGGTTATGGACGCCGGGGCATGTGCCCTCGGCGCATATACTGCCATTATTTCACACGGCCCGAACCGCGTTCCGCCCAGAGCACGCCGCGCGCGCCTCCCCCGGCGGCCCTCCGGGGCCCATGCGGCGATGCGGTTCCGGGTGCACGGTTTCCCGCCATCCGATCCGCGGTGACGACCATACACCCATGACACATTGTGCGCGTGCGTCCTGTTGCGCGGGCTGCGTCAGCACCCCGGCGGCGTCCCGCCGGCATCCCGGAAACGCCGGTTTGATTTATACGAGAATTATCGTACGATATTTCTCGTAGGTTTCCACGAGAAACGTCGTAGAATATCCAACAGAGGCGCCGGCCCACCGGCGCAACCACAAGAAAGGAGCGGACCATGGACGATACGACCGCAGGCACGACCACGGCGGGCACCGCTCCGCAGCAACCGAACCAGGCCGGCACGGCGGACGAGGCACGGCGCGTGGACGGGGTCGCCCAGCTGCGCGCGGTGTCGCATCCCACCCGCCTGCGCATCATCTCGCTGCTCGGCGGCGCCGGCCCGATGACCACCGGCGCGGTGGCCGAGGCGATCCACGAGACCGTCGGGACCGTCAGCTACCACCTGCGTCTGCTGGAGCAGAACGGCCTGATCGACAAAGTCCCCTCGCCGGACGGCGACCGACGCAAAAGCTACTGGGCCGTCCCGCAGGACGGCATCACCGTGAACCTCGACCGGCACACGCTCCCCACGTCGGGCGAGGCGCTGCTGCATGCGGCGCGCCAGAACCGCGACCGGGCCTATGACCGGTTCCTGCACGCCGCGCAGGACCTGCCCCAGGAATGGTCGAGCGCCCGGGACATCGACTTCGTCACGCGGCTGACCGCGCAGGAATGGAGCACGATGCTCGACGAACTCGCCGCGTTCATGGGCCGCTGGGAGGCCATCGGCCGCCGCCACACGGACGGCGACGACTCCCGGATGGTGATGACCGTGCTCACCAGCTTCCCCTACGAGCCGTAGGCCGCCGCCGCACCGCCGTCACGCGCCCTCGACGCGGCATCGCTCGGCGGCGGAATCCCGCGTTTTTTCTTCCGACATCCCCGATACCCAGGCGCAAGCCATGCCCGTTTCCGGCCGTCGACCGTTGCCGCGCCGCGATCCGCACGTGCACGGCGCTTCGGCGAACCGTCCCAGCGGCCAGCGCCACGACAACACCCAGAACCGACAGCCGACAAGGAATCACCATGGAACCCCACACACAGTCGAGCGACACGACCGAAGCATCGAACGGCGACCGAACCACGTGCACCGGACGCCCGCCACGCGCGGCGCAACCATCGCGCGATACCCACCTAACGCACAATGTGCCCTCGTCCGCCGAGCGGCAGGCACCCGCCGCCCAAGCATCGCAGGCCGCCCAAACGGCACCCGCCGCCGTCGCACCGCCCGTCACCGACGCGGCGACCACCGCCCCGCCGCATGACGCCCAGCCATCCGACGCCCGACCAGACAACACCGCAGACCCGTCGCCGTGGAGCAGCCCGCAGTACCGCAGCTGGTTCACCGCCGACACCGCCTCGGCCGTCGGCGCGGCGCTCAAGGGCTTCGCTATCGCTCTGATCGCCTTCTCGCTGTGCGGCTCGGTGGTCATGGCCGGGTGGGTGACCACCGCGGCGGCGATCGCCGGCCAGGTCACCGGCCTGTTCGGCGGCACCGTGGTGGACCGGCACAACCGCAAGCGCCTCGTCATCGTCAACGCGGCGGCCGGCGCCATGCTGTGGGGCGTCATCACCGTGCTGCTCGCCGCCGGCGCGCTGCCGTTCGCGCTGTTCGCCACGCTGGTGGTCGCCGTCTCCGCGATCAACGGCCTGCTCGGCGGCGCGACGAACGCGCTGCTGCGTTCGATCGTCGAGCCGGCCGCCTATCCGAAGGCGCAGACCACGAACCAGGCGCGCGACTCGGTCATCCAGCTCGCCGGATCGCCGCTGGGCGGGCTGCTGTACGCCGTCACGCCGTGGCTGCCGTTCGCGGCCGCCGCCTTGATGTACGCGATCTCCGGGGTCAGCGCCACGCGGATCGCCGTCAGCGAGCGCATCCGCGAACGCCTGACGGACAAGGCCTCACGCCCCTCGTTCGTCCATGATTTCACGGCGGGCTGGGCGTGGGTGATGCGCCGTCGCCGGGTCGTCATCATGATCGTCATCGCCTCGCTGATCAACTTCGGCATCAACGGCGTCATCGGCGCGGCCGAGCTGCACCTGGTGGGCACCGGCACCGACTCGGTCCGCATCGGGGTGTGGAACGCGGTCGCCGGCGTCGGCATGCTGATCGGCGCGCTCATCGCCTCGAAGCTGGTCACCCGCGTCTCGGTCGGCGGCGGTGTGCTGCTGCTGTCGGTCATCGAACCGCTGACGCTGCTGCCGCTGCTGTTCACCGACAGCTATCCGGCGATCCTGCTGTCGACGCTGCTGGTCGCCCTGCCGGTGCCGCTGGCCAGCGCGCTGCTGTCCGGGTTCATGTTCACCAAGACCCCGCAGGAGATGCAGGGGCGGCTCGGCTCCGTGGTCAACGTCATGGCGACGCTGCCGATGGCGTTCTGCTCGGCGCTGGCCGGCCAGCTGCTCGCCTCGTTCGGGTTCGCCGTGGCCGTGGCGGTGTTCATGGCCGTTCTGGCGGCCAACGTCGTCATCGTGCTGGCGGCGCCGTCCGTCCGTCGGCTGCCCGCCGCCGACCGGTGGGCGCAGACCGAGCTGTAGCCCGGCGCACGACGCCGGGCGCGGCGCCGAGCGCGCGTCAGACCGCGACCTCCTGCAGGCTGCGGGTGCTTTCGCGCTCGCGCGAGCGGCGCGTCGCCCACATGCCGAACGCGACGAGCGCCAGCAGCGCCGTGCACGCCACCCACAGCGTGCGCCCGCCGGCGTGGCTGATGACCCAGCCGCCGGCCAGCGGCGCGAACGCGATAGACAGCGACTGCAGCACGTTGTACACGCCCTGGTAGGTGCCGCGCGCCTGCGCCGGCGCCATCGCCGCCACCGTCGTCGTGGCGATCGGGAACGTGCCGAGCTCGCCCAGCGTCCACAGCACGGTGGCGAGCGCGAACCCGCCCCACGAGTCGGCCACGATCTGCAGCGCGTAGCCGGCCACGGTCACGGCCAGGCCGCAGACGAGCACGCGCGAGTTGCCCATGCGGCGGAACAGCCGCATCATCGGGATCTGCAGCAGGCACAGCATGCCGCCGTTGATGCTCAGCAGGATCGAGTACTCGCCGGTGCCCATGCCCAGGTCGGTCATCGCGATCGGCAGGCTGCTGGTGCTCTGGAAGTAGGCGATGAAGTAGCCGAACATCAGCATGACGAACGCAAGGAACGGCACGTCGGAGAGCACACGGCGGTAGTTGGACAGCATCGACGCCCCGGCGGGGGCCGCCGCGTCCGGCCCCGAGGGCTCCGCGGGGGCCGCGCCGGCGCCCGCACGATTCCCGCAGGCCTCGCGCCCGCCGCCGGCGGCCGGGGCCAGCAGGCCGTGCACGCGCGCCTCGTGGAAGAACACGGCCAGCAGCGCCGTCACGCCGACCAGCACCGCGGCCTCGACGTAGAACATCAGCGCGTAGGAGACCCGCACCAGCTGGTTGGCGACGACCGGACCGATCGCGTAGCCGAAGTTGATCGCCCACGACTGCAGCGTGTAGGCGCGCTGCCGGCTCTCGGGCGGCACCACGTCGGCGATGTACGCGGCGATGGCCGGGCTGGCCAGCGAGGAGACCGCGCCGTAGGCGAACAGCGCCACGCCCAGCGCGACCGGATCGGCGAGCGCCGAGACGACCAGCAGCGTCGCCGCGGCGCCGAGCTCGCCGACCACGATCATCGGCTGGCGCCCGAAGCGGTCGGACAGCGCGCCGCCGAACAGGCAGCCGACGATCGAGCCGAAGCCGTACATCGACACGACGGTGCCGACGACGCCCTCGTCGATATGCAGGTCGGACACCAGGTAGATCGACAGGAACGAGGTGACGAAGCGGCCCATCCACAGGATCAGAATCGCCAGCCACAGCCCCCAGTACAGCATGGGCAGCCCGAACGGGGCACGGCGCGCCCCGGCGCCCTTCGTCGATACGGCCATCTCGCTCTCCGTCGTCGTCTCTCGAACCTGTCAGTACACAAACCAGACCAGTGTATATCGGCGCGCGTCCGGCGCGCCCGCGCCCGCCCGGCCGCGCGGGCGCGCCGGTTGAGGGGTGCTGGGAGAATGGAACCTATGGTTACGAAGAAAGGACCGACCAAGGGGTCGGGTGGCAAGCATCGCAACGCGCTCAGGGGCAAGGGGCCGACGCCCAAGGCCGAGGACCGCGTCTACCACAAGGCGTACCGCGCCAAGAAGGCCGCGGACCGCCGCAAGATGGCCGACCCGCGACTGGCCGCACGCCGTCGCGCGGCCAAGTTCACGTCGGACTCCGACGATCTGGTCATCGGCCGCAACGCCGTGCTCGAGGCGCTGCGCGTCGGCGTGCCGTCGTCGACGCTGTACATCGCGACCCGCATCGAGCACGACGACCGCACGCGCGACATCGTGCGCCTCGCCGGCACGCAGGGGCTGAACCTGATGGAGGCCGACCGCCTGGAGATGGACCGCCTCGCGCGTTCCAGCAACCACCAGGGCGTGGTGCTCAAGGTGCAGCCGTTCCAGTACAGCTCGCTGCACGAGCTGGTCGAGCGCGCCGACAAGAAGGCCAAGTCCCTGGACGGCGTGAACTCGCAGGCCATGCGCCTCGCCTCGCGCCCGCTGTTCATCGCGCTCGACGGCGTGACCGACCCGCAGAACCTGGGCGCCGTAATCCGTTCCGCCGCCGCGTTCGGCGCGAACGGCGTCATCCTGCCGGAGCGCCGCTCGGCCTCGGTGACGGCCGCCGCGTGGAAGGTGTCGGCCGGCGCGGCCGCGCACATGCCGGTGGCGCGCGTGGTGAACCTGACCAAGGCGATCGAAAGCCTCAAGGAACGCGGCTACTATGCGGTCGCGCTCGACGGCGGCGGCGACAAGCTCGTCGGCGAGACCGGTTTCGAGACCGATCCGCTGATCGTGGTGCTCGGCTCGGAGGGCAAGGGCGTCAGCCGCCTGGTCCGCGAGACGTGCGACGCGGTCGCCGGCATCCCGATCTCCGACATGGTGGAGTCCCTGAACGCGTCCGTCGCCGCGGGCATCAGCCTGTACGCGGTCGCCCGCGCCCGCCGCGAGGCCGCGGCGGCGCAGTAGACGTTCCGTCCGCTCTCGCATACGGCGGCAACGCATCCGCCCCCGCATACGGCAGCGGCCGTGCGTCCCGGTTCGTCGGGACGCACGGCCGCTTTCGTTTACGCGCAGGCGCCTAGCGCTTGGGGTGGGTCGCCACGCCGGTGCGGGCGATGCCGGCGACCGTGCTCAGTGGCTCCACACCGCCGCGTCGGGGTCGTCCTCCGGGTTGTAGCCGTCGTCGTCCGCGGAGCCCACGGAGCCGACCGTGTCGTAGGTCGCCTCGTCGTCGATGACGCCGGAGTCGGCGTCGGCGTTGATCGCGTCCATCACCGAATCGTCGATCTTGTACTTCGGCAGCACGCTGGCGATGTAGCTTTCGACGGCCTCGTCCATCGGCACGTCGTGCCCGGCCTGCTCGGCGAGGAACCAGCGGTGCGTCAGCACCTCGTGGAAGAACTGCGCCGGCTCGATCTGCGAGCGGTACTCGGCCGGAATCATGCGCACGGTCGGCTCGAAGACCTCGCGCATCCAGTCGGTCGCCACGATCTCCATGTCCTCGCCCTGGCGCCACGTCGAGGCGCGGTAGGCGTCGAGGTCGTTGAGCAGGCGCTTGGCCTGGTTCTCCTGCACGTCGAGGCCGGTGAGGCGCAGCAGCTTGCGCGACGCATAGCCGGCGTCCACGACGCGCGGGCGCACCAGCACGCGGTTGCCGTCCGGCGTGGTGTTCATCTCCAGCTCGTCGACGTCGAAGCCCAGCTCGTTGAGCTTGTTCACGCGCTTCTCGATCTTCCACATCTCGTCGGGGCTGAAGCTGTCGACGTCGGTCAGCGCGCTCCACAGCGAATGGTAGCGGTCGACCAGGCGGTTGCCCACCTCGACCTCGTCGACCTCGCTCGGCAGCAGCGAACCCGAGCTCAGATCCATAAGCTCGCCGATGATGTTCGTGCGGGCCAGGTCGATGTCGTACTCGCGCTGGCCCTCGGTCAGCCGCACATGCAGGTCGCCGGTCTCGGCGTCGACCAGGAACGCGGAGAACGCGTCCGCGTCACGCAGGAACAGGACGTTCGACAGCGACACGTCGCCCCAGTAGAAGCCGGCCAGGTGCAGCCGCACCATCAGCACGGCGAGCGCGTCGATCAGCCGCTCGGCGGTGTCCGGGCGCAGGTTGCGGGCGAACAGCGCACGGTACGGCAGCGAGAACTTCAGATGCTTGGTCACGAGGATCGCCTCGAGCGGCTCGCCATCGCGATTGTGCCGGCCCGTCACGACGGCGATCGGCTCGACGGTCGGCAGCTCCAGCTTCTCCAGCCGGCGCAGCAGCTCGTACTCGCGCTCGGCGACGTTGCGGGTGATCTCCTTCATCGCGTACACCTCGTCGCCGACGCGCACGAAGCGCACGACGTGGCGGGAGATGCCGCGCGGCAGATTCGCCAGCAGATCCTCCGGCCAGGTCGCCAGCGGCTTCTCCCACGGCAGCGTGAACATCCTCGGATTCGAACTCGCCGCAGTGATCTTCAACGCCTGCGGCTCCGCGGTCGGCGGTGCGGTCGGGTCGGCCTTCACGGAGGTCGCCTTCAGCACACGCGGATCCATCTGGTTCAGATCTGTGATTTCCATAGCCTCTAATGTAACCCGCACTCCGGGCAACTCGCCCGGTGCGGCCGGCGGGCGGCGCAGTCCTCACCAAACCTTGCCAAACCGCGCGACCGCCGTCCGTCCCGCCCGCCCGGCAGCCGCCCGTCCGCCCGTTCGACAGCCATCCGTTCCGCCCATGCGACCGCCGCCCATCCACCCGCGCGGCAGCCGCCCATTCGGTGTTCCAGTGCTCGGGGCCGACGCGGGCCGGCGCGAGTATCGTCGGCACCATGCGACCGGATGGTCGGCCCCCAACGCATGGAATCCAGTGCCGGAGTAGGCGGCCGAACAGACCGACGCGGCCGGCATTCCAACGAGCGAACCCCGGTACCCACCGCTCCCCCTCTTCACCCGTCAACGTCCGAAGAAGCCCGTGACCACGGCCCGGCGACGGCCAGCGTCGGTTTGGGTTGATAAACAACGTCGCGACTGCGTTTTACCTGGCACTGGGCGACGCTCAGTGTCGGTTCGGTAGCAGCCATGCCTCCGCAAGTGCTACGGAATCGACGCCCGCGCAGAAGACATCCGGAACACGTGCGCGGCATCGCCCGCAACGCCCCCATCACACATTGTGCGTTGGGGGCACGGGCGGAATTTATGGGAAACGGCGCGATTCGGAGTCGATGCTTAGCGCACATTGTGCATTGGACAGATCGTGCTGGCGGGACTAGGGGCCGGACATGACCGGACTGCGCAAGCAGATTCTGGACAGGGCGCGCGGACGGGGCTGCGGCGGGCATAAAAAAGGCTCCGCAGCCATGCGGAGCCTTTCCAACGAGGCCAAAGAGAGGAAGAGAATGCCTCGTTTAATGGTTGGCGGGACCCGATGGGTCCCGCCAAGCATCATTAGTTCAGACGCAGCTCGGTCGACGGAGCGAACAGGTGCATCTTGGTCGGGTCGATCTTGATCTTGACCGTGTCGCCGATCTTCGGCAGCTTACGCGGGTTCACACGAACCGTGGTGAGCTTGTTCTGATCGGACATCATCGTGGAGGCCTCGGCGGCCGAGCCATCGGTGACGATGTTGCCGTAGATGTAGCCGTCGGAGCCCAGGTCCTCGACGTTGACGACCTTCAGCGAGAAGGCGTTCGGGTCGTCGGAGGCGGCGAGGTCGGCGTCCTCCGGACGGAAGCCGACGATGATCTGGCCCTTGTCCTCGGCGGTCAGCTTGGCGACGGCCTCGCGCGGCAGGTCGACGGTGTCCTCGCCGATCTTCGCCTGGCCGTTGACGACCGGGTGGGCGTTGATGTTCATCGACGGGGAGCCGATGAAGCCGGCCACGAAGACGTTCGCCGGGTGATCGTACAGCTCGGTCGGGGCGCCGACCTGCTGCAGGATGCCGAGCTTGATGACGGCGATGCGGTCGCCCATCGTCAGGGCCTCGGTCTGATCGTGGGTCACGTACAGGGTGGTGACGCCCAGCTGGCGCTGCAGAGCGGCGATCTGAGTACGGGTCTGCACACGGAGCTTCGCATCGAGGTTCGACAGCGGCTCGTCCATGAGGAAGACCTTCGGCTCACGCACGATGGCGCGGCCCATGGCGACGCGCTGACGCTGACCACCGGACAGAGCCTTCGGCTTGCGGTCGAGGTACTCGGTCAGGTCGAGGATCTGGGCGGCCTTCTCGACGCGCTTGCGGATCTCGTCCTTCGGGGTGCCGGCGATCTTCAGGGCGAAGCCCATGTTGTCGGCGACGGTCATGTGCGGGTACAGAGCGTAGTTCTGGAACACCATGGCGATGTCGCGGTCCTTCGGCTGCATCGTGGTGACATCCTTGCCACCGATGAGGATGCGGCCCTTGTTGACCTCTTCCAGACCGGCGAGCATACGAAGCGTGGTGGACTTGCCGCAGCCGGAGGGGCCAACCAGAACGAGGAACTCGCCGTCCTTGATATCCAGATTCAGATCATCCACCGAGGGCTTGTCGTTGCCGGGGTAGATACGAGTGACATGGTCAAATACGACTTCTGCCATGATATATGTCATCCTTTCAGAGGCAGGTACGTGCCTCACGATCCGTTGTGGAAGGTGGTTATCGCTGTGCCGAGGTCCACGGCGGCCTACTTCGGAAACCGCAGACTCCAGCGTTTACTTTTTTCCGGTCCATTGAAGGTTCTCTTCGTTGAGCCACGCTCCACTATACACCAGTCATCGGATTTGGCAACCGGAGTGTTCCGCCGAATATATGGTCAGCATCCGCCGCCGTGCCCAACGGCGATGCTCCGCAAGCATCGAGCTTTGTGCTCCATAATGGGGAACTATGCCATTCACTCACCCGGCGCCCTGCGTCCGCGATCCGGACCGCAGGCCGCGCCGCCCCGCCTGTAGGCCGCCCCCGACCGCACCCGACCGGCACTCGTGATGTAACGTTTTAGCAACACGCCGACGCAACCCCTGCAAACCTTGGGATTCGCGGAATGCCGCGGTTTTCTCCACTATCATGGGAACCACGCGGAACGCACCCGCCGCAGTGGCCGTTTCGCCAGGCTGTATTGCTAACCGATCAAAGATGAAACGGCGGCAGCCGCCGAGTCTCCGGGCCGACCACTTTGCCCGGGCTCACGCCCTCCGCGAGAGGGCTTTTGCAGGGAGGAAACAATGACGAAGAAACTCATTCTCGATCTCGACACCGGCGTCGACGACGCGCTGGCCATCTCCTACGCCCTCGGCAGTCCCGAGGTCGAACTCATCGGCATCACCGGCACCTACGGCAACGTGCTGCTGGAGCAGGGCGTGCGCAACGCCCTGGCCATCACCGACCTGCTCGGCCACCCCGAGGTCAGGGTCTACAAGGGCCTGCCCCACGCCAGCACCGCCGACGGCTTCGAGGTGCTCGAGGTCTCCAAGTTCATCCACGGCAACAACGGCATCGGCGACGTCGACATCCCCGACTCCGACCGCGACGCCGAGACCGAGCCCGCGGTCGACTTCATCATCGACGCGGTCAAGACCTACGGCAAGGACCTCGTCTACGTGCCGACCGGCCCGATGACCAACATCGCCGCGGCCATCCGCAAGGCCCCGGAGATCAGGGACGAGATCGGCGGGATCGTGCTGATGGGCGGCGCGCTCACCGTCTGCGGCAACGTCAACTGCTGCGTCGAGGCGAACATCTCGCAGGACCCGGACGCCGCCGACTACCTGTTCCGCTCCGGCGCCCCGGCCACGATGGTCGGCCTCGACGTGACGCTGCAGACGCTGCTGACCTACGAGGAGACCAGGCGGTGGCGCGAGCTGGGCACCAAGGCCGGCGCGTTCCTGGCCGACATGACCGATTTCTACATCAAGGCCTACGAGACCACCTCGCCGCATCTGGGCGGCTGTGGCCTGCACGACCCGCTCGCGGTGGGCGTGGCCGTCGACCCGACGCTGGTCACCACGCTGCCGATGAACATGCAGGTGGACGTCGAGGGCCCGACCCGCGGCCGCACCATCGGCGACAACACCCGCCTGAACGACCCGGTCAAGACCATGCAGGTGGCCGTCGGCGTCGACGTGCCGCGCTTCCTGGACGAGTTCATGACCCGCATCACCGGCCTCGCCGAGTCCGCCGCCTGACCGCGACCGGCCGCACCGCACACGCAAGCAAGAAAGGAATCAAGGACAATCATGGCTGAGACCACCCCCGCAGTCGCGAATGATGTCGATGACGCCACCAACCGGATGGCCATCAGGGCGCTGATCCCCCTGCTCATCACCTTCGTCCTGGGCACATTGTGCCTCCAGGGCTTCAACCTCGTGTTCCAGCAGGTCGGCGCGGACGTCGGCGCGCCCGACCAGGCCTCGCTGATCACCGCGTTCCCGAGCCTCGTGCTCGGCATCGTCTGCTTCATCTACGGCTCGCTCGGCGACTTCATCTCGCTGCGCAAGCTCGTCACCGTCGGTCTGATCGTGCTGTTCGTCGGCTCGCTGTTCGGCTTCTTCGCCAACTACTTCCTGCCGGCGAACCTGTGGACCGTCATCATCGCGCGCGTGCTGCAGACCGCCGGCGAGCAGGTCGCGGGCTCCGCGTTCCTGGTCGTGGCGACCAAGTACCTGAAGAACTCGCTCAAGGTGATCTTCTTCGGCCTGTACACCGCCGCCTACCAGCTCTCCGCCTCGATCGGCGTGTTCGCCGCGGGCTTCCTGAGCACCATCAGCTGGCAGTTCCTGTTCCTGATCCCGGCGGTCACCATCCTCTTCCTGCCGATCCTGCTCAGGAACCTGCCCAGCAGCAACGGCAACGGCGACAGGATCGACGCCGCCGGCTTCGTCATCTTCGGCGTGGCCACCGCGTTCCTGACGCTGTTCTTCTCGTACATGAGCTGGTGGATGCTCCTCGTGGCCGCCGTGCTGTTCATCGGCTTCGGCGTCTACATCTCCAAGGCGAAGAACCCGTTCATCACCCCGGCGTTCTTCAAGAACACCCGCTGGCTGATGGCCATCTCGCTGATCGCGCTGTTCTACTTCACCAACTACGTCGTCTCCCCGTTCTACAACGCCATCGGCGGCGCGCTGTACGGCATGGACTCCTCGCAGGTCTCCACCTACCTGGTGTGGGCGTTCGTCTGCGCCGCGGTCGTGGGCACCTCCTCGGGCGCCATCGTCGGCAAGATCGGCCGCCAGGCCGCCATCATCACCGCGGCCTGCCTGATCATGTGCGGCTTCGCCGGCGCGGCGTTCTGCGTGGACAAGGGCTTCCTGGCGCTGACGCTGTGCGCCTGCGTGCTGTACTGCGGCGTCGGCCTGCTGTACTCGCCGGTCGTCAGCACCGTGCTGGGCACGCTGACCACCGAGGAGTCGGGCCGCGGCGTCGGCCTGAACGACCTGGTGATGAACGTCTCCCCGTCCATCGGCATCGCCATCTTCGGCAGCCTGCTGGCGACGGTCCCGGCCGAGGGATCCAGCATCGTGGGCACCGCCGGCGCCGCCGCGGGCTACTCGAACCTGCTGCTCATCGCGGCAGCGGTCATCCTGCTCGGCCTGATCGTCTACCTGGTCTTCCGCAAGCACATCTACGGAACGGCCAAGTAGGCGCGCCGACACCCGCCACTATCGAAGGAGAGAAGCAACCATGCACGACATCCTCGCCAAACTGGACGACATCCACGGCTCGGTCTCCGTCATCGGTTCGATGAACGCCGACTACACCGTGTCCACCGAACGCCTCCCCGGCCCCGGGGAGACCGTCAACGGCGGCCCGCTGCAGGTGCTGCCCGGCGGCAAGTCCGGCAACCAGGCCGCGGCGGCCGCCCGCATCGGCGCCAACGTGCGCATCTTCGGCGCGGTCGGCTCCGACGCCAACGCCGACTTCCTGCTCGGCAAGCTCAACGAGGCCGGCGTGGACACCCAGTACGTGCGCCACGTCCTGGGACCGAGCGGCACCACGGTCATCGCCGTGGACGCCAACGGCGAGAACACCATCATCTATTCGCCGGGCTCCAACGCGCAGGTGACCGTCGAGTACGTCGAGTCGATGCGCGAGGCGATCACCAGCGCGCCGACCATCGGCCTGTGCCTGGAAAGCCCGATCGACACGGTGACGGCGGTGGCGCGCATGGGGCACGAGGCCGGGGCGACCGTGCTGCTCAACAACTCGCCGTTCACCACCGAGCTGCCGGGCGAGCTGATCGAGGCCGCGGACATCCTGCTCGTCAACGAGCACGAGATGGCCCAGCTGCTGGGCATCGCCGAACCCGAGGACGACGACTGGGACGGCGTGGACTGGCACGCGATCGCCGACGCGATGCACGACTACGGCTTCCGCAAGGCCGTGGTCACGCTCGGCGGCGACGGCTCGGTCGTCATCGACGGCGACGACGTGCACCGCATCGCGCCGGTGCGCGTGCAGGCCCTCGACACCACCGGCTGCGGCGACTCGTTCATGGGCACGATCCTCGCCGGCCTGTCCTCCGGCATGACGCTGGTGGACAGCGCGCAGCTCGCCTCCTACGTCTCCGCCTACGCGGCGACGAACTACGGCGCGCAGGCCTCCTACGGCAACGCCGCGCAGATCCGCGCGGCCTTCGCCTGACCGGCAGCCCGCCGCACGACCCCGCGACCCCGCCTTGGCCGCCGCACTCCGGCGCCCGCGGCGGGGTCGCGCCGCATCCGGGCCGCCACGCCCGCGGGCGGGCGGCGACACGCGGCCGCGGGCGCCGCGGTTCCGCGCACGCGGTCCGCGCCCACCGAACAACAAACGGTATGCTATTGGTCAGGCAAACATGAGAGGCGGTGGTGCATGCGTCCCATACGGATCGGTGTGGTCGAGGACGACCCCGCCAGCTGCCAGCTCGTCGTGGACTACCTCAACCGCTACCAGAGCGAGCACGGCGAGGAGTTCGTCGTATCCGTCTTCGACGACGGCGCGACGCTGGTGGACCACTACGCCCCGATCTACGACATCCTGCTGCTCGACATCGAGATGAAGCGGATGGACGGCATGGAGGCCGCCCGCCGCGTGCGCGAGCGCGACGACAGCGTCGTCATCGTGTTCATCACCGCGGCGCCGCAGTACGCCATCAGCGGCTACGAGGTGCGCGCGCTGTCCTATCTGCTCAAGCCCGTGCCCTGGTTCGCGTTCAGCCAGGAGATGAAGCGCTCCATCGACGCCGTCCGGCGCAACACCGACGAGTCGCTGCTCGTCGAGACCGGCTCGAAGCAGCTGCGCGTCGAGCTGGCCGAGATCGTGTACATCGAGTCGATCCGCCACACCATCGTCATCCACACGCTCGGCGGCAAGCTGTCCATCACCGGCACGCTCAAGGAATTGGAGGCGCGGCTCGCCGGGGCGGACTTCTTCCGGTCGAACTCCTGCTATCTGGTCAACCTGCGGTACGTCGTCGCGGTCGAGGACCAGGACTGCGTGCTGTCCACCGGCGAGCGGCTGCGCATCAGCCGGCCGCGCAAGAAGGCGTTCCTGGCCGCGCTGGCCGACTATATGGGCGGCAGCCGATGACCGGCACGATCATCAACGCGCTGCCGGACATCCCTCGCGTCTGCACGGCGATCTGCGAGTGGCTGGCCTGCATCGTGTACGTCGCGGTGATATACCGGCGCGTGCCGCTGCGCCGCAGCGTCGTGGTCTGCGCCGTGGGGCTGCCCGCGCTGGTGGCGGTGCAGTACTTCGCCGGCATGATGACGCTGCCGTTCTGGATCCTCGGCATGTTCCTCGCCGCCGCGGGCATGTACCTGATCATCCTGCTGGGCACCGGGGCGGGCAAGCGGGAGAGCCTGTACATCACGGCGCGCGCGTTCATCCTGGGCGAGCTGGTCGCCTCGCTGCACTGGCAGCTGGCCATGTTCGTCGAACGCACGCTCGACCGCGCCCCGAACACGCTGGAGATCAACGCCCTGCTGGTGGCCGTATACGCGATCTGCTTCCTGGTCGCCTGGCGCGTGGAGAACGGCAACTTCAGCCAAAGCGAGCCGACGCTGCCGACGGTCTCCACGACCGTGATGACCGTGGCGACCACGCTGATCACCTTCGCGATGAGCAATCTGAGTTTCGTCTCGACGAACACGCCGTTCTCCGGCACGGTCGGCCAGGAGGTGTTCTACATCCGCACGCTGGTGGACTTCTGCGGCTTCGCGATCCTGTTCGCGCAGCAGGAGCAGACGCGACGCATCGCCTCGAACCTGGAGCTCGCCTCGATCAACGCGCAGCTGAAAAGCCAGCACCAGGAGTACCTGCAGTCGAAGGAGAACCTGGAGTCGATCGGCCGTCTGGCGCACGACCTCAAGCACCAGATCGCGGCGCTGCGCGCGGAGGTGGACCCCGGGCACGTCGCCAAGGGCTTCGAGCAGCTGGAGGCCTCGGTGCAACGCTACAGCACCCAGCAGCACTCCGGCAACCCGGTGCTCGACGTCATCCTGACCACGAAGACCCGCACGTGCGCGGACCACGGCATCACGTTCACCGCGGTGGCGGACGGCAAGCTGCTGGCCGGCATGTCATCGATGGACATCGCCTCGCTGTTCGGCAACGCGATCGACAACGCGATCGAGGCGACGTCGAAGCTGCAGGACCCCCAGCAGCGGCTCATCCGCCTCGCGCTGTACGGGCAGGGGCAGTTCATCGTGATCCGCGTGGAGAACTACTACGACTCCACGCTGCGCACCGACGCCGAGGGCAACCTGCGCACCACCAAGCGCGACGCCCGGTCGCACGGCTTCGGCGTCAAGTCGATCCGCCACATCGCCCAGCAGTACGACGGCGAGGTCACCATCCGCACCGACGACCACTGGTTCACCCTCACCGTCCTCATCCCCCGCTGACCGCGGGCCGGGCAGTGGGGCCGATGCGCGGAACCGGACCGTACGCCGTCCGCACGCGCCGTCATGCATCATCGGCATGCCGCCTCCGCCGGGTCGCCGGAACGAACCCGCCGTCGGCACCCTCCCACGCCCGGATCGGGCGCCTCCCGTCCGCCCCCCATAACCGCCCGCTCCCGCCCGCCGCCGCAAACCGCCCGCGGACAACGGCGAAGGCCGCGCGCCCGAACTGCGGACGCGCGGCCTTCCTGTGTTCCTCTCTTGGGTTCGGGGCGACCCCGAACGGCTCAGTCCTCCTTCTTCGCCTCGCCCTCCGGGAAGATGATCTTGAAAACGAAGAAGAAGATGATCATCGAGACGCCGCCGGTGATGAACGTCACGAGGATGTTGTAGACGGCCACCGGCACGTAGGCCTGCGCGATCGGCATCCACAGGTTGTTGAAGCCGTTGCAGATCAGCGAGATCAGCACCCAGGCGATGAAGTACCACATGGCCTGGTAGACCGGGTTGCCGTGGCTCTTGAACGTGATGTTGCGCTGCAGCGGGAAGTTGATGCACTGCGCGATGAACGAGCCGACCTCGTAGCTGATGAAATAGCCCAGGCCGCCGCCGATGGCGACCGCGCCGGCCGAATCATAGACCACGTTGTAGCCGAGCAGGCTCCAGGTGAAGTCCACGCCGAACAGGCTCATGTGCACCTGCGGCCACATGAACTCGGTGCCGGCCAGGCCGGTGCCGAGAATGTACGGCATGATCGTGAAGATCAGGTACTGGACGATGGTCACGCCCATGCTGAACACGAAGAAGTAGAAGATCTGGTAGACCCACTTGGCGAGCTTGGCGTGCTCGGACTCGAACTTCTCCCACTTCGGCATCCACCACGCCATGAAGGCGTTGGAATACTTCTTCTCCGTCGTCTCACTCATTCTCGAGCTCCTTTTCTGTACGCTTGTTGGCGGACTGGTTGCGGAAGAATCCCGCGATGAACGAACCGATGCCCCGGAAGGTGTGGCGGTTCGCGATCTTGACGATGGCCTGGACCATCGCCGAATCGATCATGCCCTGCGTCATCTTGCTCATGGCGCGCGGAGGCATGTTGAGGATGAACAGCGTGTTCAGATCGGGCTGGCCGGTCTTCTCGCGGACCTTCGCCTCGCGCTTGGTGAGCGTCTTGGCGATGGTGCGGGCCACGAACCCGCGCGAGTCCACCCAGGAGGAGATCGGGTCGTTGACGCCGAACGTCACCGGCTTGCCGGGGGCGACGACCCAGTGGCCGAAGAGCGCGGTCATCTCGTCGTCGGTGACCTCCTTGACCTTGCCGGTCAGGTAGGAGCCGAGCGCCGGGTCGGCCGGCTTCGGGTCGACGTCGCCGGCCACGGCGAACGCGGTCCGCAGCCTGATGTCCTCGGCGTTCGCGCCGACCATCAGCGTCCACTCGCCGGACTCGATATGCCAGGCGTTGGACTCGACGTCGAAGTGACGGAAGGTGGTGCGGTCGAACTCGATGCGCACGGTCTTGGACTCGTGGGCGTCGAGCCGGACCTTGGCGAAGCCCTTGAGCTCGCGGTCCGGGCGCAGCACGCCGCCCTTCGGGCCGCGCACGTACAGCTGGGCAACCGTCGAGCCGGGCACGTCGGAGTCGTTCGTGACGGTGAACTCGACGCCGGTCTCGTCGGCCTTGAGGTCGGAGTACGAGAACGTGGAGTAGCTCAGGCCGTAGCCGAACGGGAAGCGGACCGGCACGCCGGCGGTGCAATAGTAGCGGTAGCCGACGAACGGGCCCTCGCGGTAGATGGCGTCGCGGCCGATGGCCGGGTACCAGCCGGAGTTCGGGCAGTCCTCGTACTTCAGCGGCCAGGTCTCGGCCAGGTGGCCGCTCGGGTTCACCTTGCCGGTCAGCACGTTGACGGCGGCGGAGGCGCCGGCCTGGCCGGACAGGCCGATGTACAGGACGGCGGCGACGTCGTCGAACCACGGCAGCTCCACCGGGGAGCCGGCGACCAGCACGATGACGACCGGCTTGCCGGTGTCCTTCAGCGCGGCGACCAGGTCGTTCTGCACCTGCGGGATGGCCATCGTGGAGCGGTCGAGGCCCTCGGACTCGCTGCGCTCGTCCAGGCCGACCACGGCGACGATGACGTCGGCGCGCCCGCCGAGCGCCACGGCCTCGTCGATCAGGCCCTGGTTCGCGGCGCCCTGGCGGTCGTAGCCCTGCGCGTAGCCGACCACGTTCACGCCCTCGGCGGCGGTCAGCTCGTCGACCAGGTTCTCCTCCTTGGTGGCGTTCACCTTCGAGGAGCCGGAGCCCTGGTAGCGGGCGGTCCTGGCCATGTCGCCGACCACGGCGACGTTCACGCCGGCGGGCAGCGGCAGGGTCGCGCCCTCGTTCTTCATCAGGACGCTGGAGCATTCGGCGACGTGGCGCGCGACCACGTGGTGCGCGGCGGCCAGGTCGTCGTTCAGCAGGTCGTCGCGGCCGACGCCCTCGACCTTGGTCAGCCGGGCGATCTTGGCGATCTCCGCGGCGCGGGCGTTGAGGTCGGCCTCCGCCAGCGTGCCGGCGGCCACCGCGCCGGTCAGCTCGCGCACCGACGTGAAGCCCGGGGTCGGCATCTCCAGCGTGCCACCGGCCTTGACGGCGTCGACGGCGGAGTTCGAACCGCCCCAGTCGGAGACGACCATGCCGTCGAAGCCCCACTCGTCGCGCAGAATCTCCTGCAGCAGGTGCTTGTTCTCATGCGCGTACACGCCGTTGATCTCGTTGTACGAGGTCATGATCGTCCACGGGTGCGCCTCGCGCACCGCGATCTCGAACGCGGTCAGGTAGATCTCGCGCATCGTGCGCTCGTCGACGACGCTGTTCGAGGCCTGGCGGCGCAGCTCCTGGCTGTTGACCGCGAAATGCTTCGGGCAGGCCGAGATGCCGTTGCTCTGGATGCCCCGGACCAGGCCGCTGGCCATGCGGCCGGCCACCTGCGGGTCCTCCGAATAGTATTCGAAGTTGCGCCCGCACAGCGGGTTGCGCTTGATGTTCATGCCGGGACCGAGCAGCACGTTGACGCCGAGGTCGTGGGCCTCCTTGCCCAGCGCCTCGCCCATCTCCTCCGCGAGCGCCGGATCCCACGAGTTGGCGACCGTGCCCGCCGTCGGGAAGCAGGTGGCGGGCTTGGACTGCCCCAGACCGAGATGGTCGCCTGCGCCGAGCTGGCGGCGAACGCCGTGGGGACCGTCGCTCATCACGAAGCTGGGAATGCCGGCGCGGTCGTTGCCGCGCGAATCCCATTCGGACGCGCCGGAAAGCAGGGACGCTTTCTCCAACACCGAAAGTTCTTCGAGTTCCATGGTTCTCCCTTGCACTGTTTTCTCGAACGAACCATATGCGCGGCATCGCGCATGATCCGCCTTCACCATTTATTCAATCAGGTTTTTCCGCGTGGGCGCGCGGGGTTACACAACCTGTCGTTTTGCTCGCACAATCGGTCGGCGGGGGTGTGGCACGCGGCGACGCGCCGTCATCCATCGAACGAAATCGACCATGTGGGGCGATCGGGGCCGGACCGAACCGACGGACTGCTGGAATGGGTACAGCGACACGACGCGGCGTCGCCGTCTTCGCCGACCGCCGATGCCGGCCGTGCCGGTCGCATGCAAACCGCAAGGAGAGGAACGGGCGCGGCCGCCGCCATGTCGGAGGCCGGAACCGACGCCCGGGACTATCAAGGAGGAGGTCCCATGATCGAGATCAACTGGAGCGACGTCATCAACGTCGTCTCCTCGATCGCCCCGCAGCTGATCGCCATCGGCGTGGTGCTGGCGCTGGCGATCGTCGTAACCGTGGCCGTGAACCGGCGTACGGTCGCGGACCAGGCGACGCGCAAGCTCGTCCACGCGCAGTCGTGGCTGGTGTTCCTGGTGGCGGCCGTAGTGGCCGTGGCGATGATGGTGTTCGGCCCGCTCGCCACGCTGCTGAACAACGCGACCGCGGAACGCCACATGCTCTCCGACGAGACGATCGCCACGGCGAACGAGCTCGGCGCCGAGGTGCAGCGCGAGGGCATCACGCTGCTGAAGAACGACAACGGCAGCCTGCCGCTGAGCGACACGAACGTCAACGTGTTCGGCTGGTCGTCCACCAACCCGGTGTACGGCGGCACCGGCTCCGGCTCGCTGTCCGACACGTACCCGACCGTCTCGCTGATCGACGGCCTCGAGGAGGCCGGCATCACCGTCAACGACGACCTGACCGACCTGTACACCTCGTACCGCGCCGAACGCCCTGAAGTCGGCATGTGGGAGCAGGAGTGGACGCTGCCCGAACCGCCGGTCTCCGACTACTCCGACGAGCTGATCGCCGACGCGCAGGCGTTCTCGCAGAACGCGCTCGTCGTGTTCTCGCGCCCCGGCGGCGAGCACATCGACCTGCCGACCGACATGGGCGCCGACGGCCTGAACTACACGCAGAACTCCGGCGACTACAACGACTACGAGTCCGGCGAGCACCTGCTGCAGCTCAGCCAGAGCGAGGAGAACCTTCTGGAGATGGTGACCTCGGACTTCGAGAACGTGACCGTGGTGTACAACGGCGCAAACACCCTGCAAATGGACTTCCTTGACGAGTTCCCGGGCGTCGACTCGGTGATCTGGTGCCCGCCGGCCGGCCAGAACGGCTTCTACGCGCTCGGTGAGGTGCTGACCGGCGAGACCAACCCGTCCGGCAGGACCTCCGACACCTTCGTCAACGACCTGACCTCGACCCCGTGGTGGAACAACTTCGGCAGCTTCACCTACGACAACATGTCCGAATTCGCCGTCCCGGACGACGATCCGTACATGCCGGGCCAGACCCCGACGTTCGTGAACTACGTCGAGGGTATCTACGTGGGCTACAAGTTCTACGAGACCGCGGACGACGAGGGGTTGATTGACTACGAGGCGACGGTCCGCTATCCGTTCGGCTACGGCCTGAGCTACACCACCTTCTCGCAGGAGATGGGCGACGTGACCTACGCCGACGGCACGGTGAGCTTCGACGTGACCGTGACCAACACGGGCGACGTGGCGGGCAAGGACGTCGTCGAGGTGTACTACAACCCGCCGTACTATAACGGCGGCATCGAGAAGGCCAGCGCGAACCTGGTCGCGTTCGACAAGACCGACCTGCTGGAGCCGGGCGAGTCCCAGACCGTGACCGTCTCGTTCGACGATGACGACATGGCGTCCTACGACACGTACGGCGCGGCCGCCTGGGTGCTGGAGGCCGGCGACTACCGGATCTCGATCAACTCCGACTCGCACAATGTGCTCGACGAGGCCACCGTGACCGTGCCGGAGACCATCACCTTCGATTCCGAGGACAACACCCACAACGGCGACGCCGTCCCGGCCACCAACGAGTTCGCGAGCGCCGAGGGCGACATCACCTACCTGTCGCGCGCCGACGGCTTCGCCAACTATGCGGAGGCCACCGCCGCGCCGTCGACCACGCTGTCCGACGAGCTCAAGGCCACGTTCGTGAACAACGGCAACTACGATCCGGCGGACTACGACAACGCGGACGACACGATGCCGACCACCGGCGCCGACAACGGCGTGGAGCTCTACCAGCTGTACGGCCTCGACTACGACGACCCGCAGTGGGACGACCTGCTCGACCAACTGACCGTCGACCAGATGCGGAACCTGATCGCCATGGCCGGCTACGGCACCCAGGCCATCGACTCGATCGGCAAGGTGCAGCAGTTCGACGTGGACGGCCCGGCCGCGCTGAACAACACGTTCACGGGCGTCGGCTCGATCGGATTCCCGTGCAACACCGTGTTCGCCTGCACGTGGAACACCGACATCGCCCGCCAGTTCGGCGACGTGATCGGCCGGATGGGTCTCGACATGCAGATCACCGGCTGGTACGCCCCGTCGATGAACATCCACCGCACCGCGTTCGCCGGCCGCAACTTCGAGTACTTCTCGGAGGACGGCTTCCTGTCCGGCGCGATGGCGGCCGAGCAGGTGGCGGGCGCCCGCGAGCACGGCATCTACGCGTTCGTCAAGCACTTTGCGCTCAACGACCAGGAGACCAACCGCTGGGGCATGCTGTGCACGTGGTCGAGCGAGCAGGCGATCCGCGAGATCTACCTCAGGCCGTTCGAGATCGCGATCAAGGACGGCGGCGCGCAGGCCGTGATGAGCTCCTACAACTACATCGGCACGACGTACGCGGGCGCCTACGCGCCGCTGCAGCAGACCGTGCTGCGCGGCGAGTGGGGCTTCGACGGCATGGTGCTCTCCGACTACTTCGCCGGGTTCGGCTACCAGAACGCCGACCAGATGACCCGCAACGGCACCGACGCGATGCTGGCGACCATCCAGGGCACCAACTACACCACCGACGATTCGGCCACCGCCGTGATCGCGATGCGTGACGCGGCGCACAACATCCTGTACACCGCGGTGAACAGCTGGGTGTACGCGGACGGCGCGCCCGCCTCCGCGCTGCCGATCTGGCAGGTCGCCGCCTACGTGGTGATCGCCGTGGCCGCGGTCGTGTTCATCCTGCTCGAGGTGCTGGCCGTCAGGCGCTACCTGAACCGCAGGAAGGCCGCGACGGTGGCCGTCGCCGGCGAGTAGGCCCGGCAGCGGCATTTCGCCAAGACCGCCGGAGGCACCCGCTTCCGGCGGTCCCCGCCAGGGCGGCGTTCGGAGCGTTCCGGACGCCGCCCTGGCGTATTCCGGCGAATAATGCATGCATTCCGTGCCGTTTCCGTGGATTTTTGCTGTTTTTCGGGCCATTTTCCGTCGAATTATGTTGCTGGAACCGCGGCGTCAAGATGGAATTTTGCTATTCTAGAGGCCATCAGACGTATGTTTTTTGCTACGAAAGCGGCACGAAATGCTACAACGCAAAGCCTATCGGCAGTTGCAGGACTGGAAGACCAACAAGACGAACGAAAGCCTGCTGGTCTGTGGCGCGCGGCAGGTGGGCAAGACCACGCTGATCCGCCGGTTCGCCGCCGACAACTACGACTCGTTCGCCGAGATCAACTTTCTCGACAACCAAGCCGCGATCGAAACGGTCTCGCAGGCGCGCGACGCGGCCGACCTGCTGTTCCGCCTGACGGTCGTCGCACGTCGGCGGCTCGTCCCGGGACGATCGCTGATCTTCCTCGACGAGGTGCAGGCCTGCGGGGATCTGATCACCTGGGTGAAGTTCCTCAAGGAACAATCGTCCTATGACTTCGTGCTCTCCGGTTCCCTGCTGGGGCTCGACGCCTTCAACGTCCGTTCGGTCCCCGTCGGGTTCCTGCAGACGCTGACCATGTATCCGCTGGACTTCGACGAGTTCTGCCTTGCCAACGGCATCCCGGCCACGGCGCTGGACAGCGTGCGGACCTCGTTCGCGGACCGCGCTCCCGTCCCCGACTTCCTGCATGCGCAGCTCGTGGACCTGTACTACCGTTACCTCCTCGTCGGCGGCATGCCCGCCGCCGTCCAGTCCTACGTCACGCACAACGACATGCAGCAGGTGCGCGCGACCCATCGCAACCTCATCGACACCTACGAGGCCGACATCTCGCAATATGTCGCCGACAAGGTCGAGGCGCGCCAGATCAAGACGGTGTACGAGGCCATCCCCGGACAGCTGAACTCGGAGAACAAGCGGTTCAAATACACACGATTGAGCAAGACCGCCCGGTTCGCCAACATGGAGACCGCGTTCGACTGGCTTGCCAGCGCGGGAGTCGCGCTGCCCGTCTCCAGGGTCACCGACATCGCCTACCCTCTTGGGCTCAGCGAGAACCGCAACCAGTTCAAGCTGTTCATGAACGACGTCGGGCTGCTCACCTCCCGGCTCATGGGCAACGCCGACCTCGACATCCTCAACCGCAGGGACACGATCAATTTCGGCTCGATCTACGAAAACGTAGCCGCGCAGGAGCTGCTGAGCCGCGGTTTCGGACTTCATTATTACAATGCCGCCAAGGTGGGCGAGGTGGATTTCGTGGTGCAGACGCACCGGGGCGAGGTGCTGCTGTGCGAGATCAAGTCGGGCAAGGACTACAGGCGGCACAGCGCGCTCAACAACCTGATGGCCGCGTCGGAGGCGGACAACGTGAAGGCCTACGTGTTCTGCAATGGCAATGTCCAGGTCGAGGGCAACGTCACCTATCTGCCCATCTATATGCTTGGATGCCTGTCGCCGGACGGCTTACTATGAGGGCGGGAGGCACGCATGATGAACATCGCCGTCGTCGACGATGACGACCGGGACGCCGCCGTCACCATCGAGCTGATCGACCGGTATTACGCCGGCGACGAGACCCGGTATGCCGTCACCCGGTACGGCGATGGCGGCACGTTTCTGGAGGGTTACCGCGCCGACTTCGATCTGGTGGTCCTCGATGTGGAAATGCCCGGCCTCGACGGCCTGGAGACCGCCCGTCGGCTGCGTGAGATCGACGGGAACGTCGTGCTGGTGTTCACCACGAAGATGGCGCAGTACGCGGCCGCCGGCTACGACGTGGACGCCATCGGCTACCTGCTCAAGCCGCTGGAGTACTTCAACCTGGCGCTGAAGATGCGCAAGGCCGAGGAGCTCGTGCGATCGCGCCGCGGCGTGACCATCCCGCTGTCCGTCGACGGCGGGATGCGGTTTCTGTCCTCGCACGACGTCCGTTACGTCGAGGTGTTCAGACACGACCTCGTCTACCACACGGGCGACGGCCCGTGGAGGGTTCGCGGCAGCCTCAAGGAGGCCGCCCGACTGCTCGAACCTGCCGATTTCGTCGCCTGCAGCCGTTTCTGCCTGGTGAATCTGGAATGGGTTCGGGCCGTGACCGACAACGACGTACGCGTCGACACGTTCACCCTGCCCGTCAGCCGTTCGAAGAAGAAGGCGCTGATGCAGGCGTTGGCGCGCTATTACGGGAGATGACCGCCATGCCGAGTTTCATTCTGTTTCCGCTCACCTTCGTCTGCGGGACGCTGGTGTTCTGCCTGCACGTCGAGTGGCGACGCTCGTGGCGCATTCTGGCGATCCCTGCATTCGTCATCGTCTGCGGACTGATCTACGACCCGCTCACCATATGGGCCGACAGCGTCGAGAACGTCTCCAGCCTGCTGGTGCGGGCGTTGTACTACATCTGCTGTTCGGTGATGTTCGTCGCGATCCTGCGCTGCTGCACCAGACTGACATGGTTGGAGTCGCTGGTGACCGTGGTGGCCGGATACGCGGTCCAGCATCTTGCCGTCGATGTGTACGCGCTGATCGACGACACCGGCTGGGCGCAACGCAACCCGGACGGGCCGCTTGAGCGGTTCATGACGAAATTCCTCGGGGTGTTCATCATCGTGTATGCGCTGACCTACGCGTGCATCGGACGACGGCGCGTGGTCGACGACGGCAAGATCAGAAACCGACTCGTCTGGGTTCTCGTGTGCGCCGGCATTCTGCTGTTCGTCATCACGTTCAGCATGCTGGTCGTCGAGGACCGTTCCCTGGAAACGCGTCTCGTCGGACACATCTACGATGCGATCTGCGTGGCGCTGATGTTGGCCGTGCTGATGCTGGTCGCCGCCAACGACCGGCTGTACGGCGATCTGGCGGCGTTGCGGCAGACCGAGCAGCTGGCCCGCCAGCACTATGAGATCGCCCGCGAGAACATCGATCTGATCAACATCCGCTGCCATGACATCCGCAAATCCATCTCCCGGATGGCGGACAACCGCGCCGACACGACGACCGGGGACCTGCTGCGCCAGGTCGAGGGCAACATCCGCATCTACGACTCGATCTTCCACACGGGCAACGAATACCTGGACGTGCTGCTGACGGAGAAAGGGCTGTACTGCTCCGGCAACGCCATCACCTTCACATGCGTCGCGGACGGCCGCAGGCTTGGATTCATGGACGACACCGACGTGTTCGAGCTGTTCTCCAACATTCTCGACAACGCCATCGAAAGCGCCGCTCGGATGCAGGAACCCGGCAAACGCGTCGTGAACCTCGGCGTCGAGGCCAACGGCGGGCTGCTGGTCATCCGATCGGAGAACTACTACCCGGACACGGACGTCCCGAAATTCAGCGACGGCATGCCGGTCACCACGAAGACCGACCACCGCCAGCACGGGTTCGGCACGCGATCCATCGCATGGCAGGCCAGGAAATACAACGGCGAAGCCTCGTTCCAGGCCTCGGACGGCGTGTACACGGTAACGGTGGTGGTGCCGATTCCCTAACGCCGCGCAGTGACCTCTCGTGCCGCCACGGCGACCGCTCGTGCCAACGACGACGTGTGTGACCGCCGGGTCCCCGTATGGTCGGGGTGCAGGTTCGGCAAGGCGGCTGCTTGGAATGACGTTGTTCCCTGCGGGCGTCGACGCCGAAACACCAACGAGAGTTAGGAGATAGGCATGCTGGATATCAACATGTCCGACGTCCTCACCGTGCTCGGCTCGATCGCCCCGTATCTGGCGGCCATCGGTGTGGTGCTGGTGCTGGCGCTGATTGTGACATTCGCGGTGAACCGCAGGACCATCAAAGATGCCGCGGCCCGCAAACTCATTCATTCCGAATCGTGGCTCGTCTTTCTCGTCGCCGCCGTCGTGGCCGTGGCGATGATGCTGTTCGGCCCGCTCGCCACACTGCTGAACAACGCGACGGCGGACCGCCACATGCTCACCGACGACACCGTGGCCGCAGCCAACGAACTCGCCGAGGAGGTGCAGTCCGAGGCCGTCACGATGCTGAAAAACAACGACGGCAACCTGCCGCTCAAGGACACCAAGGTCAACGTGTTCGGCTGGGGTTCGACCAACCCGGTCTACGGCGGCACAGGCTCCGGCTCTATGTCCGCGCAGTATCCGACCGTGTCGCTGCTCGACGGCATGGCGCAGGCCGGTCTGGAAACCAACGAGGAGCTGTCCAAGCTGTACACCGACTACCGCGAGGACCGCCCCGAAGTCGGCATGTTCGCCGTCGACTGGACGCTGCCGGAGGTTCCGGCCGCCGACTACCCGCAGTCGCTGATCGACGACGCCAAGGCGTTCTCCGATGAGGCCGTCATCGTGATCACCCGCGTCGGCGGCGAAGGCGCCGACCTGCCGACCAACATGAAGGCCGAAGGCATCACCTACAACGACAACTCCACCGAATACGCCGACTTCGAAGCCGGGGAGCATTTCCTGCAGCTGTCGCAGACCGAGCAGGACATGGTCGACCTGGTGACCTCGAACTTCGACAACGTCACGCTGATCTACAACGGCGCGAACGCCTTCCAGTTCGATTTCCTGAACGACTACCCGCAGATCAAGTCGGTGCTGTGGTGCCCGCCGGCCGGCCAGACCGGATTCGCCGCGCTGGGCGACATCCTCGCCGGCACCACGAACCCGTCCGGCAAGACCTCGGACACCTTCGTGTACGACCTGACCTCGACCCCGACCTTCAACAACTTCGGCGACTTCGCCTATGACAACGTGGACGAGTTCACCATCACCAGCACGTTCGGCGGCGTCAGCTCCGATGTTTCACCGCATTTCGTGAACTACGTGGAGGGCATCTACGTGGGCTACAAGTTCTACGAGACCGCGGACGACGAGGGGCTGATCGACTATGACGCGACCGTGCAGTACCCGTTCGGCTACGGCCTGTCCTACACGACCTTCGACCAGGAGATGGGCGACGTGACCTACGCGGACGGCACCGTGAGCTTCGACGTGACCGTGACGAACACGGGCGACGTGGCGGGCAAGGACGTCGTCGAGGTCTATTACAACCCGCCGTATACCAACGGCGGCATCGAGAAGGCGTCCGCGAACTTGGTCGCGTTCGACAAGACGGACCTGCTGGAGCCGGGCGAGTCGCAGACCGTGACCATCGAGTTCGAGGACGACGACATGGCGTCCTACGACTACGAGGACGCGCAGGCGTGGGTGCTGGAGGCCGGCGACTACCAGGTCTCGATCAACGCCGACTCGCATACCGAAATCGCCTCGGCCACCGTGACCGTGCCCGAGACCATCACCTACGACACCGAGGACAACACGCACAACGGCGACCGGATCGTGGCCACGAACGTGTTCGACGACGCCAACGGCGGCCTGACCTACCTGTCTCGCGCCGACGGCTTCGCGAACTACGAGGAGGCCACCGCGGCCCCCGCCTCGATGTCGATGAGCGACGAGGCCAAGACCGAGTTCATCAACAACGGCAACTACGACCCCACCGCGCACAACGACGACTCGGACGAGATGCCGACCACCGGCGCCGACAACGGCGTCCGCCTGGCCGACCTGACCGGCAAGGACTACGACGACCCGCTGTGGGACGACCTGCTCGACGAGCTGACCGTCGAGGACATGGACAACCTGATCGCCAACGGCGGTTTCGGCAACGCGGCCGTCGATTCGATCGGCAAGGTCCAGCTCACCGACGCCGACGGTCCGGCCGCACTGAACAACAACTTCACCGGCGTCGGCTCGATCGGCTTCCCGAGCTCGACCGCGTTCGCCTGCACGTGGAACGTCGACCTCGCCCGCGCGTTCGGCGACATGATCGGCCAGATGGCGCATGACATGTACATCACCGGCTGGTATGCCCCGGCGGTGAACATCCATCGCTCGGCGTTCGCCGGCCGCAACTTCGAGTACTTCTCCGAGGACGCCACGCTCTCCGCGAGAATGGTCGCCGAAGAGGTCGCCGGCGCCCAGGACAGCGGCGTGTACGCCTTCGTCAAGCACTTCGCCCTGAACGACCAGGAGACGAACCGCAACAACATGCTGTGCACCTGGTCGAACGAGCAGGCGATCCGCGAGATCTACCTCAGGCCCTTCGAGTCCGCCGTCAAGGACGGCGGAGCCACCGCGATGATGAGCGGCTTCGATTACATCGGGCCGGTCTACGCCGGCGCCGACCCGAGCCTGCTCACCAACGTGCTCCGCGGCGAATGGGGCTTCGACGGCATGGTCGTCACCGACTACTTCGGCTGCTTTGAAACCTTCCAAAACGCCGATCAGATCATCCGAGCCGGAGGCAACATCATGCTGGCCACGCTGGACGTGACCAACCATGTCTCCGACACGGCCTCCGCCACCTCGGTGACGGCAATGAGGGAAGCCGTGCACGGCATCCTGTACTCCACCGCCAACAGCTGGCTGTACGCGGACGGCGAGCCGGACAGCAGCGCGCCGATCTGGCAGACCATCACCTATGTGGTGATCGGCCTGGCCGCAGTCGTGTTCGTCGTGCTCGAGACACTGGCCATCAAGCGCTACCTCGACCGCAGGAAGGCCGCCAAAGTGACCGTCAGCGGCAAGTAGCCGGCCCGGGGCGCACTGCCCAGCGCCCGCAGCCAAACCTGCACGCCCGCCAGGTACCCTTCTCCACCCGGCGAGCGTGCAACCCTCCTCATGGGGTGCGCGGAGCATCGTTCCGCGCACCCCATACCTTTATGAGTCCCGCGGGTCACGCCATACCCTCATGTCCCTCGGGTCATGCGGCGCGCGGCTCAGCACACGAATCCGGCGAGCGCCTTCATGAACGCATGGCGCCGCCGGCGCGACACCAGCACGTGGTCGCCGCCCTGCACCAGGCAGTCGTCCCGGTCCAGCGACCGCACGTAGCGCATGTTGACCAGGTACGCCGGCGAGCATAGGAAGAATCCCATCCCCTCCAGACGCTCGCGTAGGTCCTTCAACGCGCCGACAAACTCGTAGCGCGCGCCCAGCGCGTGCACGACGATCTTGTGCTTGCGGCTCTCCAGGTACGTCACCTCGTTCAGCGGCACGCGCGCGACGTTCGCCCCCACCGGCATCGTCAGCATCGCCGAGGAGTCGCGGCGACGCTTCTGCTGGATGCACAGATCCAGCTCACGCTCCAGCGCGAAGTACGAGACCGGCTTGACCAAGTAGCCCAGCGCCCCCACCTCGTACCCGTGGATCGCCAGCTGACCCATGTTCGTGGCGAATACGATGGTCACCTCGCCGTCCAGCGCGCGCACGGCCCGGGCGGTGTCGAACCCGTCGTCGCCGCCCAGCGCCACGTCCATCACGATGAGGTCGAACTGGGTGCGGAACCCGTCGAGCAGCGACCGCCCGTCGGCGTACTCGCTGATGTCGAACGCCATCTCATGGTTCAGGGCATACCGGTCGAAGCACGCCCTCAACATACGGCGGCTCTCCGCATCGTCATCGACCAACGCCACCGACATCACATCCGACATATCGCCACCGATCCTTTCCGGCGGCGGTACGGTCGTTGTCAATCGGTCGCCGCGGTGAAGCACATCGTAAGCGGGAAACCCGGTCCGCCGATAATGCACCACTCCGAGCACTTATGCACGCAACGCATACATGGTCGATCGGGGCGCACAATCGTCGGTGAGCAGCGCGCAGGTGCCACGGCAGACGTCACAGCAGGCCCACGGACGACGTCACAGCTATCCCCACGACCGGCATCACGGCAGACGTCACAGCAGACCGCGGCCGGCGCTACAGCGGCGCAGCATGATGGTGTCGCCAATCTTGCCGGCGTCACGGCAGACGTCGCGGTCAACCGCGGACGATGGACCTCTTCCGGCGTCGTTTCCGTAGCACTATCGGCCACAGCGGTGCTACCGAAACGACGCTGGGAATCCCCCAGCGTCAAGTAAAACGCACCCGCGCCTTTGTTTATCAGCCAAAACCGACGCTACACAGGAGCCGTAGCATGACACCTCAACCCCACTCCGCCCGGGTGGCCTTGCTTGCGTGCAAACGTTATGTGTCGCATCTTCATCCGGCCAACACCTTCCACCTGTCCATACCTCCACTCGGCCGCATCCCCACCTGACGTCGTTTCGGTAGCACCACCGGCCACAGCGGTGCTACCGAAACGACGCTGAGGAATCCCCAACGTCGGGTAAAACGCACCCGTGAGGCTGTTTATCAACCAAAACCGATGATACAAGCAGACCGCGGCACGACACCGCCCCACCTCCGCCCAGGCGGTCATGCTCTTACGCAGGTATCTGCCGGTGCCTCCGACCAGGTGGCCTTGTTTCACGCAGGTGTATATCACACCTCCGCTCAAAGTACGACCATGCCCGCGTTACGCACGGTCGAATCCCAGCTGCCGCCGGTCGCGACCACCGATGCATGGGCGCAACGGCCGCGATCGTCGCTCACGCCCAACGACCGGACGGGACCTCGTTCCACAACAGCATGCCGCCGGCAAGCGGAACACCCGCATCCACAAGCTTCGCCGTCAACGGCAGCCGCGCAGCGACCTCCTTGAAATCTGTGCGGATGATCTGCGTGACGCCGGCACGCCGCAGTACCGCCTCGCGCTCACGCTCCTCCGACACCACCGAACGGACGCTCTTGCCTTGGGTCATCGTCGGATCGACGTACTTGCCCTGCCCGTCGAACTCAAGGACGACGATACGACCGTCCGAGGTATGCCATACGAAGTCGGCGCGGTGCCGGATGCGCGCGTCACCGGGATCGACGAACTCATGCTGCAGCTGCGGCGCCTTGAACCCCTCCTCGATGATCGTCGCACGGCACAGCGACTCCCCTCCGTTCTCGCTTAGCGGACTGGCGTAGTGCAGCAGACGCAGCACGTGGCCGCAGTCGGCCTGCGTGCGGTCGCAGATCGCCACGACCTCATCGACAGTCACCAGCCGCCGACGTAGCGCGCTGTCGAACATCGGCAGCACGTCGACGAACCGATGCCGCAATCCGCAATCCACCAACGTCCGCGCCACGGATGCGACGCGAACGCCGTTGCGAACCGTCACCTTCCGCATGTCCTCCGTGGGGACGAACGAACGACGCAGCCTGGCATGCGTATGCATCGCCGAACCGCCGTCGCCGACGATGTAGACGACGCCGTCGTCGTGCAGGCTCCACGGATGCTCCAGCTCCCACACCGCCGCGGCGCTCGACCCGCCGAACGTCCACTGCGGATACCGCACCGCAAGCGCGCGAATGACATGCAGCACCCGCTCCGTGCCGTTCAGCCCACCCCAGTACCCGGCACGTGCGTACAAGGCACGGTACGGCGTCACCAGTTCGCCGGCACGGACCCGGCGGCGCATCGCCGCGCATTCGGCCTCGGTGGTGCCCTGAAAGCAACGGCGGCTGCGTTCCGCGGCGTCCGCCAGGCGTTCCACCGCTCTGTGTCGTTTCATACGTCATGACCGTATCGCCACACCCGCCGCCGCGCATCATCGGCCGGCCAATGTGGTCGAAGGCTTCCGCTGCACGACGGTTGTCCACATTCTTTGTGGACCGTTTGCCGTCGACTGGATCGAATGTGGACAATCCCGGCAGGTCGGTTGCGACGGCTTGGCGTCGGTTCGGTAGCACTGCCGGCTTTGGCCGTCCACGCGTCGTTTCCGTAGCACTATCGGCCACAGCAGTGCTACCGAAACGACGCTGAGGAATCTTCAGTGTCAGGTAAAACGCACCCGTAACGCTGTTTATCAACCAAAACCGACGCTGAGAGCCCAGTCCCCATGCGCGCACGTATGCAGAGACCTCGACCAGAGCGTCATGCTGACCCGCACCAGCCCCACGTACGCACGTATAAGCATCACACCCATGCGTGCAGCAGCCCGTCACGCACGCCATCCACCACCATCCGCCACATATGTGACCCGCTACCCACCGCACACATCATTCGCCATCACTGCCGTCACCAGTCATCCGCTCCGCACGTGCACGCCGCGGCGGGGGCAGGAACAGGAGCAGGACGTGATGGATACCGTCAGGGCATCCGCTCCGCACGCACACACGGCAGCGCACCTCGAACACGCTCGTCAGCCGCCCGTCGACCCCAAATCCACACGCCCACGTCACGGCGCAGCCCACCTGCCGACGTCCGCCCCACACGTCCGCGCCGAACAACGACAAGGCGGCACCCGCCGAAGCGGGTGCCGCCTTGAAATATCCTTCCTCCCGCCGGGACCGGCGGGCGGGCCTACGGCACCCGGGGACCGGCCCCCGGGCGCCTCACCTCATCAAGGTGATGCAGGCCCGCAGGGAAGGCTCACTTGCCGGCCTTGGCGGCCTTCTTGCGATCGAGGAAGCGCTTGATCGCGATGACCTCGAGCACGAGGAACACGATCGCCGCGACAGCCCAGACCACGTAGGTGATGGTCTGCCAGATCGGGGTGGCCACCTCGGGCTCGCCGTCCTCATACAGCCAGCTGTTCGCGGCCGTGTAGAGGATGTTGTGGCAGGCCGTGCGCATCGCCTGCAGCGAAGTCGCCGACTCGTCGGTGATGTGGTTGGTGATGTCGGTGGTCGCCAGCATCACGTCGGTGCCGCCGCGGATCGCGCGATCCGCCTGCATGTAGCCGTAGCCGCCGAAGTAGTCGGTCAGGACCATGCCGCGGAAGCCCCACTCGTCACGCAGGATCGTGTTGAGCAGGCCGGAGTGCGAGCCGGCCCATTCGATGCCGATGTAGTTGAAGGAGCTCATGACGGCGCCCGCGCCGCCCTCCTTCACCGAGGCCTCGAACGGCTTGAGGTAGATCTCGCGGATCGACTGCTCGGTCGCCCAGGTGCACAGCATGCTCAGACGGTTGGTCTCCTGGTCGTTGAGCGCGAAGTGCTTCATGAACGCGTACACGCCCTTCGACTGCGCGCCGGAGACCTGCTGCGAGGCCATGGCCGCGGAGAGCACGCCGTCCTCCGAGAAGTACTCGAAGTTACGGCCGGCGAACGCCGAGCGGTGGATGTTCATGGCCGGGGCGTACCAGCCGGCGACGTGCATGTCGTGGGCCATGTCGCCGATGCCCTCGCCGAAGCGGAGCGCCAGGTCCTTGTTCCAGGTGCAGGCCACCGAGGTGGACGACGGGAAGCCGATCGAGCCGACGCCGGTGAAGTTGTTGTTCAGCGAGGCCGGGCCGTCGACGTCGGTCAGCGAAATCTTGCCGATCGAATCGACCGCTCGGGTGCCGTAGCCGCCGTTGGCGATCAGGTCGTCCATCTCGTCGAAGGTCAGCTGGTCAAGCAGGTCGTCCCACTGCGGGTCGTCGTAGTCCTTGCCGGTCAGGTCGGCCAGGCGGACGCCGTTGTTGGCGCCGGTGGTCGGCATCTCGTCCGAGTCGTCGTTCGTCTCGGCCGGATCGTAGTTCGACTGGTTGCGGAACTGGGCCTTGTACTCGTCGGACAGCGTGAAGTTCGTCGGAGCAGCGGTGGCCTCCTCGTAGTTGGCGAAGCCGTCCGCACGGGACAGGAACGTCACGTCGCCCTCGGTGTCGAACACGTTGGTCGCGACGGTCTGGTCGCCGTTGTGGGTGTTGTCCTCCGTGTTGTAGACGATGTCCTCGTCCACGGTCACGGTCGCCTCGTCAATCACGGTGTGCGAATCCGAGTTGATCGAGACCTGGTAGTCGCCGGCCTCGAGCACCCACGCCTGGGCGTCGTTCTCGTCGTAGGACGCCATGTCGTCGTCATCGAAGGAGATCGACACGGTCTCGGACGCGCCCGGCTCCAGCAGGTCGGTCTTCTCGAAGGCGACCAGGTTGGCGGACGCCTTCTCGATGCCGCCGTTGGTGTAGGGCGGGTTGTAGTACACCTCGACGACGTCCTTGCCCGCCACGTCACCGGTGTTGGTCACCGTCACGTCGAACGACACCGTGCCGTCCGCGTAGGTCACGTCGCCCATCTCCTGCTCGAAGGTGGTGTAGCTCAGGCCGTAGCCGAACGGGTACTGCACGGCCTCGTCATAGTTGATCAGGCCCTCGTCATCGGCGGTCTCGTAGAACTTGTAGCCGACGTAGATGCCCTCGACGTAGTTCACGAACGCCGGGGAGGTCTCGCCCTCCTCGAAGTTCTCGGTCGGGAACTCGGTCATGTTCTCGTACTTGAAGTCGCCGCGGTTGTTGAACGACGGGGTCGAGGTCAGGTCGTACACGAAGGTGTCCGAGGTCTTGCCGGATGGGTTCGTGGTGCCGGCGAGGATGTCGCCCAGCGCCGAGAAGCCGGTCTGGCCGGCCGGCGGGCACCACAGCACGGACTTGATCTGCGGATAGTCGTTCACGAAGCCCAGCTCGAAAGCGTTCGCGCCGTTGTAGATCAGCGTGACGTTGTCGAAGTTCGAGGTCACCAGGTCGATCATGTCCTGCTCGGTCTGCGACAGCTGCAGGAAGTGGTCGCCGTCCTCGAAGTCCGCATACTCGGTGGAGTTGTCGTTGTAGGTGATGCCTTCGGCCTTCATGTTGGTCGGCAGGTCGGCGCCCTCGCCGCCGACGCGGCCGATGACGATGACGGCCTCATCGGAGAACGCCTTGGCGTCGTCGATCAGCGACTGCGGGTAGTCGGCGGCCGGAACCTCCGGCAGGGTCCAGTCCTGATCGGCCATCGCCACGACCGGCCGGTCGGCACGATAATCGGTGTACAGCTTGGACAGGTCCTCGTTGGTGGTCAGACCGGCCTCGGCCATGCCCTGCAGGATCGAGGTGGTCTCGTAGTTCGAGTTCATCGAGCCCGAACCGGTGCCGCCGTAGACCGGGTTGGTCGACGCCCAGCCGAACACGTTCACGTTCGTGTCGGCTAGCGGCAGGTTGCCGTCGTCGTTCTTCAGCATCGTGACGGCCTCGGACTGGATCTCCTTGGCCAGATCGTTCGCGTCGGAGATCGTCTGCTCCGAAAGCTCGTACTTGGTCGCGGTGGCGTTGTTGAGCAGCGTGGCCAGCGGGCCGAACAGCATCATCGACACGGCCACGACCGCGGCCACCAGGAACACCAGCCACGACTCGGAATGGATGAGCTTGCGCGTCGCCTGATCCTTGACCGTGCTCTTGTTCACGGCCACGGTCACGATGATCGCCAGCACCAGTACGACGCCGATGGCGATCAGCTGAGGCAGCACAGACATCACGACGTTCATCACGTCGCTCCAATTAATGCCCAGCATGAGCTATTTCCTCCTCCTTGTGTTCTCTTATTGGGAACAGCGGCACAACCGCGCCGACCGGAACGCATCCGGTCGCCGACGGCCCGCGAAACAGGACTGCCCTGCCCTTCTCGTGCGCCAGATGATGACTATTCGCTCCCCGTTGAGGATTGCAATGTCAGCACCTCGTTATGCCGATAATCCATCATCGCCAATTTTATCGGCCTTTCGTCGGCATGGCTCACAGCCTGTCGTTTCAAGCGCATAATTTGCACCGCGACATGCGGGGACCACCCCCGTCGCCGCCGCGCCCGCGCCCCGTTCCCCGGCACGACGCATCCCCTCCTGGACGCATGACGAACGGACCGCCGGGCGCCCGCGATCCGCGGCCGGCGACCGGCGCCCGCACTCCGTGCCCGGGGGCCGCGCCACAGGTCCGGGCGCCATGTCCCGCCCCGGGGGCGGAGGGCATGCCGTCCGGCTAGGATGGTGGGCATGAGCGAACTGAACTTGGAGCCGGGTCAGCTGGTGGGGGGCTATACGCTGATCTCACGGCTCGGCGCGGGTGCGATGGGCTCCGTCTGGCGCGTGCGCGACGACGGCGGCCAGGTCTATGCGATGAAGGTCCTGCGCGACTCGCTGTCCGAGGACGACATCGACCCGGCGAACCCGGACGACCCGGCGGTGCGCGAACGGCTGACGGCCCGCGAGCGCCTGCGCCGCGAGGCGATGGCGCTGCGCAAGGTGCGGCACCCGGGCGTCTGCCAGATCGTGGACATGGAATTGGACGACTCGCTGGCGTTCATCGTCACCGAGCTGATCGAGGGCAAGAACCTGCGCGACGACGTGGCCGCGAACGGCCGCTATGTGGCCGACGACCTGGAGCGCCTGGCGCGCAAGCTGATCGAGGCGGTGCGCGCCGTGCATGCGGCCGGCATCGTCCACCGCGACATCAAGCCGACGAACGTGATGGTGTCGGCCTCCGGCCCGGTGCTGGTGGACTTCGGCATCGCGATGGGCGAGGGCGAGAGCCACGTGACGCGCACCGGCCTGGTGATGGGCACGCCCGGCTTCATCGCCCCGGAGATCATCGACGGTGCGGAGTCGGACGAGCAGACCGACTGGTGGTCGCTGGCCTCGGTGCTCGCGTTCGCGGCGACCGGGGCGCCGGTGTTCGGTTCGAAGCCGATGATGGCGGTGCTGGAGCGCGCCGCCGCGGGCAACGCCAACCTCAACGGGCTGCCGGCCGGCACGATGGCGGCGTTCCGCGCCGCGCTCGACCCCGACCGTTCCAAGCGCTGCACGCCCGAGCAGCTGCTGCAGGCCATCGAGCTGGACGCGATGAACCCGTTCGCCTGGGAGGCGGCCCCGGGCGAGACCGGCGAGACGGAGGTGGTGCGCCCTTTTGACGGCGCCACCCCGGCCTCCGGGGGCCGGCCGGCCCTGGCACGGCTGGCGGGCACGGCCTACGCCACGACCGACGGCGACGATCCGCGCAACGTTCCGTCCCGCGACCGCTCCCTGCCGTGGGACGACGAGGAGCCCGGCATCGACAACCCGCGCACGCTGTGGCGGCCCGCGGCGACCGGCGAGGGCGCCATGCCGGCGACGATCGGCGCAATCGGCGCCGGCGGCACCGCCATCCTGCCTACGGGCGCGGCATCCGACGGCGGCACCGCCATATTGCCCGCGACAGCGATGAACGACGGCGGCACCACGGTATTGCCGGCATCCCCCGCCGCGACGGGCGGCAACGTCACCGGCGGCGGTGCCGGCACCGCCATCCTGCCTACGGCAGCGACGACGACCGACGACCGAACCGCCGTGATGGCAGCCGACGCCGATTCCGGCGAGCCGGCCACCCGCGTCATCGCCAGCACGCCGATCCACGCCGAGTCGCCCCTCGCCGAACCGGGCCGCCTCGACGCCGGCGGCGCGACCACCGTCATGCCGGCGACGGCCGTGCCGCAGGCCACATCCGTGCTGCCGGCCGGTGGCATGCCGCAGTCCACCACCGTGCCGCCGTCAGGCGCCGAGGACGCACGCACGACCGCGATGCCCGCATCGCCGGCCACAACACCCGCACAGCCGGCACCCGCCTACACTCCCATGCAAGCGCCCATGCAAACGACCGCCGCGCCGGCCCAGACGCCCGGCGCCCTCGGCACGGCGGCCTCCATGCAGGCACCCGCGCAACCCGGGCAACAGCCGCAGCCGCCGCAGCCCGCCATCGACCCGACCTGGCTCAAACACCGCGCCTACTATGACAAGGGCATGCCGCCCTGCCTGCTGCTCACGGCGCCGATCGCGCTGCTCGCCGCCTCCGCGCCGCTGATCGCCATGCTGCTCATGGCGGCACTGCTCTGGCTGATGCTCACCGCCGGACTCAGCACCGAGGCGCAGCTGCGGCGCGAGTCCCGGCACGGCGGCGAACGGCGCGGCGGCGACGTGCTGTGGCGGCTGGCGTCGCTGCCCTGGCATGCGCTCAAAGGTCTGGCGCTGACGCTGCCCCGCATGGCGGCGGCGCTGGTCGTGTTCCTGTGCGGCACCGCGCTGGCCATTCCGGTGGCGCAGCTGCCGACCGGCACGTTCGTGCTGCCGCTGGGGGCCGGCGGCTTCTCGCTGACGCTGCCCTCGGACGCGCCTGCCTCGGCGACCGGCGCGACGCTGGCGCTGTTCACGGCATGCGGCTGGCTGTTCGCGGCGATGGCCATATCCCCCGACACCGTGCGCATCGGCGCGGGCGCGCTCAGCGGGCTGGCGGACCTGGCGCTGCGGCGCGCCCCGCGAACGCCCGCTCCCGGCTACGCCCCGGGGGCGGCGCAGCCGCCGTATGCCGACGGCGAAACGGCGCCCCGGCTCACCCCGCACGCCGCCGTGGCGGCCGCGCTCTGGGCGGCGACGACGGTGGCCGCCTGCGCGCTGCTGGCGGCCGGGACCTTCGTCGACTGGTCGCCGCTGTTCGCCCTGTGACGGCGGCGCGGGGCGTTCACGTGAATTTCATGTACGGGCGGCCCCCGTGCGCGGCCCGTCCACTAGTATGGGCGGAAGCATACGAAACGAAAGGACGCCGATGGCGCAGAACAACAACAAGGCCGTCAAGAAGCAGACCCGGGCCGACCGGAGGGCCGCCGAGGCCGCCGCGCTGCGCGAGCAGGAGGAACGGGCGGCGAAGGAGCGCAGGCAGCAGACGATCATCGGCGCCATCGTCGCGGTGATCGTGGTCGTGCTGGTGGCGGTCGCCGGCGTCGCGATCTGGCGTTCGGTGCATCCGTCCGAGGACGGCGGCACCTCGTCCAACATCACCATCGACGAGGCGTACACGCAGCTGCAGCAGGTGGCGACCAAGCCGTCGCGCGCGGACGAGCAGGGCGGGATCGTCATCTCGAACGGCGGATACGGCACCAAAGCCGAGGGCGCGCCGACCGTCGCGATCTACATGGACTTCCTGTGCCCGGGCTGCGGCAGCCTGCACCGCGAGCTCGACGATACGCTGGTCGAGATGATGCAGGCCGGCCAGATCAACATCGAGCTGCACTTCATGGCGTTCATGGACCGCTACTCGACCGACGACTATTCGAGCCGCGCCGCCAACGCCGCGCTGTACATCACCGAGCACGACGACGACCCCGCGCATCTGCTCGCGTTCCTGCAGCGCATGTACGCCGAGGACTTCCAGCCCGAGGAGGGCTCCGCCTACGAGTCGGTGAGCGACGACCAGATCCGCGAGCAGGCGATCGCCGCCGGGGTCTCCGAGGACGTGGCCGACGGCATGTTCGGCGGCGAGTACTACGACTGGCTGGACGCCGTCGACCGGTACACCCCGATGCGCAGCGAGCTGTTCAACCAGTCCGGCAGCCTCAAGGGCTCGATGAGCACGCCGACGGTGACGATCAACGGCCACTTCTGGGACCTCAACGACCTGACGCTCGCCGACATGACCATGTACGACGGCCTGCTGATGTCGCTCGGCCTCGATGACGCCGACGTCGGCGTCGCCGGGGTCATGCCCTCGATCGGCGCGGACGGCGAGCCGATCTCGGTGACCACCGGCTCCTGACGCCACGGCACGGCGATGCCCCGGGCACGGCGATGCCCCGGGCACGGCGACGCGACGGGCATCGCCGGCGGCGGTCCATGGCACAGGGCCGCCGCCGCGCCGGGTGCGGCGTCCAAGGCGCCGCCGACGCCCCGCCTCAGGCGCGCGACACGCGGAAATGCGACCGTTTTGCGATGCGCGGTGTTCCGCGCCCGCATTTGACGGTTCGAGGGATACTGCTAAGCTAATCACTTGTTCGCAAGGCTTTTCAAGCGTTGCGGAATCCGCCTCCTTAGCTCAGATGGCCAGAGCGGCCGCCTTGTAAGCGGCAGGTCGTCGGTTCGATCCCGACAGGAGGCTCGAGACAGGAAAAAAACGTTGTACCATAGTTTTGTGCGGATGTTTTCCTGCACAGTGGTCTTACCTTGAGTAAGTATCCAGAAGCCTTCCCCCCCAACTACGGGCTTCTGGTGGACGGGCGGAGCGTCCCCCCAACCAGCTCTGCCCGCACTAGGGGGCGGGAACATCCCCTTCTCTCCCGCCCCCTTTTTCTTTATTCCCGCAACGATGCGTCCGCGCCCGCCCCGGGGCCGCCGTTGCGCGGCCATGCCGGACGGAGGGCCCCGCGCCGCGGCCCCGGGCCGCCCGACCGGGCAGGCTCCGGCCAAGCCCGTGCGTTCGGCCGAGCCCGCGTCGACGGACCGCCGCCCGGCCACGCGCCGGCGGTTGTGACGAATTGGCCGACAATACCCCCTACGTCGGCGACTCCCAAGGCTGCGACGATACAATGCAAGCCTGGACTGTCTTTTGCAAGGAGTGGCGGTATGGCAAGGCGTTGGACGCCGCACCGGTTCGTGGTCATGCGCCGTGTGCGCGTGGCCGTCTGCGCGGTCGCGGTGACGTTGGCTTCGGTGCTGGGGTGCGGGTTCGTCACCCGCAAGTCCATCGCGCTCGACATCAACGGGCAGACCACGACGGTGACCACCTACGCCACGACCGTCGCCCGCCTGCTGGAGGAGCAGGGGGTCACGGTGCGCAGCCACGACCAGATCACCACGACCTCCGGCGAGCTGCGCAACCACGACGTCGTCACCGTGCGCAGCGCCTACCAGACCACCATCACCATCAACGGCGAGGAGGTGCCGTTCTGGACGGTGGCCACCAGCGCCGAACAGCTGATCGGCTTCTTCGAGGCCAACGCGGACGCCGCCACCAAGGTCACCGTCGACATCGGCAACGTGTACAACCAGCTCACCGGCGGGCTGGTCATCAACGAGGACGGGCCGGTCACGGTCATCGCCGACGGGCAGAGCTCGGCCGCGCCCGACGGCAGGCTCCCCGCCGCCTCGATCCTCGATTCCAAGGGCATCACGCTGAACAAGGAGGACCGCGTCAGCGTCGAGAAGGACGGCGGCGAGACGATCCTGCGCGTGCGGCGCGTCACCCACGGCGAGCAGACACGCACCGAGGCCGTGCCGTTCTCCACGCAGACCGTCATCGACCCGTCGCTGGAGCCCGGCGAGACCGTCATCCGGCAGAACGGCGAGAACGGCGAGATTCAGCGGGTGTACGACGTCACCTACGTGGACGGCGAGCCGGAGAGCGAGACGCTGCTCTCGGAGACCACCACGAAGATCGCCATCGACCGGATCGTCGCCGTCGGCCCCGAGGTGGTCGAGGATCCGCAGGACACCAGCGGCGGCCAGGCGGACGCCGGCACGAACACCACGCCCGACGACCCGGCCTCCGACGGCCAGGACGATGCGTCGTCCTCCGGTTCGTCCGGCGCCGACGGGTCGGATGCCGGCTCGGGCACGGGGTCGGGATCGGACGGGTCGAGCGGCTCGAACGGCGGCGGCTCGGGCGACGCCGGATCCGGCGATACCGGCGGTTCGAACGGCAGCGGTTCGACCGACTCCGGCGGGTCGGGTTCGTCCGGCTCCGGGGACCCGGGGTCGTCGGACTCGGGAAACTCCGGGAATTCAGGGAACTCCGGGAACTCGGGAAGCTCGACGGCCCGGCTGTGGCACCCGACCGTCGCCCAGGCGCAGGCGTACGCCGCCGGCGCCGCCGCGCAGTACGGCTGGACCGGCGCCGAATGGGACGCGCTGGTCTGGCTGTGGAACCACGAATCCGGGTGGCTCTGGTACGCCGACAACCCCTGGTCGGACGCCTACGGCATCCCGCAGGCGCTGCCCGGCTCGAAGATGGGCGTCGGCTGGCAGGACGACGGCGCCGTGCAGATCGACTGGGGCCTGAGCTACATCGCGCAGCGGTACGGCAGCCCCACGCGGGCGGTCGCGTGGTGGCAGCAACATAATTGGTACTGATATCTCGTCCGGCGGCACCGTCGGGCGGTCCCGTCCAGGCAGAGAGGGGAACGAGGAAGGTGACGTACCAGAACGACGCAGCGGCGGGCGCGGGCGCCCCGCCGGCCGGCCGGCTGCTCGGCGCCGCCGACATCCGGCGCATCGCCGACGAGGCCGGCGTGAGCCCCACCAAGAAGTTCGGCCAGAACTTCGTCATCGACCCGGGCACGGTGCGCCGCATCGTCCGCGAGGCGGGCGTGCGGGCCGGCGACCACGTCATGGAGGTCGGCCCCGGCCTGGGTTCGCTGACGCTGGCGATCCTGGAGACCGGCGCGCGCGTCACCGCCGTGGAGATCGACCCGCCGCTGGCCCGGCGCCTGCCCGACACCGTCGCCGAGTTCATGCCGCAGGCGGCCGACCGGCTGCACGTCGTGGTCCGTGACGCGCTCGACGTCACCCCCGACAACCTCACCGACTTCGCCGGCGACGAGCGGTTCTCGCTGGTCGCCAACCTGCCGTACAACGTGGCGACCCCGATCCTGCTGACGCTGCTGGAGCGGTTCGACGCGCTCGACACCTTCCTGGTCATGGTGCAGAAGGAGGTCGCCGACCGGCTCGCGGCGACGCCCGGCAGCAAGATCTACGGCACGCCGAGCGTGAAGCTCGCCTGGTACGGCGAGGCGCAGCGGGTCGGCACGATCGGCCGCAACGTGTTCTGGCCGGCGCCGAACGTGGATTCGGCGCTGGTGCTGTTCCGCCGCTACCGCGAGCCGCGTTTCGAGGCGCGGGACCGCCGCGACGTGTTCGCGCTGATCGACGCGGCGTTCGGCCAGCGGCGCAAGACGCTGCACGCCGCGCTGCGGCGCATGGTCCCCGACGCGGCGTTCGCCGCCGCCGGCATCGACCCGGGCCGGCGCGGCGAGACGCTGACCGTCGGCGAATTCGCGGCGCTGGCCCGCGCGGCCAAGGAGGTGCGGGCATGACCCCGGTGTCCGTCAGCGTCGACTGCCCGGCGAAGACCAACCTCACGCTCCATGTCGGCCGGCCGCGCGCCGAATGGGGCGGGCGGCACGAGCTCGACACGTACTACTGCGCGGTCGGCGTCTACGACACGGTCACGGCCACCGCCAAGGCGCCGGGGGCCGGGTTCTCGCTGGACCTCTCCGGCACGCATCTGGGCGACCTGGCCGCCTCCGGCACGGACATGCGGCGCAACCACGCGGTGCTGGCGCTGTTCGCGCTGGCCGAGGCGTGCGGGCGCGAGCCGGACGTGTCGCTGACGATCGACAAGCGCATCCCCGTCGGCGCCGGGCTGGGCGGCGGCTCCGCGGACGCGGCCGCCACGCTGCTGGCGCTGAACGCGCTGTGGGGGCTGGACTGGCCGATGGACCGGCTGCGCACGGTCGCGGCCACGCTGGGCGCGGACATGCCGTTCTGCCTGACCGGCGGGTACGCGCACGGCACCGGGTTCGGCGAGCGGATCGAGACGCTGCCCCCGGACGGCGACGAGGCGCGCCGCCTGCGCGAGGCGGGCTTCCGCGGCACGGTGCTGATCGGCGCGTACCAGGCGGAGCTGCGCACGCCCGAGGTGTACGCGACGTTCGACGAGCTGGGCCCGGGCGAGGGCGACGAGAACCATCTGCAGCAGGCCGCGATCTCGCTGCACCCGCGCAGCGGCGACGCGATCGAGGCCGCGCTCGGGGCCGGCGCGGCCCATGCGTTCGTCTCCGGGTCGGGGCCGTCGGTGGTGGCGTTCGTGCCCGACGACGCGACGGCGAGGGCGGTCGTGGAGCGCTGGCGCGGCGGGGCCGCGGTGGACCGGATCATCGCGGCGCAGGCCCCGGCCGTCCCGCGGGTGTCCGTGCAGGGCTGAGGCGTGGGCGCCGGTCCGCGCCGGCGGGCGTCGTGCCGCGGCCCGGACCGCGGGCCCGGCGCGTCAGCATGTACCGGTAAGGTTGGTACCAGTCGTTTCTACGAAGGACGGGGACATGGCACAACCATACGATGAGCGCGAAGCCCGCAAGCAGTACGTACGCCAGCGTCAGCGCACGGTGTTCACCGTCACGGGCGCCGTGTTGGCCGTCGCGATGATCATCTCGCTCCTGTTCTTCTTCCACGTGTTCGGGCTGGGCCGCGTGGACACCCCGGCCACCGAGCCGAACTACGGCGTCGTCGCGCCGTGCGCGGTCGCCGGCGACGACGGCACCCCGGCCACGACGGTGGACAACCGCAGCGTCACCGTGCGCGTGCTCAACGGCACCTCGCACTCCGGCTTCGGCCAGGCCGTCGCCGACGCGCTGCAGAACCGCGAGTTCCTGCTGCAGGGCGACGCGGGCAACTACTCCAGCCAGAACGTCGAGCGCACCACGATCTACTTCGGACGCAACGCCATCAACGCGGCGTACACGGTGAACGCCAACTTCACCGACGCGGTCATGGTGATGGACGACCGCGAGGACACGCTGATCGACATCGTGCTCGGCGCCACGTTCCAGGATCTGACGGACACCGAGGACGTGCCGGCGGCCGGCTCGGCGATCGAGGACTTCGCGAACTGCCAGGCGGCCGACGCGATGACCGACCTGCCCGCGGCCATCGAGCACTGAGCGGATCCGCGGCACCGAGCAGACCTGCGGTACCAAGCAGATCCGTGGCACCAAGCGGAGCCCGGGTCATCGAGTATCAAGCGGAAGCGGACCCGAGTCGTCGAACGGCAGCGGTCCGACGCATTGCACGGCAGCGGTCCCACGCGTTGGACGGTCCGCCGGCACCGATGCGGGGCCGGCGCCGGCGGGCCGTGCGTCAGTCCTCCAGCGAACCGTACCAGCGCATCAGCTCGGCCACCGCCACGTCGTGGTCGACGGGACCGTGGTCGAGGCGGTACTCGAGCATGTGCCTGTAGGCGCGGCCGACCATCGGGCCGGGCTCGATGCCGAGCAGCTCCATGATCTCGTTGCCGTCGACGTCGGGGCGGATCGCCTCGAAGTCCTCCTTCTCCTTCAGGTCGCGCACGCGCTGCTCCATCTCGTCCATCGCCGACGAGAACACCATCGCCTTGCGCCGGTTCTGCGTGGTCGCGTCGGCGCGGGTCAGGCGGTTCAGCCGCTCGTACAGATGACCGGCGTCCTTGACGTACCGGCGCACCGCCGAATCGGTCCACGGCTCGTCCACGTAGCCGTGGAAGCGCAGGTGCAGGTTCACCAGCTCGGACACGTCGTCGACGATGTGGTGGTCGAAGTGCAGCGCCCGCAGCCGCTTGCGCGTCAGCTTGGCGCCCACCGCGTCGTGGTGGTGGAAGCTGACCTTGCCGCCGGGCTCGAAGCGGCGCGTCTTCGGCTTGCCGATGTCGTGCATGATCGCGGCCAGGCGCAGCGTCAGGTCGGGCGCAGGCACCGGGCCGTCCGGGCCGGTCTCCAGGGCCACGGCGCGGTCGAGCACGATCATCGTGTGCTCGAACACGTCCTTGTGTCGGTGGTGCTCGTCGATCTCCAGCTGCAGCGCGGGGATCTCCGGGAACACGATGTCGGCGAGGCCGGACTCCACCAGCGCCTCGACGCCGGCGCGCGGGCGGTCCGACAGCAGCAGTTTGGTCAGCTCGTCGCGCACGCGCTCGGCCGACACGATCCCGATGCGCTCGACCATGTCGCTGATCGCCTCGGCCGTCGCCGGCTCGATGCGGAAGCCCAGCTGCGCGACGAAGCGGACCGCGCGCATCATGCGCAGCGGGTCGTCATCGAAGGACTGGCGCGGGTCGACCGGGGTGCGCAGCACGCCCTTGGCCAGGTCGTTCGCGCCGCCGAACGGGTCGACGAACTCCAGCTCCGGCACGCGCAGCGCCATCGCGTTCACCGTGAAGTCGCGGCGGGACAGGTCGCCCTCCAGGCTGTCGCCGTAGTTCACCTCGGGCTTGCGGGAGTCCGGGTCGTACACGTCGGAACGGTAGGTGGTGACCTCCACCTGCACCTCGGTGCCGTCGTCGCGGCGGCGCATCGCGCCCAGCGTGCCGAACTTGCGGCCCATGTCCCAGAAGCCGTCGCGCCCCCATCGGCGCAGGATCGGCTCGAACTGCTCGGGACGCGCCGACGTGCAGAAATCCAGGTCGTGCGACGTGCGATGCAGCAGCATGTCGCGGACGGGACCGCCCACCAGCGCCAGCTCATACCCCTGAGCGGCGAACAAACGCCCCAGTTCAACGGCCTCCGGCCATACTTCGAAGTTCACGTGCACCCTTTCGGCAGACAGCAACAACGCGCTACCAGCATACCCGCCGGCCCGCCTATGGCGCCGCCGCGCCGCGACACCAGTTCACCCCCAGCGTGGCCGTCACCCCACCTGCACACAGACTTGAGTAAGGTGGGTTACATGATTACGCCCGCGGACCTTGCACGCATGCTCGCCCATGCCGCGGCCGATCATACCCAAAATCGGATGGAGCCCGACAAGCTGCTGTACACCTCCGAGTCGTCGCAGCGGCCCGCCGAGGCGCAGGACGCACCGCGAACGCCCCGCGTGCCCACGCCGGCGATGATGCCGCAGCGGCGCAGCGGCGACGGCCCCACCACGTTCGCGTCGCTGGACGCGCAGGAGCTGCCCGTCGTCCGCGAATACTCCGCCGGCGGGCTGATCTTCGACGAGCACGGCCGCGTGGCGATCATCGCAAGGCATTCCCGCAGCGGCCATCTGGAGTGGTGCCTGCCGAAGGGGCATATCGAGAAGGGCGAGACCCCGCAGCAGACCGCGGTGCGCGAGGTCCACGAGGAGACCGGCATCCTGGGCGAGGTCATCGAGTCGATCGCCACGATCGACTATTGGTTCACGGGCACGAACCAGCGCGTGCACAAGCTCGTCCACCATTTCGCGCTCCGCCGCATCTCCGGCGAGCTCACCGTCGAGGGCGACCCCGACCACGAGGCCGAGGACGCGATCTGGGTGGATTTCAAGGATCTTGACGACGTGCTCAGCTATCCTAACGAACGCAAAATCGCATGGCTCTACGCAAGGAAACGGAACCGGCAGGCATGACGCTACACCGAAGCACACGCAGCACACGTCGTTCGCCGCGCCGGCCAATCGCATGGTCGGCGCTTCTTGCCATGCTGCTCGCGCTGCTGTTCGCCGGGCTCGGGGCGCCGGTCCCGTTGGCGTCGGCGGACGAGCCGGCGGACGGCGCCGTGTCGATCGCCATCGACGAGTCGACTGCGGTGGTGACCGACGATTCGGGCTTCCGCATCGCGCTGAGCGTCACCAACGGCACCGACGCGCCACTGGAGGCCGGCACGATGACGCTGGCCACGAACACCGGCCATGTGTTCATGTCGCGCACCGACATCCAGGACTGGGCCCAGGGCGACAGCGGCATCCCGGCCGTCGACGTGCTCGGCACGGCCGAGGTGCCGCGGATCGACGCGGGCGCGACGGCCAGCGTGGCCATCGACGTGCCCGCCGACGACGCCGTGCTGCAGTCGTTCACGTCATGGGGCCCCAAGCCGCTGCTGCTCTCCCTGTCCTCGGGCGGCGCCGTCGTCGCGCGGGCGCACACGTTCCTGACCCGCTCGCAGGACGGGCTGAACGGCGAGCAGACGCCCGCGATGGGCATCACCGTGGCCATGCCGCTGACCGGCACCGCCAGAAGCGTCGACGAGGACGCCGTCGACGGCCTGCTGGACGGCGACGAGCAGACGACCTCATACACCGCGGCCGGCGACACGCAGACCGCGCAGCGGCAGGCGGCGCTGCTGGAGGCCCACCCCGGGCTGCAGGCCGTCGCCGACCCCGCGTACCTCGCCTCGCTGAGCACGCCGCTTCAGGCCGACGCCGTCATGCAACCGGCGGACTTCGACATCACCGCATACGCCGCGATCGACGACGCCGACGCCTATGCCGCGGCCGGCGTGGGCACCGAGGACTGGAGCGCCGATGCGGCGGCGACGCTCGCGGCGTCCGCATCCACGAACACGTCCACAAACGCGAACGCGGGCGACGCCGCCGCCGATGCCGCGGACCTCACGGCCGTCGCCTGGCAGGGCGCAGGGCGCTGGACCTCGCAGGCATTGACCGTGGCCCGGCAGCAGGGCTACGAGGTCGTCATCGCCGACGGCGGCTTCAACGACGACGGCAGCGGCACCGTGCACACCGGCAAGATCGAGGTCGACACCGACGCCGGCACCGTCACCGTGCTGTCCGCGCAGGACGTGCTCACCGGGCTGGCGCGGGGGCGGGCCACCAGCGAGTCCGCCGACGGCGAGCGGACCGAGGCGGGCCGGCTGGCGCGGTTCGTCGCCCAGAGCGCGTTCTACCAGATGGAGCAGCCGTACACCGCACGCAACCTGCTGGTCTGTCTGGACGCCGACACCGACCCGAAGACCGCGGACGCGCTGATGCGGCTCATCGAGCAGTCCTCCTGGCTGCAGATCACGGACCTGGGCACGCTGCTGGACGCCGACGCCTACGCCACCGGCACCGACGCCGACCTGCTGGTGCCGGACGACGCCGGACTGGCCGCGGAGCGCTCGGACGCGCTGCGCCAGGCGCTGGACTCGCTCGCCGCCGTCGACGCCACCGTCACGCGGCTGTCCTCCTCGATCCTGGTGGACGAGGGTTCGGCGGCCGCGGCGCAGAGCGAGCAGAACGCCGCCATCCCCGACCAGCGGCACGAGGACCTGTCCGGCTGGATCGACGCGCTGCATACGGCGTGCGGGGAGTTCGCGCTGCATGCGCTGGCCGATGACGACGCGCTGCGCGAACGGATGCTGGCGGGCGCGCAGGACCTGTCGAGCCGCCTGCTCGGCGCCGTGACGATCATGCCGCTGGAGACGATGACGGTGCTCAGCGAGACCGCGACGATGCCGGTGTCGGTGCGCAACGACCTGCCGTACGCCATCGCCGTGGACGTGTCCTCGATCACCGACTCCTCGCAGATCGTCACCTCGCGTCAGGCGGGCGTGACGGTCCCCTCCGGCGGCGAGGCGCAGGTCACGTTCACCATCCGCGTGGTCGCCTCGGGCAGCGCCACCGCCCATCTTTCCCTGCAGGACCGCGACGGCGCGACCTTCGGCGCCGGCCGGTCCACCACCATCACCAGCAGCCTGCGGATCAGCGACATGAGCGGCTTCGTCATCATCGTCATCGCCGTCGCGCTCGGCCTGCTCGGTCTGTGGCGCCAGTTCCACCGCAAGAAGGACCCGGACGAATGAGCTCTTCCGTAGGACGCAATTCGCTGATCATGGCCTCCGGCACCGCGGCATCGCGACTGACCGGGCAGATACGCACCATCCTGCTGGCCGCCGCCCTGGGCACCACGGGCATCGCCGCCAACGCCTACCAGGCCGGTTCGATGATCCCGCAGGTCCTGTACACGCTGGTCTCCGGCGGCATCTTCAACGCCGTGCTCGTGCCGCAGATCGTGCGCACGCTCAAGGAGAAGGACGCGCAGGACCGGCTCAACAAGCTCATCACCGTCGCGATCGCGATGCTGCTCGGCGTCACCGCGCTCATGGCGGCCGCCACCCCGCTGCTCACCGGCCTGTACGTCGATGGCGGCGAGGAGATGATGGCGCTGACCAGCGCGTTCACGCTGTGGTGCATGCCGCAGATCCTGTTCTACGGCCTGTACACCGTCATCGGACAGATCCTGGCCGCGCTGGACCATTTCGGCACCTACGCCTGGAGCTCGGTGGGCGCCAACGTCATCAGCTGCGCCGGGTTCGCCGCGTTCATCGCACTGTTCGGGCGCGCGGACCAGCAGCCGCTCGACTTCTGGACGCCGGACAAGATCATGCTCACCGCCGGCGCGTGGACGCTCGGCGTGGCCTTCCAGGCGCTGATCCTCTTCGTGCCGCTGCTGCGCGCCGGGTTCCGCTACCGGCCCTCCTGGGGGCTGCGCGGCATCGGCCTGCGGTCGATGGGACCGGTCGCCGTGTGGAGCATCGGCGTGGTGATCGTCAACCAGGTGGCGAACATCATCAACACGCGCATCACCACCAGCGCGCCGGACCAGGCGAGCCTGCTGTACGGGGCCAGCCAGTTCGACGTCGCCGGCAACGCCACCTACCAGAACGCCTACACGCTGTTCATGCTGCCTTACTCGCTGATCGCGGTGTCCGTGTCCACGGCCATGTTCCCGCGCATCTCGCAGGCAATCGCCGAGCGGCGCATCGGGGACGCGCGCACGCAGCTCAGCGCCGCGCTGCGCAACGTCGGGCTGCTGATGTTCTTCTTCTCGGTCGCGTTCCTGGTGATGCCGATGCCGATCACGCTGGCGCTGCTGCCGTCGGTCAGCGTCAAGGAGGCGATCCTGATCGCCGGGCCGCTGATGGGGCTGGGCTGCGGGCTGCCGCTGACCGCGGCCTATCTGATCATCCAACGCACGTTCTACGCCTTCGAGGACGGCCGGCACCCGTTCGTGTTCGCGGTGATGGCGTCCGGCGTCCAGGTGCTCGCCGTCACCCTCGCCTCGCATCTGCTGCCGCCCGAGTATTGGGTGGCCTCGCTGGGCGCCTCGATCACCATCGGCAACATGGTGTCGTTCCCGCTGCTGATCCGGATGCTGCGCCGGCGTTTCGGCGGGCGCATCGACGGCCGGCGCCTCGCCGCGACCTACGGCAAGGGGCTGCTAGCCGCCGCCGTGGCCGTGGCGGCGGGCCTCGCCGCCCTGAGGCCGATCTACGCGCTGGTCGGCGCGCAGGTGGGCTCCGACGACGGCACGATGAACTGGCTGCAGGCCGTGGGCGCCTGCGTGCTGGCGACGATCGTGATCACCGTGGCATATGTGGGGATGTTGTGGTTGTTACGCACCGACGAACTGACCTCGCTGGTGCGCATGGTGTCCGGCCGGCTGCACCGGGGAGGGGCCGCCGCGGCGGAACCGGACGCCGCGGGCGTATCGGACGCGGAACCGTCCGATACGCCGTCGTCGCTGGACGCCACCGAAACAAACGCTGAAAACGTAGGCGATTCCCCCACCGTCGTGCTGCCCGCCGTCGGCGCGGATCCGGCGGACGGCGACGGCGACGCGGGCACCGCAGCAGCGGAGCCGACGGACGGCGACCACGCGGCGGACCCCCTCGGAACGGGGTCGCCGCGGCCGGAAAGCCCTGCGGTTACGACCATCCCCACGGCTAGAATGGCACCAGCGCCACAGCCAGCGTTGATGCCATCGCATACGGGAGCCGAAGGAAGCATGAGACCTCAGTTGGGAGACACCGTCCTCAATCGTTACGTTCTGGTGTCGTCGTTGCGCCAGGAACGCGGCATCCAGGCATGGAAGGCCAGCGACCGCGCTTTGGCGCACGACTGCCAACTGTTCATCATCAACGACAAGCTGGCCGTGCCGCAGGTCAACGGCACCGCCTCCACGCTGGTGATGTCGCACAACTCGTACTGCCCGCGCGTGCTGCAGATGCGCCAGCATGGCGACGTCGCGGTCGTCATCACGCAGCTCGACGCCGGCGTGAGCCTCGCCGACTACCTGCGCGGACGCACCCGCAACGTGCTGTCGTACGACGCGATCCGGTCCATCATGGGCGAGACGGTCGGCGCCGTCATCGCGATGCAGCAGGAAGCGCTCCACCACCACGCGGTCGGGCTCGACACCATCCGCGTGACCACGAACGGCGTCCAGATAGCGGACATGCCGGTGAGCTCGATGCTCGCCGAGCCCGTGCCCGCGCCGCCGGACCTCAGCCCCGAACGCCATACGGTGTTCCAACTTGCCTATGTGCTGTATGCGCTGCTGACCCGCCCCCGCGATCCGCATGCGGCGTCGATGCCGGAGGATCTCGCCGGGCTGCCGGCGGATACGCCGCACGATCTGCGCGTCATCTGCCGGCGCGGACTCGACCTGCCGGACGGCGGCGTGCACGAGCCGCCGCTGGAGTCGCTGTCGGAATGCAACATGCTGCTCGACGACTGGTCGCCGCTCAACAAGCTCGGCGAGCACGACATCGTGCTGCCCAGTGTGGACGGCGAGGCCTCGATCGCCGAGGCGCCGATCATCTCCACCGCGGCCGAGGATGCGCTGGAGATCCCCGCCGATCTGGCCGTCGGTCCGCATCCGAACGGCTTCTCGTTCTCGATGTTCGGCGCCGCGGGCGACGATGAGGCCGCCGGCACGGCCGGCGACGCGCCGCACGGTCATGCCGGTCTGGCCGCAGGGGCAGCCGGGGCCGTCGGCATCGCCGGAGGCGTGGCGGCGGGCGCCGGGGCCGCGGGAGCCATGGGGGCGGTAGGGGCCGCCAAGACCGGGAACCAGCGGAAGTCCCTGTGGAGCAAGGGCAGGGAGTTGCTCAACGAGGGCATCGACGACGGCCACGACGACACGATGACCGATCAGGCCGACCTGTTCGACCCGTTCCCCGACGCCCAGGCCACCGCCGACGGCTCGCGTGCGACGCTGCCGATCAACGTCGCGTCCGTCCGGCTCGGCACACCCGACGCCGACGACGACGGCGACAACCAGTTCGAACAAACCAGCCGCATTCCGGTCATCGGCGCGGACGGCAACATCGTCGAGCCCGGCGCGGAGTCGCAGCGTGCGCTCGACGAGGAACGCGCGGCCATCGAGGCGGCCGAGCGGGCCGGCACCAACGTGGTGCCGCCGAGCTTCAATCCCGAGCAGAAGCCGAAACGGGCCGACGACGAGCTCGACAGCGTCGCCGACCAGTCGCTGTTCGGCCGGTTCACCACGAAGACCGTGGCCATCGTCGCCGTCGTCGTGCTGATCGTCGCAGCCGCCGGCATCGCGGTCTACAGCCTGACCAACGACAACGACAGCCCCGGCGTCTCGCAGAGCGGGAACGGCCTATGGCCCGAGATCGACGTCGACAGCGTGCCGTTCGGCGACGGCAACGGCGATCAGAACGACACCGCGCAAGACGACGGGCAGTCGGACGGAACCCAGTCGGATGGGCGGAACGACGGCCAGACGGACGGTCAGAACCAGGCCGACGATACGACCGACGACGCATCCGATGACCAGAACGACGCCGATGGCGCCCAGGACGACGCGGCGAACGACGAGCCGCATGAGGTCGTGACGGCGGACAAGAAGGCCGGCGCGGTGCCGGCGCCGGTCCACACGAACACGACGCCGTATCAGGTGGCGTCGCAGACCTTCCTGCAGTCGCCCGGCGGGCAGGACGGCTTCGCGTATGTCATCCGGCTGACCGAACCGCAGGACGTGTACCGCATGACGGTCTCGATCACCACGTCGGGCGGGCAGGGCTACGTCATCGCCAATACGACCAACGATCCGTCGGCCGGCCAGCAGGTGGCGCAGTTCGCCTTCGCCGAGGGCGGCACCACGAACGTGACGTTCAGCGAGGCGGTCGACACCGATACCATCATGCTGTGGATTCCGCGCGACAGCCTGCCCGGCGGGCAGATCTACGTCAACCAGATCCAGCTGTTCTGATGCGGGCTGCCGGGCAGGATACTGTGCGGCCTATCGAGCAGAGTGGTATGCCACGGTCCGTCGGGTTCGCGTCGGAGTCCGTCTCGTTGGATTGATTTCCGGCGGGTTGCCCCACCTGATGGCGGGTTGCCGTCTGACGGGTGGTGCGGTCTGTTCGGAGGAGGCATGGTCCGTTCGGGAAGGTTGCGGTCCGTTTGGAGAGCAGTCCATCCGGGTCATGGTCTGTTCGGCGGATTGTCGCTGTCCGAGTGGTCACTGCCGGTTTGAAAGGTCGTTCATCGATAACGTCGTAGTTCATTCGGAATATCGCAGTCCGTATGGAACGTCATAGTCCGACCGGAGTAGCTGATATCCGACCAACGGCGATGCGCGTGTGAGTTACCTAGGGCTGCCGTTATCTCGACCGGGATGGCTGGTTGCGATATTGGCCGGACAGGTTTGCGGCCGGTCGGGTGGGTTGCGGGGGGTGCAGCCCACCAGTTGGATGCGACCTACCCGGTGGGCTGTAATTTACCGACTGGCTTCGATCGGTGCGACCACCGCAGCCGCAGAACAGGGAACGCCTGACATCGTTCCTTGTTCTGAGCGAACACGGACATCGCGGGATTTGGCTATTGTGTAGTGCATGACAGATTTGCGTGACGTGATAATCATCGGTTCGGGCCCCGCCGGATACACCGCGGCCATCTACCTCGGGCGTGCCGGCTATCGCCCGCTGGTGATCGCGGGCGCCCTGACCCCCGGTGGCCAGTTGGTGAACACCACCGAGGTCGAGAACTTCCCCGGGTTCCCGGACGGCATTCTGGGACCGGATCTTATGGACGCCATGCAGCGGCAGGCCGAGAAGTTCGGCGCCGAGCTCGTGTGGGACGACGTCGTCAGCGTCGACCTGTCGGGCGACGAGAAGATCGTCACCTGCGATCAGGGTGACGTCTTCCGGGCCCGCGCCGTGGTGATCACCACCGGCTCGCAGGTGCGCAAGCTCGGCGTCCCCGGCGAGGAGGAATTCTCCGGCCGCGGCGTCTCGTACTGCGCGACCTGCGACGGGTTCTTCTTCCGCGGCAAGCCGATCGTGGTGGTCGGCGGCGGCGACAGCGCGTTCGAGGAGGCCAACTTCCTGACGCGGTTCGGCTCGTCGGTCACGCTGATTCATCGGCGCAGCGAGTTCCGCGCGTCGAAGATCATGGTCGAACGCGCCCAGGCCAACGACAAGATTCAGTTCATGCTGGATTCCGTGGTGGAGCGGGTCAATGGCTCTTCGGACAACGGCGCCGAGTCCGTGGTCGTGCGCAATGTACGCACCGGCGAAACCAGCGAGATTCCCGCTAACGGCATCTTCGTCGCCATCGGGCATACGCCGGCGACCGCGTTCCTCGGCTCCGCCGTCGAGCTCGATGAGGATGGCTACATCATCGTCGACGGCGCGTCGACACGTACGTCGACGCCCGGTGTGTTCGCGGCCGGTGATGTGGTCGACCGACAGTACCGTCAGGCGATTTCGGCCGCCGGCATGGGCTGCCGCGCCGCGCTCGACGCGCAGGAGTATCTGACGAAGCGGTCGTAACGCAACGGGCCGGCACTTGTATCGCGCCATTAACGATGACTGCGGCGCGCTATGCGCCGCCACAGGTGTGACGCATATCCGCCGGCCACCGACGAACGACCTCATCCATGACGTGACGGGGGCGGCCACCATATATCGGTGGCCGCCCCCGTCATATGTTTCACGTGGAACATCACCCCGGTCACCCATCGCAGAGCGACCAGCGCGATAATCTCACACCCACTGCGACGAATCGCTCGGGGTGTCCGGCATCAACAGCCCCAGAATGCGATCCATGTCTTCGGGCGACGAGAAGACGATTTCGATGCGCCCGTGCTTCGGCGTGCCCTTGATCGAGACCTTGGTGTCGAATCGATTCTCAAGATTCTGCTGAATCGGCGAACCGCTCCACGGGTTTGAAGTCTTGGCACGAGCCTTCTTCTGCTTCTCCCCTTCGTTGGCCTGCATCGCGACGATTTCCTCGGTGCTGCGCACCGAGAGCCCCTCGGCGATGATGCGATTGGCCAGCTTCTCCATATCCTCTTCGGACGACAGACCAAGCAACGCGCGCGCATGTCCGGCGGACAGCACTCCCGAAGCCACCTTCTTCTGCACGCCGGCGGGGAGGTTCAGCAGACGCAGCGTATTGGCGATCTGCGGACGGGACTTGGACACCGAGCGGGAAAGCTCAGCCTGCGTCAGTCCGAATTCCTCGATCATCTGCTGATACGCGGCAGCTTCTTCCAAGGGGTTGAGTGCCACGCGATGCAGATTCTCCAGCAACGCGTCGCGCAGCATATCGTCATCGGCGGTGGTTTTCACGATGGCCGGAATCGTCTCCATCCCAGCCAGCCTGGATGCACGCCAACGACGTTCACCCATAATCAGCTCATACTCACTCGCCTTCGCCGCCTCGTCGGACGGCTCCCCCGCGGACTGATTCGCAGGACGCTTGCGCACCACAATCGGCTGCAGTACACCGACCTCGCGAATCGAGTCGGACAGCTCACGCAGCTCATCCTCGTCGAAAATCGTACGCGGCTGATGCAGATTCGGCCCGATCTGATCAAGCTTGAGCTCAACCAGATACCCACCGGCGACCGGTTTCAGCTCATCCGACTGTGGCTCCACTGTTTCACGTGAAACAGTCGACTGATCATGCCGGGTATCCGACTCGGCCGGCTGCACCGGCTCCGCAGCCGGCACCGCCATAGTGGTGCCGAAGAACAAATCACTGGGATGGGCGATTTCGCTCAGTGCCGGCATGGCCGCGCGACGGGACGATTTACTCTTGGTTTCACGTGAAACATGAGTACCGTTGGATGACTCCGCGGTAGCGGCATGATGCTCGGCTGCATTGTCGCCTTGCTGGGCATCCGTATTGACGGTATCGACGGTCGTCTTGGACTGATGTCGCTTCGACGTATCGCTTGCCTTGGCGGCATGGGTCGCCCCGCTCCCCTGCGTGCGCGTCGCCGCCGAGGACTGCTTGGCGGACGCCTTGTCCGCAGCGGCATCAAGCGCGGGCTGCTCGGTCTCCTGCTCGGCCGGATCGCCCGGCAACGCAGGGAACAGTGCTCCAAGACCTTTTCCGAGTCGTGACTTCGTTGCCATAATCAGCCCTCATGCTTTCTATCGTCAATGATATGCAGAATCGCTTCCGACCGCTGCGCGATCTCCAAGGCGGCCTCCGCGTAGGACACCGCTCCCATGCCGTGCGGATCGTATGCAATAACACTACGCCCGAAGCTCGGCGCTTCGGAAATTTTGACGGTTCGCGGAATGGTGGCGTCAAGCACGATGTTCGGATAGTGGTTCTTCACTTCCTCGTAGACCTCACGGCTCAGCAGCGTCCGCTTGTCGAACATCGTGACCAGCATCGTCGACACGATCAGATCGGAGTTGAAGTTCTGCTGAATCAGTCCGATGGTGTTGATCAGCTGACCCAGACCTTCCAGCGCATAGTACTCGGCCTGAATCGGAATCATCATCTCCGTCACCGCGCACATCGCGTTGATGACCAGCAGGCCCAGGCTGGGCGGACAATCGATGATGACATAGTCATAGTGCTTGTCGCTCGACGCCAGATAGTTGTTGAGCGCCACCTTCAGCAGGTTGTTCCTGTTCGGCATATCGGCGATCTCGAGTTCGGCGCCGCTCAGATCGATGGATGCCGGCACCACTTCAAGGCTTGGGAAGTCCGGGCACTGACGCTTGACCTCCTGGATGCCGAGTCGGCCTTCCAGCACGTCATACACGGAGGGTTCGCCGGACGCATGAGGAATGCCCAACGCCGTCGAGGCATTGCCCTGGGGGTCCATGTCGATGACCAGTACGTTCGCCCCCGATTGAGCCAATGCAGCGGACACATTCACCGCGGTCGTGGTCTTCCCCACACCCCCCTTCTGATTCGCCACGGCTATCAGTCGGGTCCGCGACGGCTTCGGGAATGTCGTTTCATGAACGCGTCGATATCGCGTGGAGACGTTGGCCATCTCCGCCCCCAACGAGGAGTTCGATCCCCCGAAAATTCGGCGAATGGTGTCCTCGGCGGATTCAATGGGCCTGTCCGCGCTACTACTGGTTTGTTCCGCCATGAACAACTACTTCCTCCTATGGTCGACAACATAGTCCAGTCTCACCATCCGCATGGACAAGATTCACCCCAATCATGTCACTGTGCACAACTGTTAACAACTGTGGATAACATGTGGACAACTTTGTGGATTTACCCGAGTTATCCACCGAAAAACCGTTGCAATATCAACCTTTTGAAAACCCCAAATATTATCCACAATTATCCACATCGATTGTGGACAACTATGTGCATTACTTGCCCTACGGCTCATCCATTCGCCCGGAAGAACCGCCACCCCATCCCCGTATCGGCGGGTCCGCAATCGACGCGATCGATCCGAACGGGCGGTCGCCGCGCCGTCGATAGCCGCCGGGCACAGTCATGCCCCGACGCCGTCACGCACCGCTCGTCTCCATACCTCAATCCTCAATAGCGATCCGGATGCGACGACACACATCGGCCATGCTTGGCATCCGTCGCCCGATTGCTATGGAAGCGCCCGGGGCCGATACGGGAATGACCGCACACCCCATATGGATACGCGCAACCGGAAACACCCCGGTGTATGAACCGCCATGCATACCACATAGCCGCAATCCACGACCCGTCCCGAACACCACGCCGACATCGTCGACGGGGTCCGTCTTGGATCGGAGATAGCCACATCGTCACGCCGCCGCGATCACTCACACTTCTTCTTTCCTGCCGATACGGCATCGACGATGATGCCATGGCGTCAGAGGCTTCCCGTTCGATCATCATCCCGATGATTCCGTTTCACGTTCATGTCCGTTTCCGGCATCGGCACGGAAGACATTGGAACAGCCGCACCCTAGTTGTCCGTCAAGATGCCATGCAGCCCAGGCTCATCATTCATCAAAGCGTATGGTTCATCCCCTTCAATCAGACTGCAATCACCCATCTCACCCATCGATGTATGTCTGACCACGCCATGCAATCTCGGCATTGATCCCCGCAACCATTCCGACGCGTGTGGATTCGCGCCACAGCGGGAGTCGCCCATCACCATAACCGGTAAATCGACATCGTTCTGTAGTCACGCATCAAAAGCATCGATGAACCATCGAATATGGGATGAGGCAACACCACGGCTCCTTGCCACAATGCGACGAACTCCGATGGCGATGATGATATCGGGATATCCGATGGACCACCAACACGTCATTGGAAACATCCTTCACCAAGCAGGAGCCACGGTGGTATTGATGCCGCTATAAGCGACTACTTGCGATGCAATGACGTCAACCATCATCTCCCGCAAGCGATGACCGAGAACGTCAATCTGAAAACACGGAGCATGGAGGCAAGACCTATGGCACGGATAACCGGCAATCCGCTTGGACCATCGGCAAGCCGATTCGAGGTGCGCGCCGAGAATACATGTCGATCATCGTTATCCGATTCCCGTAATGCCCTGCAACATGGATCGACATCCCCCGTGCCAAACATCAAGTTTCACGTGAAACATCATCCACGAATACGTGGCTTCCACTCGTTCCCTCAGTATCCCTTGTTTGTTCAACAACATCATCCATGCGCACATGACTCTTTCCATACCCGCGCGATAATCACACCGGCCGACGTCGCCAAGGCACACTGCGATTGCCGACATCATGAGCATTCCAAGGCAATACATCAAAGATCCACGCCCACGAGTTCCACTCCCCGCGCATCAAACCGCAATCAGTCCGAGGGGCGCGCCTCCGGCGGCCAGGTATCCATTCCCCGCGCATCAAGCCGCAGTCGCACGACGTCCGACATCACTCATCGAACCAATTATCAAAATCGACGTCGGCCTTCGTCGTATCGATGTTTCACGTGAAACCGTATCACGCACTCCACTCGCATCCGCATACCACGACGCGCCAAACCACACCGTATTACCGCGCTCCGGAAAGACAGCGCAATCCTCCACTGAAGCAGGGATTGATCGAGTGGTCAACCGACCGCACCTCTCCACATGTACGCCGCCACATCCATTCCGACCAGAGCCGATGCTCCGCCTTGTCATACCCATACGTACGCCACCGTCCCCCTGGTTTGCGGAGCATCGTCACGAACGAATCGTTTCGCCGATGTTCTTTGCGCGGTAGCGACAACATCAACGACGTCGATAATCAATCGACTCGGGCGGGTAATCGTCTCCACTCATGGAACCAATTACCCGCCCGAGTCGATCCGCGGCCAAGCCGAACCGGCACGGCATCAGCATCAGTGAATCACACCGGCACCGTTCCACAGGCATTCCGAACGATCATTGCAGAAGGGCATGGCATCGGCGATATCCGAAAACGTCCATACCGTCGCATCACCGATGCCGACGGAATCATAAATCCCATCCCGTCATTGGCCTGCCCGGATGTTCTTCACGGTTCGTCGCTCGATGCTGAGATTCTCATACACCCGGACGCCGCCATTACCCACCGGGGCTTGCGCCAACAGCCCCACCTTGACCACGGGATCCACGGGAAGATGGAAATAGCGCATCATATAGAAATGGACTCCATCTACGGAATAGTGGAATCCGAAGTCATTGCCGACCCGGCAAACTTGCAACCACGCGGTGTTGCCCTCCAGATTGCACCCGTTGGCGTCGTCGGAATCCCCTTTCGTCACCACGCTTACCGCGGCATGCGTACCGAAGTCGGTAAGTTCGAAACAGCATTTCGCCCAACAGCTCTGATCTTTCATGACCATGACCGAAGCTGAATCGTAGGTGTCGCGGAAGTCATGGGAGACCTTCACTTTAAGAACAAAATCCCCTTCCACTTCCGTATAGTAATAGGGAGCGTTGCACAACGATTCGGGAAGAATCCCCTCCTGGCAATCATCGGCACTGCCGCAGAAGAAATCGGTCTGGGCCGGAGCCATGATCTCGATCCTATCCGCCGTCTGCTGGACCGAGCTTTCGTTCAACCACTTGAATTCCATGATGAATCAATCTCCTCTCATTCAGGGGATCGCCCGCACATAGCAATCAGCCCCTTCGGCAATGAAGGCGCCGTACGCATAATCATACGCACCTTTGGTCTCGTATACACGTGCCCCGGCGAGGCAACGCGGCGTCAATGATTGCGCGGACACCATGTCGTAGACATCCGATCGGCGCATACCAACGACCGTCCATAGAACCGACGTGCTCCTGCAGCAACCGGCACGACGCCAATCATCGGCAAAGTGCGGTATCCGAAATACACAAGGAAACAGCCTCGGACGGTATGCGAGGCGACGCCTCAGCCGACGCAACGGCATCGGCCCGCGGTCGGTTCATCACTCCATATCCGTATGGCGAGCCGTCAAGACGAATCATGGACATCGGGACCGTCATCGGACGTACCCGACGGCGTCGAACCGACCGCCGCCGGACCTATCGCTTGTCAACGACGACCACATGCGTGGATTCAAGCCCCGGACCGACCGCGGCATCACAGACGCGGGGGTTCACTCCCCCGACCTTGGCGATCTCCTTGGCGGCCTTGTCGATTTCAGCCTGAGCCGACCGACCCTTCAACGCGACCAACCGTCCGCGCGAACGCACCAGCGGCATCGTCCAGCCGGAGAGCTTGGTCATCGGAGCCACCGCGCGGCACGTCACCACGGCGAATGGCGACTCATGCCGCAGCGCTTCGACCGGAACGACGTGACTCAATTCCATAGACGCATCATCCGATGCCCGATCATCACGTTCCTGAGATCCGCGCGCGCCACGCGGCAGATCCCGTCCGCGACGATTCCGCGAGTTCTTCCTCGGGTTCATCGCCGCAATCGCCTCCTCGGCCCGCGCGCGAATGATGCGGACATTGCCGAGCCCCATCAGGTCGATGCACTCGTTCAGCCATTCCACACGACGCTCCATCGGCTCGATCAGCGTGAATGCATGGTCCGGCAGGCAGGCCGCCGCCACGATTCCCGGGAAACCACCACCGCTGCCGATGTCGGCCACCGTCGCCTTGCCGCCGACACGCGCGGTCGCCTCACGAACAAAAGGCACGATGGCCGCGGAATTCAGAATATGGCGCTCCCAGAGAATGTTCGTATCACGCGGACCGATGATGCCGCGAGGCTCCCCCTCCTGCCGAAGTTTCACGTGAAACTTCTTCAACGCCGGCAATGCGTCGCCGAGCACGGCTTCCAGCACCGGCGAACCGTCAAGCTCATCCATCACGATGTCATCCACCATGCCGTTTCCTTCCCTCACCGCCGCACATCGGCGTTATTGCCATATAACCTTATCATAGCGTCGTCTCACATACTGAGACAACTTCGTTGCGTACATCCACTGTTGCGACCAGCGCCCCAAGCCGGCGCCGTACGTCACGCGCCGTCACTCATCGCACCGGATGATTGCGACACCGCCCATCGTCCGAAGCCGACTTGAGTGCCTTGCCCGACGATGGCGGTCACCCGCGCACGGCATCAACCATCCACCAACCGCGCCCCGCGAACCGGACCGGCGGCATCGGACCGGCGGCCAGGTCCGACCGGCGCCGCGGCAAACGCCGATCCAACCGGTCCGACGGCCAACCCAACCTCCCCGGCACCGAAGGCGTCATCGAATCAAGTCGATGTCCGGACCGGGAATCCACAATCATTCCGAGCATCCGCGACCGAACCGGCAACCAAACCGACGGCCGAATCGAACCGATGACCGATCCAAATCGACGATGGCCGAACAGGCCACCAAGGACCCCGGACCACACCGCCGTACCGAACCGACACATGGAGAACCGGCGACCGAACGGGGGCGGGCCGAACCAGCGCCCAAGCGACCGGCATCCGAACCGGATGACGACGGACCGAACCGACGATTGAGAAACCGGCAACCGAGTCAAACGGCAATCAGACGAATCAGCAATCGGACTACACGGCAGTCAGTCGAACCAGCGGCCAAGCAGCGGCCAAGCAGTCGGCCGAACGACGGCTGATCGAAAGCCGGCACCCGCGGAAGAACCGGCGGCCGAATCGACGACCAAGCCAACGGCTAAACCGGCAACCGAACCGTCCGTCAGTCCTCGTACTCCTCGTCGTCCTCCTCGGTCGCCGACGCCTTGAGGTACACCGTCACGCAGCGGTGCGGCTCCTCGCCGTGGGAGCGGGAGCGCAGCCCCTCGTCACGGACCACGTCGTGCACGACCTTGCGCTCGAAGGAGTTCATCGGCTTGAGGCTCACGGGCTCGCCCGTCTCGCGCACCTCGTCGATCGCGTCCAGCGCGATGTCGCGCAGATGCTGGCGCTTGCGCTTGAGGAACCCGTCGACATCCAGGATCAGGTGCGACCGCTCGCCAGTCTTCTGCTGCACGGCAAGACGGGTCAGCTGCTGCAGCGCGTCGACGACCTCGCCGTTGCGGCCGATCAGATGCTTGATGTCGGTGTCGTCGTCGGCGACGATCTGCACCATCGGCCGGTTGTTGCGAACGCCCAGTTCGATGTCGCCCTCATAGTCGGCGATATCGAGCAGGCCCTCGAGGTAGTCCGCCGCGATGTCAGCCTCGTCGTTGAGCTGGTCGATCGTCTTCATGTCATCCTGCGCCATTTCACTACTCCTTATACGCGAGGGTCTGGTTTACAGTCTAAGCCCGGCGTCCCGCCTCGGCGCACAGGACCCGGGAACACGTGCGTCCCCATCCGACGGTCGCGGCAATGGGGACGCAGTGACGGCTATTTTTTCTTCTTGCGGTTCTTCCGCTGCGGCTGCTGACGCTGGTAGCCCTGCGTCTCGCGGCGTTCGGCCTCCTCCTTCGCCTTCTGCAGGGCCTCCTCCTCGAGCGAGGGCAGGCCCGCCCGGGCGCGGCGGGCGTTCTCGTGGTTGTGGTCGCGGATCTCCTTGCGCGCGGCCGCCGGGGAGCCCGGGGTCGGGAAGTTGTAGATCTGCCACATCGAGCGGCCGAGGTTGCAGATGTTGTTGGTCAGCCAGTACACGAGCACGGCGAACGGCATCGCGATGCCGGAGAAGATGTACATGATCGGGAAGACCCACAGCATCATCTTCTGCATCATCGCGGCCTGACCGACCATGGAGGCCTGGTTCATGTTGCGCTTCATGCTGTTGAACTGCATGAACCACATGCAGGCGCACATCAGCGCCACGAAGATGCCGATGACGATCTTGCCGCCGGTGTCCGCGGTCGTGAAGTTGTTGGTAACGCTGACGCCGAAGACCTCGGTCTGCGAGAACTCGGCCGCCGTCGCCTGGTCGAACGCGCCCAGCGCGGCGCGTTTGCCGTCGGCGATGTACGGGATGGCGGAGAGCACGTAGAACATGCACATGAACACCGGGCCCTGGACCAGCATCGGCAGGCACGATCCGGCGGGGTTCGCGTCGTTGTCCTGGTACAGCTTCATCATCTCGCGGCTCAGCGCTTCCTTGCTGGCCTGGTCGGTCTTGCCCTTGTACTTGTTCTGGATGTGCTGCATCTTGGGCTGCAGCGCCTGCATCTTGCGCATCGACTTCATCTGCCGGTAATACAGCGGGAAGATGCATGCGTGCACGACCAGCACCAGGAACACGATCGACAGCACCCACGAGAAGCCGACCGGGGACATGCCCAGCAGCTTGAGGAACTCGTGGAACAGGTTCATCACCTGCGTCATCAGCCATTCGATCGGGGTGAGGATCTTGTACAGCCAGCCGAAGAAGCTGGTGTCAAGCAGGAATTCTCCGGAGGTATTCATCGTCAGGCCGTCTCCTTAGTGTCCGAGGCCAATGGGGTCAGTCGCGGCTCCTCGTGAGCCTTCGACCAGGAAAATCTGTAGAACAGGGAATAGCGCTGCGGCACGTCATCGATCCCGCCCCGGCTCCACGGCCGGCATCGCAGCAAACGCAGCACGGCGAGCAGCCCGCCGCGGAACGCCCCGTACCGTTCCACCGCCTGAATGGCGTAGTTCGAACAGGAGGGGTAGTACTTGCAGCACGGCGGCGTGTTCGCGGAGATATGCCGCTGGTACCAACGCACGCCGCGAACCATCGCGGAGCCCACCTTGCCGGTCATCCCCGGCCCGTCTTCCGCGCGATGGCGTCGAACAGCTTCGAGGTCTGCTCGTCAAGCGACGAGAACGCCGCATGGGAGGCACTCGGCTTGGCCCGCAATACGATGTCGCAATGCGCGGGCAGACGGTCCTCGTACCTGCAGGCAAGTACGCGAAAACGCCGTTTCACGGTATTGCGCGTCACGGCGTTGCCCACCGCTTTCGATACCGCAAGCCCCAGGCGTCTCGCCGGCACCGTCGCAGCGCTGTCGTCCGAGGCATCGTCGCGTACCAGATAGTGCGCGACGATGTCGGTACTTGTGACCCTGCGGCGACCCTTGAGCACCGCGACGAAATCGCGATGGCTTCTCAGTCGCAACAATGTCCCACGCCGAAAAGGGTTCAGGCGGAGAGGGACTTGCGGCCCTTGGCGCGGCGACGGTTGATCACGGCGCGGCCAGAGCGGGTGCGCATGCGCAGGCGGAAGCCGTGCTTCATGTGGCGACGGCGGTTGTTCGGCTGGAATGTCCTCTTCATAGTCAATGCTCCCGGTTTTTAGCCATGCAAAGGCACGGCTCCTCATGAGTCAAGCTCTACTAACGTACTCTCACCCCTCCCCCAAGTCAAAACGCCGGGCATTTTCTTCCGTTCCGCGAGATGCCCCGGTTTGGGCCGCGCGACGCAAAAACGTTGAAATACTGCCGCGCAGAGGCGGAAAGTTATCCACAAACTACACGGATGTTATTCACATCCCAGTCTTTTCAACACGCAAGCCTGTGGATAACTTTCGAAAATCGGAGTAAATATTTACTGTCCGTTAATTTGTCTGTCGGCACACACGAGACCGGAGGAAAGGGGTCATGATGTCTGATAGGCCGCTTGACCCTGCAGCGGAGGCCGCCGCCATCTGGGCCGACGCGTTGTCGCTGCTGAAGCGCAACTCCTCGCTGACGGCCCGGGAGAAGGGCTGGCTCGAGGGCGTGGTCCCGGAGGCGGTGTTCGGTTCGACCATCGTGCTGTGCGTGACCAACACCTCGGCGCAGCAGGCGCTGCAGCACGACCTGAACGAGCCGCTGCTGTCGGCGCTCAGCCTGGTCGCCGGGCAGGAGATGTTCCCGGCGTTCAAGGTCGTGCCCCCGGCCAAGGACGAGCCGCGGCAGGAGACGCCGTCGCGCCGCCACCGCCGCGCCGAACGCGAACGCGCCGACGCGCGAACCGCGCCGACCATCGCCGACCTCGCGCAGGAATCCTACGTGCCGCCGCAGCCCTCGCCGGTCTCCATCCAGGGCCAGCTGCCCATCCCGGCGGCGATGCCGCCCACGTCCTTCCACGGCGGCCAGCACAAGCCGTCGCTGGACCCGGAGACGCACCTGAACAAGAACGCGACCTTCGACACCTTCGTGCCCGGCGACTCCAACCGGTTCGCCCGCACCGTCGCCCTCGCGGTCGCCGAGGGCTCGGGCCGCGACTTCAACCCCCTGTGCATCTACGGCGGCAGCGGGCTGGGCAAGACCCACCTGCTCAACGCCATCGGCAACTACGCGCTCGTCAAGGACCCCACGCTCAAGGTCCGCTACGTCACCTCCGAGGAATTCACCAACGAGTTCATCGAGGCCCTCCAGAACCCCAACCAGTCCCAGGGCCAGATCGCCGAGTTCAACCGCCGCTACCGCGAGGTCGACGTCCTGCTCATCGACGACATCCAGTTCCTCGGCGGCAAGGAGGCCACCCTCGAGCAGTTCTTCCACACCTTCAACAGCCTCTACCAGGCCAACAAGCGCATCGTCATCGCCAGCGACGTCGCGCCCAAGAACCTCAAGGGCTTCGAGGCCAGGCTCATCAGCCGCTTCGACGCCGGCCTGACCGTCGACGTCAAGCCGCCGGACCTCGAGACCCGCATCGCAATCCTGCGCATGATGTCCGAGATGAACGGCTCCAACGTCCCCAACGACGTCCTCGACCTGATCGCCGAACGCTTCACCGAGAACATCCGCGAGCTCGAAGGCGCCCTCACCCGCGTCACCGCCGTGGCCTCGCTGAGCAACCAGCCGGTCACGCGGTCGCTGGCCGAGCAGACGCTGCAGGACTTCTTCACCACCGACGTCGAGATCAAGCCGACCGACATCATCGGCCAGGTGGCGAAGTACTTCCACCTGACCTTCGACGACATCACCGGGCGCAGCCGCACCAAGAACGTCGCGCTGGCCCGGCAGATCGCGATGTACCTCGCGCGCGAGATGACCAGCATGAGCCTGATGGACATCGGCGAGGTGTTCGGCGGCCGCGACCACACCACGGTGATGCACGCCTACACCCGCATCAGCGACGAGATGCGCGAGAAGCAGGAGATCTACAACTACGTGATGGAGCTGACCGTCCGTCTCAAGCAGCGGTCCACGGACTGAGCACGCCATGCCCCGCCATCGGCGTGCGGCCGGCGGCGCGTCCATGACCCGGTCCGACATGCGGACGATCCCGGCGGGCGGCCCTTCGGGGCGGATATGCCCGGAGATTCGCCGCGCATCGGAAGACTTTCGCAACGGCCTTGGCGGGCCGGCACGAGACGCCACGCACCTGCCTCGACGCGCCCCGCGACCGCCGAAGACGGCTTCATGGCCGATTCGGATACGCCCGCACCGGATCCGGGGCGGCCCTGCGGCCGGCCTGGGCGGCCCTCACCGGATCCGGGCGACCGCTCACAGAATCCGGGCGACCGCTCACAGGATCCGAACGCTTCGACGACCGGTTCAAGCGATTCCGCGACCGATTCGGATGGCTCCGCGATCAATCCAAACGGAACCGCGCCCGACCCAAGCGGCTCCGCGGCCGGGGGCGGACGACCCGACCCCGGTCCGTCAACCGCCCATGCAGCCCGCCGACCAGCCCCGTTCGATGCGACTTATGCACGCCATGCATATCGGACGCCCACGGCGACGTCGCCCCTCGGCACCACGGAGACAAGCGGGCGCCGCGATGCGACGTAACGGTCGCAGGCACATCGAAGCGCGTCCGATCCGTCGAACCGGACGCCGCGACACTCCGATGGGGAACTTTTTTCGACCCCGAGTTATCCACATAGTTGTGCACAAATGTGGGTAAACTCGGTGAGTAAGTCGTGGATTACCCCGGTTTTCGCTGTGGATGCATCGTGGATTACTCGCCCCGGATTGTGAACAATTTCAAAGGCTTCGAGCACCGGTGGATAAGTCGGGCGGTTATCCACACGTTGTGCGAAAGTTATCCACAATCATCGAGTTGTCCACAATCGTTCGCGCGCAACGGCTCGCGGGAGTTATCCACACTATCCACAGGACTTATTACGACGACTATCTGATGTGCTTACGTATCATAGCCGTCGCGATAACCGCGCCGACCGCTTGGCGGAAACCGGGGAAGCCCGCGTCCGGCTAGAATGACCTGAAGTACCGAACACAACGAAGGGTCACCCATGAAAGTCGAAATTGATTCCGCGGCATTGGCCGATGCAGTCTCCTGGACCACCCGCGTCATCGACGCCCGTCCCGCCAACCCCATCCTCGCCGGCATCCAGCTCGAGGCGATCGACGGCACGCTTCAGCTTTCCGCCTTCAACTACGAGACCTCGGCCCGCCACCACATCGAGGCCGGGATCGACGAGTCCGGCACCGCATTGGTGCTGGGCAAGCTGCTCGCCGACATCACCAAGTCGCTGCCCGCCGAGAAGACCTACCTGTCCACCGACGGCTCGACGCTGACCATCAGCTCCGGCAAGTCCACGTTCACGATGCAGCTGATGCCGGAGGCCGAGTACCCCGATTTGCCCATCGTCCCGGCGAAGATCGGCCAGGTCGACGCCCCCACGTTCGTCCAGGCCGTCTCGCAGGCCAGCGTCGCGGTCTCCCGCGAGGAGAACCGCCCGGTGCTCACCGGCGTGCGCATCCAGTTCGAGGGGGACAAAGTGGTGATGACGGCGACCGACCGCTTCCGTCTGTCCCGCTCCAGCTTCTCCTGGACCCCGCAGGACCCGGCCATCGACACGACGACGCTGGTGCGCGGCTCGCTGCTGCGCGACGTCGCCCGTTCGCTGGACGAGCACCAGAACGTGCGCCTGGACTTCGACACCGAGAACCCCGCGCTGCTCGGCTTCGAGAACGCCGGCCGCGTCTCCACGTCGCAGATCATCGACGGCGAGTTCCCGGCGGTCGACCGCCTGTTCGCCGACGAGTACCCGATCCAGGCCGTCATCGACAAGCAGGCGCTGATCGGCGCCATCAAGCGCGTCGCGCTGGTCGCCGAGCGCAACGCCCCGATCCGCATGGTCTTCGAGGGCCAGGAGCTGACGCTGTCCGCCGGCGCGATGGACGAGGCGCAGGCCACCGAGACGCTGGACATCGACATGGACGGCGACGACATCACCGTCGCGTTCAACCCGTCGTACCTCATCGAGGGCCTGAGCGCGATCACCGAGCCGTACGTGCGCATGAAGATGACCACGCCGGTCAAGCCGGTCGAGTTCAACGGCCAGCAGGAGGCGGACTCCGACGAGTCGATGGACTACCGCTACCTGCTCGTGCCGATGCGCTTCAACAGCTGACGCCCCGCCGGGCGGCCGGACCGGACCGTCCGCCCGCCCCTATATACCCCACACGCATATCGCGGCCGGTCCCCGACCGCCGCGCCGATTCCGAGGATGCCGAGGTCATCGTGCACATCACCCGTCTGGCTCTGGACCACTTCCGCTCGTGGGAGCAGTGCGTCGTGGACTTCGAGCCGGGCGTGAACATCCTGCAGGGGGCCAACGGCCTGGGCAAGACCAACATCGTCGAGGCGGTGGAGTTCATCGCCACGGGCGGCAGCCACCGGGCGACCGGCTCGCTGCCGCTGATCGAACGCGGCGAGACGTCCGCCGTCATCCGCGTCAACGTCGCCGCCGACCCGGACGACGGCATGTACGGCGTGCGCGCCGCGACGCGGCCCGAAACGGCTGATGGCGGCGCGCCCCGCAGCGTTTCGGCCGGCGACGGGGCCGACCCCGCCGCGGAGCCGGAACCGGATCCGGACGGGGCATACGCCGGCTTGGACGGCGGGGATCCCGCCGCCGACACCGCCGCGTCTGCCGCGGGGTCCGAGGCACCCGCAGACGCTTCCGCAATCGACGCTGGCGCGACGGCCGTGCCCGCCGCCGCGGATGCTGCCGTTTCCCGCGCCCCGGCTCCGGCGACGTCGGACCGGCCGACCGCCGCCGGAGCCGGCGACGTGACCGTGACCACCTACGAGGCGACGATCGCGGCGCGCGGCGCGAACCGCGCGCGCGTCAACGGCGGCCCCTCCCGCTACATGCGGGACATCGCCGGCGCCATCCCGTGCATCGCGTTCACCCCCGAGGACCAGCGGCTCGTGGCGGGCGACCCCGCCTCCCGCCGCACGTTCCTCAACCAGGCCGGCGCGCTGCTGACGCCCGGCTACGCGGAGCGGCTGCAGGCGTGCACGCACATCGCCCGGCAGCGTTCCACGCTGCTCAAGCAGCTCGGGGCCCGCGACCACGCCGCCGGCGCCACGGACGCGGCGCTCGGCGGCCTGGAGATCTGGACCGGGCAGTTCATCGAGGCCGGCGTCGCGCTCACCCGGATGCGCGCCGACATCGTCGGCCGGCTGGCGGCCCCGTTCGCGCGGATCTACGGCGAGCTGGCCGGCGACGACCAGACCGCGGGGCTGGAGTACGACCCGTCGTTCGACGAGGTGCTGGCGTACGAGCGGCCGGAGCCCGAGATCAGCCGGCACTTCCAGCGGCTGTACCCCGGCGAGGTCGCGCGCGGGCAGAACCTCATCGGGCCGAACCGCGACGACCTGACGCTGACGCTGAACGGCATGCCGGCGCGGGAGTTCGCCTCGAACGGCGAGATGTGGACGCTGGCGCTGGCGCTGAAGATGGCGCTGTACGGGCTGGTCGCCGAGGACCGCGGCACGCAGCCGATCGTGATCCTCGACGACGTGTTCGCCCAGCTCGACGAGTCGCGCCGCGAACAGATCCTCGACTTCGCGCGGCGGCAGCGGCAGGTGCTCATCACCGTCGCCGCGGCGGGCGACGTCCCCGGGCTGGACGGCGACGGCACGGCGGCGCACGTCATCGACGTGGCCGGGCTCAAGGCGGCGCAGGAGCGCTACCTGCACCCCGAGCTGGCGTTGGCGGCGCTGATGGGCGGCGACGGGACGGCGCGGCGATGAGGCCGCCGATCGTGGAGATCCTCCGGCTCGACCAGCGCAAGCTGCCGGCCGAGGTGTTCCGTCGCGTGGCGTCGCGCGCCGGGCTGAGGCGCGACCGCCGGCGCCGCGCCGAGGACGCGTGGGAGAGCTTCGGCAAGCCGGGGCGCGACCCGTCGGCGTTCTCGGGGGTGCTCGGGGCGATCGTGCAGGGGGGAGGCTGGACGCCGCACCTCAAGGTCGCGAGGCTGGGCGCGCACTGGGACCAGGTGGTCGGCGACCTGATCGCCCAGCACTCCCAGGTGGCGGACTTCCGCGACGGGGTCCTGACGATACGGGCCGATTCGCCGGTCTGGGCCACGCAGCTGACCTATCTGGTCCCCCAGCTCAAGGACACGATCGGCCGCCGGCTCGACGGGCTGGAGGTCCGCGAGATCCGCGTGGCCGGACCGCCCCAGCAGGGCGGCCATCGCGGACGGTACGGCAGACGGTGCCGGTAAATCGTTTTCTGGGCGTAAAGTCCCCGTGAACTAGTAGAATTACGTACAGTATGGTTGAACGCCTAGAAGGCCCCGTTTTTTGCTTTCTAGGGCATAACGCCGGGTAAGGCGACCCCTCGTGCGAGGGTGAATGCAGGAAGGAAGCTCTGTGGCAGACCTTGAAGCGGATTCGCTGAAGGACCCCAACGACAACACGCAGGATGACCAGGTTCTGGACGACGGGCTCCAGGACGCCCAGCTGGACGACTCACTGGCCCCGGAGCACTACGACGCCAGCGATCTGAGGGTGCTCGAGGGCCTGGAGGCCGTGCGCATCCGACCGGGCATGTACATCGGCTCCACCGGCCCGCGCGGCCTGCACCACCTGGTCTACGAGATCGTCGACAACTCCGTCGACGAGGCGCTGGCCGGGTACGCCACGCACATCGAGGTGACGATCCTGCCCGACAACGGCATCCGCGTCGTGGACGACGGCCGCGGCATCCCGGTCGACGAGGTGCCCGGCGAGGGCGTCTCCGGCGTCGAGACCGTGATGACCAAGCTGCACGCCGGCGGCAAGTTCGGCGGCGGCGGCTACGCGGTGTCCGGCGGCCTGCACGGCGTCGGCATCTCCGTGGTGAACGCGCTGTCCACGCGCGTGGACATCGAGGTGCGCCGCCAGGGCCACCACTGGACGCAGACCTACATCGACCAGCACCCGACCGCGCCGCTGGCCCAGGGCGAGCCGATGGGCGAGGACGAGTCCACCGGCACCTCGGTGACCTTCTGGGCCGATCCGGCGATCTTCGAGACCACCGTCTACGACTTCGAGACGCTGAACAACCGCTTCCAGCAGATGGCGTTCCTGAACAAGGGGCTGCGCATCTCGCTGACCGACCTGCGCGAGCCCGACCGCGCCGGCGACGAGGTGGCCGGCGAGGGCGGCGACGACGAGCCGCAGCACCGCAGCGTCACCTACCGCTACGCCAACGGCATCAAGGACTACGTCGACTACCTGGTCAGGACGCGCAAGTCCACCCCGATCGAGGCCGACGTCATCGACTTCGAGTCCGAGGACCTCAAGATCGGCATCTCCGTCGAGATCGCGATGCAGTGGACGACCGCCTACTCCGAGTCCGTGCACACCTTCGCGAACACGATCTCGACCACCGAGGGCGGCACCCACGAGGAGGGCTTCCGCGCCGCGCTGACCTCGCTGGTCAACCGCTACGCCCGCGAGAAGAACATCCTCAAGGACAAGGACGAGAACCTCTCCGGCGACGACGTGCGCGAGGGCCTGACCGCCGTGGTCTCCGTCAAGCTGACCACCCCGCAGTTCGAGGGCCAGACCAAGACCAAGCTGGGCAACTCCGAGGCCAAGACCTTCGTCCAGCGCGTGATGACCGACAAGCTCGGCGACTGGTTCGACGCCCACCCGAACGAGGCCAAGGCCATCATCCAGAAGGCCATCGAGGCCTCCCGCGCCCGCATCGCCGCCAAGAAGGCCCGCGAGAACACGCGCCGCAAGTCGATCTTCGAGACCGCCGGCATGCCGGACAAGCTCAAGGACTGCCAGTCCAACGACCCGAGCGAGTGCGAGCTGTTCATCGTCGAGGGCGACTCGGCAGGCGGCTCCGCGATCCAGGGCCGCAACCCGATCACGCAGGCCATCCTGCCGCTGCGAGGCAAGATCCTGAATACCGAGCGCGCCTCGATCGACCGCATGATGAAGTCCGACACCATCGAGTCGCTGATCACCGCGATCGGCGGCGGCTACGGCGAGGACTTCGACATCTCGAAGGTGCGCTACCACAAGGTCATCATCATGGCCGACGCCGACGTCGACGGCGCGCACATCGCCACGCTGAACCTGACGCTGTTCTTCCGCTACATGCGGCCGATGATCACCGCCGGGTACGTGTACGTGGCCATGCCGCCGCTGTACCGCATCAAGTGGACCAAGGGGCCGCACGACTTCGTGTACACCGACAAGGAGCGCGACCGCGTGCTCTCCGAGGGCCGCGCCGCCGGCCGCCAGCTGCCCAAGGGCGAGGGCATCCAGCGCTACAAGGGCCTGGGCGAGATGACCTACCAGGAGCTGTGGGAGACCACGATGGACCCCGAGCACCGCATCCTCAAGCAGATCCACATCGAGGACGCGGCCCAGGCCGACGAGACCTTCTCGATGCTCATGGGCGACGAGGTCGAGCCGCGCCGCCTGTTCATCCAGCGCAACGCGCACGACGTGCGCTTCATCGACGCCTGAGCACGACGCGGCCGGCGCCGCCGCGGACCGGACGGACGGTCCGCTGACGCGGGCCGCGGCACCATAACACGACGCCGGGGCGGCGCATCCCGCCCCGTCCGGCACCACCGGAAGCCCCGCCGCCCGGGGCACAGCATGGAGGAAACATACCGTGGCAGACGAAACCAACAACACTGACGGCGCCGGCGAGCAGCACCTGCCCGACGGCTCGATGGAGCCGCTGAGCCCGCAGGAGGCCGACGACACCGACTACGGCCTGATGACCGGCGAACGCATCCAGCCGGTCGACCTGCAGAGGGAGATGAAGGACTCGTACCTGTCGTACGCGCTGTCCGTCATCGTGGAGCGCGCGCTGCCGGACGTGCGCGACGGCATGAAGCCGGTGCACCGCCGCGTCATCTACGCGATGTACGACGGCGGCTACCGCCCCGACCGCGGCTACAACAAGTGCTCGCGCGTCGTCGGCGACGTCATGGGCAAGTACCACCCGCACGGCGACGCCGCGATCTACGACACGCTCGTGCGCCTGGCCCAGCCGTGGGCGATGCGCTACCTGCTCGTCGACGGCCAGGGCAACTTCGGCTCCCCCGGCGACGACCCGGCCGCCGCCATGCGATACACCGAGTGCCGCATGGCGCCGCTGGCGATGGAGATGGTGCGCGACATCGACAAGGACACCGTCGACTTCGTGCCCAACTACGACGGCAAGACGCAGGAGCCGACCGTGCTGCCCTCGCGCTTCCCGAACCTGCTGGTCAACGGCTCGTCCGGCATCGCCGTCGGCATGGCGACCAACATCCCGCCGCACAACATGCGCGAGGTCGCCGACGGCGTGCACTGGGCGCTCGACCATCCGGACGCCAGCCGCGAGGAGCTGCTCGACGCGCTGATCGCCCGCATCAAGGGCCCGGACTTCCCCACCGGCGCGACGATCCTGGGGCACAAGGGCATCGAGCAGGCGTACCGCACCGGCCGCGGCCTGATCACGATGCGCGCCGTCGTCAACACCGAGGAGATCAAGGGCCGCATGTGCCTGGTCGTCACCGAGCTGCCGTACCAGGTCAACCCCGACCGCCTGGCCGCCTCGATCCGCGAGGCCGTGCGCGACGGCAAGATCCAGGGCATCGCCGACATGCGCGACGAGACCTCCGGCCGCACCGGCCAGCGCCTCGTGCTCGTGCTCAAGCGCGACGCCGTGCCGAAGGTCGTGCTCAACAACCTGTACAAGCACTCCCAGCTGCAGCAGACGTTCGGCGCCAACATGCTGGCGCTGGTCGACGGCGTGCCGCGCACGCTCTCGCTCGACGCGTTCGTGCGCCACTGGGTCGCCCACCAGCTCGACGTCGTCGAGCGCCGCACCCGCTACCTCAAGCGCGAGGCCGAGGAGCGCGACCACATCCTGCAGGGCTACCTCAAGGCCCTCGACATGATCGACGAGGTCATCGCCCTCATCCGCTCCTCGCGCGACGTGGACAGCGCCCGCAGCGGCCTGATGGAGCTGCTCGACGTGGACGAGGTCCAGGCCGACGCCATCCTGGCGATGCAGCTGCGCCGTCTCGCCGCCCTCGAGCGCCAGAAGATCCTCGACGAGCACGAGGAGCTGATGCGCCGGATCGCCGACTACGAGGACATCCTCGCCAAGCCGGAGCGCCAGCGCCGGATCGTCGGCGACGAGCTGGACGAGATCGTCGCCAAGTACGGCGACGAGCGCCGCACCCGCATCCTGCCGTACTCGGGCGAGATGAACGTCGAGGACCTGATCGCCGAGGAGAACGTGGTCGTCACCGTGACGCACTCCGGCTTCATCAAGCGCACCAAGGCCGACGAGTACCGCGCCCAGCACCGCGGCGGCAAGGGCGTCAAGGGCGCCAAGCTGCGCGAGGACGACGTGGTCGACCACTTCTTCCTGACATCGACGCACAACTGGCTGCTGTTCTTCACCAACAAGGGCCGCGTGTACCGCCTCAAGGCGTACGAGCTGCCCGAGGGCTCGCGCGACTCCAAGGGCCAGCACGTGGCGAACCTGCTGCAGTTCGCGCCCGGCGAGACGATCCAGACCGTGCTGTCGATCCCGAACTACGAGGTGGCCAAGTACCTGGTGCTCGCCACGCGGTCGGGCAAGGTCAAGAAGACCGCGCTGTCGGAGTACGACTCCCCGCGCCAGGGCGGCCTGATCGCCGTGCGCCTGATGGCCGACGAGAACGGCGAGACCGCCGACGAGCTGATCGGCGCCCAGCTGTGCAACGCGGACGACGACATCATCCTCGTCTCCCGGCAGGGCATGAGCCTGAAGTTCAAGGCCGACGACGCGCAGCTGCGCCCGATGGGCCGGCAGACCTCCGGCGTGCAGGGCATGAAGTTCCGCGACGGCGACGAGCTGCTCGCGATGGACGTGGTCTGGGGCCAGACCGACAAGGACCTGCTGGTCGTGACCAACGAGGGCTTCGCCAAGCGCACCGCCATCGGCGAATACCGCCTGCAGGGGCGCAACGGCTACGGCGTCAAGGCCGTGCAGCTGACCGAGGAGCGCGGCTCGCTCGTCGGCGCGCTCGTGGTCGACGAGGGCGACCAGGTGATGGCCATCATGCGCTCGGGCAAGGTCATCCGCTCCGACGTGGCCGAGGTCAAGCGCACCGGCCGTACCACGCAGGGCGTGACGCTCGCCAAGCCGGACAAGGGCGACGAGATCATCTCCATCGCGCGCAACGCGGAGCAGGAGGACGAGGATCCCGCCGCCGAGGCGCAGGCCGGCGCCGCGGCCCCGACGGACGAGCCGGGGTCGGCGCAATCCGCTGAGAATGTGCAGACGCCGGAATCCGCCGAATAATCGTCATAGAAAGCTGGTAGCCTCACCTCTAGAAGAGGTTCGACACCCAAGGAGCAACGATGAGCGAGAATCCTGAAGATCAGGAGCTGCAGGACGTCGGTTCCGACGTCGAGCACGGCGCCGGGGACCTAATGGATCGGCACGAGGAGGAACCGCACCAGGATTCGCAGGAGCATGCGCCCCGCGTGGCGCGCTCCGCCTCCAACCAGCCGCTGATCAGCGAGGCGCAGGCGCGCGAGCACGCCGGCGGCTCCCCGATCAAGACCCGCCCGGTCAAGCGCGCGCCGCGCGCCCGCCGCATGAGCCTGTCGCTCACGCGGCTGGACGCCTGGTCGGTGGCCAAGGTCTCGTTCATGCTGTCGGTCGCCGGCGGCCTGATCCAAATCGTCGCGGTCGGCGTGCTGTGGGGCGTGCTGTCGGTGGTCGGCGTGTTCGACCAGCTGACGCAGATCTTCTCCTCGACCGGCCTCGACGCCGGCAGCATCAACCTGACCGACATCTTCTCGCTGAGCACGGTGCTGTCCGCGGTGACGATCTTCTCGGTCGTGGAGGTCGTGCTGTTCACGCTGCTGTTCACGATCATCGCGCTGCTGTACAACGTGGTGAGCTCGCTCGTCGGCGGCGTGCACATGACGCTCGGCGACGACTGATCGTCGGCGAATCCAGGCTTGCGAGGCCCCGCGTCCCTTTTCGGACGCGGGGCCTCGCCGCGTTCTTGTGGTGGTTGGCGTCGGCGGGGCGTCTTGGCGTCGGTGCGGCCGTGTGGGTGCGGGTCTTGTATGCGGGGTGGGCTTGTGCGTGCGGTGGGCTTGTGTACGGGGCGGTTGTATGTCGGGACATTCGGGAAGGGCGATTTTGCATGGGGATCGTGTATGGATGAGATTGTGTATGGGCCGACTGTGTGGGGCATCCGTGTGGAGCAGCTGAGCGCGTGGGGCGGTTGAGCGCGCGTGGTAGTTGAGCGTGCGGTGCGGCTGAGGTGTGGAGCGGCTGAGAAGTGGGGTGGTTGAGCGTGGGTTGAGTGTGGGAACGGACCGGTACGGCGTGTGGTTCTTGCTTGGTGTCGGTATTGGTGCAGCCAGGCGGGTGTGCTGTGCTACGGAACCGACGCTGGCGTGGGCTCAGTGTCAGGTAAAACGCAGAGGCGACTGTGTTTATCAACCAAAACCGACGCTGGGATGATGAGCCGCGGATGGGATGATGTTGGCGGGCCGGATGACGTGCTGGATTGGGGTGATGCGTCGGATTGGGTGATGCGCTGAGCCTGGGTGATGCGCTGAGCTTGGATGACGTGCCGGGCCTGGATGACGTGCCGGGCTGGATGATGTGTGCCAGGTTTGGACGGTGTACTGGGCTTGGATGGTGTGATGGGTCTGGATGATGTGACGGGTAAGGATGGATGCGCAGGGCAGGATGACGCGCTGGGTCTGGACGATGCGCCGAGTCCAGGTGATGTGACGGGCCCAGGTGATGTGCCAGGCCTGGGTGATGGCGTCGGACCGCGGTGCTGCCTGTGGGATTGGTGGTATCTCGATAAGGTGTAGCGGATTTTTGGGGCTGCAACCATCCATCTGCGTTAGGTGAGGCAGGCTGGCGGGGAGACGCCGGGTATGAGTGGCGGTATGTCGCGGATCGTACTCCGGGTGGACGCGTGAGGGCGCCTCACGTAATGCAGTTGGATGGTTGCAGGGCCTCAAATCCGCTACAGATAAAACAAATATCCTCAGTAAAAGAGCCGAATGGCCCTGTCGGATCGGTGCAGATTGGCATATGACGGTGCCTCTGCGGGATTACTGGGAGTCGGCTGGGCGACGGTGGGACCGGCGGGCCGGTGGATTGACGGGACGGCGTGACGGCGGTGCGATGAAGCCGGGAATGAAGGTCGGGAATGGTGCGGGCGGTGGAGTGACGAGTATGGGCCGGTGACGTGACGTGAACGGCGGAATGATGTGAATGGCGGAATGATGTGAACGGTAGAGTGACGGGAACGATCTGGCGGGTTGATGGCGACGTGAGTGATAGGAGGACCGGTGGATTGATAGGGCGACGCGGGAGCGGCGGGTTGGTGGACTGGCAGTTGATGCGGCGACGCGGGGTTGACGGGTCAGTGGGTTGGCGGGTTGGCGGGTTAATGGGTCAGTGGGTTGATGGGTTGATGGGCTGGTGGGTTGATGGACCGGCGTCGGCGGAATCGACGGCAACTCGACGGCAGCTCAACGGCAAAGGGGCGAGCGGCGCAACAGCGTCGCCCACCCCTTTGCGGATGGAATGACTGTCGGCGGTGCCGCCGGGCGTCAGCAGACGCCCTGGGCGACCATCGCGTCGGCGACCTTGACGAAGCCCGCGATGTTCGCGCCGGCCATCAGATCGCCCTCCATGCCGTACTCCTTGGCGGCGGCGAGCGAGTTGGCCACGATCTCCTTCATGATGGACTGCAGCTTCGCGTCGGTCTCCTCGAAGGTCCACGACAGGCGGTACGAGTTCTGGCTCATCTCCAGGCCGGAGACGGCCACGCCGCCGGCGTTCGCGGCCTTGGCCGGGCCGTACAGGACGTTGCCGGCCTTGTAGACCTCGATGGCCTCCGGGGTGGACGGCATGTTCGCGCCCTCGCACACCACGGTGCAGCCGTTGGCCACCAGGGTCCTGGCGGCCTCCTCGTCGATCTCGTTCTGGTGGGCGCACGGCAGCGCGATGTCGCACGGCACGGCCCACACGTTGTCGACGCCCTCGTGGAACTCGGAGCCCTCGACGCGCTCGACGTACTCCTTGATGCTGCCGCGGTGCGCCTTGATGTCCTTGAGCACGTCCAGCCGGATGCCGTTCGGATCGTAGACGTAGCCGGCGCGGCCGGAGATCGTCACGCACTTGGCGCCCATCTCGGTGGCCTTCTCGATCGCGTAGGTGGCCACGTTGCCCGAGCCGGAGACCACGACGGTCTTGCCCGCGAAGGAGTCGTCGCGCAGCACGCGCAGCGCCTCCTGGGTGTAGTAGCACAGGCCGTAGCCGGTGGCCTCGGTGCGCGCCAGCGAGCCGCTGTACTCCAGGCCCTTGCCGGTGAGCACGCCGGTGTACTCGTTGCGGATGCGCTTGTACTGGCCGTACAGGTAGCCGATCTCGCGGGCGCCGACGTTGATGTCGCCGGCCGGGACGTCGGTGAACTGGCCGATGTGGCGCTGCAGCTCGGTCATGAACGCCTGGCAGAAGCGCATGACCTCGGCGTCGGACTTGCCCTGCGGGTCGAAGTCGGAGCCGCCCTTGCCGCCGCCCATCGGCAGCGTGGTCAGCGAGTTCTTGAGAATCTGCTCGAAGCCGAGGAACTTGATGACGGACTCGGTCACGGACGGGTCGAAGCGCAGGCCGCCCTTGTACGGGCCGATCGCGGAGTTGAACTGCACGCGGTAGCCGCGGTTGACCTGCACCTTGCCCTCGTCGTCGGTCCAGGCGACGCGGAACTTGACGATGCGCTCCGGCTCGACCAGGCGCTCCAGCACGCCGTTGGCCTCGTACTCCGGGTGACGCTCGACGACCGGCTGCAGGCTTTCGAGCACCTCGCGCACGGCCTGCAGGAACTCGGGCTGGTCGCCGTCACGCTGCTCGACCTGGGCGTAGACGCGCTTCACGTACTCATCTGTGAGCATGGTTCTCCCTTACGATAGTGATATTCAAGACGGCTTCATTCTAGATGCGCGCCCTATGGCGTTCAAGAGTGCGTTCATAATGCGGGAGTGCCCCGCGCGGGCGCGAAGGCCGTCGGCCGCAACGTGAGGGACAATGGGAGCTATGAGCAGAACACGAACGAATCGCCAGCCGAGCATGGGGGACGTCGCGGCGGCCGTGGGGGTGTCGAAGACCACGATCTCGCGGTATCTGCACGGCGAGTTCGGCTATATGTCCGAGGAGACGCGGGAGCGGATCGCGGCCGTCATCGACGAGCTCGGCTACCGGCCGAACAAGATGGCGCAGGGGCTGAAGGCGACCGTGAGCCATATGGTCGGCGTGACGATCGCGGATATCGGCAACCCGTTCAGCTCGCTGCTGCTCAAGGGCATCCAGCAGGTGTGCCGCTCGCGCGACGTCCAGCTGCTGGTCAGCGATTCGAACAACCAGGTCGCGCTGGAGCGGACGAACATCGAGTCGCTGCTCGACGCGCAGGTCGACGGGCTGATCGTGAACACGGTGGGCGGCGACGACGCGTGGCTGGCCGACTACTGCGCGTCCGCCGACCACCGGCCGATGGTGCTGCTGGACCGCATCGTCGAGCCGATCGACTGCGACTGCGTGTCCACCGACAACCGCGCCGGGGTGGCGATGATGCTCGACCATCTGCTGGAGCGCGGCTATGGCGCGGTGGTGTTCGTGACCGGTCCCGCGGAGGGCGTCAGCACGCGAACCGCGCGCATCGAGGGCGTGGAGTCGTATCTGCGGGACGGGCGGATCGACGGCGAGGTGCTGGTGTACGAGGACGCCGCGACGCTGCCGTCGACGCTGCCGGGGGTGCTGGGGCGGTACGCGGGCCGCCGGGTGTGCCTGTTCGCGAACAACGACGAGACCATGCGCGACCTGCTGGAGACGCTGCCCGAATCGGCGCGCGGCGTGGTCGGCCTGTGCGCCTTCGCCGACGAGCGGTGGGCGCGCTACAGCGGCGAGGGCATCACATGCCTGGACCAGAACCCGGTGGCGATGGGGCGCGCGGCGGCGACGGCGCTGATATCGCGCGCGTACGACGGCGCCGACGGGCCGTACGAGGTGACGCGGATGCCGGCGCGGTTGTGCGTGTTCGCCTCGACGCGCGGGTGATGGCGGGCATTCCGGCGCGCGGGTTCGCCATGCCGTGGTTCGTAATGTCGGGGACGTGATGTCGGGGTTCGCCTCGACTTGCGGGTGAGGTGACGCGGCGCACATTGTGCATATGGCGCGTGCGGATTGGGGCGCGATGCATATGGTTGTGGCGCATATGGCTCATGCAGGTGGTGCACTGGTGCGATTGATGGCGTGGCGCACATTGTGCGATGGCCGACGGTGCAATGGCTTGAAGGCACAGCGGCGTAGTGGATCGACGTACACATTGTGCGTGTGGGGATGACGCGGCGCATATGGGTGGGGCGTATATGGCTGATTCACGCGATATGCCGGCGTGATGCGGTGGCGTGATACACATTGTGCGATGGGTGGCGCATATGGATGATTGGATGTTCGGGGGGCGATGGTTGCGGTGTGATGGTTGCGGTGGTCGTGATGGGGCGATGGGCGGCGCGATGGGCGCGGTGCGATAGGTAATGGGCGGTGCGATGGGACGGTGGGCGGGCGCTGCTGCCTGCTTGATGCGGGCCTGTTCGGATAAGCCTGGGAATTGGCGGCGCGCCAAGCGCGACACGCCGTAGTTAACCGGTACACAACAATGGGTCTATCATGTTGTTTACCGATTAACGTTAACCGATAAACGAAATCGGTACACACATCGTATCGACAACATCGCATCGTCGGCGCCACCGCCGACATCACTCAGGGAGGAGTGAACGTGATTATCTGGATCATGGGCATACTGCTCATCGCATCCTTCGTGTGCTTCGTGGTGTACGCGATGCGCGGAGGCAATCTCACGGTCGGGTTCTTCATCCTGACCATCGTCTGGCTGCTCATCTACTTCCTCGGCGTGCCCTTCGGCGTGGGCGAGCCGTTCGACGTGATCGACGACATCTTCGCCCAGCCGGCGCTGACCTACGGCTCGACGATCATCCAGATCATCTGCGGCGCCTGGTTCGGTCGCGTGCTCGTCGACACCGGCATCGCCGCCTCGATCTCGTACCGCACCGCCAAGATCGGCGAGAAAAGCCCGGTCCTGGCCACCATCGCGGTGGCGCTCGTCACCTGCCTGATCTTCACCAGCGCGTACGGCGTCGGCTCCGCCATCGCCATCGGCGTGATCCTGTTCCCGATCCTGGGCCATCTGGGCGTGCCCAAGCGCGTGTCCGTCCCGGTGTTCACGCTGTCGATCGGCGCCGCGATGTGGATCAACAGCGTCATGTTCGCCCAGTTCGCCGCCTTCTACCAGAACTACGACTCCCCCGACGGCCAGGTCGTCGAATGGGGCACGCACTACCTGAGCTTCGGCATCCCCGCGATGGTCATCCAGATGGCGGCCGTCATCATCTTCATCCTCATCAACGCGAAGGCGATCAGGAACGGCACCCCGTACGAGGTGGGCAGCACCGAGGACCGCGCCGCCGAGATCCCCGACGTGCCGATCTGGACCTACGTGCTGCCGATCGTGCCGGTGGCGCTGAGCATCCTGTTCCAGTGGGATTCGGTCCCCGCGCTGTTCCTCGCCTCGATCCTCGCCTTCCTGGGCACCGGCCACATGCGGACGTACAAGGGCTTCGTCGCCATCCTCAACTCCACGGCCAAAACCGCCATCGGCGACATCGGCAGCCTGATCATCATGCTGCTCGTGCTGCGCTTCTTCCAGCAGACCGCCGTCACCGTCATGGCCGACTTCGGCCCGGCGCTGACCTCGATCGTGCCGAACAGCGAGCTGATCCTCGGCCTCGCGGTGTGCATCCTCGCGCCGCTGGCCCTGTTCCGCGGTCCGCTGGAGCTGTACGGCGCGGGCTCCGCGGTGATCGGCATCCTCATGGGCATGGGCATCTTCGACGTGTGGTTCCTGTACGCGATGCTCGTCGTCCCGTCGATGACCTGCATCTCCAGCTGCGTCACCCAGTCGTGGAACATGTGGGCCGTCGAGTACAACCGGCTCGAACCCAAGACCTTCCTCAAGAACGGCGTCCCGGTCTACTGGCTGTGCACCTTCCCGATCATGGGACTGGCCTCGCTGCTGCTGTTCTGACCGCCCCGCACCACCCACCACCAACCAGCCAAGGAGCAACCATCATGACCACCATCGGCATCAATCTGCTCGTCTGCATGGACGAACTCAACGGCGGCACCCCGCAGTCCGCGCTGCTGCCGGCCATCGCCGGCCACGGCGTGACCCTCGCCGAGGTCCGGCGCGAGTACATCGCCGACGACGCCGAATACGATCGCATCGCCGAAGCCGCCCGCGAGCACGGCCTCGACCTGTTCTACTCGGTCCCCGAACCGCTGGTCGTCGGCGGCGCCGTGCACCCCGGGTTCGGGACCTTCCTCGACGAGGCGGTCCGCATGGGCGTGCGGAACGTCAAGTTCAACCAGGGCGACGTCAGGGACGCGTCGGCCGCCGTCATCGCGGCGATCGACGACGCGGCCGCGGAACGCGGGCTGACGCTGAGCGTCGAGAACGACCAGACCCCCGAGAACGGCACGCTGGCCTGCACCGCGGCCTCGCTCGCCCGCATCCGCGAGGTCGGCGGGTCGATCGGCTACACCTTCGACCTGGGCAACTGGTTCTGGCGCGGCGAGGACGCCGGCGAGGCGTTCGAGCGGCTGCTGCCGTACATCACGGTGTTCCACCTCAAGAACGTCAACGGCGCCGCCGACCGCGCGCGGCTGGCCACCACGATGCTGGAGGACGGCGTCATCGACTGGCGGTCGATGCTGCCGCGGCTCGGCGGCGACGTGCCCGTGTTCCTGGAGTTCCCGATCCCCGCGGACCGCGTGGCCGGGCAGCTCGCCGCCGTCCGCGCCGCCGTCGGCTGACCCGCCGCCCCGGCTCCCCTCCTCCTTCGCCCGCGCCGCCCGGCACGGGCGCCATGTCACCGACCATCCACATATCCGAAAGAAGCGCATCATGTCAGAAGTCATGACCATCGGAGAGCCGATGGTGAACCTCATCGCCGACTCGCCCGAGACCTTCCTCGAGGCCCGCACGCTGCCCCGGCAGATGGCCGGGGCCGAGTTCAACGTCGCCATCGGCGTGAACCGCCAGGGCCATTCGATCAGCTACGTCACCCAGCTGGGCGACGACTGGCAGGGCGACCTCATCGTCGACTACATGGACCGGACCGGCATCGACACCTCCGCGATCCGCCGCGTCTCCGGCGCCGCGACCGGCTTCCAGCTCAAGGTGCCGGGCGAGGGCGCGCCCAAGGTGATCTACTTCCGCGCGGGCTCCGCGGCCTCGCGGACCACGCCGGACATCGTCGACGGGCTGGACTTCGACGGCGTGCGCATCCTGCACGTCACCGGCATCTTCTCGGCGCTCACCGAGGGGACGTACGCGACGGTCGACGCGCTGGTCGACGCGGCGAAGGCGCACGGCGTGCTCGTGACCTTCGACCCGAACCCGAGGCCCACGCTGTGGCCGAGCCGGCAGGCGATGATCGACGCGACCAACCGCCTGGCCGCCAAGTGCGACGTGTTCCTGCCCGGACTGTCCGAGGGGCGGATGTTCTCCGGCCTCGACGACCCGCGCGCCATCGCCGACCACTACCTGGACATGGGCGTGGGCAAGGTCGTCATCAAGCTCGGCGACAGCGGCTCCGCGGCCTTCCGGCGCGATGCGGACGGCGCGCGCGTCGAGACGGTCGTGCCCAGCTTCGTGGTCGACGTGGTCGACACCGTCGGCGCCGGCGACGGCTTCGCCTCCGGCGTGATCACCGGCCTGCTCGAGGGTCTCGACGACAAGCGGCTGCTCGAGCGCGCGAACGCCGTCGGCGCGATCCAGGTGACCAGCGTCTCCGATTCGGAGGACCTGCCGACCGCCGAACAGCTGCGCCGGTTCATCGCCGAAACGCCGCGCAAGGAGGTCTCGCTGTGAAGCTGCAGGTGGCCATCGACCGCGTGGACATCCCGCGCGCCGAAGCGATCATCCGCCAGGTCGCCGGCGCCGCCGACATCGTCGAGATCGGCACGTCTCTGACCAAGGAGTACGGGCTGCGGGCCCTGGCCGGGCTGACCGGCGGGCCGGGGCCGGCCCTGCTCGCCGACATCAAGACCTGCGACGAGGGCGCCTACGAGTTCGACCTCGGCTACGCGTGCGGGTTCGTGTACCTGACCGTGATGGGCTCGTCGTCGCTGGGCACGCTGGAGGCGTGCGCGGCCTCGGCCGCCGCGCACGGCGGCGTGATGATGATCGACCTGCTGGAATGCGACGAGGCGCGCATCGAGCGGATCGCCGGGTTCCCCGACGCCGTCTACTGCCTGCACACCTCGGTCGACTCCGGGGCGACCGCCGCCCCGGTGGGCCAGGTGCGCGCGTTCCGCGAACGCTTCCCGCGGATCCGGCGGATCGCCGTCGCCGGCGGCATCACGCGCGGGCAGCTCGCCGGGCTGCGCGAGGCCGGCGTCGAGATCGCCATCATGGGCTCGGCGATCACCAAGGCCGACGACATCGCCGCCGCGGCGCGCGACTGCAAGGCCGCGATGGGCTGAGCCGCGACGGCCTGCGTCGGGCTGACCTGAGACGGACCGCCCCGCGCCCGGCCGCCGCGCCGCGCAACGGGTCGGGCGGTGGCACCCGGCCGCACACGCACCCCTACGGATAATGAATATCGACACGAAGCAACGAAGGAGAACACCATGACCGAAACCACCGAACCGCGCATCCTCGACCAGATCCTCGGCGAGATCGCCGGGGTCGTCGACCGGATGGACGAGGGCGATCTGACCCGCGCGATGGGCGTGATCGACCGGGGCGCGCGCGTGTACGCGACCGGCGAGGGCCGCTCCGGATTTCAGGCGCGCGGCTTCGCGATGCGCATGATGCACATCGGCTACACGAGCTACATGATGGGCGAGACCATCTGCCCGTCGATGCACGAGGGCGACGTGCTGGTCGCCATCTCCGGCTCGGGCACGACCAGGCGCACCGTCGAGGACGCCGAGGCGGCGCATGGGCTGGGCGTGAAGGTGATCGCCGTCACCTCCAAGCCGCAGTCGCCGTTGGCCGCGACCGCCGACGCCGTGATCGTGGTGCCGGGGCGCGTCAAGGGCGAGGCGGGCGGCTCGATCCAGCTGCTGAGCTCGCTGTTCGACCAGAGCGTGCACATCGCGCTGGACGCGCTGTGCCTGATGATCTCGCGCCGCGACGAGGTGTCCGACGCCGACGCGAACGCCAACCACGCCAACGTCGAGTAGCGGCCCGCGCACCCTGCTTCCGCTCCTGCCCCGCCCGGCGCCGCCGGGCCTTCCGCGCTCCCGATTGATATACGCGAACGCCGCGGACCGATTCCGGTTCCGCGGCGTTCGCGTACCCGGCGCGCCGCGCCCGATGCGGATTCGGATTTCGGCGGTCGAGCCATTCGGATTATTGTCGTTGGAACATTCGGATTTTGGTAGTTTGAATCCTCGGATTATTGTAGTTGATAGTGTCGGATTTTTGTCGTTGGCGATTGGCGACCGACGGCACGGACACGACGGCGAAAGGAGGCGGCGATGCCGGAGCGTCGGGCGTCATCGGTCAGGCCGCGGGGGTATCGCCCGCGCATCGTGGACCGGCAGATCGAACGGTACATGCGCATCTTCGGGGCCGTGGAGATCGCCGGCACCAAGTGGTGCGGCAAGACATGGTCGGCGCGCGAGCACGCCGCCAGCATCACCTACGTCGACCGCGACAACAACCGGGACGCGGCGCGGGCCGATCCGTCGCTGATGCTGCTGGGCGAGCGCCCGCACGTCGTCGACGAATGGCAACTCGTTCCCGCGATCTGGGACGAGGTGCGCCACCGTGTGGACGACGAGCCCGGCGCCAAGGGGCAATGGCTGCTCACCGGCTCGTCCACGCCGCTTGGCGACGAACGTCCGCAGCACAGCGGTTCGGGTCGCATCGGCCGTGTGCGCATGAACCCGATGAGCCTTGCGGAAAGCGGCGGCTCGTCCGGCGAGGTCAGCCTGGCCGGTCTGTTCGAGGGACGGTTCGAGCCGGTCAGGGTCGACGTTCCGACGATGGAGCTGCTCGAGATGGTGTGCCGCGGAGGGTGGCCCGAGGCGCAGTCGATGCCGGTGTCCGACGCGCAGGTCCTGATCCGCGAGTACATGCGGCTGACCCTCGACGAGGGCGTCGCCGGGCGGGGGCGCAACCCCGACGTGGCCAGGCGCCTGCTGCGGTCGCTTGCCCGCAACGTCGGCCAGTCCGTGACCTACCGGACGCTGATGCAGGACATGTACGGCGCCGAAGCGGACGGCGGGGGCGACGTGGAGGAATTCGTTTCGGCGCGCACCGTGTCCGAATACGTCGGTCTGCTCACCGGCATGTTCGTCATCGACGAGGTGCCCGGTTGGGTGCCTCCGATGCGCTCCCCGAAACGCCTGCAGACCAAGTCGCGGCGGTACTTCGCCGATCCGTCCATCGCGGCCGCGGTGCTCGGCATGAACCCCCGCGCGCTGGTCGAGGACTGGCAGACCTTCGGCTTCGTCTTCGAGAACCTGTGCATGCGCGACCTGCTCGTGTATGCCCGCGCGCTGCCCGACGCCGGCGACGTGCCGGTGCGCTACTACCGCGACGACGCCGGCCTGGAGTGCGACGCCATCATCGAGACGATGGACGGGCGCTGGGCCGGCATCGAGATCAAGACCAGCCACGACAAGGTCGACGAGGCCGCCGCGAACCTGCTTCGCCTGCGCGCGAAGCTGACCGGGAACCCGCGCGCCCGGGCGCGGCGGCCCGAGTTCCTGGCGGTGCTCGTCGGCATCGGCGACTTCGCGTACCGGCGGCCCGACGGCGTGCTCGTCATCCCGGTCGCCGCGCTGGGCGCGTAGCCGGGATGCGGCAGCGCCGTGGCAACGTCGTGGTGCGCTTCGGTACGCCGCACCGCCGCCACGGCGCGTTATTCGTCGCGGTCGGCGCCGCCGCGAGGTAACCCATGCCCGTCGGGCGTCCGCGCCCGGCATCCCCTCCTCAACAATCAGGACGGCCGTGCCCTCGGCCGTCTTTTTTCGTTGCCGCCGGTGCCGGTGTCGGTGCCGGCGGTCGCTGCCGTTGCCTTCGCTGTCGTCGGCCGGTGCTGTCGCCGTCATCGTCGCCGTCGTCTCCGTTGCCTTCGCCGCGCCGTCCTCGGTCGTTCGTCGGGTCGCCCCGCTCCGGAAATCTGATCGCGGGATGCGCCACGCCGGCGACGCCGCCGGCGGCGGGTGGTCGGGGGGTGCGCGACGGGGACCGCGGAACCGCGGCGGATGGGGCGGTATGAGTCGGAAATCACTAGATGTAGTGCTGTGCTGTGATGTATATCACTAGCGATAGTGGTGCCGTCCCGCGTCGTTCGGGGTATCGTGAGGGAGCACATCAACCGATGAGTTCCAGTGACGAACCGAGGATACCGCCATGACCGTGACCGTCTACAGCACCCCGCGCTGCCCGCAGTGCAACGCCACCAAGCGCCAGCTCGACCGCATGGGCGTCGCCTACCGCGAGATCGACGTCTCGTCGGACCCGGAGGCTCTGGCGATGCTGCACGCGGCCGGCTACCGCCAGGCGCCGGTCGTCGTGGCCGACGGCCAGGCCTGGACCGGCTACCGCCCGGACCTGCTGCGCGAGCTCGGCGCACGCGTCCCGGCCGAGGCGACGGCGTGAGCGCCGGGGCTGCGACCGCCGCGGACCGGGCCGCCGACGGCCGCGAGGGCCGTTCCGTGGACGGCATCGGCGCGCTCGTCTACTTCTCGTCCGTCTCCGAGAACACCGCGCGCTTCGTGGCCCGGTGCCGCTTCGAGGACGAGGGCGTCGCCGTGCACCGCATCCCGCTGCGCGCCGACGAGCCCGCCCTCGCCGTGCGCGAGCCCTACGTCCTGATGGTGCCGACCTACGGCGGCGGCGACCCGCGCAAGGCCGTGCCCGTCCAGGTCAAGCGCTTCCTGAACGATCCGGCCAACCGCGCGTGGATCCGCGGCGTCATCGCGGCCGGCAACACCAACTTCGGCGAGGCGTACTGCGCGGCCGGCGACATCATCGCCGCCAAATGCGGCGTGCCGTACCTGTACCGCTTCGAGCTGATGGGCACCCCGGAGGACGAGGCCGCGGTGCGCCGCGGCGTCGCGGAGTTCCTGGCCGCGCTCCCCCGATGACGCGCCTCCGGCGGCACGCCCGCGGCGGCGTGCGCCCAACGGGGCCCGTTCCCGGCGCCACGTCGCCGACGACGCATCCCCGATTGCATATCCCCGACCGCGTATCCGACCGCGCGTTTCCGACCACGCATCCCCGACCACGAAAGGCAAGTGACATGGGCATCAACGACAGCACCGCGCTGCGACTCGACAACACCGCCGACGACGCGCCGGCGTACGACCGCGAGCACGACCACCACGCGCTCAACGCCATGCTGAACCTGTACGACGCCGACGGGCGGATCCAGTTCGACAAGGACAAGGCCGCCGAACGCGAGTACGTGAACGGCCATGTGGCCGCGCACACCATCGCGTTCCCGTCCACCGCGCAGCGGCTCGACTACCTGATCCGCAACCGCTACTACGACGGCGAGGTGTTCGCGCGCTACACCCCGGAGTTCCTCGACGCGTTCTACGCGCACGTCGAATCCTCCGGATTCGAGTTCGGCACGTTCCTCGGCGCGTTCAAGTTCTACTCGTCGTACGCGCTCAAGACCTTCGACGGCACGCGCTACCTCGAGGACTTCCCGCAGCGCGCCGCCGCCGTGGCGCTCGAGCTGGCCGACGGCGACGAGGCGATGGCGACGCGCATCGCCGACGAGATCATCGCCGGGCGCTTCCAGCCCGCCACGCCCACGTTCCTCAACCTGGGCAAGGCGCAGCGCGGCGAGGCCGTCAGCTGCTTCCTGATCCGCATCGAGGACAACATGGAGTCGATCTCGCGCGGCATCAACGCGGCCCTGCAGCTGAGCAAGCGCGGCGGCGGCGTGGCGCTGCAGCTGACCAACCTGCGCGAGACCGGCGCGCCGATCAAGCACATCGAGCACCAGTCCAGCGGCGTGATCCCCGTCATGAAGCTGCTCGAGGACTCGTTCTCCTACGCCAACCAGCTCGGCGCGCGGCAGGGCGCCGGCGCGGTGTACCTCAACGCGCACCACCCCGACATCATGCGGTTCCTGGACACCAAGCGCGAGAACGCCGACGAGAAGATCCGCATCAAGTCGCTGGCGCTGGGCGTGGTCATCCCCGACATCACCTTCGAGCTGGCCAAGCGCAAGGAGCCGATGGCGCTGTTCAGCCCCTACGACGTGGAGCGCGTGTACGGCAGGCCGTTCAGCGACATCAGCGTCACCGAGGAGTACGAGCGCATGCTGGCCGACGACCGCATCCGCAAGACCACGATCGACGCGCGGCAGTTCTTCATGACGCTCGCCGAGCTGCAGTTCGAATCCGGCTACCCGTACATCATGTTCGAGGACACCGTCAACCGCGCCAACCCGATCGAAGGGCGCGTGACGATGTCGAACCTGTGCTCGGAGATCCTGCAGGTGCAGGAGGCCAGCACCTACGACGAGGACCTGGGCTACCGGCACGTCGGGCGCGACGTGTCCTGCAACCTGGGGTCGCTCAACATCGCCGCGACGATGGACGGCGACCTCGCGGCGAGCGTCGAGACCGCGATCCGCGCGCTCACCGCCGTCTCCGAGCACACGTCGATGGACTGCGTGCCGTCGGTGCGCCGCGCCAACGAGGAGGGCCACGCGATCGGGCTGGGGCAGATGAACCTGCACGGCTTCCTGGCGCGCGAGCGGATCCACTACGGCAGCGAGGAGGGCCTGGACTTCACGGACATGTACTTCATGACCGTGGCCTACCACGCGTACCGCACCTCGCACGCGCTGGCCGTGGAGCGCGGGCGCGCGTTCGCCGGCTTCCCCGCCTCCGCGTACGCCAGGCCGGCCGGCCAGGGCAACTACTTCGACAAGTACACCGACGGCAGCCGCTCGCTGGAGCCGCGCACCGAACGCGTGCGCCGCCTGTTCGCCGAGCACGGCGTGCGCATCCCCACCGCGGACGACTGGGCCCGGCTGCGCGACGCCATCCTGCGCGACGGCATCTACAACCAGAACCTGCAGGCCGTGCCGCCCACCGGCTCGATCAGCTACATCAACCACTCCACCAGCTCGATCCACCCGATCGCCTCGAAGATCGAGATCCGCAAGGAGGGCAGGATCGGGCGCGTGTACTACCCGGCCGCCTACATGACCAACGACAACCTCGAGTACTACGAGGACGCCTACGAGATCGGGTGGCGCAAGATCGTCGACACCTACGCCGAGGCGACCCGGCACGTGGACCAGGGGCTGAGCCTGACGCTGTTCTTCCCCGACACCGCCACCACGCGCGACATCAACCAGGCGCAGATCTACGCCTGGCGCAAGGGCATCAAGACGCTGTACTACATCCGCATACGCCAGCAGGCGCTGGAGGGCACCGAGGTGCAGGGCTGCGTCAGCTGCATGCTGTGACGCGGGCGGCGCGGGGCGTGGCCCGCAACCGCGCCGCCGCCACAGGAACGCCAACCATCACGAACACCGACCACCACGAAAGGAACCCCGCATGGCCCCGATCTCCATTCCCCGCCAGCCGCTCAAGCTCATCGACCGCGTCACCGCGATCAACTGGAACCGCCTGGAGGACGAGAAGGACCTTGAGGTGTGGGACCGCCTCACCGGCAACTTCTGGCTGCCGGAGAAGGTCCCCGTCTCCAACGACCTGCCGGTCTGGCAGCGCATGAGCGAGGCCGAGCACACGCTGACGATGCGCGTGTTCACCGGCCTGACGCTGCTCGACACCATCCAGGGCACCGTCGGCGCGGTCTCGCTGATCCCGGACGCGCTGACCCCGCACGAGGAGGCCGTGTACACGAACATCGCGTTCATGGAGTCCGTGCACGCCAAGTCGTACTCGTCGATCTTCTCGACGCTGTGCTCGACCGCCGAGATCGACGCGGCCTTCGCGTGGAGCGAGGAGAACGAGCACCTGCAGCGCAAGGCGCAGATCGTGCTCGACTACTACGAGGGCGACAACCCGCTCAAGCGCAAGGTCGCCTCGACGCTGCTCGAGTCGTTCCTGTTCTACTCCGGGTTCTACCTGCCGATGTACTTCTCCGCGCACGCGAAGCTGACGAACACGGCCGACGTGATCCGCCTGATCATCCGCGACGAGGCCGTGCACGGCTACTACATCGGCTACAAGTACCAGCGCGGCCTCGAGGCGGTGTCGCAGGCCGAGCGCGAGGCGATGGAGGACTACACCTACGACCTGCTCAACGAGCTGTACGACAACGAGGTGGAGTACACCCGCTCGCTGTACGACGCGGTCGGGCTGACCGAGGACGTCGAGAAGTTCCTGCGCTACAACGGCAACAAGGCGCTGATGAACCTCGGCTACCCGGCGCTGTTCCCCGCCGAGATCTGCGACGTCAACCCGTCGATCCTCGCGGCGCTCTCCCCCAACGCCGACGAGAACCACGACTTCTTCTCCGGTTCCGGCAGCTCCTACGTGATGGGCAAGGCCGTCGAGACCGATGACGACGACTGGGACTTCTGACATCCGCCTGCCCCGCGCCCCGCGACGGCGGCCCGATGGGCTCGCCGCGGCGGGGCGCGATGCCGTATCATGAGACCACCGGATTGGATCGACGCGGATCGGAACGGGGGCGACGATGGGCAGACAGGCGTGGCGTTACGTGATGTTGGCGGCGGCCGGCGGCGCGGTCGGCGTCGGCATGCAGCTGCTGCCCCATCTGCCGGGGCAGTGGGGGCAGAACGTCATGTCGTATATGTCGACCGACCTGGGGAGCTGGGCGGTGATCACCGTCGTGATCGCGACCTACGCGCCGGGCATGCTGCACGCCGGCGGCCGGTGCTTCGCGTTCATGATGGCGATGGTGGCCGGCTACTACCTGCTGTACCCGGTGAGCGCCGCCTGGAACCTGCGATGGTTCGCCCTGGCGGTGCTGATGTTCCCCATCGGGATGGTCGTCTTCCTGTATCGGGACCGGCTGTGGGTGTTCGTCGCGCTGGAGGTCGCGATGGCGGTCTTCCTGGCGTGTGACGTGTTCGTCTTGGCGGGCAAGGTGGCGGGCGGCGAGATGATCGTGTACAACGAGCTCGGCGAGAGCATCATCGTGCGGGAGACGGCGTTCTCGCTGGGGAACTACGTGCTGCTGCCGCTGGCGGTCATATGGTGCATGTGGTTCATGTGGCGCCGCCGCCGCGACCGGGTCCGGGCCCCGGCCGCCGGCCGGTCCGACGGGGAGTGATGGAGTGATACGGAAAATCCCTCGGAATCTCATGGTTCCGAGGGATTCTGCCTGGGTGGAGCATACCGGACTCGAACCGGTGACCCTCTGCTTGCAAAGCAGATGCGCTACCAGCTGCGCTAATGCCCCGTCACGGTAAAAATAAAGCGGCCTCGAAAGCCGCCTTAGTTTTCCGCGTGGGCCCGGGAGGACTTGAACCTCCGACCTCATCCTTATCAGGGATGCGCTCTAACCGGCTGAGCTACGGGCCCGTTCCATGCGATTGGAAAATCACACAATCGACTAGTTTAGCGTGAAGTTGGAATATGTCCAGTCAGCGTGTCGCGCGTGTCGCGGATTGCCGCTTCGCTCATCCAGTGCCGGCGCGAGAATGGCGTCATGCCGTCGTTCCGTGATTCCGACCGTAATCCCGACCGCGCCGTCGAGCCGCGCCCCCGCGTCTCCGAGGCCGCACCCCCCCGCGCCGCCTCCGCCGTGCACGTCATCGACGTCGACGGCCTGGCCGTCCGGGTGGCCCGCAAGCCGATCAAGAACATGTACCTGCGCGTCACGCCGCCGTCCGGCGACGTCGTCGTCTCCGCGCCGACGCGCATCGCCGACGCGCAGATCGAGGCGTTCGTCCGCCAGCGCCGCGACTGGGTCGTCCGCCAGCGCCGGCGGATCGCCGAGGCGCGCGGGACGACGGCCTCTGGCCCCGGCGACCCTTCGGCGGAGGTCTGGACGCCCGAGCGCCGCCGTGCCGCGGCCGACGCCATCAACGCGCAGCTGCCCGCGCTGCTGGCGCATTGGGGGCCGATCATCGGCCGCACGCCGACGCACATCACGCTGCGCACGATGACCACGCGCTGGGGCTCATGCACCCCGCGCACCGGCCGCATCCGGCTGAATCTGCAACTGGGGCTGATGGAGCCGCGGTTCCTGGAGTACGTGCTCGTCCACGAGATGACGCATCTGTGGGCGAGCGGGCACGGCGTGGAGTTCCAACGCCGCATGTCGCGCTACCTGCCGCAGTGGCGGCAGCTGCGCCGCGAGCTGAACCGCCGCGCGGCGGTGTAGGGCGGGCGGCTTCGGGGCGGCCTTGGAAACGCGGACGGGCGGCGCCGGCGAACAACGGCACCGCCCGTCGGAAACGTCGCGTCGGCGCGTCGCATCCCTGCGCCGGCCCGACGATGCGTCACGCCAGATGGCTGCGCATGAACCACTGGAACTTCTCCAGCTCCTGCACGTGGTCCTGGATGATGTTGGAACTGACGAAGTCGAGCTCGTCAAGCTCGGCGACGGCCTTGCGGTCGTCGGCGATGAACGCGTCGTAGTACTCGATCAGCGCCTTGAGGTATTCCTCGGTCGACCGGCGGCCCTCCACGTCGAACGGCTTCCACGTGCGGTTGCGGGCGATGGCGTCCGCGCGCCCGTCGGGGGTGCCGCCCAGAGTGGCGATGCGCTCGGCCGTCTCGTCGGCCTGCGCGAGCACGACCTCGACCTGCGGGTCGAGCATCTCGTGCACGGCGATGAAGTTCGGTCCGGTCACGTTCCAATGCGCGTGCTTGAGCACGAGCGCCGCCTCCTGCTCCTGGCTGAGGCGGTTCTGCAAGATTGCGATGGCCTTCTCAGAAGCGGCTTCGTCGAGTCCGGGGACCACGAATGCGAGTGTCATGATATCCTGCCTTTCCTAGAAGGGTTGGGGGTATCTCCAGTCTACGTTCGTTCCCCGGGCGACAGGTGGGTGACGGGGGTGATATGCATCACGCGCGTCACGCCGCTGCGGACTCGCCCCCGTTCCGGCCGTCGGCCGCGCCGTCGCCGTCCTGTGTCCGCCGGCGCACCTCGATCGTCTCGATGCGGCGGCCGTCCACCTTGGTCACGACCATGTCGTAGCCGTCGTCGGAGTGCAGCACGTCGCCCTCGGCGCCCATCCTGCCGGTCTGCGCCAGGAAGTACCCGGCTACCGTCTCGTACGGCCCGTCGTCCAGCTCGATGCCGGTCAGGTCCTCGAAGTCCTCCAGCGTGGTGCCGCCCTCGATGGTGGCCACGCCGTCCACGAACACGGTGCGGTCGGTGCGTTCGCCGCCCTTCTCCTCGGGCAGGTCGTACTCGTCGCGGATGTCGCCCACCAGCTCCTCGGTCATGTCCTCCAGCGTGACGATGCCGTCGGTGCCGCCGTACTCGTCGATGACGACGGCCAGGTGGATGCCGCGCTTGCGCAGCAGCTCCAGGCTCGGCAGCAGCCGCGAGGTGCCGGGCAGCGAGATGCCCTCGCGGGTCACGTCGGCCACGACCTTGGCGTTCGGGTCGCGCACGTCGAGCAGGTCGCGCACGTGCACGAAGCCGAGCACGTCGTCGAAGTCCTTGCCAGTGACCGGGTAGCGCGAATACGGCATCTCGCGCACGTACGCGGCGGCCTCCTCGATCGGCTGGTCGCCGTCCAGGAACACGACGTCGGCGCGCGGCCGCATGACCTCGGCCACGATCGTCTCGGAGGCGTCGAACACGTCGTCGAGGATCATGCGCTCGTCCTTGCTGAGGTTCGTGTTCGTGTTGACGAGCACGCGCAGCTCCTCGTCGGAGACCTCGCTTTCGGTCTCGTTCGGGTCGAAGCCCAGCAGCCGCACGATGCCGTTGGTGTTCTTGCCGATCAGCCAGATGATCGGCTTGCACACCTTGGCGAACGTGTCGATGGCGGGCACGACGGCGCGCGCGATCTGCTCGGACTTCTGCATCGCGATGCGCTTGGGCACCATCTCGGAGATGACGATCGAGCAGTAGGAGATGACCAGCGTCAGCACGACGGTGACCAGCGGGTTGGCCACCGCGGGGGGCACCCCCCATCCCTCGACGACGGGCACGATGAACGGCGCGATCGACGAGGCGCCGAACGATGCGGACAGGAAGCCGGACAGCGTCACGCCGATCTGCACGGTGGAAAGGAAGGTGTTCGGGTCGCGGGCGATTTTGGCAACGCGGGCTCCTCGCGCGTCGGTTTGCTCCATCTGCTCGATCTGGGAGCTGCGCAGCGAGACCAGCGCCAGCTCGGTGCCGGCGAACACCGCGCCGACAAGCAGGAACACAAAGATGAGCAGAATGTTCAAGCCAAGTGACATAGGGACCACACTAAGGCAACGGCACGTCAATTCGCCCGGTGCGCCGCGCGGGCGCACCGCTTCGGCGGGCGCCTCCCCCTCGGCGGGCACCCGTCGCCGGCCGCCTTGCGGCCCGGACGTCTGCGCCGCGTCGTCGGGACCCGGGTCAATCGGCTCATGGATGTCCAGGACAACGACAGGTCTGCGCCGTGTCGTCGGGACCCGGGCGAGGCGGCGTCCCGCGGTAGGCCGTTGCGCGCCATCGGGTGGCGGCCGCCGCCGTTTCGGTAGGCACATCTCCCCTTCAGTAGGCACCCGTCGCCGGGGTCGTTGCGCCGGGAAGGCCGTGATTCCGCGGTTTGCCGTTCCGGCTTTCGCCGGGCATGTGCCTACGCGGCCGCCGAAGTGCCTACTGAACCGCGACCGACTACGATGGATGGCGATTCCGGGCCTTGGGCCGCCGCACGGGACCGCTGCGCGGGGCCGCCGCGCCGCTCCGCCGCATGGTGCGCGGCGTGCGCGCGACGCATGGGTCCGGCGGGGAACCGGATTCGACAAGGAGGACGGATGGTCGAGACGATGCGCATCGCGAACGCGCGGCTGGTCGGGACGGACGGCGGGGATCCGCGGCGCGGCGGGGACGGTCTGGTCGACATCGACATCGCCGACGGCATGGTCGCGGCGGTGGAGCCGGCCGGCGCCGCCGCGCCCGGCGCGGATCCGGGGCAGGTCGTCGACGCGGAGGGCCGTTGGGTCATCCCCGGCCTGTGGGACTGGCACACGCACTTCACCCAGTGGGCCAAGACGCTGGGCCGCCTCGACCTGATCGACGCGCGCAGCGCCGACGAGGCGATGGCGATGCTGCGCCGCCACCTCGACGAGCGCCGCGCCGCCGGCACCCTGAACCCGGATGCGTTCGTCGTCGGCATGCGGTTCCGCCACTCGCTGTGGGCGGACGACGCGCAGCCGACGCTCGCCGCCATCGACGCGGTGAGCGGCGACCAGCCGGTCGCGCTGTCGAGCGCCGACATGCACTGCGGGTGGATCAACTCGGCCGCCGCGCGCCGGCTCGGCGTGAGCGTGGACGGCAGCGGCCTGCTGGGCGAGCTCGCATGGTTCGACGCCTACGTGGAGTTCGACAAGGCGCCCGGCGCCGCCGAGGAGACCGCGCGCCTGGTGCGCGAGGCCGAGGCGGACGCGGCGCGCAAGGGCGTGGTGGGCATCCGCGACTACGAGATGGCCGACAACATCGCCTCCTGGATCGGCCGATTCGCCGACGGCGTCGACGGGCTGCGCGTGGAGGCGGGCGTGTACCCGGAGCGCCTGCAGGCCGCCATCGACGACGGCTGGCACACGGGCGACGAGCTGCCCGGCAGCCGCGGGCTCGGGCACGTCGGCGCGATGAAGATGATCGCCGACGGCTCGCTGAACACGCGCTCGGCGTACTGCTCGACGCCGTACTCCGGCGTCACGCCGCCGACGTGCGGCGTGCTGAGCTACACGCCCGAACAGATCGAGGACTACATGCGGCTTGCCACCGAGCACGGCTTCACGATCGCCTGCCACGCCATCGGCGACGAGGCGAACACGATCGTGCTGGACAAGGCGGCGATCACCCGCGCCCGCGGCTCGATCGAGCACGCGCAGATGCTCAAGCCCGCCGACCTGCCGCGCTTCGCCGAACTGGGGCTGGTCGCCAGCGTGCAGCCGCAGCATGCGGTGGACGACCGCGACGTGATCGGCAGGTTCTGGGCCGAACCGGCGGGCATCCCATACGCGTTCCGCTCGCTGCTCGACGCGGGCGCGACGCTGCGGCTGGGCTCGGACGCCCCGGTCGCGCCGCTCGACCCGTGGATGGCGATCTCGGCGGCGGTGTTCGGCACCGAAAGCTCCGCGCGCGAGCCGTTCCAGCCGGAGCAGTGCATCGACGCGCGCACGGCGTTGCGCGCGTCGACGAACATTGGCCGGGACCGCCTGCGCGCCGGCGACCACGCCGACCTGGTGCTGTTGGACGCCGACCCGTATGCGGCCGCCACGCCGGAGGCGATGCGCGCGATGCCGGGCCACGTCGTCGCGACGATGCTCGGTGGGCGCTGGACGTACCGCGCGTAGCGGCCAGGCGCGGGTTGCGTCGTCCCGCCGGGCGTCGTTTCGAATGGTCGGTTTGCCTCGTACCGGTGCGCTGCCGTCGCCGTCGCGCGGGCGCGGCGGGAGCGCCGGCGGGTGGGCGTGTGCCCGGCCTCGGCCGCGATCGCACGGGTGGGTCCGCGCCCGCGTCTGCGCAGCCGGCGGGCCTTCGGCCGTGGGCATTTGGGCGGGCGGAACGCCGCGCCGGCCGTGGGCGTGTGGGCAAGCTCACAGCGGAACACGGGGGTCGGTGGTGGTCGCGCCACGGGGCCGCGGATAGGATGGGAGCCAAGAGGCGCAGGACGCGGCCGGCAGACCGGCGCCGCCGGCGGCCGCGAGGAGGCGAAGCGCCCCGTCGAAAGGAATGATCATGACCCTTCTGCAGCATGAGCTCGCTGATTTCACCGTGAACGCGTACCAGAACGACGCGTTCCACGAGGTGACCAAGGCCGACGTGCTCGGCCACTGGTCGGTGTTCTTCTTCTACCCCGCCGACTTCACGTTCGTGTGTCCGACCGAGCTGGAGGACCTGTCCGCGAAGTACGAGGACTTCAAGGCCATCGGCTGCGAGATCTACTCGGTGTCCTGCGACACGCACTTCGTGCACAAGGCGTGGCACGACGCGAACGAGAAGATCGCGAAGATCCAGTACCCGATGCTCGCCGATCCGACCGGCGCCCTCGCCCGCGACCTCGACACCTACAACGAGGAGCTGGGCCAGGCCGAGCGCGGCGACTTCATCGTCAACCCCGAGGGCAAGGTCGTGGCCTACGAGGTGATCTCCTCGAACGTCGGCCGCAACGCCGACGAGCTGCTGCGCCGCGTCCAGGCCTCGCAGTTCGTCTACGAGCACGGCGACCAGGTGTGCCCGGCCAAGTGGGAGCCCGGCGACGACACGATCGAGCCGACCCTCGACCTGGTCGGCCAGCTCTGATCGGGGTCGGATCGGGACGATATGACCCAGGACAAGGATCTGTATGACGTCGTCGTCATCGGCGGCGGCCCGGCCGGCCTGACCGCGGGGCTGTACCTGGCCCGCGCGCGCTACCGCGTGCTGATCGTGGAGAAGGCCGACTTCGGCGGCCAGATCACGATCACCGACGAGGTGGTGAACTATCCGGGCGTCGGCACGACCAGCGGCAAGGCGCTGACCGCCACGATGCGCCGGCAGGCGCAGGACTTCGGCGCCGAATTCCTCAGCGCCGAGGTCACCGGCCTCGACGTGGACGGCGACGTGAAGACCGTGCATACCTCGCGCGGCGACCTGCGCGCCTTCGGCGTGCTGCTGGCGACCGGCGCGAGCCCTCGCAGGCTGGGCTTCGCCGGCGAGGACGAGTACGCGGGCCGCGGCGTGGCCTACTGCGCCACCTGCGACGGCGAGTTCTTCACCGGGCGCGAGGTGCTGGTCGTCGGCGGCGGGTTCGCGGCCGCCGAGGAGTCCGTGTTCCTCACCAAGTACGCCAGCAAGGTGACGATCCTGGTGCGCGAGGACGACTTCACCTGCGACGCGGCCGTGGCGGCCGAGGCGAAGGGCAACCCGAAGATCGAGGTGCGGTACCACACCGTGCTCGACGGCGTCGCCGCCGGGCAGGGCGGGCTGACCGAGGCGACCATCCGCGATGCGTCGTCCGGCGCGGTCGAGACCTGGCGTCCGGCGGACGGCGGCACCTTCGGCGTGTTCGTGTTCGCCGGCTACGTGCCCGCCACCGACCTGGTGCGCGGCGTCGTCGAGCTCGACGACCAGGGCTACGTGGTCACGCACGGCTACTTGGAGACCTCGGTGCCCGGCGTGTACGCGGCGGGCGACCTGCGCGTCAAGAACCTGCGCCAGGTGGTCACGGCGACGGCCGACGGCGCGATCGCCGCGGTCGAGCTGGAGCGGTACGCCTCGCAGATGAGCGAGCGGACCGGTCTGACGCCGCCGCGCCCCACCGAGACGGCGTACCAGCAGGAGGAGCGCCGAGCGGCCGCCGATGCCGCGAAGTCCGGCACCTCCCCCGCCCCGGCCGCGGCCCGCGGCGCGTCGGCGGGCGGGGCGAAGTCGTCCGGGTTCTTCGGCGACGCGGTCCGCAAGCAGCTCGATGTGGTCTTCGGCCGGATGGCGCGCCCGCTGGTGCTGCGGGTGGAGACGGACGATTCGGCGCTGTCGGGGCAGCTCGAAGGGTTCATCGGCGAGCTGTGCGCGCTCAGCGGCGGACGGCTGACGATGCAGACCGTCGCGGGCGACGCCGGCGCGTCCGGTGCCGCGCGTGACGGCGTGGTGCCCGGCGGGGTCGATGCCGGCTCGATGCCGGCCCTGCGCCCGTGCGTGCGGATGTGCACGGTCGGCGACGACGGGACGGTCACGCCGACCGGGCTGGCCTTCCACGGCGTGCCGACCGGCCACGAGTTCAACTCCTTCGTGCTGGGGCTGTACAACGCCGCCGGTCCGGGGCAGGCCGTGGACGCCGACGCCGCCGCGCGCATCGCGTCGATCGCGGAGCCGGTGGACGTGATGCTGCTGGTCTCGCTGACCTGCACAATGTGCCCGGACACGGTGCTCGCCGCGCAGCGCATCGCGGCGGCGAACCCGAACGTGCGTGCCGAGGCCTATGACGTGGCGCACTTCCCGGCGCTGAAGGACCGGTTCAACGTGATGAGCGTGCCGTGCATCGTCATCACGCGGGCCGACGGGTCGCAGTCCGTGGAATTCGGCAAGAAGAACGTCGCGCAGATGCTCGACCTGCTCGGCGTCTGACCTGCGGGTTGGGCGACAAGGCCGTGCGCTCCGGGATGCCGGGGCGCACGGCCCTTCGTGTTTGTGGGGGCGCATGGCCTTGTCTATTTTGGATGGGCGTAATGGAGCTCTTCCGGTTTTCGTGTGTGCGGTTGGGTGTGGGAGGCCATGGAGCATCATGGTTTTCGGGACCAGGGGTCGGAATGCGGTCTCATGCGGACGTGTCGTGCGCGCCAAAGCCGTCTTCCGTTCCGGCGTCGGTTCGGTAGCACTCGCGGCGGCACCTGTGCTACCGAACCGACACTGGGCATCGCCCAGCGTCGGGTAAAACGCAGTCGCACCGTTGTTTACCAACCAAAACCGACGCCAGTGGCGCCGGACCGAGGGTCCAGCAGCGTTATATGCAATGGTTTGTGGTTGTGCTTTGGGTGGGTGTGTGACCTTGTTTGTGTTTGTGAGGTGCGGGTGTTGGCGTGCTGGATCTTGAGTGTTGGGTGTGCGGGTGTGTTGGTGCGTCGGCGTGCTGAGCGCGGGGGTGAGATGGGTGTGATGATGTGTCGGGTGTGCGGTGTGTGAATGCGTCGGGGGTACGGTACCGTGCCCCGTAAGCGTCTTTTGCGGTGTTCCGTACCGTACCGTGGTACGGAAGCCGATCAGGAATGGCGGATTTCCAAGGCTCGTGATTCCGTACCGTACCACGGTACGGTACTGTGCGGTCTAGGGCGGCTCGTGGCGGTTGCGTACCACGGTACGGTATGGTCCGAGGCGGCTTATGGCGGCCACGCACTATGCGCGGTGCGATGCCCGGGGTATTGAGCGAATACTCTACGGCATGCAGGCGGCCACGCAGCATGGCGCGGTGCGATGCCCGGGGCGTTGTGGGACGCAACGCCAAGGATGAAGACAGTGAGGCACCTATGAAGACAGTAGGGCGTCTACGAAGGCAGTGGCGCCTATGAAGGTGGTGGCGCCTATGAAGGCAGTGGTACCTATGAAGGTGGTGAGACGCCTGAAAGCCGGGCGCCTCGACCTTCAGAAGCTGAGCACCTCGACCTTGCCGGATTCCAGCTGGTAGCGGGCGCCGACGATCATCAGCCGGTCGTTCGCCAGCGCGTCCTGCACAATGTGCGAACGGGTGACCAGCTCCTCGATGGTGTGCGCGATGTGCACGCGCTCGTAGTCGTCAGGGTTCTCCAGCTCCGCCTCGCGGGCCTGCCACACCGAGAACCCGGCCTGCCGCAGGATGATCGAATCCGCCTGCAGGATGCGTTCGGCGAGGTCCTCCATGCCGTCGGCCGCGGACACCGACTCCTCGGTCGCCTTGCCGGCGCGGCCCATCAGCTCGTCCAGCGCGTCGATCGCCATGCTGATCGCGCCGCAGCCCTCGTGCCCGAGCACGACGATCAGGCTGACGTGCAGCTTGTCCACCGCGTATTCCAGCGACGCCAGCGTCGCGTCGTCGACCATCTCGCCGGCGTTGCGGATCGTGAACAGGTCGCCCAGCCCGGCGTCGAAGACGATCTCCGGCGGCACGCGGGAATCCGCGCAGGCGAGCACGGCCGCGTCCGGCGTCTGCCGTTCCAGCAGCGACTCGCGCGTCTCCCGGTCCTGCCAGGGATGCTCGGCGTTGCCCTCGGCGAAGCGCCGGTTGCCGGCGAGCATGCGGCTCCACGTCGCGTTCGCGGTCGATTCCCTGATGGCGCCCTGTGCGTCCTCGCCCTGCATGTGATCGCCCTGCATGTCCATGTCGTGCCCCTTGGTGGCGGATGCCGCCGTCGTGCGTGCGCGGCCCGGTTCCGGCCGCGTTTTCCGGTTCACGGTGCGATAGTACCCGCCGCGCCCGATGTTCGGCCGGATGCCACGTGTTCCGGCGCGTTGCCGCCGTGCGGCGGCGGTGCGTTGTCGACGACGTTGAGCGCGCACCTGAGCGTTGGTTGCCGGTGCGTGCCGGTGACGGTGCATTGGGGCTGGCGGCATGAGTGGTGCGGCGATGGCGCATTGCCGTGGTGCTCCGGCGGCGCACGTCGGCGTGCGGCGCGTATGGTATGCGGTGCGTGACGTGCTGTATTGCCGTGCGTCGGCGGTGCGGCGCGCGGGCACAATGTGTATGGATTCGGGCCTTGCGGATCCACCGGTCTCGTCCCATACGCGAACGCGGCCCGATCCCCAACCGGAACCGGGCCGCGTTCGCATGGAGCCGGGCCGAATCGCGCTACGCGAACTGGCTGTTGTACAGCTTGGCGTAGGCGCCGTCGGCGGCGAGCAGCTCGCTGTGCGTGCCCTGCTCGATGATCGTGCCGTGGTCCATCACCAGGATGAGGTCCGCGTCCACGATCGTGGACAGGCGGTGCGCGATCACGAAGCTCGTGCGGCCGTGCATCAGCGTGTCCATCGCCTTGCCGATCTCCTTCTCGGTGTGCGTGTCCACGGAGGACGTCGCCTCGTCGAGGATCAGGATCTTCGGGTCGCACAGGATCACGCGGGCGATGGTCAGCAGCTGGCGCTGCCCCTGGCTGATGTTCTCCGCGTCGTTCGACAGGCGGGTGTCGTAGCCGTCGGGCAGCGTGCGCACGAAGTAGTCGACGCGGGCCATCTTGGCGGCCGCGACGATCTCCTCGCGGGTCGCGTCCGGGCGGCCGTAGGCGATGTTCTCGGCGATCGTGCCGTCGAACAGCCACGCGTCCTGCAGCACCATGCCGAAGTGCCGGCGCAGGTCCGCGCGGTCCATCCGGTGCGTGTCCACGCCGTCGAGGCGGATGTGGCCGCCGTCGATCTCGTAGAAGCGCATCAGCAGGTTGATCAGCGTCGTCTTGCCGGCGCCGGTCGCGCCGACGATGGCCGTGCGGTGGCCGGACTCGGCGGTGAACGACACGTCCTTCATCAGCAGGCGGTCGGGGTCGTAGCCGAACCTGACGTGCTCGAAGTCCACGCGGCCGTGGATCGGCTCGTCGACGTGCTCGGGCTCGGCCGGCTCGGGCTCGATCTCCTCCTCGTCCAGGATGTCGAAGACGCGCTCGACCGACGCCAGCGCCGACTGCAGGCTGTTGATCATGAACGACATCTCGGTCAGCGGCTCCGAGGCCTGGTTGATGTACTGGAAGAAGGCCTGGAACGTGCCGATCGTCAGCGAGCCGGTCAGCATGAAGAAGCCGCCGAGCACCGCGATGATGACCTGCGAGATGCGCACGATCAGGCGGATCGCCGGGTTGATCGCGTTGGTCATGAAGTCGGCGCGGCGCGAGGCGTCGGCCAGGTCCTGCGCGGCCTCGTGGATGCGCCGCGAGCTGGCGTCCTCCTGGTTGAACGCGCGGATGATCGTGCGTCCGGAGTACGCCTCCTCGACGTGGCCGGTCAGGATGCCGACGCTGCGCTGCCGTTCCGCGGCGAGCACCAGCGTCTTGTGCGCCACGAACTTGGTGACGAACGTCGTGCTGGCGGCGAACACCAGGAAGATCAGCGTGAGCCACGGGTTGATCACGAACATCATGACGAACGCGCCGATGACGTTGCCGACCGCCGTCAGCAGGCGCAGCAGACCGGTCTGCAGCACCTCGCTGGTCTTGTCGAGGTCGTTGGTCACGCGGCTGATGATGCGGCCGGGCTGGTGGGCGTCGTAGTACTTCAGCGGCAGTTTGGTGAGCTTGACGCCCACCTGGTTGCGCAGCTTGAGGTTCAGACGCTCGGCGAAGCTCGCCATCACGAAGGTCTGCGTCGAGTAGAACGCCCACTGCACGGTGTACAGCAGCAGCAGACCCATGATCTGGATGCCGCCGTCCGTCCAGGTGATCGCGAACTGCTCGCCGCCGTTCCACGCCGCCTGGATCTTGTCCCACAGCAGGTCGATCAGGTAGGCGGTGTAGATCGGGCCGGCCAGCGTCAGGATCACGTAGAACACCAGCGCCGCGGCGACGACGTACAGCCGCCAGTGCTGCTCGCGCGCGGAGTCCCACAGACGGCGGATCGTCGCCTTGAGGTCGCGCGGGACCTCAAGCTCCTCCTCGTCCGCGGCGAGGTCCGACTGGACGACCGGATCGTTCGGGGTGTCGGTGGCCGAGCCGTCGGGGTTGGCGGGGCGGGTCTCGTCCTGTTCCGTGGTCTGCTTCATCGGGTCTCCTCCTTTCCGGCGGACTGGTCGGTGGGTTGGTCGGTGGTCTGTCCGGCGGTCCGGTCGCCGGACAGGGCGGCAGGCCGCGCGTCGTCGAACTCGGCGAGGTCCTCGGCGCGCATCTGCGAGCGGGCGATGTCCTGGTAGGTCGGGCAGGTGCGCATGAGCTCCTCGTGCGTGCCGCGGCCGCGCAGGTGACCGTCCTCCAGCACGATGATCTGGTCGGCGTGCACGATCGTGCTCACGCGCTGCGCGATGATCAGCATCGCGGCGTCCTTGACCTCGATGGCCAGCGCGCGCCGCAGGGCCGCGTCGGTGGCGAAGTCGAGCGCCGAGAAGCTGTCGTCGAAGATGTACAGGTCGGCCTTCTTCGTCAGCGCGCGGGCGATGGCCAGGCGCTGGCGCTGTCCGCCCGAGAAGTTCGTGCCGCCCTGGGCCACGCGGGTGTTCAGGCCGAGCGGCAGCTCCCTGACGAAGCCGGACTGCGCGACCTCCAGCGCGTGCCACATCTCCTCCTCGGTCGCCTCCGGGTTGCCGTAGCGCAGGTTGTCGGCGATGGTGCCGGAGAACAGCCACGCCTTCTGCGGCACGTAGGCGATGTGCTCGCGCAGCTCGTGCTGGGTCATGTCCTTGACGTTCCGCCCGTGCAGCAGCACGCGGCCGTCGGTGGCGTCGAGCAGGCGCAGCATCAGACGCGCCACGGTCGACTTGCCGGAGCCGGTCGGGCCGATGATCGCCGTGGTCTGGCCGCGGCGGCACGAGAACGTCAGGTCGTGCAGCGTGTCCTCCTCGGCGTCCGGGAAGCGGAACGAGAGGTGGTTGAAGCAGGCGACCTTCGGGTTCGGGTCGTCGGCGGCGCGGGCCCGGGCCATCTCCTCCAGCGTCATCGCGGCGCCGGTCGCGGCGTCGGGCTGCGGCGCGATCTCGCGGCCGTCGTCGGTCTGGCCGACCCACGCCCGCGTCGCCTCGCGGGTCGAGGCCTCGGTCGGCCGGCCGTCGCGGATGCTCGGCGTCTTCTCGACGACGGCGCGCACGCGGCCGATGCAGATCATGGCGCGCGGCACCATCAGCGCGACGAACTGGGCCATCATGATGTAGAAGAGCACCATCATCGCGTACTCGATGAGCGCGGTGATGTCGCCGATCTGCATCGCGTGCACGCCGACGCGGTCGCCGCCCATCCAGATGACGAGCACGATGGCGATGTTCATCAGGAAGAACGTGAAGCTGTCGAGTCCTGCGAACAGGTAGTTGACGCGGATCGCGTTGTTCGCGTAGTCGGAGAACGACTTGTCGAGACGCCCGATCTCGTGGCGGTCGCGGCCGAAGGCGCGGATGACGCGCACGCCGGTGATGTTCTCGCGCAGCACCACGTTCATGCGGTCGATGAAGCTCTGCAGCTTCTCGAAGATGCCGGCCGCCTTCCACACGATGACCGCGGCGAGGGCCGACACCACGACGACGATGCCCAGCAGCAGCCAGCCCATCTGCACGTCGATCGAGAACGCCAGCGCCACGCTCATCACGAACATGATCGGCACGGGCAGCAGGATCTGCAGGCCCATCATCAGCGTCTGCTGGATCACGTTGACGTCGTTGAGCGTGCGGGTGATCATCGAGCCGGTGCCGAACTCCTTGAAGTCGCCGTCCGAGAAGCCCAGCGAGGCGTCGTAGAGCGCGTCGCGGATGTCGCGGCCCACGTTCGCGCACAGCTTCGCGCACAGCCAGCTGCCGGCCAGCGCGCCCGCGCCGGACAGCACGGTGATGGCGAGCATGACCCCGCCGTAGGTGATGATATGGTCGAGGCCGCCGTTCGTGGCGCCGACGTTGATCATCTCCGCGAGGATCGTGGGGATGAGCAGCGCGCCGGCCACATCCAGCAGCAGTGCGATGATCGTCGCCGCCAGCAGGCCCTTGTAGGGTTTGAGGAACCGTAGCAGCAGTCTCATGCGGATGTCGCTCCTTTCTTGTCTTTCTCGACTCGTTCTGCGCGGATGTCGTGGGTGCCTACGCGTGCCGTTCCGCGGGCGGCAGCGAGGCGCAGCGGTCGTCCACCGCCTGGTTGAGCAGGGCGGCGTAGCGGTTGATGACCCGCGGCAGCGTATCGCTGTCGTCCGGGCCGAGCGCGGTCAGCGCCTGCTTCTCGGCGGCCATGGCCGGCTCGATGTAGGTGTCGGTGAACCGCATGCCCTGCTCGGTCAGCGCGATCTCCTTGTCGCGCCGACTGCCGGAGGCGTAGCGCACGTCGACCAGCCCGCGTTCCTCGAGCTGGCGCAGCGTGGATGACACGGTCTGCCGGCTGTACAGCCATACCTGCGAGAGATCGTTCTGCAGCATGGGGGCGCGTGCGTCCTTCAGCGCGTACAGGATCCAGAACGCGCAGTCGGACAGCCCGCTGCGGCGGGCGATCTCGTGGTAGACGCGGTCGATTTCCTTCCAAGAGCGGTTGAACCGCTCAAGCAGCAACGAAGCGTTGTCGTCCATCGTCGTTCTCCTGTTCAGTTATGAAGCCGCCGAACCTGGCTTGGACGCACAGCACGCCGCGGTGCCTTGAGGCCGCCGCGGCGTGCTGGTTTGTCAAAGTTCGGATAATCCTTATCCATGATAATCCGGTTTCGGATAATCGCAACAGCGCGTGTGGCGCGGGGTGATTGGTCGTGTGGCGCAGACTGTGGCGGACGGGGTGAGCGTTGGTCTCGGGTCGTCGTGGCGGTGGTTGTAATCGTGTGGGCGTGGGGCGTGGTTGTGGTCGGGGCGGGGGCGTGGCGGCGATTGGGTGTGTGGTGTGGGTTGTGATGGCTGGGGCGGCGCGGATCTCGGGTCGTGGTCGGGTGCGTGGGTCGCGGTCGGGCGCGTGCCGCAGACTTTGGGGGATGGTCTGCGGAGAACGGCGCCAAATCACCAAAGCCCGCGGACCATCCCCCAAAGTCTGCGACCCCCAAACACACATTGTGCATGTGGTAATGCTGGGGATCGTGCGCTCGGAGGCGTTGCGATGGCGTCGTCGGTCTCCCAAAGACACATTGTGCATGTGGTGGTGCTGCCGGGATCGGTCGCGCTCGGCGGCACCGCAATGGCGCCGGAATCGTCCCGCCCTCGCGCTCAACACCCGCAGGAGTGGCGCACGACGAGCTCGGCGGGGATGAGGCGCAGGTCGGGTTCGGAGTCCGGGTCGATGGCGGCGTTGACGGCGTGCCTGGCGAGCGCCGCGATGTCCTGGCGCATCGTTGTGAGCTGGGGCCAGGAGTACAGCGTCTCCTCGGTGCCGTCGAACGAGACGAGCGCGATGTCCTCGGGCACGCGCAGCCCGTGCTCGTGGATCGCGCGCAGCGCGCCGATGGCCTCGAGGTCGGATGCGGCGAATACGGCGTCCGGGCGCGCGTCGGCGTCGTCGAGCAGGCGTGACGTGGCCCGGTAGGCGTCCTCTCGGGTGAAGAACGACTGGACGATCCTCCCGGTCGGCAGGCCGGCCTCCTGGTGCGCCGCGTTCCACCCCTGGAGTCGTGGGTCGGGGCTGTCGGCGGCGTCGCCGAAGAGCATGACCATGCGGCGGTAGCCGTGGCCGAGCAGGTGGGCGGTCATCGTCCGGGTGGCGTCCGCGAAGTCGGTGACCACGCTTTTCAGTCCGGGCATCGGGTAGATGCGATCCAGTGCGACGATCCGGCGGCCCTGCCGGATGAGGTCGCCGAGTTCGGCGTCGGTCTGCGCCGGGGAGAAGAACAGCGCGTCCACGCCGCGGTCGAACAGCTGGTTCACGCGGTCGCGTTCGGTGGCCGCGTCGCTGTGCGACAGGTTGAGGACCAGCGTGCGGTCGCGGCGCATGGCCTCGGCCTCGATCGCGTTGATCAGTTCGGCGAAGTGCGGATTGGTGATCTCCGGGATGATCATGCCCAGCATCTTGAGCGATCCGGTCTTCAGCGCGCGGGCGATGGTGTTGGGGCGGTAGTCGAGCTTGGCCGCGGCCTCGCGGACGCGGGCGGCCGTCGCGTCGGAGACCTTACGGTCGTTGCCGTTGAGCACGTAGCTGACGACCGCGTCCGAGACGCCGGCCAGTCTGGCGACGTCCGCGCGGGTCGATCGGCCGCCTCGTCTGTTCGTCGTGGTCGATGCCATCGTCCCTCCTCGCTGTCCGTCCGCCGTCGTCCGCCGCATCGCTGCGCGGCGGACGTGTCTGTTCGCCATCCTAGTCGCCGCCTGCGCCGCGTGGCCGTGCCGCGCGTCCGCCTGGCGGCCGGGCGCAGTGCCGTCCGGTCGCGTCTTGCCTGCCGGGCTTCTCGTCCGTCTGGTGGCCGATGCCCGACGCCGGTTCGAAATCGACGCGACGACGGTAGTTACTCCAGTAAAACAAAATATTCCCTACGGTAAAGTGCGTTACGTGCAAAACCGCTGTAAAACCAAGGAATAAAGTACAACACGCCGAAGTTGTACACAAGTAAGTTACTGGAGTAACTTATAGATACCGGGCCGCAATGATGTGGCCGGTCGGAAGCGCGGACGCTTCCGAATCATCACGAGAAAGAGGCAGCGAATGAAACGAACCCCGACGCGGATCGCCGCGGGCGTGCTCTGCTGCACGCTGGCGGTGTCCGCACTGTCGAGCTGCGGTTCCTCGGACGATCCCAACACGCTTGAGGTGATGACGGGCATGTCCACCGGCAGCGCGCAGCTGGAGGCCATGCAGACCCTCGCCGACCGCTTCGAGGAGGAGCATCCCGGCGTCACCATCAACCTGCTGCCGGGCACCACCTCCTACGAGCAGGACCTGCGCGTGCGCCTGGCCGGCAGGAACCCGCCGGACATCTGGAACACCCACGGCTGGTCGCGCGACCGGTACGCGAACTTCCTGGAACCGCTGCAGGACCGCGCGTGGGCCGACCGGCTCAACGACGTCATGGACACCTCGATGCGCGACGAGGACGGCGCGTTCTACGCCCTGCCGCTCGACATCGCGGTGACCGGCATCATCTACAACAAGGACGTGCTGCAGGAGGCCGGCGTCGACCCGCTCGCCATCGACGGCTGGGACGACTTCTCCGACGCCTGCGCGGCGGTCGCCGCCCTGGGCAAGACCTGCATCGGCGCCTCCGGCAAGGAGACCTGGACCGGCGGCAACGTCATCGACTACGCGGCGCCCGGCGTCTACACCGATGACGAGCTCGAACGGCTGCAGGACGGCGAGTTTCCCGCCGAGCCGTTCACCCAGCTCGCCGAGATGATCGCCGACTGGCGCGAGGCCGGCTACTTCAACGTCGACTACACCTCCGCCACCTCCGACGACATCGCCCGGCTCATGGCCACCGACGACCTGGCCTTCGCGTTCCAGACCAACGGCATGACCCAGACCGTGCAGCAGTACGATCCGGACGCCAACCTGGGCTTCATCGCCTTCCCGTCCCAGACCGGCGAACCGTATCTGGTCACCGGCGAGGACTACGCGCTCGGCGTCTCCAACACCAGCGCCAGCAAGGACCTCGCGCTCGAGTTCATCGACTTCGTCGCCCAGCCCGAGAACATGGCGGTATTCGCGCCGGTCGTCAACAACGCCTCGGCCTTCGACGACGTCGAGCCGTCGCTGGGCGTGGTCGCCGACAGCTACGACTACTGGGTGAACGAACGGCAGACCCGCACGATCCCGATCTTCGACCGCGTCTACCTGCCCAACGGCATGTGGAACACGATGACCACCACGGCCGACGGCCTGATCACCGGCCAGATCGACCCCGAGGGCGCCACCGAGCAGATGGAGACCTCGTTCATCAGCCTCTACCGCAAGACCGCCTGAGCGCTGCGGACATCCACGAAAGGAGCGTGACCCTATGTCATCACGGTCATCGAGCGCGACCGCCGGCCGCAAGACGCTGAGGCAGCGCCTCGCCGGCACATCCATCAACCTGTTCTACCTGCCCGCGATCATCCTGCTGGTGCTGTTCCTGCTGTACCCGCTGATCTCCGGCTTCGCCATCTCGCTGTACAGCTGGGACGGCTACAACCCGGAGAAGATCTTCGTCGGGCTCACCAACTACATGACGATCCTGCGCGACAGGAACTTCCTGACCACGCTGATCAACACGCTGATCTACGGCATCGGCTCCACGATTCTGCAGCAGGTGCTCGGCCTCGGCCTGGCGCTCATGCTCAACGCGAGGATCAAGGGCCGCAACCTGATGCGCGCGATCATCTACCTGCCCGCGCTGATCTCCGCGGTCATCATGGGCACGATGTACTACTTCATCTTCCAGTACCAGCAGGGCGCGCTCAACGCGATCCTCGTGTGGCTGGGCCTCGACCGCGTGGTGTGGTTCGAGAACTCGACGAACGCGGTGATCATCATCCTGCTGGTCAACTCGCTGCAGTACGTCGGCACGTCGATGATCATCTACCTGGCCGGCCTGCAGGGCATGGACCAGTCGGTCGTCGAGGCCGCGAGTCTGGACGGCGCCAGCGGCTGGAAGATGTTCTGGAACATCACGATGCCCGGCCTGGCCCCGGCGTTCACCACCAGCGTGGTCCTCAACCTCATCGGCGGCCTCAAGCTGTTCGATGTCATCAAGGTGCTGACCGGCGGCGGTCCGGGCTACTCGACCAACTCGGTGTCCACGTACATCAGCATCCAGTACTTCGACAATCAGAACGCGGGCTACGCGTCGGCCATCGGCGTCGTGCTGTTCGTCCTCATCGCCATCGTGACGACGCTGATGAACAAGGGCCTCGACAAGCTCAACTGGGAATCCTGAGAGGAAGCGATCGAAATGAGCACATCCAAGAACGCCGCCGCGGCCGACGGCGTGACGATCGTCGGCCGGAAGACGCGCACCCGCGGGCACTGGGCCATCTACCTGTGCCTGATCGTGTTCTGCCTCATCCAGCTCGTGCCGTTCTGGCTGGCCATCTGCCAGTCGACGAAACCCTCCGACGACATGTCGGCGACCCTCATCCCGAGGTTCAACGACATCCAGTGGAGCAACTTCACCGATGCGATCACCCAGGGCGGCGTCTTCCGCGCCATGCTCAACAGCGCCATCGTGACGCTGTTCACCACGGTGCTGGTCTGCCTGCTCGGCGCCGCCGCGGCCTACCCGCTGGCCCGCCGCCAGACCCGGGGCAACAAGCTGGTCTCCTCGGGCATCCTGGCCCTGATGATGATCCCCTCGCTGTCCATCCTGGTGCCGCTGTACTCGTTCCTTGTGCAGATCGGCGGCGTGAACTCGTACTGGGGCGTCATCCTGGTGCTCACCGCGAGCAACCTGCCGCTGTCGATCTTCCTGTACCAGGCGTTCATCAAATCCATCCCGCCCTCGATCGACGAGGCCGGCATGGTCGACGGCGCCAACAGGTTCACGGTCTTCTTCCGGCTCATCCTCCCGCTGCTCAAGCCGGTGACGGCGACCGTCGTCATCATGACCAGCGTGGGCGTGTGGAACGAATACGCGCTGTCCAGCTACCTGCTCACCGACCAGTCGATGCAGACGATCGCCCCGCGCGTCGCCTCCTTCTTCTCGGCGAACTCCAGCAACCTGGGCGTCGGCGCCGCCGCGGCGCTGATCTGCGCCCTGCCGATCGTGATCCTGTACCTGTTCCTGCAGCGGTACTTCATCGAAGGCATGGTCGCGGGCTCCGTGAAGTGACGTTCGCAGCCCGCGACCAGTGCGGATCACCGCACGGGGACCAGACGGACGGCCGTGACTCTCCCTTTCTTGCACGGCCGTCCGTCCGAGCCCACCATACGACGCCCGCGTGATAACCCGCCGGATGCGCGGCGTCGCCTCCCCTTCCGACACCAAGGAGCCACCATGCTGTTCCCCGCAACCCCCACCGCGGAGCCGACGACGCGCATCGTCCTCGCCGACGCCCGCCGCGGCGACGGTCTGCCCGCCGTCCTCGCCATCGCCCCCTGCGCCGACCCCGCGCGGCTCGCGGCGCTTCCCGTGCAGTCGCCGCGCCGCACCACGCTGCTGCCCGAGCACGCGACCGGCCGCTACGGCCGCCCTGCGCTGCGCGGCCACCGCATCCTCGCCGGCGGCCCGGGCTCCCCCGCCGCCGGACTCGACTGGACGACCCGGTTCGTCCTCGACGCCGACCCGACCGTCGACGGCGACGCGCTGACCATCCGGGCCGGCGACGCCGACGCCGGGCTGGCGCTGTGCACCCGCATCGAGGCGATGCCGGGCGGCGCCCTGCGCATCCGCCACAGCCTGACCAACACCGCCGCCGGCGACTATCTGCTCGAGGGGCTGGAGGTGGCCGTGCCGCTGCGCGACGACCAGACCGAATTCATCGACTTCACCGGCCGCCACGAGAACGAGCGGCAGCCGCAGCGCCACCGCGTCGCCGACGGGACCTGGCTGCGCGAGGGCCGCCGCGGCAAGACCGGGTTCGAGGGCGCCGAACTGATCGCCGGAACGCCGGGGTTCTCGTTCGGCTCGGGCTCCGTCATCGACGTGCAGCCGGCCTTCAGTGGCAACACGGTGCTGGGCGTCGACCGGATCGCCGAGGACGGCGCCGTCGTGTTCGCCGGCGAGCTGCTGCTGCCCGGCGAGGTCCTGCTCGCGCCGGGCGAGACCTACACGATGCCGTGGGTCGTCGTCACGGCCTCCGATCGCGGCATGGACGGGGCGATGCAGGTCCTGCACGCCTGGGAGCGGTCGCTGCCCGCGCACCCCGCCGAACAGCCGGTCACGCTCAACGTGTGGGAGGCGCTGTACTTCGACCAGCGGCCCGACGTGGTGCTTGACCTGGTCGAGCGCGCCGCGCGCCTGGGCATCGAACGCTTCGTGCTCGACGACGGGTGGTTCCACCTGCGCCGCAGCGACCACGCCGGCCTGGGCGACTGGTGGGTGGACCGCGACGTGTGGCCCGACGGTCTGCGCCCGCTCGCCGACGCCGTGCACGCGCACGGCATGCAGTTCGGCCTGTGGTTCGAACCCGAGATGGTCAACCCCGACTCCGACCTGTGCCGCGCGCACCCGGACTGGGTGCTGCGGCCGGACGGCCGGATGCCGCTGCCCTACCGACACCAGCAGGTGCTGGACCTGACCAACCCCGACGCGTTCGCGCACGTGTTCGAGGCGATCAGCGCCGTGCTCGGGGAGTGCGGCGTCGACTACGTCAAATGGGACCACAATCGCGACCTGCTCGAGGCCGGCAGCACGCCGCGCGGCGGCGCGCCCGCCGTGCACGACCATACGGTCGGCTACTACCGGCTGCTCGACGCGCTGCGCGAGCGGTTCCCCCGCATCGCCTGGGAGTCGTGCGCCTCGGGCGGCGGGCGCGTCGACCTCGGCGTCGTCGAGCACGTCTCGCGCGTGTGGACCTCCGACATGACCGACGCGCTGAGCCGGCAGCGCATCCAGCGCGGCATGGTGCAGAGCGTCGCGCCCGAATACCTCGGCGCGCACGTCTCCGCGACCACGTCGCACCAGACCGGGCGTACCTATACGCTGGCGTTCCGCGCGGCCACCGCCGTGTTCGGGGCGTTCGGCATCGAATGGGACATCCGTCAGGCCGATGCGGCCGACCTCGACGAGCTGGCGCAATGGATCGCCTGGTACAAGGCCGAGCGTGGATTCCTCCACTCCGGGCGCGTGGTGCGGCTCGACGTCGCCGACCCGGCGGTGCTCGCCCACGGCGTGGTCGCCGCGGACCGGTCGCGCGCGATCGTCGCGCATGTGCAGTACGAGGAGTCGTCGTCGAACCGCGGCGTGTGGCTGCGCGTGCCCGGCCTCGACCCCGATGCGCGGTACGCGTTGCGCTGGGCCGGGCCGCACCCCGCCGGCGACGCCTCGCGCCCCGACTGGGATCCGATCCTGCCGGGCGGGCCGCTCGGCGACGATTTCTCCACCACGATGACCGGCGCCGCGCTGGCGACCATCGGCGTGCGCATCCCCCGGTGCAGGCCCGAAACGATCCGTCTCATCGAATTCAGCCGGGTCTGATCCGATCGGCTTTGATCATCCGGGCATGGTCCGTCCGGAGCCGGCAATTCGGGCGTGGTTTGTCCGAAGCCGGCTCGTCCGGGTTTGGTTTGCCCGGGTCCGACCTGCCTGAGTCCGACCTGCCCGGGCGTGGTCCGCCCGAACGCCCCGACCGGGCGCGGCAGGTCCGCCCACCACACCAACGCATCACAAGGAGCAACCATGAACGAACCGAACGCACTGCCCGTCCGTCTGGGCGACCCCGCACGGGTCACCGTCGTCACCGAGCGCGGCACGGAACGGCTCGCCTACCACCCCGATCGCGGCGCGCGCACCACCGAAGGCGTGCACGTCGCCGTCCGCCAATCCGCCGACGGCATGCACATCGTCCTGACGGCGCCGTCCGCGGCCGTGAAATACGTTCGCGTGCGCTGGGCGCGCCCGATGCCGGTCCGCGGCCGCTACCTGGCCGACGACTGGGAGCGCAGCTACGGCACGCTCGGCTTCGAAGGCATGCGGCCGAACCGGATCATGCCGTGGTACTTCCTCGTCGCGGATGACGGCGGTGCGGACGCCGGTGTCGCGGCGGGCGACGGCGCTGCATGCGCCGGTATCGCGGGTGATATTGCCGGTGCTGACGATGCCGTCGTCGCTGTCGCCAGTGCCGGCGCGGCGGGCGCGGCCATCGTCGACGATGCCGACGGTATCGGCACCTCCGGCCGGCGCACCCCGGTCGTCGCCGGCTACGGCGTGCGGGTCCGTCCGAACGCGCTGTGCTTCTGGCAGGCCGACAGCGCCGGTCTGAGCCTCGAGATGGACGTGCGCAACGGCGGCGCCGGCGTGCGGCTGGGCGACGAACCGCTGGATCTCGCCGTCGTCGTGGCCCGTGCATACCGCGGCATCGGCACCTTCGAGGCCGCGCGCCGGTTCTGCCGGGTGATGTGCGACGATCCGCTGCTGCCCGGCGAACCGGTGTATGGCAGCAACAACTGGTATTACGCGTACGGCGTCAGCAGCGCCGACGACATCGTGCGCGACGCCGCCTACCTCGCCGCGCTGACCGAGGGCAACGCGGTCCGCCCGTATATGGTCATCGACGACGGCTGGCAGTCGAACCACCGGCTCGACGAGTACAACGGCGGGCCGTGGCGCGCCGGCAACGCGAAGTTCCCCGACATGGCCGAGCTGGCCGGGCGCATCGCCGAACAGGGCGTGCGGCCCGGCATCTGGGTGCGGCTGCTGCTCAACGAGGACCCGGCGATACCCGGGGACTGGCGGCTGCCGAACGGCTGCCTCGACCCCACGCATCCCGGCGCGCTCGCGTACATTCGCGAGGACATCGACACATTGTGCCAATGGGGGTACCGGCTGATCAAGCACGATTTCTCCACCTACGACCTGTTCGGCCGCTGGGGCTTCCAGATGAACCCGTGGATGACCGCCGAATCCGACTGGCACTACCACGACCGCTCGCTCACCGCCGCGCAGGTGGTCAAGCGGCTGTACGAGGCGATCCTGGAGGCCGCGCGACCGTACGGCGCGCTGATCCTCGGATGCAACACCATCGGCCACCTCGGCGCCGGGCTCATGCACATCGCCCGCACCGGCGACGACACCAGCGGCCTGGACTGGGAGCGCACCCGCAGGAACGGCGTCAACACCCTGGCCTTCCGGCTGCCGCAGCACAACACGTTCTTCGAGCTCGACGCCGACTGCGTGGGCGTCTCGGAGCGCATCGACTGGCGGTTCAACCGGCAGTGGGCGGATCTGGTGGCCCGCACCGGGACCTCGTTCTTCTTCTCCGCCGCGCCGCATACGATGCCCGACGCCGAGGAGCGCGACCTCATCGCCGCGCTGCGCGTCGCCGCCGAGCGGCCGTCGCGCCTGCGCCCGCTGGACTGGGAATGGACCGATTGCCCCGAGACCTGGGGCGAGGACCCGTCGGAGTCGGATGCGGACGGTGCGGTGACGGTTCACTACGACTGGTACGACGACTGCGGCATCAACTACACGACCACGCCCAAGCGCTACGCCAGTTACCTCGCCTTCGACGAGTGATCGGGAGCGTGTGTCCGGCGTCTGGGCCGCGCTGAGTGCGCCCGGTCTTCGCCGGGCGGGTGTCGGGGATGTGCCGTGGCATGGTCGCGCCACGGCACATTGTGTGGTGGCCGTCGTAAGCGTCGTGCCAGACATGCCCCGGGCAAGTCCGGATGTGTCCGACCGTGCCCGACCGTGCCCGGGAACTCATGACTGAGAAGCCCATCGCTAGGGACATGCCCGACTGGGTCCGCAGACTTTGGGGGATGGTCTGCGGAGAACGGTGCCAAGTCGCCAAAGCCCGCAGACCATCCCCCAAAGTCTGCGACCCCCAAACACACATTGTGCATGCGGGCGATGGCGTGGGCCGCCCCGCGGTGATTCGGGGCATCACCAATCTCCAAATACACATTGTGCATGATGGAAGATCAATGTTCTCGTGGTGTGGCAAGGGTATCGTCGATTTACGTCAAGGCACATTGTGCGCGTAGGGACGGCCTGCCGCTCTCGCGTCACCCCCGCCGCGTCATTCCTCCGCACCATCATGCCATCCCGTCACCGCGTCGACGCGACGGATGGTGCCGCGATTCCTGCCGATCGTGCCGCCCACCCGGCGCATCCTGACCGTTTCCGGTGAAATGGCTCTATCGACGCTGATTCGTGCCTCGACCGGTGCGCGCGCCGCGCGGCTGCGACGCCCGCCGTTCGCTTCGACCGTATCGGTGCCGGAACCCGATGATTCACAGGACAGAAGGAGGATTCGCTATGCGGTATGGCAAAGCGATCATCGTGCCGGCGTGCTGGAACGCCGATCGGCGCGCTGCACGGAAGGAGCGGGGATGAAACGATTCGTCCGTCCGATCAGCAAGAAATTCGGCGTGCTCGGCCTGGTGCTCACCGTGCTGCTCACGATCGTGCTGATCGTGGCCAACGTGGCCCTGAACCGGTACTCGAGCACCATCTCGTCCACACTCGACCTGAACGCGCAGATCGCCGACGGCGGCGATGACGAGGTCTACCAGTCGGCCCGCGACATCACCCAGGAGATCGCCGGCGAGGGCGCCACGCTGCTCAAGAACGAGAACGGCTCGCTGCCGCTCGACACCAACCAGGTCAACGTGTTTGGCTACGCCAGCGTGAACCTGGTGTACGGCGGCTCCGGCTCCGGTTCGACGTCCGGCGCGTCCTACAACGACACGCTCAAGGAGTCCTTCGAGGCCGAGGGCCTGGAGATCAACGAGGACCTGTGGGACTTCTACACCGAGAAGTCGCAGGACAGCGCCTCGTGGAACGTGTTCTCCCCCAACGGCGGCGACTACAACATCTACGACGCCAACTGCACCGAGGTCCTCGACATGATGGACTCGGCGCGCGAGTACAGCGACACGGCCGTCGTCATCTTCTCCCGCGCCGGCGGCGAGGGCGGCGACCTGCCGATGGACATGGGCGTGACCGACGAGGAGACCGGCGCCGGTCTGGTCGGCGGCGACGCGGGCAAGAGCTACCTCGAGCTGCAGGACGTGGAGCTGGAGCTGCTCGACGCCGTCGAGGAGAACTTCGACAACGTGATCGTGCTCATCAACTCCTCGCATGCGATGGAGCTGGGCTTCCTGGAGGACGACGGCGTGGACGCCGCGCTCCAGATCGCGGGTCCGGGCGCCACCGGCATGCGCGGCGTCGCCGACATCCTGCTCGGCGAGACCAACCCGAGCGGCCACCTCGTCGACACCTACGCCTACGACGTCAAGAGCGCCCCCTCCTACTACAACATGGGCGACTGCACGTACAGCGACTACGAGCAGGAGATGTCGGACAGCTACTTCTACTACGAGGAGAACATCTACACCGGCTACCGCTGGTACGAGACCGCGGCCGCCGAGAACGCCGTGGTCACGGCCGCCGACGGCACCGTCTACGACTACGCCGACTACGACTCCATCGTGCAGTATCCGTTCGGCTACGGTCTGAGCTACACGACCTTCGACTGGGATCTCGCCGACTACCGGGTCGACGGGCAGGGCGGCGAGGTCACCGCGACCGTCACCGTCACCAACACCGGCGACGTGGCGGGCAAGGACGTCGTCCAGCTGTACTACAGCGCCCCCTACATCGAGGGCGGCATCGAGAAGTCGGCGGTCAACCTCGGCGCGTTCGCCAAGACCGACCTGCTGGAGCCGGGCGAGTCGCAGGACGTCGAGCTCACGATGACCTTCGACGACATGGCCTCGTTCGACTGGGACGGCGTCGGCGCGTACGTCATGGACACGGGCACGTACACCTTCACCCTGCGGACGGACTCGCACACCGTCAAGAACGACGGCGGCACGTTCACCTACGAGCTGGCCGACACGATCATCTACAACGACGAGAACGACGGCAAGCGCTCCACCGACGAGGTCGCCGCGGTCAGCCAGCAGGAGTTCGCCGACGCGGGCACGCTGGAGACCAACATGACCTACCTGTCGCGCGCCGACTTCGCCGGCACCTTCCCGAAGGTCGAGCGCCGGCTGAACCCGACCGAGATCCCCGACGAGGTGCGTGCGCGCCTCGAGGCCAACGGCCCGGGCTCCACCGTCCTCGAGACCGTCGACACCGACGTGGACACGCCGGTCACCGACGCGGACAACGGCCTGAGCGTCGACGACCTGGCCGGCGTCGACTACGACGACGAGCAGTGGGACCTGCTGGTGCAGCAGATGAGCGTCGACGAGCTGATCGAGCTGACCGGCAACGCCGGCTGGCAGACCTCCGCCATCGAGTCGGTCGGCAAGAAGGCCACCACCGACATCGACGGCCCGCAGGGCCTCAACGGCTTCAACTTCAGCGGCACCAAGATGAACAGCTACGCCTCCGAGGTGCTCATGGGCATGACGTGGAACTGCGACCTGGTCAACGAGATGGGCTCCATCTACGCGCAGGAGGCGCTCTCCTGGGGCGTGGTGGGCCTCTACGCCCCGGCCATGAACACGCACCGCTCCCCGTTCGGCGGCCGCAACTTCGAGTACTTCGCCGAGGATCCGACGCTCGCCGGCCTGCTGGCGGCGGCCGAGGTCGGCGGCATGCAGGGCGAGGGCGTGTACGTCTACGCCAAGCACTACCTGCTCAACACGCAGGACACGAACCGCGACGGCGCCGCCAACTGGTGCAACGAGCAGGCCCTGCGCGAGATCTACGCCCGCCCGTTCGAGCTGGCCATCAAGCTGGCCGACTGCACCGGCCTGATGACCGAGCTGAGCCGCATCGGCACCTCCTGGAGCTCCGCCACCTACGCGCTGTGCACCGAGATGCCGCGCGAGGAATGGGGCTTCACCGGCAAGATCATCACCGACGGCGTGGGCCCCGGCGGTGACTACTACATGCTGCCGGACTACGCGATCGCGGCCGGCAACGACATGATGCTGACCCGCGCCAGCGGCGACTGCGGCTACACCGACATCACGCTCGACAGCGACTACGGCATCGCCCAGATGCAGAAGGCCGCGAAGAACATCCTGTACGTGTACGCCAACAGCAAGGCCTCCGAGGTGAGCGGCATGTACGACGTGAACTGGGAGTGGGCGTGGGTCGCCGGCGACATCGTGCTCGTCGCGCTCGCCGTGCTCCTGTTCGTCGCCCTGCCGGTCCGCGCCTGGTGCGTGCCCGCCAAGAACAACACGGAAAGGTCCGGACGATGAACACGACGTATCAGCGACTCAAGGAATCCCCGGTCATCAACCTCGTCTGGCTGCTGCTGATCGTGGCCAGCGCCTCGATCGGCATCGTCACCGGCGTCATCTACGTGCTCGCCGCGACGAACGTGCAGATCCTGAGCTGGTCGATCGGCTACATCCTGACCTCCGGGACGAACGAGGCCATCATGGGCCCCTGCCTGGCGGCGTTCGTCGTCAGCCTGGTGGTGTTCGTGCTCTGCATGTGCAAGAACGTCCTGCTCCGGGCGCTGTCGAAGTGACCCGGTAGCCGGCGACCCGGGCCGGTCCCGTCCGCGCGAGCCATCCGCGGCCGGCGGGGCCGGACCCGGCCCACCGCACGCGGGGCGGGCCTGATGCCCAGGGCCCGCCCTCCGCCAGGGCGTCGATGCGATCGGTCCGGCACCTCCTCCTCATCCGCCGCCGTCCGGTCGATGCCCGTTCTGTCATGGGGCGGTCCCGCGCAGGGACCGCCCCATCGTCGTACCCGGGCCTCCCGCCGGGCGCGCGGTCACGCCGCGGACGCGACCGGGATCAGCACCTGCAGCGTGAACGACTCGTCGGCGACGCGGATATCCATCGTGCCGCCGTACTTCTCGGCGGTGTACCGGATGCCGCGCAGCCCGTAGCCGTGGTAGCCGCGGTCCTGGGTCTTGGTGGTGACGGGCAGCCCGTCTACCAGCTCGACCGGCCGGTCGCAGTAGTTGCGCACGCCGATGATCAGAAACCCCCGCTCCTGGCGCACCGACACCTGGATGATGCGCTTGTCCTCGTCCTCCTGCCGCATCACGCTTTCGATGGCGTTGTCGAGCGCGTTGCCGAACAGCGCGTACAGATCGGTCTGCTCGATGAACCCCAGCCCCGAGCCGTCCGCCATGCACGTCATCGTGATGTGGTGCGCTTCGCAGTACAGGCTTTTCTCGGTCAGCACCACGTCCAACACCTGGTTGCCGGTCTTGACGGCGGAGTCGTAGATCATCACCGAGCGCTCGACCTCGCCGAGCCGGCGGTCGATTTCCGCGTCGTCGTGCATCATGCGGAAGGCCGCCAGCTGGTACTTGAGGTCATGGCATTTGCGGTTGATGATCTCGATGGTCTCCTTGGCCACCTCGTACTGGCCCTGCTTGCTGCGCCATAGCTGGCGGACCGTGTCGAGCTCCATCTGCGTGCGCTGCCGTCGTTCGATGTCGTTCTGCAGGTACAGCGTCAGCAGGCTCAGCGCGCCGATGAGCAGGCGGAACGTCGGGACCATGTACGAATGGCCGCTGGAACCGATGAGCAGGAAGATCAGCTGGTAGTTCGACAGCAGCAGAAAGATCGCCCCGACGCAGACCGCAAACACGAGCTTGCGCCGGCCGATGCGATGGGATCCCGTGGTCTGCAGCCAAGGCCCGAGCCTGCGCCGGCAGAGGGCGTACGCCGCCGCGCACACGGCGGCGGTCAGCGCCAGCCGGCAGATGACGCGCCACGGGTCGGGCAGGAGCATCGTCGCCAGGTCGACGAGCTCCGACAGCATCGACGCGCCGATCTGCGCCCATATCGCCGCGTAGATCCCCGGGGCCGGCGCCATGCGGCAGACCGTCAGCGCGAACACGGCGACCATCAGCTGGGACAGCGGCGCCTCCACCGCCGTGGAGGCGGTGTCGAAGTCCACGATCAGCATGTCGATGGCGCAGGCGACGGCCAGCATCACGGCCGCCGTCGCCATGGCGGCCGCGATGCGGCCCCGCGAGGGCCGCCGGTCCGAGACGCCCAGCGCCGCCACCATGACCAGGCCGCACGCCAGCATCATGGGCATGTTCAGCGTCTCACTCATCGGTTGCCTCCGTAGTATGCGGACAGTGCGGCCATGAACTCCTTGTACCGCTGCCTGCTGATGGGCACGCGGTCGTCGCCGACGACGGCCTCGCGCTCTTCGGTGATGCCGCCGACGTGGGCGAGGTTGACCAGATAGCTGACGTTGCACCGCACGAAGGCCGGGTCGTCGATCATCGCCTCGATGCCGTTCATCGAGGACCGGAAGCGCAGCACGCCGGTGATCGTGTGGACGAGGATGTTGTGCCGTCGGCTCTCCACGTAGCGGATGTCCGCCAACGGGACCCGCGCGGTGCCGCCGCCGTCGGGGAGCAGCACCGCGCGGCCGGTCCGCGCGCGGCTGCGGCCGATCTGCTCGATGGCGCTCTGCAGCTCCAGCGACAGTCCGTAGTAGTTGACGGGCTTGAGCACGTAGGCGCGGGCGTGCACGGTGTACCCCTGCAGCGCGTACTGCGCCATGTTGGTGATGAAGATGATGACGACGTCGGCGTCGGTCCTGCGGATGCTCCGCGCCGCCGTAATGCCGTCCATGTCGGGCATCTCGATGTCCAGGAGGATGATGTCGTAGCGTGGCGTGTAATGCTCGGCTATCGCGGCGCCGTCGCCGAACGTCTCGTACTCGATCCGGACGCCATGCTCGCTTGAGAAGCGGTCGAGGCATCGAGCGATCGACTGCGCGCACTCCGCGTCGTCCTCGACTATCGCTATCCGAACCACGCCATCATGGTACCAGCCGCGGATTGGAGAGATGCGCGGCCCGCGGAACCGCCACATGGCCCGAAACGGGAACGCCGCGCACCCGAGCGCGGGTGCGCGGCGTTCCCGATGAGCGGAAGGCGCGGATCAGCCGGTGTTCTGCAGGCCGGCCGCGACGCCGGACACGGTGCACAGGATCAGGTAGATGAACCCGGCCTGCTGGCTCTGGCTCAGCTCCTCCTTGTCCACGCGGCGGCGCAGCGACTTGAGCGCGAGCACCTGTGTGACCGACAGCGCGTCCACGTACGGCGAACGGATGCGGATCGCCTGGCCGAGCACGTGGCGGTGCTCCAGCGGCCACTTGTCGCCGACGATGTCGAGCACCCACTTGCGGGTGAGCTCCATCTCGCCGAGCACCTTCTCGTTGAGGTCTTCGCGGTCGTCCAGCGCCAGGTACATCCTGGCGATGCGCTCGTCGGTCTTGGCGATCGACATCTCGATGTTGTCGATGAACGTCGAGAACAGCGGCCACTCCCGGTACGCCTGGCGCAGCGTGTCCAGGTCGCCGAACTGCTCGCAGGCGGTGCCCAGGCCGTACCAGGCGGCCAGGTTGATGCGCGCCTGCGCCCAGGCGAACACCCACGGGATGGTGCGCAGGTCGTCGAGCGACTTGGCGCCCAGGCCGCGCTTCGCCGGGCGCGAGCCGATCGGCAGCAGGCCCACCTCGGTCAGCGGCGTGACGATCGAGAACCACGGGGCGAACCCGTCGGTGTGGATCAGGTCGAGGAAGCGCTCGTGCGAGGAGTCGTTGAGCTGCGCGGTCATGTCCGCGTACTTCTCGGTCATCTCGGTGTTCGTCTTCTCGATGCTCGGCGCGGACTGCAGCAGCGTGGCGGCCGCGACCGACTCGATGTGGCGGATCGCCAGCACCGGGTTGCCGTACCGGGCGAAGATGACCTCGCCCTGCTCGGTGAGCTTGAAACGGCAGTTGACGGAGCCCTTCGGCTGGGCGAGCACCGCGCGGTTCGCGGGGCCGCCGCCGCGGCCGACTGCGCCGCCGCGGCCGTGGAACAGCGTCAGGTCGATGTTGTTCTCCTCCGCCCACGCCACGATGTTCATCTCGGCCTGGTGCAGCGCGAAGATCGACGAGGTCGGGCCGGCGTCCTTCGAGGAGTCGGAGTAGCCGAGCATGACCTCCATCTTGCCGCCGGTGGCCTTGAGGCGTTCCTGCATCTCCGGGATCTTGATGATCTCGTCGAGCACGTTCACCGAGTTCTGCAGGTCCTCGAGCTGCTCGAACAGCGGGATCACGTCGATGACGGGCACGTCCTTCGGGTTCGAGAACGCGAGGCGGTTCAGCTCGTACACGTCGCGCACGTTCTGCGCCGACTTGGTGAACGAGATGATGTACCGGCCGGCGGCCTTCAGGCCGTTGCGCTTCTGGATCGAGCCGAGGGCGCGGAAGGTGTCGAGCACCTCCTGGGTCATCGGCTGCAGCGGGCCGCGCTCGCCGTGCAGGCCGTGCTGGCGGATGTCCTCCAGCGCGCGCGAATGCACGACCGAATGCTGGCGGAACTCCATCTCGACCATGTGGAAGCCGAAGGTCTCGGCCTGCCAGATCAGGTCCTGCAGCGGGCCGTACGCGGAGCGCGCGGCGCCCGCGGCGGCCAGCGACCGCTGGACGACCTTGAGGTCGGCGATGAAGTCGTCGCAGCTGTGGTACATGAGGTCCGCGTCGCGGGCGATCGTGTAGTGCAGGCGGTCGGCCATCACCAGCATGACGGCGCGGTGCGGCTCCTTGGCCGACAGCAGGTCGGCCTGGTCGGTCAGCCGCTCGCTCATCTCCTTCTGGCGCGTCCACAGGTGCTTGAGCTCCTCGCTCGGCGGGGTGGACTGCGTGTCCATCGTCAGGTTGCGGCCGACGGTGCGCGTCGCCCCCTCGAGCGCGGCGATCACGTGGTCGCTGAAGTTGCGCGCCACCTGGCGGCTCACCTTGGCGGTGACGTTCGGGTTGCCGTCGCGGTCGGAGCCGATCCAGCTGCCCGGGTGGAAGAACGCGGGGCAGGCCGGCTCCACGAGCCCGGCCTTGTCGCCCAGCAGCCAGTCGTCGAAGCGGCGGTAGACCTGCGGGATGGCGTGGAACAGCGTGTTGTCGAAGATGTCGAGGATCGTGTTCGCCTCCTCGACCGGCGTCGGCTTGCGGTGCTCGATCGGCGAGGTGCGGAACAGGGCGTCGATCTCGTTGAACAGGCGGCGGTAGTTCTCGCGCTTCTCCGAGCCGCCGAGGTGGTCGTGCACGCTCAGCAGGTCGGCGATGCGGCGGATCTTGCCTTCGACGGCCTTGCGGCGGGCCTCGGTCGGGTGCGCGGTGAACACCGGGTGGAACTCCAGCTTGTCCAGCAGCGCCTTGGCCTTGGCCGGGCCCATCTCGGTGATCAGCTGGTGGTACGCGACCGTCAGCTCGTTGACCGGGTCGACCGCCTGGTTCTCGTCGACCTCGGACTCGCGCTGGCGCAGCACGGAGACGCGGTAGTTCTCCTCGCACAGGTTCGCCAGGTGGAAGTAGGTGGTGAACGCGCGCGACAACAGCTGGGCGTCGTTCAGGTTCATGTTGTCGATGACCTCGACCGCCTTCTGCAGCCCGTCGTTCTCCGGGTCGGGGTCGGTCATCGCGCCGGCGAAGTGCTCCGCGCTGGCCTCCACGGCGTAGGTGCGCACCGTGTCGAAGGTGGCGAGCAGCTTGGGGTCGAACTCGTCGAGCACCTCGCGCAGGATCTGCAGGCACAGCTCCATGTTGTGCTCCAGCGAGGTCGGCATGGTCTGCTGGCCTTCGCCGGCGCCCGTCGGCGTGGCCTGCACGGCCCCGTCGGCGGCGTTGCTTTCGTGTTGTATTGTCACATCAACCTCCTCTGCCGGTCTGCACGGTTGCTCGGTCATTCCGTCATCCGCGGCTCCTCCGCGGTTGTGTTGACGGAAAGTTGCGAACCCAAAGCCGTCGGATCCGGCGGTTGTCCCGATTATTCTACGACCTGTATGTGCGCGTATGTTACGAACGGGCCGCATATCGTACGGCATGGCGGGCGGTGTCGCGTGGCGGCGGCGGCCGGCCGGCGCGCCGTCGCCGCTGCGGCATGGATGATGATGAAACGTTGCGGCACGCGGAACCATGCGGTTTCCCGCGGCCCGGCGGCGGTCCGGGGCAGGCCGTGCGGTACTACTGGAAGGGTGAGATTCGGCCGAAAGCAGAACGACGGCACCGCCACCGCCGTCACCAAGTACCATACCCACTCCATCCCGCTGGATATGGAGGACATCGAACGCGATTGGGACAAACCGATTCTCGAGGCGGGCATCGCGGCGAAGTCCAGCGTCATCGTGCGCGTCGGCATGCTCGACCTGAGCGCGGGCACCGGAAGCTTCCGCGTGCGCGAGATGATGCACCGCATCGCCTATCCGCTGGGCGTGCACGTGCGCGCCGACGTGAACCTCACCGACATCGCCGCCGCGTGCACCGACGGCAAGGAGCGCATCACCGAGGTCATCGACCTGCCGACCACGGGCGTGAACACCGAACGCATCTGGCTGCTGGAGCATTTCGCCGACTGGTTCAACACGAACCTCGGCAAGGGGTCGATGTACCACGCCACGGCGGCCGTCTCGGAGGAGGTCGTCGAGCATCTGGACGCGCCGGGGGCCGACGCCTCGGTGCTGCGCGCCGTCGAGCGCGACCTCGAGCGCGAGATGGGGCATGAGACGCCGCTTGGGCCGGGCGACGCATCGAACCAGGACGCGACGCCCGGCGTCGGCCGTGCACGCGACGATGTGGACGGCGCGCAGCGGGACGACGCGCGTGATGCGGTCCGGAACGCCGCGCAGGCCCATGCGGGCGAGGGGTCGCAGGACGGCGCGCGTCGCGCCGCGCGTCCCGCCTGCCCGAGGCGTCGCCGTCGCATGCGCATGCCGCTGTCCGACCGCTACGCCGTGCACTTCGCGCATATGGCCGGCGCCTCCGTGCCCGGCGGCATCGGCCCGGGCCTGACCGTCAAGCAGGTGCATGAGCGTCTGGATCTCATCGAGCACCGCGCCCCCCTGTACCCGGCGTGGTTCTCCGGGCTGTGCGCCGCGCTGGCGTGCGCCTCGTTCGTGTTCCTGCTCGGCGGCGGCGTGTACGACATGGTCGGCGCGTTCTTCGGCGCCGGCATCGGCCAATGGCTGCGTCGGCGGCTGCTGGCCAAGCATCTCAACCAGTTCTTCGTCACCTTCGTGTGCGTGTGCGTGGCCGCGCTGATCTGCGTCGGGGCGCTGCGTCTGATCGGGCTGGTCGATCCGGTGGCCCTGCAGCACGACACCGCCTACATCGGCGCGATCCTGTTCGTGATCCCCGGATTCCCGCTGATCACCGGCGGGCTGGACCTGGCGAAGATCGACTTCCCGTCGGGCATCCAACGCCTCGCCTACACCCTGACCATCATTCTGATGGCCACGCTGGCGGCCTGGATGGTGGCGTCCACCGTGCAGCTGCATCCGGAGGGGTTCGAGCCGCTCGGCCTCGATCCGGCGGTGAACAACTGCCTGCGCTTCGTCGCCGCCTTCGTGGGCGTGTGGGGGTTCTCGGTGCTGTTCAACTCCCCGCAGCGCATGTGCTTCGTCGCCGCGCTGATCGGCGCCGCCACGGACACGCTGCGTCTGATCGCGGTGGATTACGGTCTGTCGGCGGAGCTCGGCGCCTTCCTCGGCGCGTTGCTGGCCGGGCTGCTCGCCTCGGCCTGGCGCTCGTCGGTGCGCCGCGGCTGGCTGCCGCCGCATCTGGACTATCCGCGCATCTGCCTGACCGTGCCGTCGATCGTCATCATGGTGCCGGGTATGTATATGTATCAGGCCATGTTCTACCTGGGGCAGTTCGATACGCAGCTCGCCCTCGACTGGGTGTTCCGGGCGTTCATGGTGATCGTCTGCCTGCCCATCGGACTGGCGATGGCGCGCGTTATCACGGACAAGTCCTGGCGCTACGACGTCTGATCCCCGGGCGCCGCCATACGGCGCTGCGCCGGGCCTGGTCCTGTGGGGCGGGTCTGATCCTGCGAGGCCCGGGCCGCGGCCGGCGAGACCGATATCGTACGCCCGGGCCGGTGTGGTGCCGCCGCAAGTATGATTGACGGAATAATCATCAATGCGTGTGCCCGGGCAGGTGTGATGCCGTCGCATCAGGGGGCATTGCACAATGTGCGTTGCGGCGACAGCGGCCAGATTTCATCGGCGGTGTTTGTGCAGTCGCGTCGGTGCATTGCACAATGTGCGTCGCGGCTGGGGCGCTACGGCTGGGGTGTGGCGGCCGGCGCAACCCATGACGGTGATGGACCGGTTCGAGAACCAGCTGCATCGGTGTGCTGGAGGCCAATTCGATTAGTTGTAGCGGATTGGGGGCCTTGCAGACATCTATCTGCGTTAGGTGGGGCACCCAGACGGCGAGAGCCCGGGTATGGATGGCGGAATACCGCCATCCATACCCGCCGGCATCCGCCAAGGATGCCTCACTTAGTGCAGATGGATGTCCGCAGCTCCCCGAATCCACTACACATAGTCAAGATGGTGTCACGCGATGCCCGCCAGCGGGTCGGATTCCTCCGGTTCAGGCAGCGACGCATCGCCGTCGATCAGCCCTAACCGGTTCGATCCGGTGCCGTCCGCCGGAACCGCCTGATTCGCGCCGCCGTCCGCCGGAACCAACAGTCCCTCGCCATCGCCGCCGAGCGCCGCGCGTTCCCACAACGGTCGGCGTCGTGTCGTGCGCCCATCGCAGACCTGCCGGATCGTGCGCCGTTCGGTGAGCGGCATGGGCACCCCGACGATCTGCGCCATCTTGTCCGCCACGCGCCGGGCCAGCCGCTCCTCGGCCCGCTCGTCGACGAGGTCGAGCTCGGTGACCTGCACGTACGCCCATCCGGCCTCCTCCAACGCGGCTCGCCGCGCCGCATCGCCGAGCCACTGCGAGGCGTGGTGCGCCCCGTCGTATTCGATGGCGAGCCGAAGCTCTGGGTACGCCATGTCCAGCAGCACCTTCGATCCGCGCGCGTCCTTCACCATGTGGTTGACCGCGGGGCAGTCCAGCCCGTAGCGCATCAACGCGATGCGCGTGCGCGTCTCCTGCGATGAGTCGGTGTTCTCCCGCATGATCCGCAGCGCGCGCCGGCAGTTGCCGATGCCTCGGAAGTTCCGCTTCCGCGCCTCGTCGCCGTCCAGCCATTCCCGCATCTCGTCCAGGAACGCGGCGAACTCGTCGCGGCGGACCCGCTTCAGGCGCCTGTCGCGACGCATCATGGCGTCGCCGAGCACGATGAGCTCCTCGAGCGGCAGTCGCGTGGCGTACATTGCCCATGTGCAGATCGGGTCGATGCACTCGAACCGGCGGTCGACGGTCACGGTCCGCCAGGGCGCCGGCCAGACGGCGAAGCGCACGCCGCGGATCCGCGAGCGGTCCCTCGTCCGGTGCACGGCCACGTGGGTGAGTCCGGTGAACCGGTCGTCGCGCGGCAGCCGGGGTTTCTCGATGGACTGCAGCTCCAGCGCCGCGGCCAGGGCGTACGGGTGCCGCTGCCGGGTGTGCGATTCGATGCCGTCGCACAGGCGCATGCGGCCGCGTTTGATTTCGGTCAGCGATTGCAGGGTGAATGATGGTGTAGCCATACCGCGACCATAGAAATAAGGTCCGCGTTTCTCCATTACCCGAGGCAAAGTTGTGGATAAGTGGATAAACGGCTCCGAAAACGCCGAGGGCGGCCACCCTCCCAAGAAGGTGGCCGCCCTCGCGATACGGTTTGTCGGTATGCCGTCGGTGCGCCGCCGGACCGTCATCAACACGCCGCCGGCATGCGCCGGTTCGGGGGCTTCGCCAAGCCGCTCAGTACGTCATGCCCATCGCGGCGCGCACCTCGTCGAGCGTCTCCTCGGCGATGGCGTTGGCGCGCTTGTTGCCGTCGTGCAGGATATCGCGGATCGCGTCCATGTCCTTGGCGAGTTCGGCGCGGCGCTCGCGGTGCGGGGCCAGGAACTCGTTCACCGACTCGGTCACGTACTTCTTGAGCGCGCCGGCACCCGAGTCGCCGATCTCCTCGGCGATGTCCTTCGGGTCGCGGCCGGTGACGAGCCCGGCGGTGGTCAGCAGCGCGGAGACCTGCGGGCGGGCGATCGGATCGAAGGTGATGCGGCGCTCGGAGTCGGTCGGGCTCTTCTTGATGAGCTTGGCGGTCTCCTCGGCGGTGGCGCCGAGCATGATCGAGTTGCCGTACGACTTGCTCATCTTGCGGCCGTCGAGGCCCGGGATCTCCGGCGCTTCGGACAGGATGGCGGCCGGCTCGGGGAACACCGGGCGCCTCTTCGCGTAGCGCTCGTTGAACCGGCGCGCGATCGTGCGGGTGATCTCGACGTGCGGCAGGTTGTCCTTGCCGATCGGCACGACGTTCGCCTTGCAGAACAGGATGTCGCAGGCCTGGTGCACCGGGTAGGTGAGCAGCAGGCCGGTCAGCGCGTGGCCGGAGGCCTCCATCTCCGACTTGACGGTCGGGTTGCGGTGCAGCTCGGCCTCGGTGACCAGCGACAGGAACGGCAGCATCAGCTGGTTCTCGGCCGGCACGGCGGAGTGCGTGAAGATCATGGTCCTGTTCGGGTCGATGCCCGCGGCCAGGTAGTCGAGCACGAGGTTGAGCACGTTGTCCTCGATGTGCTCGGTGGTGTCGCGGTCGGTGATGACCTGGTAGTCGGCGATGATGATGTTCGTGTTCACGCCGCGCTCCTGCATGGCGACGCGTTCGCGGATCGAGCCGAAGTAGTGGCCGAGGTGCAGCCGGCCGGTGGGACGGTCGCCGGTGAGCATCGTGAACTTGCCGGGATTCGCCTCCAGCGCCGCCATCGTCTCGTCGGAGCGCTTCTTCGCCGCCAGGAAGCTGGCGCTAACCTCGTTGCCAGCCGCGGTGATCGCTGGTTCCTGCGTCTCGTTCGTCATCATTGCCCCTTTGGTGTTCGGACCGTTGCCGGGCCGTCGGATGGTCGTTTTCATCGTAAAAGTCTGAGCCGACAACGAAACCGGAAAACTAGTGGTACGCTCTTATGTGATGAATTGAAAGCACAGCAGTATTCAGGGGGTCAGATGGGCCGCGGACGACAGAAAGCCAAGCAGCAGAAGATAGCCCGGAAGCTCAAGTATCTGACCACCGATACTGACTACGACGAGCTTGCCAAGGAGCTGAGCGCGCAGGAGCCCGGCACCGGCTCCGTCGATCCGTTCTCCCACGACGAGGCGCAGTACATCCATGACGCGGATACCGACGACGGCGACGAGGGCGAGTACGCCGACATCGCCGCGGCGGACGGCGTGGACGACGATCTGGACGAGTACGCCAAGTGGGCCGCCGAGGCCGCCGCGAAGGCGACCAGCGGCGAGATGCCGGCCGTCAAGGCCGCCCCGAAGCCGCGCAAGCCGATTCCGATGCCCAAGCCCAGCGCGTTCAAGCCGCGTCCGGCCGTCAAGTAGGCCGACCGGCCCGTGCGGGCGTTTTGACGGTATATGTGTTTTCCGCATTGATGCCGTATCGTTGCGTTCATTGTGTGATACGGCATTGTGACGGCGTTGATTTTCACCGTTGTGTGTGGCTGAATTGTCGTTGCCTTACCGCGACGGTGTCATCGATGTGGAGCCGCGGCGTCGAACGTGTCCGTAAAGAAACCACGCAGATTGGCAGTGTGTTTCTTTACGGCGCTTACGTTGAGACGGCGAAGTGCGGCATCGCTGGGTGCTGCGACATGCGCATAACCGTCATGCGCGATAATTTGATTGAGAGTTGAGAGGACTGCCGCGCAGTGAGCGAGGGGAGGGCCATGGGTACCGATGAATGGTATTCGGTCAGTTTTGTCGAGAAATGCACCATCGACGAGGCGCGCAATTGCACGCGCGTTCTGTATTCCGACGTGCGCGAGTATTACCCGGTCTGGAAAGGAAATACGCTTGTATTGACCCCGAGGCCCAATTGCGACGTGCCCACGGTCGTAGTGGATTTTGTCCAAGATGACGAAGGCAAAAAACAACACATCACCGTCAAGGTCTCGCCGAAGCGTTATGGGGTGAAGACCTACAACGAGTTCCGAAAAAAGCTGCGTAAGGGGTTGAAGGAGCAGGCGCGGGGAAAGAAGAAACTTGAGACGGTTTCCGCTCGCACGGTGCCGGAACGTACGGAAATCGAGACAGCGGACGGTGTCGACGTGAACGTCCACAATATCGCCAACATGTTCAAGCCGCGATCTCGTAGAAATTCCGCGGACACAGTCGCTGATTCTCGCCAGGAAGAGCTGTCGGCGCAACGGTCAGAATTCCCGCAGGGCGATGCACCTGCATCTGCGGAACCGACGGCAACGCAGGAAACGGTTGAAATCGTGCCTAATTCCGGCATGCCCGTGGTGCGGGCGATGCGTCATGTCAAAGATGCATACGCTGCGTATGTGCCATTGCGTGTCATCACGATTATGCTAATCGTTTCGTTGCTGGTGATCAGTCTTTTGACGTACGGGTTCGTTGCCCGTGGTAATACGATCGACCAGCTGAACCAAACGGTAGCCAACCGTGATGAAACCATTGCGGAACTTTCCAATGAGAAGGATTCGCTGCAGGCCAGTCTTGATGCCGTGGAACCGCAAAGAAAGGCGAATGAAGCCGAGGACAAGCGTCTGCAGGAGCTGTCCGACCAGTTGCAGAGCCAGAAGACGCAGCAGGATCAAAAGCAGCAGGAACAAGATCAGAGGCAGAGCGATCTCGACACGAGGCAGTCCGAGCTCGATGCTCGCGAACAGAGCCTTGCCGCGCGGGAACAGGCCGTGGCGCAAAGCGAGGCACAGTCGTACTACGGCTCTTCGTCGACTGGAAGTTCGTCGTCTGGCGGTTCGGCGTACTACAAGAACTGCGCTGCCGCACGCGCCGCCGGCGCGGCGCCGTTGTACCGCGGCGATCCGGGATACCGCTCGAAGCTGGATGCCGATGGCGACGGCATCGCATGCGAGTGAGAACAATTGGCTGGTAGGCGTCTGTCTGTGTCCGAAGGTCCGGCGCTGCGACGACCCCGCGCTCCTAGACCAGCGGCAGCAGCCCGCTCAGGTCGTCGCGCTCGCCCACCGCGCTGATGCGCCCGGCGGCCTTCTCCTCGTCCCACGCCGTGATGCCGACGGCCAGCCGCAGCCACACCTCGGGCCGCAGCTCGATGACGTCCGGCGGCGTGAGGTTATGCGGATCGGAGGCCGGGCCGTCGAGAATCTTGACGGCGCCCCACGGCGCCACGCGCACCTCCACGCCGGGGCCGGGCGCGCGCCGTTCGAGCAGGAACAGCGAATAGCGCACCGCCATCGCCCACGTCGGTCGCGGCAGCGTCGGCCTGAGCGCCAGCCGGGTCGCGGCCGGCGCGTCCGCCGCCCCGGCGAGCATCGCCCGCGCCGCGTCGCGCCACTGCGCGAACGCCGCCGCGCCTTTGTCCAGATCCTGTTCCCGTATCACAGCCATATGTCGGTATTGTGCCCGGTCGCCCCGACGGCTCGGGGAATGGCCGGCCCGGCCGGGCGCCGCCGGGACCCGCCGCCCCGACGGGGGCATCGCCCGTCGGGCTCATGGGCGGAGGATGTAAGCATTGCAGCGCCTGCGCGGACAAGCGCAGTAGGGGTCATGATAGGCTCGGAGTGAAAACGTATGCAAGACGTCACCGGCCGTTCATGAAGGATGTGTGCGGAGCGACCGCGACCACGGCATAATGTTTCTCGGAGTACTATCCGTCAGAGGGAGTCAGATAATGACCGAAATTACCGCACCGAAGTCCCCCGTCACGACTGCGGAGTTCGCGGATGAGATTCGCGAGCAGCTCAAGTACACGCAGGGCGTGACCGTCGAGCAGGCCACTCCTGCGGACGTGTACGTCGCCGCTTCCGCGGCAGTGCGCCGTCATCTCATGGATTCCTGGATGAAGACGCAGCAGGACATGGTCAACGGCAACACCAAGGCCGTTGGATACCTGAGCGCCGAGTTCCTGATGGGCAAGCAGCTGCGCAACGCCCTGTTGAGCAGCGGCCTGACCCAGCAGTTCGACGAGGCCGTCGAACAGCTCGGCTTCAACTACCAGGACGTCGTCGACGCCGAATACGAGCCGGCCCTCGGCAACGGCGGCCTCGGCCGTCTCGCCGCCTGCTTCATCGACTCGCTGGCCTCGCTCGGCGTGCCCGCGTTCGGCTACGGCATCCAGTACAAGTACGGCATCTTCAAGCAGGAGTTCGACGACCAGGGCCGCCAGGTGGAGACCCCGGAGTACTGGCTCGCGAACGAGGAGCCGTGGGGCCACGTCGACTACAACCGCTCGCAGCGCGTCAACTTCGGCGGCTACGTCGCCGACGAGGACGGCAAGCGCGTGTGGCACCCGGCCTGGGCCGTCCGCGCCGTGCCGGTCGACTACATGGTCCCGGGCTACGCCTCCGGCCGCGTGAACACGCTGCGCCTGTGGAGCGCCAAGAGCTACGACGAGTTCGACCTGCTCACCTTCAACAAGTCCGATTACCTCAACGCCGTCCGCCCGCAGGTCGACGCCGAGAACATCTCCAAGATCCTCTACCCGGAGGATTCCACCCCGCAGGGCAAGTCCCTGCGCCTGCAGCAGCAGTACTTCTTCGTCTCCGCGTCGATCCACGACGCGATCCGCGTGTTCTACCCCGGCCAGGACAAGCCGGACCTGACCACGTTCCCGGACAAGATCACGTTCCAGCTCAACGACACGCACCCGGTGATCGGCATCCCCGAGCTCATGCGCGTGCTGATCGACGAGTACGGCTACGACTGGGACACCGCGTGGGACATCACCACCCGCACCTTCAACTACACCTGCCACACGCTGCTGCCGGAGGCGCTCGAGGTGTGGCCGGCCCGCCTGATCGGCGAGCTGCTGCCGCGCCACATGGAGATCATCTACCAGATCAACGACCACTTCCTGGCCGAGCTGTCCGGCAAGACCCGCGACAAGGAGAAGATCGAGCGCATGCGCATCGTCACCCAGGGCGACGATCCGCAGGTGCGCATGGCCTACCTCGCCGTCGCCGGCGGCTCGCACGTCAACGGCGTGGCCGAGCTGCACTCGCAGCTGCTCAAGGACATCACGCTCAAGGACTTCTCCGACCTGTACGGCGAGAAGTTCACGAACGTGACCAACGGCGTGACCCCGCGCCGCTTCATCAAGCTCGCCAACCCGCGCCTGTCCGACCTGATCACCGAGGGCCTGGGCACCGACAAGTGGCTGAGCGACCTCGAGCTGCTCAAGGGCCTCGAGCCGCTCGCCCAGGACGACGAGTTCGTCAAGAAGTTCGCTGAGGTCAAGCGCGCCAACAAGGTCGACTTCGCGAACTACGCGAAGCGCGAGTACGGCTTCGAGATGAACCCGGACACGATGTTCAACTCGATGATCAAGCGTCTGCACGAGTACAAGCGCCAGAGCCTGAAGATCCTGGCCCTGATCGCGCGCTACGCCGACATCAAGAACGGCAACATGTCGGCCGACGACGTGCTGCCGCGCACCGTGATCTTCGGCGCCAAGTCCGCCCCGGGCTACTACATGGCCAAGCTGACGATCCAGCTGATCAACAACGTGGCCCGCGTCGTGAACAACGACCCGGACGTCAAGGGCGCGCTGAGCGTGTACTTCCCGTGGAACTACAACGTGCGCCTCGCCCAGCACCTGATCCCGGCCACCGACCTCGACGAGCAGATCTCGCAGGCCGGCAAGGAGGCCTCCGGCACCGGCAACATGAAGTTCGCCCTCAACGGCGCGCTGACCGTCGGCACCCTCGACGGCGCGAACGTCGAGATCCGCGAGCGTGTGGGCGCCGAGAACTTCTTCCTCTTCGGCATGACCGTCGACGAGGTCGAGGACCTCTACGCGAAGGGCTACGGCCCGGCCGCCTACTACGAGGCCGATCCGCGCCTGAAGCAGGCCATCGACATGATCTCCGACGGCACCTTCTCCAACGGCGACCGCAACACCTTCGCGCCGCTCGTCGCGGACTGGCTGACCAAGGACTACTTCATGACCCTGGCCGACTTCCACTCCTACACCGCGATCCAGGCCGACATCGAGGCGCTGTACCGCACGCCGCTCGAGTGGCACCGCAAGGCGCTGATCAACGTGGCGAACTCCGGCTACTTCAGCTCGGACCGCTCGATCGAGGACTACCTGGAGCGCATCTGGATGACCGGCCCGATGGACTGATCCCCGACCGGCACCGGCCCGCCGCCGCATCGGCGTCATCGTGACGCCGGCGGGGCGGCGTCGGTCCGGCCCGACGGCTTCGGGCGGATGCGGCCGCTGCGCCGCCCGCCCGGAGCCTGGCACGCGAAAGTCCCGCACCCAATCGTTGAGTGCGGGACTTTTTGCATGGTGGCGGGTGCGGCGGGTGCCGCGGTGCGGTGACATGGCAGGCGGGTGTTCCGTCTCGGCGTCGGTTGCGGTGCGTCGGGCGGGTGTGCCGTGCTACGGAACCGACATTGGGCCGGCGGCAGTGTCGGTTCCGTGGCAGGGTTGTCGTCGCTGGCGCTACGGAACCGACGCCGGGGGCGTGCGGCAAGGATGGGATGGCGGTGTGGCGTGGTGATGGCGTGGTGTGCGGACATGGCGCGGTGCGACGTGGCGGTGCGGTGTGACATGGTGGGGTGTGATGCGACGGTGTGCGGTGCCGCGGTGCGGTGAATGGCAGGCGGGTGTTCCGTCTCGGCGTCGGTTGCGGTGCGTCGGGCGGGTGTGCCGTGCTACGGAACCGACATTGGGCCGGCGGCAGTGTCGGTTCCGTAGCACAGCTGCTGTCGCTGGTGCTACGTAACCGACGCCGGGGTGGGACGTGCGGCAGGAGAGGCGTATGTGGCGGGATGCGGTGGATGTGTGCGGGGTGGCGGCGCATGCCGCGCATGCACAGGGACGGCCGCGCGGGCCGATACGCGGAGCGCCCGCACTCCGCGGAACCTGCGGGATACGGGCGCTCATGATGATGCCGGGCGGTCCGCCCGGCATCGACGATCGGAAATCAGGCCTCAGCGGCCTCCGCCTCCGGGGCGGTCTCGGCATCGTCATCGGCGACGGCCTCGACGGCTTCCGGTTCGTCGGTCTCCTTGGCGAGCCCCAGATCGACCGGCGAGGAGCTGTTCTCCCACGGCTCCTCCCACGGGTCGTAGTCCGGGTTCTGCTGCTTGTAGATGTACAGACCGACAACCGCTGCGAGCAGGGCGCCGAAGAGCAAAGCGAAGAACTTCCAACCGTTGGACTTACGTTCCATAACGGCCTCCTTTCCCGTAATGTGGCCTGCTCATCCAAGCCAACTCTGCATACCATCTTAATTCGATGTTTGTAACGATTGGGTGGAATTCTGCACATTGAGAACCCGCGGCCGCGCCATGCCGCCACGGTTCGCCGCGGCGTCCGCGCCCGTCCGCGCGCCGGGCGGCTCGTTTGCGGCAATCGGTAGAGTGGACGCATGGCTTATCGACGTTTCAGTTTGTTCCCCGAATCCCCGACCCTGCGCGACATGTTCTCCAAACGCGCGATTCGGTACCAGTGGCGCGACAACGGCCCGGTGTTCGTCTCCGCGATCCTGATCGTCTGCGTGGCGGTGTGGCTGGTCGAGCTCGTGCTGTGGGCGGTGTCCCCCTATGCGCTGAACGCGATGGTGGACTTCGGCGCGTTCCGGCCCCTGCTGGCGATGCACCGGCCGTGGACGTTCGTCACCTCGATGTTCATGCACCAGCCGTCCTCGATCCTGCACATCCTGTTCAACATGCTCACGCTGTGGTCCATCGGCCCGGTGCTCGAACGCATGATGGGGCACTGGCCGTTCCTGGCGCTGTACGTGCTTTCGGGCCTCGGCGGCAACCTGGGCATGATGGTGTGGGCCGCGGTGTCGCCGTACGACTCCGGCTGGCTCACGGCGGCGTACGGCGCCTCGGGCGCGCTGTTCGGCCTGTTCGCCGCGGTGCTGGTCGTGTACCGCCGTGTGGGCATCGACATCACCTCGATGCTGGTGTGGATGGTGATCAACTTCCTGCTGCCGGTCGTGGTGTCGAACGTCGCCTGGCAGGCGCACGTCGGCGGTTTCGTGGTCGGCGGCGCGATGACGCTGCTGCTGGTGTCCGGCCCGCACGCCCTGCGCGGCAAGAGCCTGGCCTACCGCACGGTGGTGTACGGCGTCGGCGTGTTCGCGGTGCTGGTGATCGGCGTGCTGCTGTGCAATCTCGACAACCCGCTCGGCATGCTCGGGCTGGTCATGTAGCCGACGATCTCTCGTTGAGAAGGCCGCGGTCCCGGTGTACGGGGCCGCGGCCTTTTCGGTGGCGGTTGGCGGCGACGTGCGGCCGGTGGCGGCGTCGCGTCGGCGCCGGTGACGATGGTGCGTGGCGGTTGGCGGCGACGTGCGGCCGGTGGCGGCGTCGCGTCGGCGCCGGTGACGATGGTGCGTGGCCGTTGCCGCGACATGCGGCTGGCGATGGGGCGACCGATGGCAGGGCGACGGGCGGTGCCGGCGGGGCGTCGGGTGACGGCGCCGCGTTGGGCGACTGTGGGCTGGTGCGGCGGTGGGCTGGTGTGACTGTGGACCGGTGTGACGGTGGGCTGGTGTGACTGTGGGCTGGTGCGGCGGTGGGCTGGTGCGGCGGTGGGCTGGTGCGGCGGTGGGCTGGTGTGACTGTGGACTGGTGTGACTGTGGACTGGTGTGACTGTGGACTGGTGTGACTGTGGGCCGGTGTGACTGTGGGCCGGTGTGACTGTGGGCCGGTGTGACGGTGGGCCGACGGCGCCACGGACGGAGGATACGGGGCGTTCGGCGTGGCGGTGCGGTGACGTGCGGCGAATTATGCGGATGGCGTTCGGCGGCGTCCGGCGTGGATGTGGGCGACGTGGACGGGACGGACGGGGGTATGTGGAATGACATGGATGTAGTTTTCCACATTTGTGGAAAAGGGTGTGGATAACTTGGGGATAATGTGGGTATAACTGGTGGACAAACAACGGGGTTATCCACAAAGATGTGCACAAATCCACATATATCAACGATTGCGCACTGTGGATAGTTGTGGAGCAAAGTTATCCACAATATTGTGCAAATCGGGGACCGTCGCCCACCCGCGGCGATGCCGAACGGTGGCATGGAGACTTCGATGCGGGATGGGCCGCCGTCCGCCCACGGGCGACGCTCGCGGCTCGTATACCGGCGGCCGGGCCGCACGGGGCGCCATGTCCGCATGCCGTTGTCCCTCTCCCGTCGTCGATTGATGGCTGCGGCCGTGCGGCGGCGCGTGTGGCCGTTGCCGCGCGTGCGGAGCCGTTGCGTGAATCGTGGGCCGGTCGCGCGTGATGGTGTGCGTCCGCGGTCCGTGACCATGGAACCATAGAATGGGACGGTGGAGATCAATCAGCAGACGGCGGCGTTCGTGCGCGCGCACCGCACCGAGGACGTACGGGACCTGGCGCTGCACGCCAGGCGCGACGACGGCATCGACGTGCCGTGGGCGCTCGACCAGATCGCGGGCTGGCAGATCGCGCGCCGCAAGCTGCCGCAGTGGGCGGCGTGCGACGGCATCGTATACCCGCCGCACCTGTCCATGGAGCAGTGCTCGTCCGAGGCGACGGCGCGGTACAAGGCGCGGCTGGCGCGCCGGCTGACGGCGTGCGGCGGGATGGCGGGCAATCCGGGTGTGGGCGATCCGGCGGCGGTCGGTGGGCCGGCGGGCGGTTCGCGGACCGACGACATGCCGGCGGGCGTTGGTCCGACGGGCAGCGGCTCGATGAGCGGTGGTCCGGCGGACGGTCCGCAGACCGATGCCGCGTCGCCGTGTGACGGACGGCGGGTGCGCGGCAACCCAACGGCCGGTGGGCCGGCGTGCGATGACCTGGCGCCGGACGCGGGGCCGGCGGACGTTCCTGCGGCAGGTGACGCGCCGGCATGCGATGGCCCGTCCGCCGCCCCGACCGCGAACGCCGGTCCCGCCGTCGGCCAGGCGCCGCAGAAGCGCCGTGGCAGCATGGCCGACCTGACCGGCGGGTTCGGCGTCGACTTCTCCTATATGGCCGAGGGGTTCGCCCGGGCGACCTACGTGGAGCGCCAGCCGCACCTGTGCGCCATCGCCGAGCACAACATGGCGGTGCTGGGACTGGACCAGGCGCAGGTCGTGCGGGCCGACGCCGAGGACCATCTCGCGCGGATGGCGCCGGTCGACGTCATCGTCGTCGACCCCGCGCGGCGCGACGAGCACGGCTCGCGCACCTACGCGGTCGCCGACTGCACGCCCGACGTGCTCGCGCTGAAGCCGCTGCTGCTGCGCAAGGCCGGCCACGTCATCGTCAAGCTGTCGCCGATGCTGGACTGGCGCAAGACCGTCGCCGACTTCGGGGGCGCGGTGAGCGAGGTGCACATCGTCTCGGTCGGCAACGAGTGCAAGGAGCTGCTGCTGGTGCTCGAACCGCCGGAGCGCCACGACGGGCTGCGGCGGCTCGCCTGCGTCAATATCACGCCGCACGGCGAGGACGTGTTCGACGTCGTGCCCGGTGGCGCTGCGGCCCGCGGCGGTACGTCCGGCGATGGCGCGACCCACGATGGCATGGTCGGCGATGGCGCGGCCGAGTGGTCGGAGACGACTGGCACGGCCGATGCGGCCGGCGCGGCTGGTTCGCCCGGCCCGGCGGATGCGCCCGCCGTCCCGGCGCACTCCCCCGCGGCGCCGCCGGACGCCGCGTCATGGCGGTATCTGTACGAGCCGAACGCGTCGATCATGAAGGCCGGCTGCTTCGACGCTCTCGCCGAGCGCTACGGCGTCGCGCAGGTGGCCCCCAACAGCCACGTCTTCGTCTCGGCCGAACCGGTGGACGGCTTCCCCGGGCGCGGCTTCCGCATCGAAACCGTCACGACGATGGGCCGCAAGGAGCTCAGACGCGCGCTCGCCGGCATGGACCGCGCGAACATCACCGTGCGGAACTTCCCGATGGGCGCCGAGCAGCTGCGCCGGAAGCTCAGGCTGAAGGACGGCGGTGACGTCTATCTGTTCGCCACCACGCTGCGCGACGGCCGGCGCGCGATCATCGTCACGACCAAGGCGGCGTAGCGTAGCGGCGGCGCCGCCCGCCCGCCACGCCGCGTCCGCACGTCCGCGTCCGCAGGGGTCTCACCTGGACGACCTGCACCGACGCCACCCGCAGCCACGCCGCGTCCGCGCGTCCGCAGGGTCCTCAAGGCATGCCAAAGCCGCGCGGACGGCCCCGCATCGGGTCATCCACGCGGCTCGGACGGCGAAAGACTTGTAAAGATAAGGACCGCTGCGGCAGTCGGCGGACTGAACCGCACCCCGATTGTTGGACTGGAGAAATTCAGATTCGATGATCGGAGGTGCGGTTCTTGCGTATGCGGGAGGATCGGAGGAAGCGTTATGATGACGGGTTTCGGCGAGAGGCGTTGAGGCTG
>NZ_JAHBBD010000030.1 GCF_019331775.1 Bifidobacterium phasiani
GCGTGCACGCCGGGATGCTGTCGTTGTGTATCCATGACACAACCACACCACCACCGTCAACCATGCCCCAGGACAAGCGTCAACCATGCCCCAAGACACCCGTCAACCATCCGCCGAAACAAGACACCAACAAGAGGGATTCCGTACCACGAGGTACGGTACGATAGCCCACCGGTGTCCATGTGGGGATTCCGTACCACGGTACGGTACGGTGCATAATCAAGAATGGCGGAATATCAAGGGTCTGGATTCCGTACCGTACCACGGTACGGTACGGTGCAGCCTGAGACCAGCAAAAGGGATTCCGTACCACGAGGTCAAGGCCAGCAGCGCCCTTTGGAGAATCCTCAGCCCAACAGCGCCCCTTTGGTGAATCCGTACCACGGTACGGTACGCAAGCCCGACAATGCCCTTTGGAGAATCCCCATTGAGGTCATTGCAGTGATCACGCATCTCAAGTCCGCCGGCGTTCCCCTGAAGATTCCGCACCGTGGTACGGTACGGTGCATGATCAGAAACGGTGGAATACCAAGGGTTTGAGTGCCGCACCGTATCGCTTGAATGCCGCACAGTACCGTACCGCTTGAGTGCCGCACGTACCGTACCGCGTGTGGGTGCCGCACCGTAGTACCGCTTAAATGCCGCACAGTACCGTACCGCTTAAATGCCGCACCGCACCACCGTTTGAATGCCGCACCGTACCACGGTGAGCCTTTGGGATCGGCAGAGACAAGTCCTGTACCGCGGAACGTGCGGAACCGGCAGAGGATTCCCATATGTGCCGGGGCGATGCGGGGCGAGCGCGGCGACGAACCATGCCCCGGGATATGCGAAAACCCGCCCGGGGACCGGGCGGGTTGCGGGGCCGGCGGATGACCGGCCGGATTCCGGACCGACCGGGCGCCCGCCATCCCCTGCGGGCGTCCGATCCACCGGGGATGCCGAGCATGCGGGCGACCTGCGTGGCGCCATCCCCTGCGGGCGTCCGATCCACGGACGCGGACCCCGGCGCGCGCCCCCGCACCGTGTGCGGGTTCCGCGCCAAGGCCCCGGGCCACGTCCGTCCCTCCCCGTGCCGGGCGGTCCGGTTGCGACGGCCGGGCCGTCGCGCGATCAGCCGAAGCGGCCGGAGACGTAGCGCTCGGCCTCTTCGTTCTGCGGGTTGTTGAACATCGTCGCGGTGTCGGTGAAGTACTCCAGGTGGCCCGGCTGGCCGACGGCCTTGAGGTTGAAGAAGCCGGTGTAGTCCGCGATGCGGGCGGCCTGCTGCATGTTGTGGGTCACGATGACGATGGTGTAGTCGTTCTTCAGCTCGTTGATCAGGTCCTCGACGGCGAGCGTGGAGATCGGGTCGAGCGCGGAGCACGGCTCGTCCATCAGCAGGACCTGCGGGTGCACGGCCACGGCGCGGGCGATGCACAGACGCTGCTGCTGGCCGCCGGACAGGCCGATGCCCGGGTTGTCCAGGCGGTCCTTGACCTCGTTCCACAGGTTGGCGCCGCGCAGGGCCCACTCGACCAGGTCGTCGGCGTCCGACTTCGAGATCTTGCGGTTGTTCAGTCGCACGCCGGCGAGCACGTTCTCGCGGATCGACATCGTCGGGAACGGGTTCGGGCGCTGGAAGACCATGCCGACGTCGCGGCGGACCTCGACCGGGTCGACGTCCTTGGCGTACAGGTTGCGGCCCTCGAGCAGGACCTCGCCCTTGACGTGCGCGCCGGGGATGATCTCGTGCATGCGGTCGAGCGTGCGCAGCACGGTCGACTTGCCGCAGCCGGACGGGCCGATGAAGGCGGTGACCTTGTTCGGCTCGATGTTCAGGTTCACATCCTCGACGGCCAGGAAGTCGCCGTAGTAGATGTTCAGATGGTTGACATCAATGCGTTGTCCCATTGTTGTTCCTTATTTCCTATAGGGCAGCTTGTTACGGCTTACCGTTCCGTCTTGACGGCGAAGACCTTCGCCACGATGCGGCCGATCAGGTTGAGGATCAGCACGATGATGATCAGCGCGAGGGCGGCGGCCCACGAGCGCTCCATCGGGATGGTGGTCACGCAGGAGGCGTCGGCGCCGGCCGGGCAGTTGGCGTTGAGCTTGCTGTACTCCTGGTAGACGTACACCGGCAGGGTGGTCATCTGGCCGGAGAACAGGTTGAAGTTCGTGTTCACGATGTAGCCGGCGGTCATCAGCAGCGGCGCGGTCTCGCCGACCACGCGGGCGATGGCCAGGATGGCGCCGGAGACGATGCCGGGCAGCGCGGTGCGCAGCACGATCTTGGTGATCGTGCGCTGCTTGGTCACGCCCAGCGCGTAGGAGGCCTCGCGCAGATCGCCGGGGACGATCTTGAGCATCTCCTCGCTCGACTTGACGACGGTCGGCAGCATGAGCAGCGACAGGGCGACCGAGCCCTGGAAGCCGCTGGTCGAGCCCGGGCCGACGACGATGGTGAACATCGAGAAGGCGAACAGGCCGGCGACGATCGACGGGATGCCGCTCATGACGTCGACGAGCAGCGAGATCGTCGTGGCCAGCTTGCCGCGGTTGGAGTACTCGACGAGGTAGACCGCGCACATCAGGCCGATCGGGATGGAGATGACCATCGCGCCGAGCGTGATCTCCAGCGTGCCGATGATGGCGTGCAGGATGCCGCCGTAGCCGCCGCTGGGGGTCGGGTTGCCGCCGACCACGCCGGTCATGTTATGGGTCAGGAAGTCCAGGTTGAAGCGCTCGACGCCGTTGGCGATCGTCGTCCACAGCACGGAGATCAGCGGGATCAGCGCGATGACGAAGGCCAGCACGATGAGCACGCGCATCGCCATGTCCTTGCGCTTGCGCGAGGCGATGAACGAACGGGTCGGCTTGAACTTGTCGAAGTCGATGACGGGGGCCTGGTCCATGGGGGAATGCTCGGTTGCGGTCATCAGGCGCTCGCTTTCTCGGTGATCTTACGGCCGATGTAGTTGACCACGAAGGTGATCAGGAACAGCACGAGACCGGTGCCGATCAGCACGGACACGCCGAGCTCGTTGGCCTCGGGGTACTGCGCGGCGATGTTGGCCGCGATCGTCTGGTTCTGCGAGGCCTGCAGGATCCTGAACGAGTAGTTGAGGCCCGGGGACAGGATCATCAGCACGGCCATCGTCTCGCCGAGCGCGCGGCCCAGGCCGAGCATGGAGGCGGACACGATGCCCGAGGTGCCGAACGGCAGCACGGCGAGCTTGATCATCTCCCACTTGGTGGCGCCGAGCGCGAGGGCGGCCTCCTCCTGGAGGCGCGGGGTCTGCAGGAAGATGTCGCGCGACAGCGAGGTGATGATCGGCAGGATCATGACGGCCAGCACGACGGCGACGGTCGCGACGGTGCGCGACGGGTTCGCGGCGGGGCCGGCGAACAGCGGGATCCAGCCCAGGTAGGTGGCCACCCAGTTCCAGAACGGGTAGATCGCGGGGACCAGCACCAGGCCGCCCCACAGACCGTAGATGACGGAGGGGATCGCGGCGAGCAGGTCGACCACGTAGCTGAGCACGGTGGCGAGCTTCTTGGGGGCGTAGTGGGAGATGAACAGGGCGATGCCGATCGAGATGAAGAAGGCGATCACCAGGGACAGCGCGGAGACGAGGACCGTGCCGAACAGCAGCGGTCCGACGTAGCCCCAGAAGTTCGAGGCCTTGCCGCCGGTGAAGTTGGCGATCGTCTCGCTGTTGGCCTGCTGGTCGCCGCCGATGAGCGGCCAGGCCCGGAAAAGCAGGAACAGGGCGACGGCGGCGAGCACCACGAGGATCAGGATGCCGCAGGCGTAGGCGACGCCCTTGAACACCTTGTCCGCGGTCTTGCCACCGACCTGTCCGGTCGTTGCGACGTGTGAACTCACGGGTTCTCCTTCGGTTTGCGGACCGGGCGGTCCGCGCGATGTGTCACTCGCTTCGAGCCGCAGCCGCTGGACGGCGACTGCGGCTCGAAGCTGGCGGTCCGGTCCCGGCGTCAGCCCGCCGGGACCGGACGCGGGGCCGTCACTCGGTCTTGATGGCGTCGATCGAGGTCATGACCTTCTCGCGCAGGGCGTCGGACATCGGGGCGTTGCCGGCGGCGTCCGCGGCGGTCTGCTGGCCCTCCTCGCTGACGACGTAGGTCAGCCAGGACTTGACGAACTTGGCGGTCTCGGCGTCCTCGTAGGCCGGGCAGGCGATGTCGTAGGAGACGAGCACGATCGGGTAGGCGCCGGCCTCGGTGGTGTTGTGGTCGAGCTTGATGACGACGCGGTTGGCCTCGGTGGCGCTCTCGTCCATCGGGGAGGCGTCCACGACCTTGGCGGCGGCCTCGGCGGAGTAGGCGACGTACTCGTCGCCGACCTTCACCGCGACGGTGCCGAGCTGGCCGGCCTGGGAGGCGTCGGCGTAGCCGATGGTGCCATCGGCCTGCTGGACGGTGGAGATCACGCCCGAGGTGCCCTTGGCGCCCTGGCCGACCTCGTTCGGCCAGTTCTCGCCGAGCTCGTACGGCCAGTCGGCCGGGGCGGCGTCGACGAAGTAGCTCAGGAAGTTCTTGGTGGTGCCGGACTTGTCGGAGCGGTGGACCACGGTGATCGGGGTGTCGGGCAGCTCGACGTCCGGGTTCTGGTCGGCGATGGCCGGGTCGTTCCAGGTGGTGATCTTGCCGTCGAAGATCTTGGCCAGCGTGGAGGCGTCCATGTTCAGGGTCTTGCCCTGGCCGGAGATGCCCTCGAGGTTGAAGACCACGGCGATCGGGGAGATGTAGACCGGGATGTCGAAGGCGGTGCTGCCGTCGGCGCACACGCTCGAGGACTGCTCGACCTCGTCGGCGCTCAGGGCGGCGTCGGAGCCGGCCCACGCGGTGGAGCCGGTGAGGAAGGTGCTCACGCCGGCGCCGGAACCCGACGGGTCGTAGCTGATCTTGGCGTCCGGGTTCGAGGTCTGGAAGCCGGCGATCCACGCCTCGACGGCGGCCTGCTGCGAGGAGGCGCCGGCGCCGGCGAAGTTGCCGGAGATCGCGTCGCCGGAGGTGGCGGAGCCGTTCTCGCCGGAGGCGGCCGGGGCGGTGTTGTCGCCGCAGGCGGCCAGCGCGGCCAGCATGGTCAGGCCGCAGACCGCGGCGACGGAACGGGTGAGAAGATTCTTGCGCATGATGGTCTTTCCCTCTTATCAGTCATCCGGGCGGCCCATGACCGCCCCTTGCTTCATGGCACTATCCAGCCTATGGGCGTTTTCGGGCGGGAACGACCGAACTCGGTGAACGGAAGATGAACAGTTAGACAAACTCTCAGCCGCGGCAGGGCGCGCGCGGGCGGGCCCGCCGGCCGCGGCGCGGTACGGGGACGCGGCGCGCGGCATGGCGCAGGCGTCCGCCGGCCGCATGCGCGGCGCACGGACGGGGGCTACTCGGGGTCGGCGATCTTGTAGCCCAGGCCGCGCACCGTGGTCAGGTAGCGCGGATGGCTGGGGTCCTCCTCGATCTTGGCGCGCACGCGCTTGACGTGCACGTCCAGCGTCTTGGTGTCGCCGACGTAGTCGGAGCCCCAGATGCGGTCGATGAGCTGGTGGCGGGTCATCACGCGGCCCTTGTTCTGCATCAGGTATTCGAGCAGCTCGAACTCCTTGAGCGGGAAGAACACGGTCTCGCCGCGCACGGTGACCTGGTGCCGGCCGACCTGCATCGCGATGTCGCCGCACACCAGCGGCACGTCGTCGTCCGCCGCGCCGGAGCCCTCCGCCGCGGTCTGGTTGCGGCGCAGCACCGCGCGGATGCGCGCGAGCAGCTCGCGGAACGAGTACGGCTTGGTCACGTAGTCGTCGGCGCCGATCTCCAGGCCGACGACCTTGTCGATCTCGCCGCTTTTGGCGGTGAGCATGATGATCGGGACGCGGCTCTGCTCGCGGATGCGCCGGCACAGCGCGATGCCGTCGATGCCGGGGAGCATCAGGTCGAGCAGCACCAGGTCGATTCCGCCCTTGGTGAACAGCTCCAGCCCCTCCTCGCCGGTCGCCGCCGCCGAGACGTCATATCCCTCGCGCGTCAGCTGGTAGACCAGCGGCTCACGGTACGACTCCTCGTCCTCCACGATAAGAATGCGCGTCATGGTTGCCTTCCGAGATCGGTTGCCGGATCCGGCGCCGGGCGGGCCCGGACCCGATGGGTGATGGTTTCATCGTAGCCGTTCGGCGGGCGCCCGCCCGCCGTCGGCGCAACTACGTAGCCGCACGACGGCGCTACGCCCGCCGCGCTCACGCGCCGGCGCGGGCCCTGGGCAGCTCGACGGTGAACGTCGAGCCCTCGCCCTCGCGCGACCACACCGAGATCGTGCCGCCGCACTCCTGCACGCAGTGCTTGGTGATCGCCAGCCCCAGACCGGAGCCGCCCGTCTCGCGCGAGCGCGCGGGGTCGACGCGGTAGAAGCGTTCGAAGATGCGGTCGAGCGACCCGGCCGGGATGCCGATGCCCTGGTCCACCACGCGGATGCTGACCCGGTCGGCACGCGCGGCGATGCCGACGCTGATCGTCGTGTGCTCGGGCGAGTAGTGGATCGCGTTCTCCACCAGGTTCTTGACGGCGGTGACGAACGGCTCGCGCCCGACGTCCACGAGCACCGCGCGCGCCGGTTCGTCGGCCGCGTCCGCCGGGACGGCCGTCGGTATCGGCTCGCCGTCGAACGAGAGCACGACGGCGATGTGCCCGGCATCCGCCTGCACCTCGTTCGCGGCGATGGCCTCGCGCACCAGGTCGACGACCGGCTGGGGGTGGGCGTCGTGCAGCGACGGCGCGTCCTGCGCGCGCTGCAGGTCGATCAGCCGGCGCACCAGCTCGGTCAGGCGCCTGGACTCCTTGGCGATCCGGCCGGAGAAGTAGCGCACCGCGTCGGGGTCGTCGGCCGCGTCCGCGACGGTCTCCGACAGCAGCGCGATGGCGCCGGCCGGGGTCTTCAGCTCATGCGACACGTTGGTCACGTAGTCGCGGCGCATCGCCTCGAAGCGGCGCTGCTCGCTCATGTCCCGCAGGAAGATCGCGTACAGCCCGTCGGCGATCCGACCGACGCGCACGCGCAGGTACAGCGTGTCCGAGGGCACCGTCTCGCCGGCCAGCACGCCGCGGCCCCCGGAGCCGGGGCGGCGGGGCAGCCGGCCGAGCCGGACCTTCATCTCGCGCTCGCGCATCCGGCCGTCGGAGCTGACCAGCGCGAGGATCTCCTCGATCTCGCCCGCCGCCAGCCGGTCGCGTTCGATCAGGTGCAGCGCCTCGGCGCCCGGGCTGTTGTAGCGCACCACGCCGTTGGCGTCGGCCACGATCAGCGCGTCGGGCATCGTCTCGACGAGCCGGCGCTCCGTGTCCAGCACCGGCACCGACCGGCCGAACAGGCTGTGGTCGTCCTCGCCGGCCCGGGGGGCCTTCCAGCGCTCCCCCGCCTCGCGCCCGCGCAGGTACGCCGCAGCGCAGGCGAGCGCGAGCACCGCCGCCGCGAGCGCGATCTGCCACCATGTCATCGCCGTTCCGCCTTCCCGTCGCCGCACGAACCGTATCGGTGATACAGCCTAGCGGCGCCGGGGCGCGTCCGCACGCCGCGGCACCGTGCGGCCATCCACAGTTCGCGCGTCGTTCACCTTGGGCGCGCCGCCGGCGGCCGCAGCCGGCGCACGATGCCGACGGCGAGACGCGCCGCGGTGTCGGCGTACTCGGAGATGTCGAACTCGCGGAACACCTCGTAGTCGGTGTCGGCGTTGTCGCTCAGCGCGCGGATGACCAGCGCCGGCACGTCGTTGCGCGCGGCGACGTGCGCCACCGCGGCGCCCTCCATCTCCACGGCGTCGGCGCCGGTGGCCTCGATGACGCGGGCGACCTGCTCGGGGGCGTCCACGAAGTAGTTGCCGGAGGCGATCGTGCCGACCACGTGGGTGACGCCCATCCCGTCGAGCACGGCGGACGCCGCGTCGAGCAGGCGGGGATCGGAGTGGAACTCCTCGACCTGCCGTTCCGGGGTGCCGGGCTTCCACTGGCCCACCAGGCGCATGTCGGTGTCGAGGTAGCGCAGTGTGCCGCCGAGCACCACGTCGTTGACGTGCAGCGCCTTGTTGAGGTTGCCGGCGATGCCGGAGAAGATCACCGCGTCGGGACTGCAGCGGTCGATGAGGTACTGCGTGGTCGCGGCGGCGTTGACCAACCCCATGCCGCCGACCGTGGCGACCACGGCGGCGCGCCCGCCGTCGTCGGTGGCGAGCGTGCCGTGGACGACGTCCAGGCTGGCCTGCTCGACGTGGGTGACGTCGTCGAGGGCCTTGGCGATCAGCGCCACCTCCTCGTCCATCGCACCGATGATTGCAATCGTCGTCATATCCGCCGCCTTCCCTATGCGCGTCAAGCCGGCGCCTCGCGCGCCGCGTCAGCACCCCATCTTAGCCGGGCCTCACCTCGGCCGGCGGGTCCGGTCGCGCAGCGTGCGCGCCAGACGGTCGAGGCCCTCGCGCAGCGCGTCGACGGCAGCGTCGTCCAGCGAGCCGGCGGCGTCCGCGGCGCGCAGGGCCTCGCGCAGCTCGCGGCCGTACCGTTCGACCACCCGTTGGCCCTCGCGCAGCGGGCCCGACGCCTCGTCCGCCGCGCGGGGCGCCGGCCTGGCGGAGCGGCGGGCGCGCGCGATGTCGCGCTCGTCGGCGGTCATGTCGGCGCGCAGCGCCGCCATCGAGCGACGCATGTCGGCGCGCAGGTCGTCCGCCAGGCGGCGCACCGACGTGTCGATCGTGCGCTCGATGCGCTCGGTCTCGTCGCGCCGCGCCCGCAGCTCGGCGCGCCCGGCGTCGGTGATCTCGTAGACCGTCTTGCGCCCGACGGTCCGCTTGGCGATCAGCCCGTCCTCGGCGAGCTTGGCCAGCCGCGGGTAGATGGTGCCGGCGCTGGGCACGTAGGTGCCGTTGAACCGCTGCTCGATCGCGGTCATCAGCTCGTAGCCGTGCTTCGGCGAATCGGCCAGCAGCATCAGCAGGTAGAGCCGCATCTGGCCGTGCGCGAACACCGGGGCGTTCATCGCTCGCCGTCGCTCTCCGGGCCGTCGCTCCGGTCGGGCGGGCATGCATCGCCGGCGTCGTCCGGCGCGGGCGCGTCGTCGGCGCGGTGCATCACCAGCAGGCTGCCGGACACCGCGCTCATCGCCACCGCCGTGACCGGCGCGTCGGCCGGGCCGTCCTCGTAGTCGAGCGCGCCGCCCAGGCCCGTGCGGAACCGACGTCCGTCGATGCGCACCTTGCCGTGCATCGCGTCGACGTGGTACCGGGCGTGCACCTGCGGGTCGAGGCGCAGCATCGCGCCGCCAGACACCGCGGTCACGCGGATCGACGAGGGGCGCCCGAACGCGTCGACGACCAGGTCGCCGCTGACGCTGTCCGCGACGATCTCGGTGCAGTCGCCGCTGATCGTCACGTCGCCGCTGACGGTGTTCGACCGGATGGAGCCGTGGTGGTCGCGCGCCTCGACCCCGCCGCTGACCGTGTCGAGCCGGAGCCGGCCGGACAGCCCGTTGGCCAGCACCGTGCCGGACACGGTGTTCAGGTCGGCGCCCCGGGTCAGGCCGCTGACGAGCGTGTCGCCGCTCACGCAGTCGACCTTCAGCGCGATGCCGCGCGGCACCAGCAGGCTGACGTCGGCGCTGACCGTGTTCGTGCCCGAGAACAGCCGCATGACGCGGGGCCGGCCGCCCGCGTCGGCGTGGCGGACCGCCAGGCGGCCCCCGTCGAGCAGCACGCGCACGCGCTCGCCGCGGACGTTGGTGATCTCGAGGCGGGCGTCGGGCCCGTCGTGGCCGATCACGTCGACCCGGCCCGCGATCAGGGACAGCCTGGCGGCGTCGAGCGCGTCGATGTCGATCACCTTGCTCCCGCCGGGCTCCACGACCCAGCGCTCGCGGCCGCCCCGGCCGGAGTCCCAGGCGCGTTCGAAGCGCTCGTCGTCGTCCGCCGCGGCGTCGCGGTCGTCACAGACGCCGCGGTCACCGTCCCCGGCGGCATCGTCACGGACGCCACGGTCGTCACCTTTTACGGCAGCGTCATCGCGCCAGTCGTCACGGGCGACACCTTCAGCATCATCGTCACCACGCCGGTCACCGTGGTCGCCGCCCCTGATCCCATCATCGCCACGCCGGTTTCCCCGGTCGCCGTCCCTGGCAGCATCATCGTCACGCCAGTCGTCGCGGTCGCCGCCCCTGGCGTCATCGTCGCGGCCCGTATGGCCGCCCTTGCCGAAGCCGAACATCGTCAATCCTTTCGTTTGCGATCGTCTGTCACTTCGCCCCGACATAGCGCGGACCCGGAAACCGCGGGCGAATGCGGCCCCTCGAATCGCGATATATCGCATAACCGACTATAACACGATATATCGCATTTATCGAGGCGTGTCGGCGACCGCGACATATCGACAACCATCACGACACACAATCCGACACACCCGCACACCCGTACGTGCCCCTCATTCCCCGCAGAGAACCCGTGTTCTCCCCATTTCCCGCCCGGTCTTGCTCCCCTACACGCAACACCCGACGCAGACCCCCATTCTCCGTCCGGTATTACACCGCCGTCCGTAACACCCGACGCAGAACCTCCCCTCCGCGTCCGGTATTACGCACACGGATGAAAGAACGGACGCGACAGATTCGATTTGCAACAGGTGTTACACATCCGCACGAAAAAACGGACGCGACACACCCGGTTTGCGGCAGGAATTACACACCCGCACGGAAGAACGAACGAAGCACACGTCACCCACGTCACGTATTCCGCAGACATACGTAAAACGGACACATGATTCGGAATCCCCGTCCGGAATTACACCACCACCCGTAACACCCGGCACAATGACTACCTTCGCGACAAGTATTACACGCCCGCGCGAAACAACAGACGAAATATCCACCATCCGCGTCATACATTCCACAGACACTGGTAAAACCGGACACGGGATTCAAAATCTCCGTCCGGTATTACACACACGGATGAAAGAACGGATGCAACAGATTCGATTTGCGGCAGGTGTTACACACCCGCACGAAAAACGGACGCGACACACCTGGCTTGCGGCGGGAATTACACACCAGTGCAGAGGAACGAACGAAATATCCACCATCCGCGTCATACATTCGGCGGACGTGAACAACACCGGACGCAGACCTCCCCCGCAACGGGTATCACACCGGATGACGGCGGGAGGACGGTTTGAAGGAACGGACCCCCGCAGCAGGTATTACACACCCGTGCGAAACAACAGACGAAACACCCGTCATCCCCGTCACGTATTCCACAGGCACACGTAAAAACGGACGCAGAACACCCATCCTCCGTCAGGTATTACACGACCGCCCGTAACAACTACCGCAATGACCGCCTTTCTCGGCAGGTATTACGCACACGGATGAAAGAACGGACGCGACACACGCGGTTTGCGGCGGGAATTACACACCCGCGTGGAAGACCGGATGCGAACCGACCATGTTGCCGGCGGACTCCATCCAGGAGACCGGGCAGCACCCAATCCGCACGCGGAGACGGGGAACCGACGACCAACGCCCACGGCGCTGCCGCACCATACCCGATCCGCACACGGAAATCGGGAACGGTCCAGGATCCGATGGAACCCGACATCGTCCGTCCCGCCCCGCACGCGAAGACCGGGGACGCCGGGCACGCATACGGTCCGGTCCGACCGGTCCGACCAATCCGACCGGCGCCTCTCATGGTTCCGCCGGCCGCACTCGCGGGGATACGATCCGGCCAAACCGGACCGACGGGGCGGGAATCCGCCCATCGGGTCAGCGGCGCGCGGCGACGGCGGCGGCCAGCTCGCGCAGCAGCTCGGCGGTCTGCGGCCAGGCGATGCAGCGGTCGGTGATGGACCGGCCGTAGACCAGCGTGTCGAGCGGCCCGGCGGGCTGGCTGCCGCCCTCGATGAAGCTCTCCATCATCACGCCGCCGATGCCGCGCTCCCCCGCGGCCAGCCGCGCGGCGATCTCGCGCACGACCTCGGCCTGGCGGCGCTCGTCCTTGCCGGAGTTGCCGTGCGAGCAGTCCACGAACAGCCCGCAGGCGGCGGCCGACCCCTCCGGCATCTCGGCGCGGGCCTCGTCCATCGCGCCCGCCACCGACGCGGCGTCGTAGTTGGGGCCGTGGCTCGACCCGCGCAGGACCACATGGCAGTCGGGGTTGCCCAGCGTCTCGACGACGCAGGCGCGGCCGAGGTGGTCGATGCCGAAGAACCCGTGCTGCTGCGCGGCGGCGTAGCATCCGTTGATCGCCGCCTTGACCGAGCCGTCGGTGGCGTTCTTGAAGCCGATCGGCATCGACAGGCCGCTCGCCAGCTGGCGGTGGATCTGCGACTCGGTGTTGCGCGCGCCGATCGCGCCCCAGCTGACCGCGTCGGCGATGTACTGCGGGCTGGTCGGCTCCAGGAACTCGGTGGCGGCGGGCACGCCCTGCCCCAGCACGCCGAGCAGCACGCGGCGGGCCAGCAGCAGGCCCTTGCGGATGTTGTGGCTGCCGTCGATGTCCGGATCGTTGATCAGGCCCTTCCAGCCGACGGTCGTGCGCGGTTTCTCGAAGTACACGCGCATCACGATCAGCAGCTCGCCGTCCAGCTCGTCGCGCAGCGCGGCCAGGCGGTGCGCGTAGTCGAGCGCGGCGTCGGGGTCGTGCACCGAGCAGGGGCCGACGATGACCAGCAGCCGATCGTCGCGCCCGTGCAGCACGTCGCGGATGGCGTCGCGCGAGGACACCACGAGGTTCTGCGCCGCCTCGCTCAGCGGCATGTCGGCCAGCACCTTCGCCGGCGTCGGCAGCGGCTCCAGCTCCACGACCCGGCGGTTGACGATCCGGCTGACGCCGACCTGGTCCTCCCAGCGGGGGATGTCGGTTTCGGTCAGCGGGTTGCCGCCCTCGCGGATGACGCGACGGATCGCCCGCAGGTCCTCGGGACTGTTCAGCGGCTGCGGTTCGGACTGCATACTCCCTCCTTGCATGCTCACAAGGATACCGTGGCGGCGGATCGCGTCGGGGGTCAGCGCAGCGCGCGGCGGGCGGCGACGGCGTCCGCCAGCGTGTACAGCAGCTGCTCGGTGCGCTCCCACGACACGCAGGAGTCGGTGACCGACTGGCCGTACACCAGCTGGTCGAGCGGCGCCGGCTTCTGGTGGCCGCCCTTGAGGAAGCTTTCCATCATGACGCCGAGGATGCCCGGCTCGCCCTGGGCGATGCGCTCCGCGATCTGCTCGACGACCTCGGCCTCGCGGCGCTCGTCCTTGCCGCAGTTGCCGTGCGCCGCGTCGATGACCAGGCCGTGCTCGCTGGGGCCGCCGGCCTGCGACGCCCTGAGCGCCTCCATCGCCTCGGCGACGGACCGCGCGTCGTAGTTCGGGCCGTGCGACGAGCCGCGCAGCACCAGATGGCAGTCGGGGTTGCCCTTCGTCTCGGCGGAGATGACGCGGCCGTCGAGGTTGATGGACAGGAAGTGGTGCTCGAACGCGGCGGTGTAGCACGAGTCCGCGGCCGCCTTGATCGAGCCGTCGGTGGAGTTCTTGAATCCGATCGGCATCGACATGCCGCTCGCCAGCTCGCGGTGCACCTGCGACTCGGTGTTGCGCGCGCCGATCGCGCCCCAGCAGATCAGGTCGCACAGGTACTGCGGGGTGATCGGGTCGAGCCATTCGATGGCGGTGGGCAGGCCGAGCTCCAGCACGTCGGTGAGCACCTTGCGGGCCAGCCACATGCCCTTGCGGATGTTGAAGCGGCCGTCGAGGTCGGGGTCGTTGATCAGGCCCTTCCAGCCGATGGTCGTGCGCGGCTTCTCGAAGTAGGTGCGCATGACGACGACCAGGCGGTCGTTCACCCGGCGCCTGACCGCGGCGAGGCGCTCGGCGTAGTCGCGGGCCGCCTTGGGGTCGTGGATCGAGCAGGGGCCGACGATGACCAGCAGACGGTCGTCGCGCCCGTGCAGCACGTCGCGGATCTCCTGGCGGGAGCGCAGCACCAGGTCGCTCATCTCCCCGGTCAGCGGCAGCTCCTTGAGGAACGCGCGGGGCGCGGGGATCGGGTCGAGCTGGCGGATGTTGACGTCGACGGTCTCGGGAAAGACGGCATGCTCATCCAAACGACGCTCGTCCTCGGAACTGTCGGGACCACGCAGACCTGCCATCTTCACCTCTCCTTTGTCGTCATGCGCCGCGCCGCGGCGCCACCACAGTGGCCGAACACACCACCATAGTGGATGGTGCCGGCATACGGAAGCCGGCCGACTGCATCGTGGGATGCGCGGGCCGCGCGGATCACGCCGCACATGAATCCCGCCACACGAATCCCTCGCCTTGCCGCCGTTCGAGCTCCGCCGCCCCGGAACGAACGTCGCCCCGCCATGTGTAGTCGGCTGTCAATACGCAGTCGACTGCACATGGCGGGGCGACGTTATGCGACCGTCCGCGGCGGCCTGGGCAGGCACCGAGGCAGCGGCCGGGCACGCGGCGCCGGCGGGATCGCCCCCGCGGGCGGACACCAACCGGCCGACTCTCGCCGTCCCCGCGGCCGGGAGGCCACGCTCGTGCCGCACTGCGTCGTTGCATGGCGTTTCCGCCGTCTCCGTGGCCAGGAGACCGTGGACCGCGAACGGGCGGGACGACCCGCCGGACTGTCCGCCTGACGGCATGCCGGCCCAGGCGCTCTGGCCCGAGACGGCCGCAGGCCGTTTCAGGCCAGAGCGCCCATCGGATCCCAGGCCGGCAGCTGGATCGCCGGCTCCTCGAGGGCCTTGCGGTACTCCTCCGGGAGCATCGACTTCGGCACGGCGACCTCGTAGACGTACTCGGTGAACCAGTCGTCGCTCATCGTGAAGTAGCCCTTGTCGGCGATCTTGTCGCCCCAGGAGTTCTCGACGCGCCAGCGGCGGGTGGTGGTGCCGTCCTCGTCCACGTCGACGCCGACGAACGCCATCGCGTGGTTCATCGCGGAGTCGCCGAAGCGCACGCGCTGCTCCTTGTCGAGGTCGAAGTCCACGTCGTAGACGCGGCCGTACTCGAACAGGTCGGTCGCCCACGCGCCGGACTCGCGGTCCATCATCGGGCCGCAGTCGGCGCCGAACCACACCGGGATGCCCTGCTCGGACAGGATCGTGCGCACGCAGTCCTTCATGAACTGGTTCGGCACGTTGAGGTACTCGGTCGGGTCGCCGCCCGCCACGTTGCCCAGGTGCTCGATCGCGATCTTGCGGCCCTTCGGGTGCTCGGCGCGCGGATCGTCCACGAGGCAGACGTAGTCCTCCAGCTCGGCGCCCACGTACTTCTTCCAGAACTCGACCGGCGTGATCTCGCCGTCGCGGTGGAACTCGCCGTCGGCGTCCGTCCACTCCCAGTCGAAGCTCTTCGGCGGCTCGCCGAGGTGGATCGTCAGCATGCGGTGGCCGGCCTCGACGCCCTGCGCGACGATCTCGTCGATCTTCGACGGGTCGGCGTACATGTGCGCGACGGCGGTGTGCAGCATCGAGCGCAGCTGAGTGTTCATCGGGCCGGTGTTCCTCGAGGACTCGGTCTCCGGGAACAGGTCCTTGGGCACGGCGCCGTACTTCTTGTACACGTTCAGCGCCATCGTCCACTGGCCGCCGTCGCCCATCACGTCGGCGAGCAGGTGCTGGATCAGGCGGGAGTCCGACGGCTCGCCGGCGCGCACCAGCGCGGCCACGTCCTTGAGGAAGTAGTTGATGCGTTCCAGCTTGTCGTGGTACATCGCGTAGTTCTGCGAGAACTCGAACTCCTTGAGGTTCATGTTCTTCTTGGCGATGAAGCGCGCCACGTTCAGCGAGCTGAACAGCCAGCAGCGGCCCGAGCGCTCCTGGTTGGTCACGGCGCCGTTGTCCACGGTCACGGAGAAGCGGCGCTGCAGCAGGCGGGCGCGGTCGTAGTTGCGGGCCACCTTGTCGATGCCGGACGCGGTCACGGCGTTCATCGCCAGGCGCGCGTACGGGTTCGCGTCGAAGCCCTCGCGCATCGACGCCAGGGTCTCGCCGGTCAGCGGGCTGATCTCGGTCATGTCGTTCCTTTCCTTGCTCGGCGCGCGCATACGCGCGTGCGACGTTCGCCCGCGCATGCGGTGCGGGCCACAGCATCATGCAGGCGGCACCCGGTCGGGCCGGGTGCCGCCTGTGCGATCGACTACGAGTCTAGCCGCTGACGTCGAAGAACGCGAGCGGGCGCGCGCTACCGGTTCTCCTCGCCGTCCCCGGCGGAACCGTCCGAGGCCTCGCCGTCGGCCTGCGACGCGTCGGCGCCCTGACCGTCGGAGACCTCGCCGCCCTCGGCGACGCCGCCCTCGACGTCCTCGACGTCCTCGCCGTCGGCCTCCTCGGCGGGCCGCGGATCGTCGGCGACGGCGTTGACCACCGGCACGTCGGGCGCCTCGGCCTTGGCGCCGCCGAAGCCGAAGCCGCTGAACGCGTTGGAGAACAGCGAGCGCAGCTCGCTGACGCGCTGCGTGATCGTCGATTCGCGGTCCTGCAGCTCGCCGATGCGCTCCTTGAGGCTGTCGAGCTCGGACTGCGCGGCCTTGCGGCGCTCGTCGACCTGAGCCGCGGCCTCCTCGCCGGCCTTGCGCAGGATCTCGGCGACCTGGCCGTCGGCCTCCTCGCGCTTGGCCGCCGCGTAGGCGTCGGCCTCCTCGCGCGCGGCCTTGGCCTGGCCGAGCAGCTCGTCGGCCTCCTGCTTGGCCTGGGTGCGGCGCTCCTCCAGGTGCTCGAGCAGCTCGTTGACCTTGCGCGTGGCCTCCTCCTGCTGGGCGGCGATGTCGGCGCGGATCTGCTCGACCTCGGCGTTGACCTGGCTGACGGTTTGCGTGCGGTGGACCTCGGCGTCGTCGGTGATCTCCTGCGCCTTGGCCTGCGCGGCCTCGGTGATCTCCTTGGCCTGGCGCTGCGCCTCGGTCAGCAGCTTGGACGCCTGCTCGCGCACCTCGGCGAGCTTCCTGTTCGCCTCGGCGAGCGCGTTCTCGATCTGGTCGTTGTTCTCGCTCTTGAGCCGCGCGATCTCCTCGTTGGCGCTTTTGCGCTGCTCGGCGATCTGCTGGGTGGCCTCGGCGCGCATGTCGGCGATCTCGCGCTCGTGCTTGGCGCGCTCGGAGGCGAGGCGCTTGTTGTGCTCCTCGCGCGAGTTCGTCAGCTCCAGGTCGATGCTCTGGCGCTGCTCGGTGACGACCTTGGCGGTCTCCGAGCGCAGCTGCGCGGCGTCCTCCTGGGCGCCGGCGGTCAGGCTGTCGGCCTCGTTGCGCGCCTTGGTCAGGATCGTGTCGGCCTTCGCGTTGGCGTCGTCGACGATGTGCTGCGCGTCGAGCCTCGCGTTGTTGCGCAGCGTCTCCGCCTCCATGCGCGCCGACTCCTTGACCGCGGCGGCGTCCTTCTTCGCGCGGTTGAGCAGCTCGGTGCTGGTCTGCTCCGCCGAGGCGAGCATCTGCTGCGCGTTCGCGCCGAGCGACGCGAACGTCGGTTCTCCGTTCGTCGACTTGCTGCGCTCGCGCTGCAGCTCCGCCTGGAGCTGCAGGATCTGCTCGTCGCCCTTCGCGATCTGCTGGCGCAGGTCGTTGAGCATCCCCTGTGCGGCGGCGAACGCGTCGTCCACCTTGTCCTTGTCGTACCCACGCAGTGCGGTCGGGAACCGATCCACCATCGTCGTATGTCCTTTCGCCATCCATTCGCCTGCGCCCCACGGCGCATCCCATGACGAACTCTAGCCGATGACGCCCGGGGAACGCCGGGAAACCCCAACATCCTCACACAGCGCGCAACATCGCGGCCCGCCCGGGCCGGACCCGCCGGCCGGGCGCGCGGTCAGGCGAGCAGGATCTCCTCCGACGAGGGCCGCAGATGGTAGCGCACGGTCTCGCGCACGACGTTGCGGCACGCGGCGATCTGCTGGTCGAGCGTCAGCCCGCACTGCGAATGCGGCGAGCGCGTGACCTGGGGGAAGCTGACGAAGCCGGACAGCACGCGGTCCTGGTCCGCGGTCCAGTGCATCAGGTTGTAGAACAGCGTGTTGCACACGTACGTGCCCGCGTCGGAGCTCAGCGTGGCGGGGATGTCCTCTTTGGTGAAATCCTTGAGGATCGCGCGCAGCGGCAGGCGCGTCCAGTACGCGGCGGGCCCGTCCGGGTCGATCGGCGCGCGGCGGGGCTGGTCGTTGTCCGCGTCGGGCTCGCGCGCGTCCATCAGGTTCGTCGCGCAGCGCTCCAGCGCGATGCCGCGCGCGGAGTGCTTGAGGCCCGTGGCGATGACGACGTCCGGACGGGCCGCCTCGATCGCCTCCAGCAGCGCCGGCCAGGACTTGGAGAAGCTCACCGGCAGGCCGACCGCGTGGATGTCGACGGCGACGTCGGCCAGCGGGTCGTCCGCGCCGCCGGAGCCGGCGACCCCCCGCTCGGCGAGCGCCCTCGGCACCTCGCAGGAGGGGTTGACGTCGACGCCGTCGTAGTGGTCGAAGCCGGAAATCACCACGCTGAACTGCTGCATACCACCCAGTGTACCGACACGGCGGGCGTCACCGCTCGGCCAGCAGCCGCGCGGCGATGCGTTCGGCGGTCGGCATGTCCTCCCGCGTGGTGACCTTGAGGTTGCTCTCGCCGCCGGCCACGATCGCCACCGGCTCGTCGGGCAGGTAGTCGACGACCACGCGCGTGTCGTCGGTCGGGTGGAAGTCCGGGTCGCCCGCGGCCAGGTCGTACGCGTGCCGGATCGTGGCGAAGCGGAAGGCCTGCGGGGTCTGCGCGCGGAAGGTGTGCGCGCGTTCGGGGACCGAGCGCACGACCTGCACGTCGCCCAGGTCCTCGGTCAGCAGCACGGTGTCGGTCGAGGCGTACGCGACCGTCGCGGCGGCGAAGCGGTCCAGCGCGTCGATGCAGCCGTCTATCGAGGACTGGGCGACGAACGGGCGGACCGCGTCGTGGATGAGGATCTTCGCGTCCCGCGGCACGCCGGCCGCCGCCAGCGCGGCGAGCGCGGCCTCGGTGCTGTCGACGCGCTCGGCGCCGCCGTTGAGGATCATGCGCACCTTCGGGTACCCGGCCGCGTCGACCAGGGACTCGACGGCGGCGCGCACGCGCGGGTTGACGACCACGATGATGTCGCTGACGCGCGCGTTGCGCTCGAACGCCTCGATGCTCCAGCACACGATCGGCCGGCCGCCCACGGACACCAGCTGCTTGGGGTCGTCCGGGTCGAAGCGCGTGCCGAACCCGGCCGCCAGCACCACCGCCACCACGGGCGTCGCGCGCCCCCCGCTCTGCTCTCGCTGATTCATATCACCCACCGTACAACCTGCCCTTCATCCATCGGCCCGCCGACCCGCGCCGATCCGCGCGGGCGACGGCCGTCCCACCAATCTACCGGTTCGCCGCCCGCCGACCCGCCGATGCGCGCGCCCGGCGGCTAGTCGCGCACGATCAGCGCCAGCAGCCGGCCCTCGCGCCGCTTGCCGGCGAGCGCGGCGCGGCGGTGCGAGTACCACAGCGGGTTCTCCAGCGTGCACAGGCTGTGGCGCACCCCGCCGATGCGCGCCTCCAGCTCCGGCTCGCCCTCGCCGTCCGCGCGGCACAGCGAGGCGAGCTCCTCGTCGGCGGACAGGTACTGGGTCGCGGCGCCCACGCGCGGCCGGGACGAGACGACGTTGTCGCGCGGCACGCCGGCGGCGGCCAGCTCCTGCAGCGCCGCCGCGGCGATGTCGACGCCGCGCCCGCCGAAGCGCGTGCGGGTGCCGGTGCCGGGGAACCGGGCGTCGAACTCGTCGGCGATGGCGTCGCCGACCTCATAGCATTCCCCGCAGATGCAGGGGCCGAGGGTGGCGACGATGCGCTCGGGCCGGGCGCCCTTGCCGCACATCATCCGCACGGTCGCGCCGATCACGCCGGCCTGCAGGCCGCGGCGCCCGCAGTGGGCGGCGCCGACCACGCCGGCCCGCGCGTCGGCGAGCATCACCGGCAGGCAGTCGGCGGCGAAGATGCCGAGGGCCACGCCGGTCAGCGTCGTCACCTGGGCGTCGGCCTCCACCGCCTCCGAGGCGTCGTAGCCGTACGGGGTGTTCGCGCCGAAGCGGTCGTCGATGTCCACGGCCACGCCGGAGTGCACCTGGCCGACCAGCGACAGGCGCGCGCCGATCTCCTCGGACAGCGCGGCGCGGTTCGCGGCCACGTGCGCGGGGTCGTCGCCGCCCTTGCCGCCGAGGTTGAGCCCCAGGAAGTCGCCGTCGCTGACCCCGCCGAGCCGGGTCGTGTACACGACCCTGACGCCGGGGGCGAGCACGACCGGGATCGTGACCGGGATCGGCCGCCCGTCCTTGCCGACGGGGCTGATCGCGTTGCTGTCGAGAATGGTGTCGTCGTATCCGTGTTCGGTCATGCCCACCATCCTAGCGGCGACCGCGGGCGGACGGATCACTCGGACTTCAGCGTCGGCCTCTTGGTGCGCGAGCGCATCGCCGCGTTGACGGGGACCGGCTCGGGGCAGGGCATCGAGAACACGTGCGCCGGGTTGTTGATCAGCTCGACCGGCTCGCCGTCCGCGTCGCGGAAGCCGCCGGACGGCACCGTGTAGGCGTAGGGCGCGCCGCCGGGCATCACGAACTCGACCAGCTGGCCCGCCTCGATCTTGTTGCGGCTCATCAGCGTGATGCGGCCGCCGTCCTCCGGGCTCCAGCCGAGCACCTCGCCGACGACGAGCCAGTCGCGGAAGTAGTGGCTGCGGTCGGTGTTCTGCGTGACCGGATGCTCGGGATAGTAGAAGCCGGTGCTGTAGTCGCGGTGGGCGACCTTGTACGGCTCCTCGCGCAGCCATTCGGGCAGCTCGACCCGCTCCGGCCGGCCGGCGACGGTCGCCTCGGCGCCCACGCGCGGCGCCTCGCCGGGCGCGGTGCGGCGCACCTGGTCGTGGAACGGGGCGACCGTGCGGCCGTCGGCGTCCTCGAAGCCGCGCCGGACCATGTACAGGTCCACCGCGGTCTTGTACGCGTTCGTCATCGCGGCGATGTAGTAGGCGCTTTTCGAGCGGCCCTCGATCTTCAGGCTGGTGGCGCCCGCGTCGATGAGCTCGTCGAGGTGCTCGAGCATGTTCATGTCCTGCGAGTTGAACAGGAACGCGCCGTCCTGCGTCTGCTCGATCGGGAAGTAGCGGCCGGGGCGCTTCTCCTCGACGATGCTGTACTTCCAGCGGCAGGGCTGGGCGCATTCGCCGTGGTTGCCGTCGCGGCCGGTCAGGTAGTTGGAGAACAGGCAGCGACCGGAGAACGCCATGCACATCGCGCCGTGCACGAAGCATTCGACGTCCATGTCGGCGGGGATGTTGGCGCGGATGTCGCGCACGGCCTGCAGGTCCATCTCGCGCGCGAGCACGACGCGCCTGGCGCCCAGCTCGTACAGCGCGTTCGCGGCCAGGTAGTTGGTGACGCCCGCCTGGGTGGACACGTGCAGCTCCAGGTCCGGGGCGATGCGCCGGGCGGCCATCAGCACGCCGATGTCGGTGACGATCAGCGCGTCGACGCCGGTGTCCTTGAGCTGGCCGATGTACTCCTTCATGTCCTCGACCTCGGCGTTGCGCGGCAGCACGTTGCAGGTCACGTACACGCGCGCGCCGTGCTCGTGGGCGTAGCGCGAGCCCTCCTCGAAGTCCTCGAGGCTGAGGTTCTTCGGGGCCGAGCGCATGCCGAACGCCTTGCCGCCGCAGTAGACGGCGTCGGCGCCGTAGTCGACGGCGGTCTTCAGGCCGCGCAGGTTGCCGGCGGGGGCCAGGACTTCGGGTTGGCGACGATGATTCATAGGCACCCCGCCAGTGTAGCGGACCGCGCGGATGGCCGGGCGGCCCGGATGACGCGGACCGCGGCCGGGCGGACGGCCCGCCCGCGCGGCGCGGACGGACCGGACCCGTGCGGAAGGCCGGGCGGCCGGTGACGGCGGTCAGTTCAGCCGCGCGAGCTCGTCCTCGGTGAGCTCGAGGCCGTCGGCGGCGAACGAGTCGAGGAAGGTCTCGGGGCGGTGGCAGCCGGGGATCACGAACATGTGGTCGCCCTGCGCGAGCTCCCAGGCCAGCGTGACGCGCTGGTAGCTGACGCCGCGCTCGGCCGCGATCCGCCGGAACGGGTCGAACAGGTGCTCGTCGTAGGGGTGGCGGAAGCCGCCGAGCGGGCTCCAGCACACGAAGGCCAGGCCGAGCCGCGCGCAGTACTCGAGCGTGTCGCGGGTCTCGCGGTGGATCGGCGAGAACTGGTTCTGCACCGCGACGAGCCGGTCGCCCAGGATCGAGCGCGCGATGTCGAGCTGCTCGACCGTCACGTTGGAGACGCCGGCCCAGCGGGCCACGCCCTCGTCGAGCAGGGCCCTGATGCCCTCGATGGACTCGCCGTAGGGCACCTCGGGGTCGTGGCGGTGCATGTACAGCAGGTCGATCGCATCGACGCCGAGGGCCATCGCGGACTGCTTGCCGTAGGCGATGACGTGCTCGGGCCTGCCGTCGCGCGGCCAGATCGGCCTGCCGTCCGCGTCGAAGTCGCGGCGCAGGCCGACCTTGGTGGCCACGAGCACCTCGTCGCGCGGGCCGTGCCAGCTTTCCAGCGCCTCGCGGGTCAGCCGCTCGCCGGTCTGCTCGTCCTCGCCCGGCGCGTAGTACGACCAGGCGGTGTCGATCATGCGGCAGCCGGCGTCGAGCGCGGCGTGGATGGTCTCCAGCCCCTTCTCGTGGCTCGGGTGCCCCTCGATGGTCAGGCCCATCTCCCCCAGGCCGATGGCCGTGGTGTCGAACGGTCCGATGCTGCGGTGCAGTGCCATGGTTGCTCCTTACGGTTCGGTGTGTTCGGAATCGATGGTAGTCGCGAATCGGCCGCGGCGGCCCGTCAGCGCCCGCCGAACGAGCCGCCGCCCGATCCACCGGCGGAGCCGCCGAAGCCGCCGCCGGAGAACGAGCCGCCGGAGCCGCCCGAGCCGTGCGGGGCAGCCGCCTGGATCGTCGAGGCGATGTCCGCGAACCCGGCGTCGAGCCGGGCGCCGATGTCGCCGAATCCCGCGGAGAACGCCGACGGGTCGGCAAGCGGGCCCGCGGACGCGGAGCCGTGCTGCGGCCATGCGCCGGCGTACCACCAGTAGGGTCGGTAGGCCCAGTACAGCAGCGTGCCGGAGGCATACGAGTCCAGCCACGCCGGGTCGGTGAGCTCGGGGTGGGCCTTGGCGAGCTGCGCGACGGCCTTGTCGCTGATGCCGAACGCCGTCGCGTACACCAGATAGCGGTCCCAGAGCGTCAGGTCGGCCACGCCGCGTTCGGTGAAGTCGCTGAAGTCCTCGAGGTAGCGCTTCAGGCCGACGACCTGGCCGGCGCAGCGCTGGCCGGGGTCGTCGGTCAGGCCGGTGCGGCGCATCGCGAACAGCACGGTCAGCGAGCCGAACAGGATCGGGCACCCCAGGACCAGCGCCACGGCGAGCTGGCCCTGCGAGCCGGAGTAGACCAGCGCGGCCAGCCCGACGAGCAGGCCCAGCAGCCCGGCGGCGAGCGCCTGGCCGCCGACCGTGCGGGTCGCGCCGAGCAGGGCGAACTCGTTGGACGCCGCGGTCTCGAAGGCCTCCTGGAGCGTGTGGCCGTCCTCGTAGTCGGTGAACGCCCGCTTCATGTCGTCGAAGTCGAAGGTGGCGGCGCCGTGGCGGCGCGCCGCGGTCTCGAGCAGGGCGAGCGCCGCGTCCTCGGACTGGCTGAGGTTCAGCGAGGCGCGGTCGGACGAGCACACGGGCAGGATCGTGACGCTCATCGTCGCGTCCATCCGCTTGCGCAGCGCCGGGTCGCCGGACAGCCGCGAGGCCACCACGGCCGGAGCGTCGCCGCCCGGCGCGGCGTACAGCGACGACGGCCCGGGCCGGAGCATGATCGCCTTCTTGGAGGCCAGCGACAGCACGGTCGCCGACAGCTGCCGCGCGTTGAGCGCCGTGCCGGCGCCCGGCTCGACGACCTCCATCAGGCGGGCCGCGCTGGCCGGGCTCATCTCGGGCGGGTCGCGCCAGTAGACGACGTCGCCGTGGTAGCGCGCCTCGCGGTTGCTGCGCACCGCGGCGAGCAGGCCCCAGACGATGAGCGCGACGCCGGCGAGCGCCAGCAGCGCCCAGACGACGACGCGGCGCACCGCGGCGTCGTGCTGCCGGTCGCGCCAGGCGGCCTCCTGCGCGGTCTCGTCGGCGATGATGCGGTCGGCGGCTTCGCCGTCGGCCACCCGGGCGACGTCGCCGGCGGCCGAGGCGTCGAACATGGCCACCACGTCGAGGTGCTGGCCGGCGCGCACGTCGTAGGCCGTGAAGCGCAGTTCGGCGCCGTCGCGCGAGGTCTCGGAGGCGCCGGCGTAGTGCAGCCAGGCCCACGAGTCGTCGGCGGATACGCCGTCGGGGAAGCGCACCGTGCCGGTGACGACGCCGATGGGCATCCGGTTGGCCGCGCCGAACGGCTCCCATTGCAGGCTCACCACGTCGTCGTAGGCGGTGGACACACCCTCGAAGGTCATCGTGACGTCGAACCGGATGCTGTCGGCCTCGATGGTGGCCGGGATGTTCCACCCGATCTCGACGGTCGCGTCCGCCGGGGTCGTGCCGGGCTCGTAGGGCCTCGGGTCGCCGTCGGTCACGTCGGCGATGTACCAGCGGTTCGCGTAGTCGGCGTCCCACTCGGCGTCGCCGATGCCGTCGGGCGTGCGCGGGTCGGTCTGCGCGTACGTCCGGCCGGTGGTCGCGTTGACGACGCCGACGCCGCTGATCGCCGTGAGGTTGTCGGGGTTGAGCCGGTACTGCTGGTACAGCTGCTTCCACGGCCGCTCCGCGTCGTCGTCGCCGCGGTCGTCGAGGCGCACGTCGATGTGCTGGGTGATGGCCAGGTCGCCGTCGTCGAGCACCTGGACCTCGTAGTCCAGCGACCGGTAGCTCATGTCGGCCCCGTCGCCGCCGAACACGACGACCAGGCAGACCAGCGCGGCGATGACCGCCGTGCAGACGGCGGCCGCCACCGCCGCGAATGCCGCGCGCTTCACGGTCATGTCCACTCCTTTCCGCCCGCCGGCCGGCCGCGGCCTACCTGGCGAAGCTCACCTGCGGCGCCTGGCGCGCCGTCTCCTCCGCCTCGAAGTACTGGGCCTGGGTGAAGCGGAACATGCCGGCGACGATGTTCGTGGGCACCGTTTCGATGGCCGTGTTGTACTTGAGCACCACGTCGTTGTAGAACTGGCGGGCGTACGCGATCTTCTGCTCCAGCTGGGAGAGCTGGCCCTGCAGGTCCATGAAGCTGCGGTTGGCCTGCAGCTGCGGGTACGCCTCGGCGGTGGCGTTGAGCTGGGCCAGCGCCCGGCCGAGCCGGTTCTCGGCGGCGGAGCGCTGCGCCGGCGTGGCGTTCGGGTCGCCGGCCGCGGCGACGGCGCCGGCGCGCGCCTGCGTGACCCGGGTGAACACCTCGGACTCGTGCCCGGCGTAGCCTTTGACCGTCTCGACGAGGTTCGGCACCAGGTCGGCGCGCTGCTTGAGCTGCACGTCGATCTGCGCCCAGCCGTTCCGGACACGGTTGCGCAGCGAGATCAGGGAGTTGTAGGAGGCGATCGCCCAGACGACGATGACGACGACGATGACGACGGCCACGATGGCCGCGATGGTGCCGGTGTTCATGGATCCCCTTTCGTATGGTCCGTCCATTGTCTCATACGCGGCCCGCGCCCGCCTCCGCTTCGGGGGCGCGCCGCGGCGGCGGGCACGGTATATAGTCGGAACAGCGAAAGGGGTACGAATGAGCGGGACGACGCATCCCATCCGGCACCGGCTGCGCATCGGCGTGCTGGACAACGACCTGTGCGCGCTCGAATGCATCGTCGCCATGGTCCGGCAGGCCTGCGGCGAGCACGCGCCCGACGTGTGGGCGTGCTCCAAGCCGGCCCAGGCCATCCAGGAGTGACGGTTCGGTACCCTGCGCACCGACATCGTGCTCGTCGACATGGCGCTCAACGGCCTGACCGGCGCGCAGGTCGCCGGCGAGATCCGCCGGCATTCGCCGCGCACCGGCATCATCGGCATCACCTCGTACGAGCCGCGGATCTACGAGCGGGCGCTGATGCGCGCCGGGGCCCAGGCGCTGCTCGACAAGAGCACGCTGCGCGCCACGCTGGCCGACGCCATCGCCGCGGTCGCCGACGGGGAGCCGTACCCAGCGGACGGCGGGTTCGCCGGCGTCGCCGATCCCGCGCCGCGCCCCGCCGTCGACGATGCGGTGCGGCTGACCGCCACCGAACGGCGCATCGTCACCCTCAGCCTGGGCCACATGTCCCCCAGGCAGATCGCCGCGGAGCTGCGCGTCTCGCCCGACACCGTGTTCTCGCACCGGCGCAACATCAAGAACAAGCTGGGCACCGGCGAATGGCACGACGTGCTCGACCGGTGCCGGGAGCTGCACATCGCATGACCGGGACGGCACCGGGGCGCGCGGACGGGGGCCGGCGGACGCGCGGCGCAGCGGCGGTGCGCTCGTGGCTGGGACGGGTCACGCGCGCATGGCTGGCGGTGGCCGTGGCCGTCACCGCGACCCTGAGCGTGGCCGAGACCGCCTCCACCCTGCGCGGCGGCGTCCCGCCGCACGAGGCCGTGTTCGGCGTCGGCATGCTGGTGGTGCAGCTGGCCGGGCTGCTGCTCATGCTGGCCAGGCCGAGGGCCGGCGCCGTCCTGGTCGTCGCGCTGTGCTGCGTGGCGTCGGTGGTCAGCGCGCACTGCCCGTTCACGGTGCTGTTCTCCGCGTTCCTGGGCATCGGGCTGCTGTCGTACGGCGGCACCGCCGCCGGTCTCGCCGCCGCGGCGGCGACGGCGTGCGGCGCGGCGGCCGACGCGCTGCTGCACGCCGATTCGGCGATGCGGGGCGGCGGCGCGGTCTCCTTCACCGTGTTCTGCGTGCTCGCCTTCGCCGCCGGCATCGCGATGCGCTGGCGCGAGCAGCGGGAGCGGCAGACGAGGCGGGCCGAGCGCATGGCCTACAACGCCGAGATCGCGCACTACCTGCACGACTACACGACGAACGACCTCAACGACATCATCATGCTCGCCGACCTGGCGCTCACCCAGCCGGACGATCCCGAACGGCGCACCGTGGAGCGCATCCGGACCACCGCCATCGACGCGCTCAAGCAGACCCGCATGGTGATCGCGGCGCTGGAGGGCGACGGCGAGGAGACCGGCCGCGGCGCCGGAACCGACGACCCGCTGCCGGAGCGGCGTCTGATGGAGCTGATCGACGAGCAGCGCGAGCTGCTGGAGGCGTACGGGTTCGAGGGGTCGGTGCTGGTCGCCGAGCATCCGCTGGCGAACTGCTCGGACGAGCGCGCCCGCATGGTGCTGCGGCTGGTGCGCGAGCTGTTCGCGAACATCGCGCAGCATGCCGACGCCGACGGCGGGTACACGATGACGATCTCCGCCACGCCCGCGCAGCTACACATCACGCTCACCGACCGCCGCTCCCCCGATTCGGTCTCCGGCATGAACACCGGATTGGCGCGCTACCGCGCGCGGATCGCCGCGATGGGCGGCACCTGGGAGGCCGAGGAGGGCGACGACTGGACGCTGGCCATCGTCATCCCGTGCGACCGCTGATGCGGCGGGCGGGATGAACGCGCCGGACATGCCAGGCGCGCCAGGCGTGCCAAGCATGCCAGGCGTGCGCATATGAAAAACGCCATCGGCGTCGATGGCGTTGCGGAGTCATGCGGATCATGCGTCGGCGGAACCGCGTGCGGCGCCCCTCAGCCGCACAGCCACTGCAGCCACGTGGGGCAGGTGATCCGGGCCGAAGCCGAACGCCGCGCCGATTCCTCGTCGATGGTGCTCGCCATCGCCGTGGACGGCAGCGCGGCGCACCACAGCGACGCGGCCGCGACCAGACACACCGCCGCGCGTCCCACCTTGCGCGGCACCCCGCCCGCACCCTTCATAAAGAAACCTTCCCCTCAAACTCAATAATCTCGTTCAAGGGTCGACCTTCGGCGAAATCTTGTCAACGTCATCTGCAGTTTTCTGCAGAAAATTCCTGCAGGGGTGTCGGGCGGCGCCACAATCACCCGGTGGTACGGTACGCAATCCCGCCAGCGCCCGTTTGAAGATTCCGTACCACGGTACGGTACAGTAGCCAATCAGAAAAGGCGGAATTCCAAGGCTCAGAATTCCGTACCATACCACGGTACGGTACGGAACAGTCCGGGACCGGCACGACAGGATTTGTAATGTCTTGGGGCATGGTTGTCGGGTGTCTTGGGGCATGGTTTACTTCTGTCCTGGGTCATGGTTGACGGTTGGGGTGGGGGATGATGGGTTGGTAGTTGCGGGTGGGGTCGAGTGGCTGGTCG
>NZ_JAHBBD010000031.1 GCF_019331775.1 Bifidobacterium phasiani
CTCGGCTTCACCAACCTCGGCAACTACATCACCAGAAGCCTCCTGCACGCCGGAGGATTCAGACAAACCATACGGGAACGAATCTCACAACCATGAACCCGACACACACGAAAACCGGAAGAGCCGGTTTACCCTGTATACATGAGCGAACAACAACGCGGCGAAAAGAACCGGTCCTCGCGCCCCCGCATCCACCCGGCGGAGGCCGCCGACGACCGCCCGGTCTCCGTGTCGGCCCGGCTGGGCCGCCTGCAGTTCCATGAGTCCGGGAAGTTCCGCGTCCTGCAGTTCGCCGACATCCAGGACGGCCCCAAGGTCTCATCCGACACGATCAGCCTGATCGAAGCCTCGCTCGACGCCACGCGGCCCGACGTCGTCATATTCACCGGCAACCAGATCGCGGGGTACGACACCGCCTACGCCGACACCTTCCGCAAGCGCCGTTGGTCCAAAAGCCTGATCATGCCGAAGGACCGCCGCGCGGTCGAGCATCAGGCGGCGAACCTGGAGCGGACGCGCGAGCTGGTGCGCGGCACGATCGCCCAGTTCCTCCGGCCGCTGATCGACCGCCGCGTCCCGTGGGCGGTGACCTACGGCAACCACGATTTCCAGTGCGGGCTCGACAACGCCGAGCTCGACGCCATCTACCGCGAGTTCCCCGGGTGCCTGAACCCGGAGTCCACGGCCGCCAGCCCGGACCGGTCCCGGGCGGTGCCCGGGTCGGGGCTGCCCGACCAGCGGGTGTACCCGTGCGAGCCCGGCACGTTCGCGCTGCCGGTCGTCGACGTCGACCGCACGCGCACGGTGATCGGCCTGGTGCTGCTGGATTCGGGCGACTACGCGCGTTCGGGCGGCTACGGCGCGCCCTCCGGCAGGGGCTTCGAGTTCCTCAGGCGGGCGCCGGAGCTCATCGGGGAACAGTCGATGCTGTTCCAGCACCTCGCGCTGCCCCAGTACTACGATCTGCTCAAGGAGGTGCCGGCCAACGCGGCCAGCGCGATCCAGGGCTACCGGGCGTTCGACGGGCGCAGCTACGTGCTCGACGACGGCAAGACGCTGCCGGGGAGCTACCTGGGCGAGGGGATCAGCTGCAGCGACCATGATTACGGCGAGTTCGCGCTGCTCAAGGAGAACCGGGGATACTTCGCGGTCGTCGCGGGGCACGACCACCGCAACGGCTTCGTGGGCGTGCACGAGGGCATCATGCTGGTGGCCACGCCGACCTGCGGGTTCGGCTCGTACGGGCCCGTGCCGGAGAAGCGCGCCGCCCGGCTGTTCGAGTTCGACATCCGGCATCCGCACGAGCCGCGGACGCAGCTGCTGGAGTTCGGCGAGCTGGTCGGCAAGCCCAAATCCAACAAGGCATACGCGTATGGCATGACCAGCGTCAAACCGGACAGCGAAGGCATGGATCTGCTGCACAAGCCCGGGCTGTGGCAGTGGCTGACCCGCCTGTTCCGCAAGTCCGGTTCACAGGATGGGGCGGAATGATCCTGTGAACCGGTGCCGTGTGCGTTTCCGCGACGAACTGGCGGAATGCGGCCGTTGTGTGGTGGAGGAATATGGTCGGATATGTGCGTTTCAGTTCACGGGATCGTACCGTCCGAAAGTGTGAATTGGGGAAACGTTGTATGAACGAGCCAGCCCCATCAGGGCGGACTGCCGTTCCATCTTGAATCGGATGTCCTCGACGATGAGGCGCTTCGCGGCTTCGGTGCGCAGGTCGTCGGCCGTGACCAGCACGATCTCCCATCCGAGCCGCCGCAGCGCGTTCCACCTTGTGCAATCGGCCCGCATCCGGTCTGTGTCGGCGTGGTAGGCGCCCTGGTATTCGATGCCCAGGCGGATGTCCGGGTAGGCGATGTCGATCAGATAGTACCGGTCCGGCCCCACATCGACGCGATGGTTGGGCTCCGGCTTGCCCAGTCCGTTGCGCAGCACCAGCACATACACGACGGATTCCGGCGGCGAGTCGGTGTTCTGGGCGAGCAGCGGGATGGTCGCCGTGCATCGGCTCCGTCCGATGAACCCCGTGTTGCGTTCGACGTACGAAACGAGCTCGTCCAGCGTGGCCGTCCGTCGCTGCGGATCGCGGCTCATCAGCGCGCCCGCCGTGACCGCCAGGCTCTCCTCGCTGCAATGCGCCGCGATCTGGGCCCAGGCCATGGGCGGTTCGGCGACGACGAAACCGTTGACGAGATCCGTGGTGGCGAACTCGCCGCTCCAGACGTGCGACGCCACGTTGTCGAAGCGGCGCCGCTTCGCGCCGGAGGGGAAGCTGATGTGCTGCACGTCGCTCGGCAGGGTGCAGTCGTCGGGCGCGGCGACGCCCCAGTACGCCAATGCCGAGGTGTGCGAGAACACCGGTGTGATGTCCATGGCGGCGGCCGTTTCGCACAGCGCCCGGTATTGCGTCGCGGCGCGCCGCGTCTGGTCACGAAGCATGAAGGAGCTCATGCCGCGATGGTATGGGGCGGCGCCATGCCGGGCAAGCGCCGGGGCGGAAATTGTGGATAACGTCAGGCCGATGGTCCGATCGGCCGTTTGACCGCATTCGACGCATGATTCGGCCGGCCGGTTCCGGACTCTTGACGATCGGCCGTCGTCGACGAATGGCGCAGTGGCGCTGGGGCGGGACGGTGTCCATAAGACGGACCGATTGGTGGAATCCGGGAAGGCCAAGCGTTGTGACGCCCCGGCTGGGCAATGCGCAGGACACGGACGTCGCTGCGCCCGGTGGCTGGTATGCGGGACCTGCACGCTGTGCACGGACATTCACCCACCACATGGAGTGAGGGTACCTATGAGACTTGCGTGCGCTGTGCGCGGATATTCAATGGAATCGGCCGGTGAACCGGTGGAAGGGCCAACGCGCCATCGGTGGCTGATTTGCCCGGAGGGCGGGGCATTGCGCGAGAAGCCGGTTCACGGTTGCGCGTTCGACGATCCTGTGAACCGGGATGATGTTCGACATCACTTTTTGGGAACATTGTTCGCGGATGGAACCGGTTCGCCGTCGGTTTGAGGGGATCGAGTGTGCGATATCCGTGCATATATGGACAAGTGCTGGTTCACAGGATCGTCGAGAACGATCCTGTGAACCAGCGCACATAAGACAGATGGCTTATCTGCAGCCGTACACACCGTGCGGCCCGGCGGGCTTGCGGGCCCATATCCGTCTGAAAATCGGCCTGCTACGCCGCCCATCGACAGCGGGCGGCGTAGCAGGCCGAGGACGGGCTCCGTGGCGGGCCGGGAGTCTACGCCCGGCTGGCGTTGCTCGCCTTGGCCAGCGCGTCGGTCAGGTACTTGCCGGCGGCCATGACCAGCGGGGCGTAGCGTCGGCCGGGGTTGGCGCCCATGCGGCCGTTCGGGCCGGAGATCGAGATGGCGGCGATGACCTGCCCGGAGGCGTTGCGGATCGGCGCGCTGATCGAGCACACGCCCTCGTCACGCTCGTTGATCGACTCGGCCCAGCCGCGCTTGCGCACGATGGCGAGCTTCGCGGCGGTGAACTTCGCGTGGCGCAGCCCCTGGTGCAGGCGCTCGGCGTCCTCCCAGGCCAGCAGGATCTGCGCGGCCGAACCGGCCTCCATCGACAGCATGGCGCCGACGGGGATCGAGTCGCGCAGGCCGGAGGCGCGCTCGACGGCGGCGATGCACACGCGCTGGTCGCCCTGGCGGCGGTAGATCTGCGCGGATTCGCCGGTGCGGTCGAGCAGCGTCTGCAGGATCGGGCCGGCGGCGGTGAGCAGCCGGTCCTCGCCCGCGGCGGCGGCGAGCTCGGCGAAGCGCGAGCCCAGCGTGAAGCGGCCATGCTGGTCGCGGATGACGAACCGATGGCGCTCCAGCGCGATGGCGAGGCGGTGCGCGGTCGGGCGGGCCAGCCCGGTGGCGGCGACCAGCTGGGCGAGCGTGGCGGGGCCCGATTCCAGCGCGTCAAGGATCTTGACCGTTTTGTCAAGTACCCCAACGCCGGAATGGATCTCCCCGTCGTTCGCGCAGGGGGTGGCATTTGCGGATGACATGTCGGCGGAAACGGCGGATTTCCGCTGTTCATCCGGGGCGGTGGCGTTCAAGTTGGAAACAGTCATAATCGGGATTATGCCATCTCATATTTCGAAACGCAAAAGTCCACGCCGACGCCTTGCCACCATACTCGTACAGGAGAGGCCATGTGTTCCGACGCATGGCTGAAGTTTTTTACGGTGAGAATCTCCGGTTGAAGCCAAAGGAGACTTGAGAATGGGAACCACACTGGCCGAAAAGGTCTGGGCGGATCATCTCGTGCGCCAGGGCGAGGACGGCGCACCCGATCTGATCTACATCGATTTGCAGCTCATGCATGAGGTCACCAGCCCCCAGGCGTTCGAAGGGCTGCGCCTGGCCGGCCGCCGGCTGCGCCGCCCCGAACTGACCATCGCGACGGAGGACCACAACACCCCCACGGTCGACATCGACCGCCCGAACCCGGACGAGACCAGCGCCACCCAGCTGAGCACCCTGGAGCGCAACTGCAAGGAGTTCGGCGTCCGCCTGCATCCGCTCGGCGACGCCGACCAGGGCATCGTGCACGCCTTCGCCCCGATCCTGGGCCTGACCCAGCCGGGCATGACGATCGTGTGCGGCGACTCGCACACCTCGACCCACGGCGCGTTCGGCGCGCTCGCCTTCGGCATCGGCACCTCGGAGGTCGAGCACGTGATGGCGACGCAGACCCTGAGCCTCAAGCCGTTCAAGACGATGGCCGTCAACGTGGAGGGCGATCTGCCGGAGGGCGTCACCGCCAAGGACATCATCCTGGCGATCATCGCGAAGATCGGCACCGGCGGCGGCCAGGGCCACGTCATCGAGTACCGCGGCGAGGCGATCCGCAAGCTGTCGATGGATGCCCGCATGACGATCTGCAACATGTCGATCGAGGCCGGCGCCCGCGCGGGCATGATCGCCCCGGACGAGACGACGTTCGAATACCTCAAGGGCCGTCCGCACGCGCCGCAGGGCGAGCTGTGGGACCAGGCCGTCGCCTACTGGAGGACGCTGAAGACCGACGACGACGCCGTCTTCGACAAGGAGGTCACCCTAAGCGCCGCCGACCTGACGCCGTTCGTGACGTGGGGCACCAACCCCGGCCAGGGCGCGCCGATCGACTCCACCGTGCCGGACCCCGCGCGGATCGCGGACGCCACGAAGCGCGCCGCCGCCGCCTCCGCCATCGAGTACATGGGGCTCAAGCCCGGCATGCCGATCAAGGACATCGCCGTGGACACCGTGTTCATCGGCTCGTGCACCAACGGCCGCATCGAGGACCTGCGCGCCGCCGCGGCCATCATGAAGGGCCGTCACAAGGCCGACAGCATCCACCGCGTGCTGGTCGTGCCGGCATCGTCCCGCGTGCGCCTGCAGGCGGAGCGCGAGGGCCTCGACAGGATCTTCAAGGACTTCGGCGCCGAGTGGCGCAACGCCGGCTGCTCGATGTGCCTGGGCATGAACCCGGACAAGCTGGTGCCCGGCGAGCGCTCGATCTCCACGTCGAACCGCAACTTCGAGGGGCGCCAGGGCAAGGGCAGCCGCACGCATCTGGCGTCGCCGGCCGTGGCCGCCGCCACCGCCATCCGCGGCACGATCTCCAGCCCCGCGGACCTGTGACCCGCCGGCCGTCCGCCATGCGACGGCGGTCGGCCTGGATACCGCAGAACGACAAGCAACAACGTCGGGGCCGCGCGGACGGCCCCGGAACCGAAGGAAGAACCATGGAGAAGCTGACAGTTGTGACCGGCGTGGGCGTGCCGCTGCGTCGGTCGAATGTGGACACCGACCAGATCATCCCGGCCGTGTTCCTCAAGCGCGTGACCAAGACCGGGTTCGACGACGCGCTGTTCTACGCGTGGCGCCGCGACCCGGAGTTCGTGCTCAACTGGCCGGAGTACGCGGGCAAGGGCCGCATCCTGGTGGCCGGGCCGGACTTCGGCATCGGCTCGTCGCGCGAGCACGCCGTGTGGGCGCTGCACGACTACGGGTTCCGCGTGGTCATCGCGCCGCGGTTCGCGGACATCTTCTACGGCAACACCGCGAAGAACGGCGTGCTGGCGGCGATCATGCCGCAGGAGTCCGTCGAGCTGCTGTGGAAGCTGCTCGAGGAGGAGCCGGGCCGCGAGATGACCGTGGACCTGGGCGAGCGCACCGTGACCTGCGGCGACGTGACGCTGCCGTTCGAGGTCAACGACTACACCCGCTGGCGCCTGATGAACGGCTACGACGACATCGACCTGACGCTGCGGCACGAGGACGACATCGCCGCGTACGAGGCGATGCGCGCGGAACGCTTCCCGTTCAAGCCCAAGACCCTGCCGGCCATGCACCTGCCGGAGGAGAAGGTGGAGTCCGCGCGCGACGTGGAGTACGACTGGGCCGGTCCGCTCAGCTCGCGGGCGTAGGTTCCGCAAGGCTTCCGTAGGGTTTCATAAAGGCGGCGCGACACCGATGAGGGTCGCGCCGCCTTCGTTATGCCGTGATGCCTGATGAGTGGGGCCAGCCCCGGCGGTCGTCCGGACCGGGGCCGCCGGTCGGAGCCGTCAGGCGTAGATGTTGCGCGGGCGCATGTCCTCGGGCAGCCCGTTGAGCAGCGTGGTCACGGACCCGGACTCGAACACCGAGCGGATGCCGGCGGCCAGCAGCGGCGCCACCGACAGCACCGTCATGTTCGGCAGACGCTTCGACTCGGGCACCGGCACGGTGTCCATCAGCACGATCTCGCGCGCGCCGCAGTCGCGCAGGCGTTCCACGGCCGGGCCGGACAGCAGGCCGTGCGTGGCGACGAGCGTCACCGAGGCGGCGCCGGCGTCGGTCAGCGTGCGCACGGCCTCGCAGATCGTGCCGGCCGTGTCGATCATGTCGTCGACGACCACGCAGTCGCGGCCCTCGACCTCGCCGATGATGCCGTGCGCCTCGGCGCAGTTCGGGCGCGTGGTGTCGCGGGTCTTGTGGATGAACGCGAGCGGCAGACCGCCGAGCTTCGCGGCCCACTGCTCGGAGACCCGGATGCGGCCCGCGTCGGGGGAGACGATCGTCGCGTTCTCCAGCGGCAGGTGGCCGCGCACGTAGTCGAGCAGCACCGGCATGGCGGTCAGGTGGTCGACCGGACCGTTGAAGAAGCCCTGCTCCTGCGCGGCGTGCAGGTCGACGGTCATGATCCGGTCGGCGCCGGCGGCGCGGAACAGGTCGAAGATCAGGCGGGCGGTGATCGGCTCGCGGCCCTGGTGCTTCTTGTCCTGGCGCGAATACCCCATGAACGGGCAGACCGCGGTGATCGACTTGGCGGAGGCACGCTTGAGTGCGTCGATCATGATGAGCTGCTCCATCACCCACGTGTTGATCGGCTCGGTGTGCGACTGCATGACGAACACGTCGGCGCCGCGCACCGGCTCGGTGAAGCGCACGTACATCTCGCCGTTGGCGAAGTCGTAGGCGGTGGTCTCCAGCACGGTGGTGCCCAGATACGTGGCGGTCTCCGCGGCCTGTTCGGGGTAGGCGCGTCCAGTGACCAGCGCCAGTCGCTTATCCGGGGTGCCTTCGAGAATCGCCGACATGATTCGCCTTTCCGTCGTCGCCCGTCCCGCACGCCATGCGGGGACCGGGCGGGGCCGCATCGAAAAATACCGTATTCCAATATACAAGCAACCCGCCACCCAGCAGCGGTGTGGCGGGTTGCCTTCATCGAACGTCCGCGGCGCTCGCGTCACGGCGCCGCGGACCGGCGATCACCAGTAGTCCTCGTCGAACGTCACCGTGACCGTGTCGCCGTCGATGACGAAGTCGCCGTAGACCGAGAACGAGTCGGTGTAGTCGTCCGGCTCCCAGGTCTCGTCGTAGTTCTGGTACTCGTACGTGACCGTGGCCTCGCCGTAGTCGGTGGAGAACGAGCCGGAGTCGAGGCTGATGTAGTCGACGGTCGGCGACGTGGTGATGCTCCACGAGAAGTTGCGGTACCGGTCGCTCGAGTACACGTACCGGCCGAACGGGCAGCCGTCCGGCTCGGCGTCGGTCGACGCGACGCAGGTCTGCAGCCGCTCGTCGACGGCCGACTGGATCTCGGCGGTCAGCGCGTCCGTCGCCTCGGCGGTCAGGTAGCCGTAGCTTTGCATGTCCGTGTCGAGCGTCGCCGTGTCGCTGGTGATGTAGTCCGACGCGGCCGCCGAGACGCGGTACGTGCCCGGGTAGACGCGGAACGACATGCTGTAGTCGTCCGCGCTGGAGGCGTTGTCCGCGGAGACGGTGACGCCGTTGATCTCCAGCTCGGTGATCGCCGAGGACGTGGAGACCTCGATCTGCTTGAGCAGCGGCGTGGTGACCGTCCAGTCGGGGAACACCAGGAACTGCGAGCCGGTGGACGCCATCGTGAACGTGTCGTTGACCGTGTTGCCGCCGATCGTGTAGGAGACGGTGACGGTCTTGGACCCGTCGGTCGCGTCGTCGATCGACACGACGCGCGCGTTGGCGATCGTCGCGTTCTCGGCCTGCGCGGCGGCGTCGGTGAGCAGCGCCCGCTGGCTCTGGTCGATCTGCGGGTCGGCGATCTCGTTCGCGCGGTCGTAGCTGCCGGAGGCGATGGCCGACAGGTACTCGTCCGCGACGTGGCTCGGGCTGAACACGGTCGCGTTCAGAGCCGCGTACGCGACGCCCAGCGCGACGGCGACCGCGGCGACGACGCCGATGACGATCAGCGTCAGCTTCTGCTTGGCGGTCATCGGCTTGCGCGGCGCGGGGGCGACCGGCACCACCGGCGGGACCGCCGTCGCGGCGGCGTAACCGTTCGGCGCGCCCGGGCCGGACGGAGTGGCCGGGCCGGGCTGGTAGCCGGCCGCGCCGAAGGACTTGGGCGCCTCGCCGCCGGTCGGCGGGACCGCCGCGGGCGGGATCACGGTCGTCGGGGCGCCGTCGCCGGGCTGACCGCCGGCGGGCGTGGCGTCACCGGCCGCCGCATCGCCGTCGTGATCGCCGGGCTGGCCGGTCGTCGCCGCGTTGTCCGGGCCGACCGGCGACGGGGCCGCGGGCTGGCCGGCCGCCGTGGCCGTCGGCTGGGCCATCGCGGCTCCGGCCGCTCCGGCCGCTCCGGCCGCCGCGGCTCCCGCGACGCCTGCCGCCGCCATGCCCGCCGCGGCCCCGGCCATGCCGTCGGCCGTCGGCTGCGGGCCGGCCGGGGTCTGCGGGCCCGCGGGCCGCCCGAACGTCGCGCCGCAGGCGACGACGTAGTCGGTCACGCCCTGCGGGGTCGGCTGGACCGTGCCGCCGACGAACAGCCGCCACAGGCCGGGCATCGCCGAGACCAGCGTCGGGCCGAACGTGAGCGCCGCGGCCTCGACGAGGAACGCCCACACCGCGGCCACCAGGAAGAACCACAGGGCCGGGGCGACGCCGATCGCGCCGCTGCCGGAGCCGAACGCCGAGACGTTGGCGGTGATGCCGGCCACGCAGAACGGCACCAGCACCCACGTCACGGCGGCCGCGACCGGCGACTTCCACGAGTGCCGCCAGCCGGCGTAGGCGCGGTCGTAGATGTTGCGCGCGGCCAGCCGCAGCGCGATGTACAGGGTCGTGACGACGAACACGACGACCAGCAGCACGTACATCCACAGCGAATCGCCGAGGTTCGGCGCGAACACCGAGAGGTTCGTGGTCTGCTGCCCGGTGACCGTGAAGGACACCGCGCCCAGCGCGCCCAGCGTGAACTCGGCGATCGGCAGGAACGGGAACGCGAACGGGATGAGCATCAGCGGGGCCGCCGACTTGGCCATCACCGCGGAGACCACGAGCGTGACCAGCGAGGCCGCGACGAACACCACCGCGTAGATGGCCGCCGATTCGACCACGGTGCGCACGAAGCCGCGCGCGCGATGCGTCCAGCGCCATGCGGCGAGGAACACGTTCGACGAGTCCGGCGCGAACTGCGCGAGGAAGTAGCCGGCCAGCGCGCCCAGCCCGGCCAGCACGAACGCCATCGCGAACGTGCGGAACGAGGCGCCGTTCAGCGCCGCGCCCGCGCCGTCGCCGCCGTACGAGGCGGACACGGAGATCGGGAAGATCGCGCCGAGGATCACGTAGACCAGGCCGGCGGCCACGCCGACGCCGGCGGCGCTGACCGCGCCCGTCCACTTGAAGCGCACGGCGAGCCTGCGCGCGAACAGATACGCGCCGAACGCCGCGCCGACCAGCAGCGCCACGCCGGACAGTCCGACCGGCAGCGACACCGACATGCTCGCCATCGAATCGAGGGACAGGCCGCTCGCCGACATGGACAGCGAGAACGAGCCGGAGACGCCCGCGATCAGCGCGAACACCAGGATCTGGAAGAAGTTCGGGCCGGTGAGGATGCCGTCGAGGCCGCCGAGCATCCCGCCCATCCCGGAGGAGTACATGGCCTCGTCCATCGCCGTGGTGCCGCCGGCGGTCAGGACGGCGGCGGCGAGCACGGCCAGCACCAGGGCGGAGGCCAGGCCGATGCCGAGGGAGACCCCGGCGGTCCGCAGCACGTTCGGCGCGGTCAGCTCGCGCACCGTCGCGTTGCTGCGGATGGCCTGCATCGTGGGCGAGGCGCCGAATCCGGGCTGCTGGCCGGGGACGCCGGGCTGTCCGGGCTGCATGCCCGGCTGCGCGGGCGGCGTCGGGCCCTGCATCGGCGGGACCGGACCCGCCGACGCAGGGGCCTGTCCCGCCTGGACGGGCGGGATCGGTCCGGTCGGCATCGACTCCGGCTGCGCGGAGACGGGCTGGGCCTGCGCGGAGACGGGCTGATCGGCCGGCGCCGGGCTCTCCGGTCCGGCGGGCGACTGTTCCGTCCGGCCGTTCGGGATCGGCATGGTCGGCATCGCGCCCGGCTGGGTGCTCGGGATCGGCATGGTCGGCGTCGGGCCGTCCACGGCCGCCGGCTGCGACTGGGTTAGCGGTGTTCCACAGTGTGCGCAGAACACCGCTTCATTCTCCATTCGAAAACCGCAGTGGGGACAGTTCATAAGGACCTCCCTTATTTTGTAGTATTAGCTATCGTTTCACATGGTCTATGTTAAGTCGCAAAGACCGTTCACTGATTGAGCATCAGGGGTGTAAGCAGAATGAGCAAGTTGTGAAAGTATGAGCTATTTTGCTTTTTTTATGAAAAAACCTTTCCCTAATCCCCCCATGTTATAGGGTAATTGTGTAACGGGAGATACGGGCATAATATGGTTCGTGGTTTTTCCTGAGAAAACGTGTTAGTCAGCTGTATCGACCATGGCCTCTAGAGTTTCGACTGGTTCACTGCATTTTCGTTCGGGACCTATGATGCACATAGTTATTGAAGAGAAAAATCGATGGCAGATGATGTGGAAAGTCATGTTGTGAGGATATCTAAAATTGTGTTCTCAAATGGTAGATGAATGGTTACCGGTTCAGTGAGGGTTTAACCGTTTGCCAAAAGAAAATAAAAGCATTATATGAATGGAGACAAAAATGTGCATTTAATTCTGTTATATATGTATATCTGAAGATTCGAAGATGAAGTCGGTGGTATGCAAGTAAGTATGGTGCAGTTATCGGTTGTCCTAACATTCGTACAACGTAAGTCTCAGAATTGAGTTCGAGACGAGAAATGGAGGTATGATGACTTCGTTGTCACGATGTGAGTGAGAGCGGGGAGAGTCTATGTCCGTCGTTGATGTGATTCAGTTTGAGGGGAGCTCCACCGATCTGGTATGGAAGAGTCCTATTGAGGATTTCAATACCGCAACGCAACTGATCGTTGATGAAACACATGAAGCGATTGTGATGATTGAGGGGCGTACCGAGGTGTTGGGGCCTGGGCGTCACACTCTGGAGACACAGAACTATTTCGGTCTTAACGCGATACAGCGTCTCGCCACCGGCGGAAAGACGGCGTTCCCTTGCAAAGTGTATTTTGTCAGCAAGGTCCACGCCCTGGATATGAAATGGGGAACCCCTGAACTGTTGCCGGTGCTGGATCCGGAGCTTGACATCATGTTGCATCTGCAGCTGCGGGGCAGCGCGAATTTCGTAATCGACAACTCCAAGAAATTCATGGAGAAGTTCACCGGATTCTATAATTATGACGCGCTGCGGAGGAACGAGCGGGACTTCGGCGCGACTCGGGGGGATGTACGGAACCTCGCCGCGGCGCGCAGGAACGACTCCGGCTTCGACATGACGCAGGTGATCGGGCAATTGCGGGGCGTCATCTTCACTGAAGTGACCGATATGGTCGCCAAGGTGTTCACCCGGGCCAAGGTCGGACTGTTTTCGGTCAACGCCCATCTGAAGGATATCAGCGAGTTGCTGACGTATCCGTTGGGCAAGGTGTTCGAAGACTACGGTATCAAGCTGGTCAGGTTCAATATCGAGACCATCACCTCGAACAATGAGGACACCGCGGAGTTCCAGGCGGCGAAATCCGCGGCTAGGGCGAAGGTGATTCTGGCGGGCAGTGAGGCTGAAGCCCGACGGTTGCAGGGATACACCTGGTCGGATGAACAGAAGGCCGCCATTCTCAAGGAGCTTGCGGGCAATGACGGCGCGGCCGGAAGCTTCATGGGCGGTGTTCTGGGCATCGGCGCATCCGGCCCCATGAGCGAGCCGATCGGCGGTATCATCGACGGCTTTTTCGGCGACGGAGGTCAGCGCCGCGACATTTTCAGCAACGGCTCCGGCGACGGGGGCTCCACCGCTTCCGGCAGCGTCCCCTCCGACGGATCGTCCGATGGAGGGTCGCTGCGGCGCATGGACAACGACGTATCGGATCTCGGCCGCCGCATAGGGTTCGGATTACAGGAGGCCCCGGCGGATGAAGACTCCGTCGCCCCTACCACGCCGTTGCAGCAATCCGCGCAGCCCGCCACACCGTCCCCGAGCGCCGCCGAACAGACTACCGCCATGTTGTGCCCGCAGTGCGGCAAGACGGTGGACCCGACGTGGAAGGCGTGCCCTTTCTGCACCAAACCGTTGGTTGCCCCGACATGCCCGAACTGTAGGCATGACGTGGATCCCGCATGGCTTGCCTGCCCGTTCTGCGCCACGAAGTTGTAATGCACCGCACAGTCCGTGACCGGCGTCGGCGGAACCGGTGCCGAGGGAACGGAACCAGAGAAAGGGAACATGATATGAAAATCAGACCACGCACCGGCAGCGCCGTCATCGGCGTCATCGGCATGCTTCTGTTTGTTGTGTACGCCCTGGCGATTTTCATGTTCAGCGGCGTGTACACATCCGTCGGCATTTGCTCGATTGTGTTCGCCGTCATCGCGTTCCTGCTGCTGTTCCTCACGCCGCAGTTCATGTTCAAGAAGCGTCCCGACATCGAAGCCGTCTTCTTCGGCATCCCCTTGGCGAGCTTTGCCGCCTATTACTTTTTGGCGGAGATTTTCGTCAGTATGGTGTTCCTAGGCTTTCAAAGCGTGATTCCATTCAATATCGCCCTGTTCCTGCAGGTCGTGCTGCTCGTCGCGTTCGTGATCATCGCCCTGGTAAGCGTCACCGCCCAGCAGGCCTCCGCCCAGCAGAGTGAGGATCGTCGCAGCCAAGCCGTGGCATGGAGTCTGCAATCCGTGGACATCCGTTCCATCATCGACTCCAATCGCATGCACGGCGCCGATGCGGCGCTGTTAGAGGCGCTCGACCATCTCTCCGAAACCATCACGTATTCCGATGCATTCAGCCATGACAATCCCGCCATCAAGGAGGTCGAGGGACGTATCACAGCCCGCATGCGGGACCTGCAGTCCGCCGCTGCCAATAACGATTTTCTGACCGAGCGGAGGCTTGTCCAGGAGCTGGAGAACCTGTATGCCGAGCGTAGCCGCAAGCTGCTGTTGGTGAAGTGACATGGCGGTCTCGTACAAGCAGCGCCGGTGCGATACCTGCGGCGGCACACTCGAATTGGACAAAGCCGACGACGTATACGTGTGCGTGTACTGCGGGAACCGGTATGAACGCACGGAAAGCTATGATGGGCAGTTCTCCGTGCGGTATGCCGCGACGCAAGCGCTGCGTGCCCTGCTGGACGTCGACAGCAGCTTGGGGCATTGGGATTTGGTACAGACCAACCTCAACGATTGTCAGAAGATTGACCCATCCTATCCGGGATCAATCGTGGCCCATCTGGCCGCGTCGATCATTCGCGTCCGGTTCCTGATGGGCAACCGCGAGGCGGTGCGCACCGACCTGGCGCAAGCCCAGGCCGACTACGCCAAGCTGCAGCATCCCTTCGACCCACAGGTGCAGGACGTTGAGGCGGATTTCTATGACGGTCTGGAGTCATCGGACATCCGGTCGCTGCTGATCAGTGTGTTCAACACCTTCAAGGACGATGAACGCGTCGCATACATCCGCAATGGGTTCAACGCGGGCGATATTCGCACGGAATCGGCTGCCGGCGATTTGATGAACCGCGCTTTCTCCACGGAGGACTACCGGCAGATCGACGAGCTGTTGCAGTCGCCGGCGAAACTCGATACGGACGCCCTGTTCACCAGAATTCTTGACGAGTATCCGGAAGGCCAACAGAAGGTTGACAACGTCTGCACGGTTATCGTGCGCGGCGTGAACGGCCAGTCCGGGCGTGATGCCCTGTCATCGTACCTGATGTCTTCGCAGGATTCCATCGAAACCAAACTCGGCATCACCACGGGATGCGTCGGCCGCGGCGTCATCCCCAACGGCCGTGCGCTCGCCTCGTTCATCGGCGCGGCGTATGACGAGTCCCGTGTGCTGTCGATCCTCGCCGCGGTCAAAGGCGGGGTGCTGAACGACGAGGATACCGCCGCGGTGGTCGAGGCGCTGCTGACCAAGGTCGGCGCCGACACCATGACGAAAGGACTCAACGCGCTGGCCGGCGCGGGCTACTATCTTACGTTTGCACAGAAGCCCATGGTGGCCATGCTGTCAAGGGACGACCTTCAAGTGAAGGAGAAGGCCACGGCTTTCCGCGCGATCTGCGGCATGGGACTGCCTGGCAAACGGCGGCAAAGCGTGCTTTCCGCATATCTTGACGTGCCGGGTGGGGAGGACAAGCCGCAGCTCGTCGACCTGCTCGGGGAACAGATCGGAGCGGTCAGCCCGATGACCGCGGAGAACTACTTGGTCGGCAACCATGCCGATGGCGCCGTCAAGCCCCGTGTACTGGCGGCATTGCTCACACATGTGACCGCCCGTGAGTCCCTGAAGCTGGCCGCCAAACGGTACGTGGCCTCCGGCGGCGATTCGGGTGCCGTTCGGGACGAGGTCGTGAAGGTACTGGGCGAGGAGGGACTGGTGCGGTCGCCGGACGGCTCGGGGACGTCCGGCGCCGGCAGCGGAGGCTCGGCCGTGGCGGCCGATGCGCTCGAGAAGTATCTGAGGCGTACGCTGGGCACATCCCGGTATGAGCCGCAGATGGTGGACAAGCTGATGGCCCCGAACATGCGTGTTACTGGGGAAGCACTAGTCCGGTTCCTGCTGCAGGCCCCCGACGAGGGGACGAAGGCCTCCAAAGCAAGCAAGATGATCGACGCGCTGGCAGGCGTGCCCGAGCACATTATGACGACGGTCACCGTGGGCGGGCACGTCGTGGAGGCACCGATCTTGCAGGCTTACCTGATCGCCAATCACGACACCGCGTCGACCGCGCAGGCCATTTTGCCGCTGCTCCGGCGGCTGGAGCCGAAGGACAACTGCCGGGTCACGTGCGACGGCACGGTGGTACGATTCCGCAAGCTCGTGCAGTCCGGCGATATTCCGATCCCACCCTCGACACGGGACTATTGCGCGTCGATCAGGATGTTCTGAGGGCGGTGGACGATGAGGTTCGAAACGGCACTCAACGGCGGCCGCGCGGCGGCGGCGCGAGTCATCGAGGTGAGCACGGTTCCCCATATCGAGGCGGGGGACGCTGGCTCATCCGATTTCCGACGGTTGACCGCAGGTCTCGACGCCATGTTGTCGGAATGCTTGCAGCGCTTCTGCGACGGGTCGTTCTCCTTCGAGTTGCTGATGCTGTCGCTGCCGGTGGAGCATCAGCTATACCGGGGACAGCCGCGCGTATTCGTCATTCTGCGCAAGTTCGGCGTCGATGCGCGGTCCGTGGTCACCGATCTCAACGAGATGGCACGGGACGTGTCGGCACGGCTTGCTGGGCTTGGCTATTCCTGCGTGCTCATCGACGGCTCCGACGCATTATCCGCCGAGGATTTCGAACAGGCACTGCGCGCCGTACGCCACGACCGGGTCATCACGGTCAGTCGCGAAGAGAAGGTCCTGGCCGCGCCCATGGGCGGGGTGCTGTACTACAACGAGCCGGTGGTGACGAACACACAGCTCAACCTCGGCACACTGACCGACGAGTTGGCGGGACGCCCGGGATCGGCGTATTCGATTCAGCTGATTCCCACCACGTACACCGCCCAGGAGAGGCAAACCGTCGAACGCAGCCGCATGATAATCGACGCTATGCGCAAGCAGGTGATGATGATGCCGCAAAGCGTGACGCCGACGGCCTTCATCGAGGCCTCGCGCGCCTACCTTGACTTCATCGACCATGAGAACGAGTTGGCCTTCTACACCATGCCGGTCATCTACGGTGCGCCGCAGGATGTGCAGTCCCTGTACGGGCGCCTGATGACGCTGTTCTCCCCGCCGGGCGGCGACACCCATATGCTGGTGCCGGTGGCCGTCGACGGCGACATACCACCGCTGGCCGAATCGTTCCTCGTGAAGCCTTGGGCCATGAGTGACCTGTTGGTGACGCGTAAGCGCAACATGCGGTTCTGGAACCAGGCCAAGGCGCCGCGCTCGCTGATTCGGTGCCGGCAACTGCTGCCGATGTCCGTTGCCAGCGCGCTGGCGCGTCCGCCCTTCGACGATGGCACCACCATCGGACTGGAGGTCACACGCGGCAGCACGTCGAAGGAGCGGCTGGATGCGTCGGTGATGGACGAACGCAGTTTCCGCGTCGGCCGCATCATCGACCCCGCGTACGTGGACTCGGGGGACGGCACGGCCCTGCAGGCGGGCATCCCGCTGAACAACCTCACCAAGCATGGCATGATCGTGGGCAAATCCGGATCCGGCAAGACAAACTTCATCCACACCATGCTGCTAAGGCTGGCCCGTCGTGGCATCCCGTTCCTCGCCATCGAACCCACCAAGTCCGAATACCGCTGCCTGACCGATGCCATTGACGACCTGACCGTGTTCACACCGGGTATGAACACGGTCTCGCCGTTCATTATCAATCCGTTCGTGCCGCCGGTGGGCGTGACCGTGGAAAGCTACATCCCCAGTCTGATGAATGCGTTCCAGGCCGCGTTCACCATGCCCGATCCGCTGCCCGCGATCTTCCAGGAAGTTGTGAACAAGACATACGCCAAATACGGTTGGAAGCGCACCAGCACATGCGAGGACCCCGACGTCACCTGGTTCGGCTTCCACGAGATGATCCTCGAATTCCAGAACCATGTCGCCTCGATGGACTACCAAGGCGAGACCCGCGGCAATATCACCACCGCCGGCGTGCTGCGGTTGAGCACCCTGATTGAGCAGAACCCCGACCTCTACGACACCACCCCGACCATTCCCATCCACGAGCTGTTGAAGCGCCCGGTGGTCCTCGAACTCAACGCCATCACGTCTCCCGAGCAGAAGACCCTGCTGATGGCGTTGCTGCTCATCTCGATCTGCCTGTACACTAAGTTCAACACGTCACTGGACGGCGAACTCAAGAACCTCCTGTTCATCGACGAGGCCCATGTGCTGTTCGGAGCTGGCGGGGAGGACGGCGACAACCGCGCCGTGCGCGAACTGGAGAACATGATCGCGGAAATTCGCGCATACGGCACTGGCGTGTTTCTGGGTGACCAGTCGGCAACTACCTTCGGCGACAGCATCATGGCCAACACCGACACGAAGATCATGTTCCAGATCGTGGAACGGCGCAACAAGCAGGTGCTCGCCGACGCCACAGGCATGGACGAGGAGAAGACCAATCTGCTGTCGCGACTGCATGTCGGAGAATGCCTGCTGTATTACGGGCGTCTGCCCGAACCCATCCTCGTCAAGGCCGACGACGCGCGGAGCTTGGCCTCGTTCCGTCGCGGCGTGAGCAACGAGGAGATTCGCGGACGGGATACGTTCTGGAAGGAGCATCGCGACCTGCTCATGCCGTTCGTCGCCTGCAGATCGTGCCGCTCATGCGTGCTCCACGGGTGTGATCTGCAAGGGCGTGTACTCGCCAACTACATTGCGATGAACATGAGCTATTTCTACAGGGACCACATCAAGGACAAGGAGACGCTGGAACGGTTCATCCGCACGAAGGCGGAACGCAACGTGGCCGTGCAGCTCGACCGAAACAACGTCCGCGAGGACCGTGAACGGATGGGGTTCTGCGTGACCACCCGCCTGCTGCGGTACCTGCAGCGCGCCTGCAAACTCGGGACTGGAACGCGCGACAACGCCCGGTACGTCAGGGAATACTCCGGTTTCGTCTACGATTCGATACGACCCGGTGACGATCGGTCGTGACCGCGTAAAACTGGATGATGGGAGAAGCGATTCCGCAAGGAAGGGATATCGGAAGGAGGGAACGATGGCGACTGATGAGGAAATCGCGGAACGGCGACAACTTGCGGCCGAGATCAGCAACCTGGAATCACGGATTAACTCGGCGCTGATCGAACAGCAGCGGCTTGAGGAAGAGCTGCGATATGTCGTTGCCCAGCTCGGAGTGCTCAATACCGCGGCGCAGGGCATGTCCCAGAAGGTCACACATGACGTCGGGAAGCTGTCGGAGAAGATTGGCCGCGAGGACCTGGACGCACGCGACCTCCTGCAGCTGCTGCACGACGTTTCGGAGCGGTACTTCGCCTACAAGAACCTTTCCACGGCGACGCGGAATCTGACGAAGCTCAACGACGAGTACTACACGAAATTCAAGTTTTACCACGAGCTGCGTCGTATCGCGCTGGGATGCGTGATGGCGGTCGACACCAATCTGATTTCCCACGAGACCGCGCGCAAGCAGGTCGAGAAGAGCTATCTCGCAAACACCGACTACTGGCTGGCATACGCCATCGCGGCGGTGATGCTGTGGTGGAGCGACGAGCGCGAGGCCGCCCAGCGGGCCCTGAACCGCGCGATGATGATGGATGAACGCAAGACTTCGTTGCTGATGCTGTTCTGCAACCTCAAATTCGGTCGCAAGGACACGGCGATGCGCTGGTATTCGTATTATCTGGGGTGCATCCACGCGAACGACGTGGGCGAGGAGTTCCAGTACCTGATGGAGGCGCAGATGAGCGGCTCGTTCGGCAACGACCGCGAGTTGCAGGCCAGAGTGGCGTCGAAGATCAAGGACATGTTCGACGAGATTGCCCTCTATAGCATCAATTTCAAGAACGAGGTTGCCGATGCTGCTTGCCGGTTCATGCAGACCAAGGCCCATGTCTCGGATTTCGACTTCTTCTATCTGCCGGAATACTGCGAACAGCACGACGAGATGAAGGCTCTGATCTCCGATGCGGAAAAGAACGTACTGGTCGCACGTGAATACGAGGACCTCGCCCAGGAGCACGATGACGGCGAGAAGGACGTGAACGAGCACCTTGAGGACACCATCTACAACGTCATCGAATCGATGGATGACGAGGAGGAGAAGGTGCACCGGCGTATCCGCTACAACGAGCTGATCGTCGCAGCGAAAGGCGACATACACAAGGCCGAGGTCGCCTATGCGGAACGGTACCCGCAGACCGGCCCGATCGGGTTCGCTGGGCTGCTGAAACGATGGGCGTTCACCGAGGATGACGCGGCGATTCTCCCCCAGACGCGCCGGTTCGCCCTGGCGAAGCTGGAGCCGGACATCCGCGCGGGCGTCGCCAAATTCGCCGATGGCTATCGCGCGCGGGAACGCGAGCGTTACACCATCTCCGTCGACGGATGGTCGATGAACTGCAACGAGAACGAGGCGACGATCGCCAAGGAGGGGTTCGAGGAGTACTACCGGACCCATTCGATCTGGCGCTACCTGCAGGACCGGTTCGTGCTGGTCTGGATCGGCATGATTCTCGCCGGCATATTGGGGTTGGTCATAGCCGCCGTTTCGGTACGGCATCCCGCGGTGATCGTGATCTCGGTGCTGCTCGTCCTGGTCGGAGCGTTCTGCCTGTGGCGCCAGATCGACAATCTCCGGGAGGTCATGGAACGGCGGAAACGCAAGAGCCTGGAGATCATCGAACGAACCCTGGACGAAATGGGTGCCTGGCGTCAGGCCTACAAGGAGGCCGATCAGGGGTATGCCGACCTGATGCAGGCGCTCGACCTGTTCACCGATGACGACGAGTGACGGAAGAACCGATAACCACAAGATAAAGGAACAGTCATGGATAGTGCATACGCAGTTCAGCAGCTGAACACGACGATCGGCGACTTCCGTTCCTCGATCGACACGCAGATGAACCAAATCGATTCGACGACGCAGAAGATCCAGGCGACGACCGATGAGATCTACAAAAGCGTCAACGAATTCAAGCAGAACATGGTCAAAAGCGAGGAGGTGCAGCTCGCCCACGAGAACCTCATCCGCATCGACCAGGTGATCAAGGAGCAGTTCGGCGACTACGACCGCATCCGCCGCACGATTATCGGCGTGGTACGTGACTTCGACATCAACCTGGTGCGCAACAAGACGATTCAGGAGCTTTCCGAGGAGCTGTGGCTCACTAGCTCACGCTACTGGCTCTCATACGCGCTTATCGCCGTGACCGCATGGGTGAACGACTATCCCGAGGTGGCGGCCAACGCGCTCTCCGAATGCTCCCGCCGCGACAGAATCAAGGCCACCCTGTTCTTCACCCTGCTGAATCTGCGTTTCGGCCGCAACGAGGTGGCGCGCCGCTGGTTCAGCGAATACCTGAAGACCTTGGACCCCAAGTTCATGCAGAACGAGGCCGCGGTCATGCTCCAGGCCTACATCTCCGGCACGTTCGGCACCGACAGGGGGCTGGAGGCGCAGGTGAACGCCACAATTGACGAGTGGATCGCGATCATCAACGAGGACGCCGCCATCGCCGAGGACCTGGTCAAGGCGTACGGCAACTACATCAACAACCTGCAGCCCGGCAGCGAGTTCACCTACGAGTCGATCCGCCGGTTCTGTGTCAATGCCGACCAGGTGGAGGGCGTTTATCGCGACGTGTCGAAGTTCTCGACGATCAAGGCGATGGTGGACGCCTTGGACGTCGAGGAGATCGAACAACGTCCGGACAACTACAAGGCGCGCGTGGACGCCGTGCTCACCTCTCTGATCAGCAACTACGACCAGGAGGAGGACGAGCTGAAGACCCAGCAGCAGTACTTCAACCTGGTCATCAAGAACAACGGCGACGTCAAGGACGCCGACGCGCAATACCAGGAGATGCTCAGGCTCAAAGGCGAGGGGTTCAACATCGGACGCCAGCTCATCGGCTGGGTGCTGTACGACAACGACCAGAACACGGACGTGCATGTGCGCAAGTTCGCGCTGAGCCATACCAAGAGCTGGCTGAAAACGGCGCTCGACCGGTTCTCCGACGCCATACAGGAACGTTTCCCGACGGGGTACCGGCTGAGGATTGACGGTTGGGAAAGCGTCACGAACGGCGATGACCAGGCTGCCCAGGAAAAGGATCTCCGCGAGTACTTCGACACCCATAAGCTCACGATGGTGTATCTGAACATGCCGAACGCGGTCGCCGCGGTCGGCGCCGTGCTGTGCATGGGGTTGTCCTTCGTGAACCTGCTGTTCCTGATTGGCGCGGCCCTCGGTCTGGGGTTCCTGGGACTCAACGTATTCCGTGCGCTCAAGCAGTTTCCCGTTCGGGTGCAGGCGGCGGTCGACGGCCTCGGCAGCACCATCGCCCAGATCGGGATGTTCAGGCAGTTCTGTGACGATGCCATGACCACCAAGGCGACGGTTCTCGAGCAACTGGACTACAACTTCTGATTCGCGGCCAACGGTCCGAAACAGGCAGAGAAAGAAAGGAGCCATCATGGCCGACGACACCACCAAGACCACATCGGTGAGCACCGAGGATGATCTGCTGAATTCCATTTCCGCGAATTTCGGCGGCGAGAGCACCTCTGCGATCAGCAAGGCCAAGAAGGACTCCCTCGCGGAGATGACCAAGCAGCTGCCCGAATGGAGCCTGGAACCGCCGGAGACGTTCCTGCAGTGACGGCCGGGGAATGCTCCTCAGAGCCTCCGTGCACATTTGCCCAATGGCGTGAGATGTTGCGGCCGGGTGGGTGCATACCGACACGGGAGTTCGCCGAGGCGCTGCGGGCCGGCCGGGTGCCGGACGGCACCGGCGTCGCGGTCTTGGAACTGATGAGGCGGTACTGCGAAAGTGAGCTCAACCGTCAGACCAGACGGCTGGGCGGTCTTCTGGAGCAGTGCGGCGGGGACGTGGATACTATGACGATGTTGTGCGCACGGTACTCCCGGACCTGCGCGACGTTGCTGCGCATCACCGAGGTCGGCGGGATACCGCGGGATTCGGCTGCGCGGATGGCCGCGGAGATACGGACGTACGTAATGCAGGTGTTCGACTCCGTCGCCCGTGGCACGACGCCCCCGAACGAAGACATCGAATATTGCATGCGGCGATTGGAAAGAAGGTGGAACACCGAATGAGCGACTATCAGGCAATGTCCACGATGCTGTCGGACTATATCCGGGCTGGCGTGCCTCTGGTGGTCATTCGTACCGCCGAGCGGCACCGGGTCGAACGCGCCTTGCGCGACATCGTGAAGGCGTTGAACATCCATGCATTCTGCTATACCGACTCCAAGCAGATCGAATCCCTGTCGCCACAGGACGAGGCTGCCGCCAAGGACGTCGATTCCGATCCGCTGCCGTTCATCAGGGAGAGGTTCCGCCGTTCCCGTCACCTCACATTCCTGCTGGGCGACACGCGGAGGTTGGAACAGGACTCGCTGTACACGAGGGAGCTGCTGTCCACTGCATATCTGGCAAGGGACACGGGCAACACACTGGTGATCGTCGCGGTCGAGAATGTGTGGCAGCGTCTGGCGCGTTTCGGGCTGTTCATTGACCTTGAGCTGCCGACGTTCGAGGAACGGCATGCCCTCATCGGGGAGTTCGCCGCACGGTTCCCTGACAAGGTGACGTGGAGTGACGGTGGCATGACGCAGCTGGCGACATTGCTGCGGGGCCTGAGCGAGGTCCAGATTATCAACCTGCTGCGGTCGTCCCTGGTGGCGCGGGGCGTGCTGGGCGACGATGCTGTAACCGGCATCGCCGGGAATAAGGATCGCCTGTTCACCGCCGTGTCCAACGTGATGCCGGTGTCGTATCCGGAGCACCTTGAGGTGGCCGGACTCGACGGCTTGAAGGCGTGGCTGGACCGCAAACGCAATGTGTTCTTCGCCCGGCAGGAGCTTCTGGACCGCCATTGCCTGCAGTCGCCTCGTGGCGTTCTGCTGATGGGGGTGCCCGGCTGCGGCAAGTCGTTCTCCGCGAAGATGATCGCATCCCGTTGGCAGCTGCCGCTGTTCCGTTTCGACATCGGCTCGGTGTACAACAAATACGTCGGCGAGACCGAGCGGCGCATGCAGGAGGCTTTGGATTACATCGACAACGTGGCCCCGTGCGTGCTGTGGATCGACGAAATCGAGAAGGCGCTGTCCTCTGGCTCGGGCGAAAGCGACGTTGGCAACAGGATTCTCGGGCAGTTCCTGTTCTGGCTGCAGGAGTCGCGGGCGAAAGTGTTCCTGGTGGCGACGGCGAACGACGTCCAGCACCTGCCTCCTGAACTGTTCCGCAAAGGCCGGTTCTCGGAAAGTTTTTTCATCGACCTGCCGGATGACGGGGAACGGCGGGCCGCGATATCCTTGTACGCCCGTCTGGCGTTGCATCGCCGATTCGACGAGGCCGACATGGACCGTCTGGTCGAGCGATGCCGGGGGTTCTCGTACTCCGACATCGAACAGGCCATCAAGGACGTCGCCGAACGGGTGGTGTTTGGTGACCTCCTCGAGGCGACCGCCGCGCAGGTCGAGGCCTGCTTCGCGGCCACCATCCCCATTTCGGCGGAACGCATCAGGGCCATCCGCGAATGGGGGATGAAGAACGCCCAATCCGCATCATCGGGAGGACAACATGGCGAATGAAGACCTGCGTGCGGAGGTGCGCAGACTGCAGTCACATCTGAACGACATCGAACGTGAGAACGGCCGCCTGCGCGGTGAAATCGGCGCCGGCGTAGGGGCGATGATGCAGGCGAACAAGTCGTTGAACGACACCTCGACCATGGTCCGCAACCGTCTCGGCGCCGCGGACGGCACGCTGGGCCGCGCCCATCGGCAGGTTATCGCGGCGTATGAGGTGCAGCGCGACATGGACGCGCTGTACGGCCGGCTTAAGCAGATGGAACTGGCCAACAAACGCATCCGCGAGTGCAACAACAAGAAGTTCTACGATTTTGCCGTATACCGGCAGGTGCGCAGAATCGTCCAGGGAATCATGGACAATCTCGATTTCTCCATGGTGACGGACGAGGTCATCGACAAGGCCATCGAACGCAATCACCTCGAGAATCCAGACTATTGGCTGACCTGCGTGCTGATGGCGGTCGTCGCATGGCACTCCGACCAGCGGGAGCGCTCTCAGCGCGCCCTGGACAAGGCCATGGCGCTCGACGACCGCAAGACCGCATCGTTCCTCATGGTGTTCTATCTGCGTCTGCACCGTGAGGAGACCGCGCTGCATTGGTTCTCCTATCTGACCGCCGGGCAGCTCAAGGGAGCGGAGAAGCCCATGGTGCTCCTATTCTTCTCGATGCTGTCGAAGACCATCGAGGACCGGCTGTCGGACAAGGCGCGCACCGCCATCAGCGACTACATCTACGGTCTGATCGATGACGAGATCGAGCACGCCGGCGAGGGGCGTGTGCGTGTCGTCGAACGCATCACCGAAGCGTTCGTCTCGTTCGTGGACGACCGTCAGTTCGGGTACGAGTCGATTCGCCGGTATGTTCCCGGGAGCGGCGCCTTGGCGGAAAGCCTGGCGCGCGCACGCAACAACGCTAACATCATCGACTTCATCGCGCAAACCATGAACGTGGACGAGGCGAGCCGCAACGAATTCCTCAAGTCGTACGTCGACGACATCGTAGCGGCGCCATGCCCTGCGGAGAAGGACGTGTACGATGAAATCGATCGCAACGAGTTCATCATCAAATACCAGGGCGACGTGGACGCCGCACAGGCGGCGTACCAGGAACGTAAGCAGCACGACGACAGCGATTTCGACATCATCGCGGAGATGATCGACTGGATATACACCCCATCGGGGCGTTCGGAGACCAACCCGCAGATGCGTCGGAACATGTTGCTCGCCACCAAGCGACTGCAGCAGGAGGCGGGGGATCTCTACGTACGGCAATACCGCGGGATGTGCCGTCCGGTGCAGCGAATCGTCATCGATGACTTCTCCATTACCGCGGACCTGCGCGAACCCGATAAGTCGAGTAAGGAGGCCCAGCGGTTTTACGAAGGGCGCGCTGCCGAGGAGAAGGCCGCCATCAAGGATGTCTGGGCCATCGTGCTGATGGTGATCGGTGTGGTGGGAGGCATAGCGCTGGCCGTTTTCCTGATCCCCTCGGCGATTTGCCTCGGCGTGCTTGCGGCGGCGGTCGGCGGCGTGTGGATGCTGATGAACAGGGCCAGCCGTCGCCGCATCGACCTGAAGTACCAGCAGATCATCAGAACGACGCGCGATCGGCTGGCCGAGCTGAGTGAGGACTGGCATCGGTTCGAACAGGACTTCCACGAGCAGGATTTGTTGTCGCAGCAGCTGTCTGACCGTCTGGCCGCGTTGTAGGGGCCGTAGGCGATGGCTGTGACGGAGCAAGGAGGTTATGATGGCTGACTTCGAGAGTCTTTCCGATTTGTCTGAGTCCTTGGAGACGACCGACGACGTCGGCGGCGAATGGCAGGTCGAACCTGAGGAGCTGCCGGAGATTCCGGACATGCCCGATCTGGACGAGGACCTCGCCGTGGAGGATGAGGGTATCGACGAGACGTCCGCGGACATCGACGGCGTGGATGAAGGAATTGACGATGGGATTCCCGATATACCGATGGATGTCGACGACGAGGATCTCGAAGACGTCGATGCCGGGTACGAATCCGCGGAAATCGGGGACGAGACATCCGAACCGGTGACGGACGTCGACGAGGGAACCGTTGACGTGCCGGACCTTCCCGCGGACGCGGACGATGGGATTCCCGACATGCCCGATGAAACGATGGAGATGTGGACGGAGGATCCCGACAACGATTTCGAAAAGGACCTGGACGGAGGTGGCGAAGGCGCCCCGCTCTCCGGCGCGCTGGACGACGCCGACGATGCCGCCGTCTCGGACGTCTCGGCCGCTCTCGACGAGACGGTCGAAGAGGCTGCCGACGTGCCTTCTGACGACGGCGGGGAGGGGGATACCGACGAGATCGTATGGGACGCCGAACATCCCGATGGCGGTCAGCTTGATGTCGATCATGGTGATGTCGAGGTTTCTGGTGAGAAGAGCAGTGCGTTGGATGATATGACGGCGTATATCTTCGAGCATGGGTATGGTCGGGAGGATTATGCGGAGTATTCGCGTGATCCCGAGTGGCAGCGTCTGAATGAGGCGTTGATTGCGG
>NZ_JAHBBD010000032.1 GCF_019331775.1 Bifidobacterium phasiani
TTCCGAACCCGGAAGCTAAGGCCTGGCACGGCGATGGTACTGCACCCGATGGGGTGTGGGAGAGTAGCACGCCGCCGCATCACACTTCCAAGGGAGGGGAGACACCACCACGGTGCCTCCCCTCCCTTGCTTTACAGCCAACACGCAACCGACACCACCGATCGCAACGACGCGACACAACCACAACCGACCGCACCAACCGACACCACCACGCGACCACCCGCCGCAACGACGCAGGGGAAACGACGGCCACGACGCCTCCCGCCCATGCGTCCGCACGCCGACGCCAACCGACACACGCACGACAACCAACCGACCCGACGACACGATGCGCGTCGGTCCGGTCGCGTCCGCGGCGGCACCCGTGCCACCGAACCGACACGGAGGACCGCCCAACGCCGGGCAGAACGCAGCCATGACGTCGTCCACCAATCAGAACCGACGCCAACGACCGAACCACGATCACCGGCACACCTCATCGACACGCCGACACGGTACGGACACCCACCGGACCGGACACCATACGACCCCGACCACAACGACGCCAACCGACAATGTTTGTGTTCAATGTTTTTTCGGTGGTGTGGTCATGGTTTTTCCCGCGGTGTGGGCGGCTGGTTTTCCGCATGATGGTCATCGTCCCCTGATCGGGTGAGGGGGCGTGGGATCGTCCCGCCTGTGGTATTCCCGGAGGTTGCAACCCATAGGCAACTTGACGGCCGGTGGCAGCCGGCCGCGGGAAGGAAAGGACAGTGACGATACCCATGCCCAGACAGCAAGATATCAGGCGGCTCGACGCACAAGGCATTCCCCATGCGGAGATAGCCCGGAGGCTCGGGATCGACCGGGGAACGGTCGCCAAGTACGCGGGGATGGAGGATTGCTCGCCCAAACAGCCCCAGCGCCGGAGGGTCCCCTCGATGCTGGACGAATACAAGCCCTTGGTCGACGAATGGCTGGAGGCGGACCGGTTGATGCCGCGCAAGCAGCGGCATACCGCCAGACGCGTGTATGACCGGCTGGTCGCCGAGTATGAGTTCGGGGGATCGTATTCCACGGTGCTGCGTTACGTGCGCGAGTGGAAGCGCGTGAACCGGGAGCCCGGCGACGGGTACGTGGAGCTGGAATGGACGCCCGGCACGGCGCAGATGGATTTCGGGCTGGCGCGTGCGCGTCTGGCGGGCGAATGGGTCGACGACCACTGTCTGGTCGTCACGTTCCCCCATTCGAACAAACGCTATGCGGTCAGCCTGCCGGCGGAGAACGCGGAATGCATCTGCGAGGGGCTCATGACCGTGTTCAAGCATGTCGGCGGCGTCCCGCACACGCTCGTGATCGACAACGCATCCGGCGCCGGACACCGAGACGCCAGAGGCGAGGTGACGCTCGCGTCCGTGTTCGAGGCGTTCATCAGCCACTGCCGGCTCGACGTGAGGTTCTGCAACCCGTATTCGGGGCATGAGAAGGGCAGCGTGGAGAACGCGGTCGGATTCCTTCGCCGCAATCTCATGGTCCCGCCTTTGGGCGCGGAGACCCATGAGCGGCCCGCCCGTCTCATGCTCGCCAAATGCGACGAACTGGGCAAGTCGATCCACTACCGGACCCTGGATCCGATCGACGACCTGTTCGCCGACGACCTCAAGGCGCTGCGTCCCCTGCCGTCGTGCAGGTTCGACGCGGTGCGCTGGGAGACGAGGAAGGCCGACAAGTACGGCGTCATCGAAATCGACTCCAACCGGTACCAGATCGGCCCCGGCATGCACGGCCGGCGTGTGGACGTGGCCATCCGCGCCACGACGATCACCGTCAAGGACCAGGCCGGCCGCACGGTCGCCGAGCTCGGACGCGTCTACGCGCGTTCGCCGCGCACGATACAGGACCCGGCCAAGGTGTTCCCGCTGCTCGCCGCCAAGCCACGCGCGTGGCATGACTGCTCCATCCGCCCCGACGTGCCCGACGACATAAGGGAATACCTCGACCGGGCCGACGACGGAACCCTTAAAACGAGTCTCCAAGCAATCGCGCGCGCCTGCGAGGCGGCCGGGTTCGGACCCACGATGCAGGCCGTGTCGCACGCCATCGACCTGGGATGGAGACTTGACGCGCAGGAGATGGTGCCCCTGGCCAAGCGCATCGCCGACGGCGACATCGACTACGGGGACGACCTGCCCGACCTGAACAAGTACGACAGGTTCAACCATCCAGGAAAAGAGGACGAATGAGCACGAGACCCGAACCCAGAATCCCGGAGACCAAGCGCCGCCGGGCCGACACCATCGCCAAGAGCGAGCACATCATGGCCTTGAGCAAACACCTGACCCTCACCAGGAGCGTACTGGCCGAGACGCTGGCCGAGGCCACGCCCGCCCAGCTCGACTTCATCGAACGATGGTTCCAGGCCGAGATCGCCAGCCGGGAGGCCGCCAAACGCGTCAGACTGCTGAAGGCCGCCGGGTTCCCCGCGGACAAGACGCTCGACGGCTACGACTGGGCCGGGCTCAAATTCCCCGCGGACTGGGGCAGAACCCAACTCGAAAGCCTCGGGTTCATCGACCGGCACGAGGACCTCGTGCTCTACGGGCCCGTCGGCACCGGCAAGACGCACCTCGCCATCGCCCTCGGACGGGCCGCCTGCAGGAACGGGATACCGGTGAGGTTCTTCACTACGTCCAGCCTGGTCATGCGTCTGAGACGAGCCAAACAGGACAACCGGCTCGACCGGGAGCTCGCCATGATCGGCAAGGCCAGGCTCATCATCCTCGACGAGCTCGGCTACATCCCCATCGACGAGGAAGGCAGCCGCCTGCTCTTCCAGATCATCGCGGACAGCTACGAGACAAGGAGCATCATCTACACCACCAACATCGAGTTCAGCGGATGGACCCGCGTGTTCGGCGACCCCAACATGGCCGCCGCGGTCATCGACCGCACCGTCCACCACGGACGACTCATCCGCTTCCAGGGCGCAAGCTACCGCAGCCGGCACGCCCTCATGACCAAATAACCGGTAACAGACAAGAACAAGGCGGCGTGCGATCCCAAGGATGCTGATCATCCTGCGGAAAACCCGCCGCCCACCCTGCGGAAAACACCACGCCCAAACTGCGGACACAAACTTGCCAAAACACAACCGACAACACACGGCAGCCAGACACAGCACCACACAATAACCCGCCGCGACGACGCGGGGGAGCACGGACACGGCCACGCCACAACGACAACCTTTGACGCCCCACGCGTACCCGCACGGATTCACACCGGCCTGAACGGCCTGTGGACGAGATAATCCGCCAAGGATCCCGGTCCACACTCAATCGATCACACCACCACATGCCCGACCAGACATACCACACGCACCAGCATCCCCCATCCACAATCCTGCTACTATCGGCGTAGTGGCATCGACGCCCCGACCGCCGACGCCGCAGCGAGCGGAGAGAAGACGACGGACGGACGCATCCGGGCACGACGATGGGGAGCGGCATCCGTCCCTCTGCACCCGTTTGCGATGCGCACGGCAGGGAGGACACGACATGGCGATGTATTTCACCACCGACACCCATTTCGGGCACCCGCTGGTCTCCGCGCTTCGAGGCTTCATCACCGTCCCCGCAATCAAAGAGGAGTATGACCGCATAGCGGCCGAACAGGGGCGCGCCGAGGCCACGCTGTACGTCAAGCGGGCCGTGGCCGTCGATCCGTCGCTGAGCATGCGCGCCATCGCCGACACCGACGCGCACGACCGGGCGGTCATCGCATCGATCAACGCGACCATCGAGGCCGGGGCCGACGAGGGCGTCGATCTGTGGATCCTCGGCGACATCGGCTACCGGACCACGATGGAGCACATCCGTCACTGCCTGCGCGCGCTGCATGCGGACCGCCTCCACCTGGTCATCGGCAACCATGACATCAACTTCCACCATCGCGAACTCGACAGCGAGTGGCGGCACGTCTTCGCCACCATCCAGGACTCGGCGCGGGTCGAGATCGACGGCGTGACCTACAATCTGAGCCATTTCCCGTACCGCGACGACCTCGGTCCGGCCCGGTCCGGCACCGACGGCGACCGTGCGTCCGGCACCGGCAGCGGCAGCGCATCCGCCGGCACGCCCGCGCGCGACGGTTCGGACAACGCCTACGACACCGGGTTCGCCGCCGACGCGCTGCCGCGTGACGGCCATCGGCTGCTGTTCGGGCACACGCACCAGCACACCAAGCCCGGCCGCAACCACGACTCCCTCCATGTGGGCCTCGACTCGTGGGACCTCAAGCCGGTCAGCGAGGCTGAAGTCACCGCGTGGTTCGCGTCGTTGTGACCGCGCGCCTGGTCGTACCTCGCAATACGTGCGGAATACGCGTCGCATGACGTGTTCGCTGCTTCGGCCCGGTTCATGTGCCGTTGACCGTCGCCTATTGTCGGGAGCTGCGGTGGCGGCGTCATCCGAGAGGCATCCGAGCAACCATCCGGGCCGTTCATCGCCGAATGCGATGTGAGCGAGCCTCGCCGCCCAGCACCAGTCAAGTCAATGTCAGACACCCATCGCCGGCATGGCACGCGGCCGGCCCTGGAACAGCACCGAATCGATGACGTCCTTGCCGCGCAGTGCATCGATCCACGACGCGGGGATCGCGTCGTACCCATAGACGATGCCCGCCAGCGCCCCGGCGACCGCCGCCGTGGTGTCGCTGTCGTCGCCGAGATTGACGGCCCTGAGCATGCAGTTCGCGTAGGTGTCGGTGGTCAGCAGGCACCATAGCGCGGCCTGCATCGTATCCAGCACGAACCCGCCGGAGCGGATGTCGTCGTCCGAGTTCAGACCCAGCAGGCGCCCCACCTCCGTCTCGCCCGGCGACGGCGCATGCGGCGGCCGGCTATCTCGATGGTCGTCGGATTCGCCGTCGATCGCCCGCGCCACGGCCTCGGTCGGATCCATGCCGGCGGCGAGCAGCCGCGCGATATGGACGTACCGCACGCATGCGTCGCAGGCGATGCGATGCGCATGCGTGATCGCGCTCACCGCGCGGATCTCGTCGTCGCCGGCGTCGGTGAACGCCAGCGGCACGGTGCGCATCAGCGATCCGTTGCCGTTGTCCCGTGGCCCGCCCTGTCCGTGCCCCTGCGCCAGGGCGACGCGCGTCGTGTTGCCGACGTCGAAGGTGCCGCCGACCGTATAGTCGCCGTCGCGGTACCAGCGAACGAACCGCATGCGGATGTCGTCGCAGTCGATGGCGCCGGTGCGCCGGATGCTGTCGCAGATCGCCAGCGCCATGCTCGTGTCGTCGGACCAGGTGCCCGGCAGCTGGTCGTGCGTGCCGAATCCGGTCATCCCGGTGCACCTGAAGCTGCCGCGCGCCCGGAACTCGAACGGCACGCCGAGCGCGTCGCCGACCGCCTGGCCGTAGATGGCGTCGTGAAGCGTGGCACCGACTGCACTGTCCATGATGTCCTTTCGAGAGACCCTGTACGTAAGTCTACGCCGACGCCCGCGCCCGGACCCGCCCGGCCAGCCGCCACGTCCACCAGCTGCCGGCCACGGACGCGACCGCCGCCGACGCGGGGAACGCCCACCAGATGCCGGCCGGGCCGAACCGGGCCGCCAACGCCGTCGCTGTGGGTATGAAGACGATCACCTGCCCCAGCAGCGACAGCACCGTGGCCGCCAGCCGCCTGCCGACGGCCTGCGCACAGGTCGCCTGGATCTGCGCGACGCCGGTGCAGGCCGATCCGGCGGACATGATCGCCAGCACGGCGGCGCCGTAGCGGACGGTCGCGTCGTCCGGCGTCATCAGCCGCAGCAGCAGCGGGCCCGCGCGCCAGGCGAGGAGTGAGGCCGCCACGCCGTAGACCGCCGCGACGAGCGTGGCGAGCCGTACGGTGCCGCGGACGCGCTCAGGCTTCCGCGCCCCGTGGTTGAAGCCGATGATGGGCTGGATGCCCTGCGCCAGACCGGTGACGGGGAACAGCAGCAGCGCGTTGAGCCGGGCCGCCAGGCCGTACGCGCCGATGGCCAGGTCGGCGTCGCCGCCGTACGCCGACGGCGTCGGATCGGCGCCGAACCCGGCCAGCATCCGGTTGACGGCGATGACGGCGAGGCTCTGCCCGCACAGCTGCAGCAGCGTCGGTGCGCCGATGGCCAGTATCGAGCCGATGACGGCGGGGGAGGGCCTGAAGTGCCGGGGCCGCAGACGCAGCCGGCTCCGCCCGGAGACAACGAAGAAGTTCACGCTCATCGCCATCGACACGCACTGGCCGAGCACGGTGCCCAGCGCCGCCCCGACCGCGCCCATCGACAGCCCGAAGACGAACAGGGCGTCCAACGCGATGTTGACCGACAGCGGGATCACCCAGATCGCCATCGCGTACCGGCTGGCGCCCTCGGCGCGGATGAGGTTCGAGAACCCGGTGCCGGTGACCGCCCCGATGAGGATGATGCGCGTGTAGCCGCGCGCCTGGGGCAGTAGCGTGTCGGTGACGCCCATCGCCCCGAGCATCGGGTCGAGGAAGACCAGCCCGAGCACGGTCACGGTGATGGCGACCGCATAGAACGCCAGGAAGGTGTTCGCGGCGATGCGTGCCGCGGTCTCGTCGTCGCCGCGGCCGAACGCGCGCGACATCAGCGACGCGGCGCCGGATCCGAGCGTCGTCGCCACGGCCGACAGCATGACGAACAGCGGGAACGACGCGGCGACGCCGCCGACCGCGTCGATGCCCGCGCCCCGCGAGAGCAGCAGCATGTCGAGCAGGTTGTACAGGTTGTACGCCATCACGCCGAGGATCGATGGCACCGACATGCCGACGACGAGCCGGCCTATCGGGGCCGTGCCGAGCTCGTCGCGCGAGGGCGCGGTCCCGCGCCGCCGCATCATGCCTCGATCCGCCGCAGGCAGGAGCGCACCTGCATGACGGCCCACGCCCGCTGGGCGGCGCCGTACAGCCGGCCGTACCGGAACGTCTCCGCCGCCATGATGACCGCGAGGTACAGGCGGTAGAGCTGGAAGCGCCGGTCGTCGTCGCGGGTGAACACCTGCCGTCCGCCGGCGTCGAGGAACGCGGCGAGGAAGTCCGGCTCGTCGCGGATGTCCTTGCGGAAGACGAACGTCGGGGGCAGGTCGGCCAGCGGATCGCCCCAGAACATCCGCTCGAAGTCGAGGATGCCCTCGATCCGCCATCCGGTGGCGTTGCGCCGCACGAACACGTTGCCGTCGTGGCAGTCGAAGTCCACCAGCGCGGGGTGGGCCACCCCGTCGAGCAGCCCGGCGTGCCGTTCGAGGACGCGCGCGATGTCGTGGTACGGCAGCCGCACACGATGCTCCCGGGCGTCGGCGAGCAGGCGGTCGAACATGCCCAGGAACGCATCGCGCCAGGTGGCGTACCGCCGCGACGGGTCGTCGGTCGGATAGCCGTAGTAGTCGTTGGTGACCGTGTGCATCCGCGCGAGGTACTGCGCGAGGCGGCGTTTGACCTGCGTGAGGTTCTCCGGCGACATCCTGGACTTCGCCTTCGACAGCGGTTCGCCGTCGAGCGCGGTCATGAAGAAGCAATCGGCGTCGATCAACGTCCTGCCGAAGTCGTACGCCAGCACCGTGGGCGCGGGCACGTCCGTCCGTTCGTGCAGCAGCCGGTAGCAGGCGACCTCGGCCCGCATGATGTCCCGTTCGTAGGTGAGCAGCGGCACGCCCGGCCCGACGCCGACCTTGAGCACGATGTCCCGCGCGAAGGCGGTGCACGCGATCCGGTAGATGGCGTTGAACATGCCGCCGTCGAGCTCGGTGAGCGCGGTGACGCGGGCGCCGTCGAAGTGCTCGGCCACCAGCGCGGCGATGACGTCGTCGGATAGACGGTTCTTGGTCCTGCTGTCCATGGTGCCTCCCGTGAGTCGCGGCGCCGTCGCCGACAACGGCGCCCATCGCTCCCACGCTAGATCCGGGGCGTCGCGGACACCCGGCGGCGGTGTATCCCCATCCGGCCTATCGGTGTCCTGGACCGCGGAACAGACGCCGGTACTCGTCCGGGGTGAGTCCGTACGCCCGGCGGAACCGTTTGTACAGCCCCGAGCGGCTGGCGTATCCGAGTAAGCGGGCGATCGAGGCCACGGTCTGGTCCGTGTCCAGCAGCATCCGCGTGGCGATCCGCATCCGCGCGTCGGCGACGCACTCGAGGAAGGTCCGGCCGGTGGACTGCCTGACCAGACGGCTCGCGTAATCGTCGCTGTATCCGATCGACGTGGCGAAGCCGTGCAGGTCGGCGTCGGCGGGGTGCCGCGCCACATATTCGGACAGCCGTCGCGCCAGAGGCGAGAACGGCGCCGTCGCCGCCCCGTCGCCGGCCCGCCGCAGTTCGACGGCGAGCAGCGACAGCCACCCGCGCGCCGCCTGCCGCCAGTGGCCGCGACGCCGCGCATGCTCCACCAGCAGCATGCGTACGCACAGCATCGCCGTATCCGAACACGAGCGGAACACCGCGACCTCGTCGCCGTCGCCGCCCGGTCCGTCGCCGTCGAGCACGGGCCGCATCGCCTCCCGCGCCACGTCGGGGGCGACCATGATCTTGACGATGACCTCGTCGCCGTCGATGGGGTCGATGGCATGGACCGCTCCCGGGCGCAGCAGGCAGACGTCGCCCGCGTGCAGCGCCAGCGTCATGCCGGTGTTCGGGAAGCGCTGCCGGCACTCCCCGCGCATCACGGCGACGATCTCGTGGCAGTCGTGGCCGTGCACGTAGGCCACCTGCGACCGCGTGTGCTTGGCCACGTGCAGGAACGCGCAGGTGCGGACCGGAACGTGGACCGCCGCCAGCGCCGTCACATCGCGCATGGCGAACAGGCGCAGCAACGGCATGCGATGGCGCTCGAGCAGGTCGAGCAGGGCCGGCGCATCGGCGAAATCCCCACGGATCATCGCCTCGATGGCGTGAGGCGAGGCGTAGGCCCGGCGCTCACGCCGCTCCTGGTCGTCGAGGATCGCCTCGACCTGGCCGTCCATCCCGCGCCTACAGCCGCAGCCGCATCTGGTACCAGACCACGTCGCCGTGGGTGGAGCCCGAGACGCCCTCGTTCTCGAAGCCGAGCCGTGCGTAGAAGCCGATCAGGCGATCCTTGCAGGTCAGCACCAGTCCGGACCGCCCCTGCAGGCGGGCGTCGTCGATGACCCGCCGCAGCAGCCGGGTGGCATGCCCGCGATGCTGATAATCGGGGGCCGTGTCCACGCCGAAGATCATCTGCCACGCGCCATGCTCGTCATGCATCGCGGCGTCGGCGTACATCGCGTCGGTGAGGTTGGGCTCGTCGGTCGCGAAGCCGTTGACGAACGCCACGAGCCGGCCGTCGGCGACCGCCGTGGCGTCGGCATGGTCGTCGTCGTGGCCGCCGCCGCGGTCGCTGCCATCGTGGCCGTTGACGTCGCCATCGGAGCCGTCGTCGACCATCAGCCAGAAATGGTCGGGGTACACGGACAGCCGGTCGCGCACCTCGTCGGCGGTGGCGGCCTCCGCCACGGGGAAGCATTCGGCCTCGACTGCCGCGATCGCGTCGGCGTCGGCCATCGTCGCATGTCGTATCCTCATGCCGTCACTGTACCGCGCCGCGACCGTCGCGCACAATGTGTACGTCATCGGGCTCATGTCATCGGGCTCATGTCGTCGGCCGCGTGCCGCCCGTCGCTGCGAAGGCGCGCGACGCGCGAGCCGTTGGGCGCATGCCGCTGGGCGCGTGCCGTCGGCCGCGCCGTTGGCGCACAATGTGCGTACAGCCGGGCGTAAGCCGCCGGCCGCGTCGCGGGGTACAGGCCTCTGGTCGTACCGTCCGCCGCGCGCACAATGTGTACGTCGCCGGATTCATGTCGCCGGATTCATGTCGCCGGCCGCGCGCCGCCCGCCACGGGCCTTCCGACCGCGGGCCGAACCCCACGGGGCGGTCGGCATCGCCGGTTGCTATGATGGGAGCACGTCCGCGGCGACGGATGCCGCGTCACATCCAAAGGGGTTGCCATGTACGGTGAGATCATGGGGGCGATTATCGCCATCATCGTCGTTGTCCTGGTCGTCGCGGTGCTGATCGCGTCGATCTTCGTCGTGCCGCAGCAGCAGGCGTACATCATCGAGCGGTTCGGCAAGTTCAGCAAGGTGCAGTTCGCCGGCATCCACGTCAAGATCCCGGTGGTCGACCGCATCGCGATGAAGACGAACATGCGCGTCTCCCAGCTCAACGTGCAGCTGGAGACCAAGACGCTCGACAACGTGTTCGTCACCGTGGTCGCCTCGACGCAGTTCCGCGTGAACCCCGAGAACGTCGCCACGGCCTACTACGAGCTGCGCGACCCGGCGGGCCAGCTGCGCTCCTACATGGAGGACGCGTTGCGCTCGGCCATCCCGGCGCTGACGCTCGACGACGCGTTCGCCCGCAAGGACGACGTGGCCGCCGACGTGCAGAAGACCGTCGGCGCCGAGATGGCGCGCTTCGGCTTCACCGTGGTCAAGACCCTGATCACCGCCATCGACCCGAGCCCGCAGGTCAAGAGCGCGATGGACTCGATCAACGCCGCCCAGCGCGAGAAGGAGGCGACCCGCCAGCGCGCCGAGGCGCAGCGCATCCAGATCGAGACCCAGGCCGCGGCCGAGGCGGAGAAGACCCGTCTGCAGGGCGAGGGCCAGGCGAACTACCGCCGCGAGATCGCCAACGGCATTGTCGACCAGATCAAGAGCCTGCAGGCCGTCGGCATGGACATCAACGACGTGAACAACGTCGTGCTGTTCAACCAGTACCTCGACGTGATGCGCTCGCTGTCCGAGTCGAGCAACGCGAAGACCGTCGTGCTGCCCGCCTCGACGCCCGGCGGCTACCAGGACCTCTATGAGCAGGTCACCAAGGCCATGCTCACCGCGGGGGAGGCCAAGTAGGCCGGATATGCGGGCGGCCGCCTACCCCGGGCGGCGGTCCCGGCGAACCGTGGCGGCCGCCGGCGCGGCACCGAGGCCGCCGGCGAACCATGATATGGAAGGAAGGTCGGTGCCGGACGATGTGGGCATCCACTGCCAATGGGCGGTCGGTGACACATCGTCCGGCACCGACCTTGTCGTTTGGCCGGTCGGCCGCACGGACGCGTCGCCGGGGCAAGGTCCGGAATCCGGTTCTTCCGATGACGAGGCGAGGCGGGCGGGGGATCGCCGGGCGGCGGGACGTGCGGCTCTTGCCATGCGTTGCCGGCCTTCATATGTTGCCGTCCTCCGCGCATACCGGCCCTACCGCGCCGCGGCGGCCGGACCGCGCCTCCACACGACCGTCCCGGCCTTGATCGTGGCGAGCACGCCGAGGTCGCGCAGGCAGTCCGGCGCGTCGGCGTCGAGCGGGCATTCCAGCGGGTTGCGTTCCAGCACGGCGAGGTCGGCCAGCTTGCCCGGTTCGAGCGTGCCCTTGCGCGCGCCCTCCCCGTACTGGTTCGCCGCGTTCGCCGTCACCGCCCGCAGCCCCTCATAGACGCCGACGCGCTGCGTCGTGTCCAGCTGCACGCCGGCCTTGGTGACGCGCGTCGCCGCGCACCACGCCGCCTCGAACAGATTCGGCTCGATGACCGGCGAATCGGTGTGGAAGGTGAAGGGCAGCCCCAGATCGAGCGCGTCGCGCACCGGGCTGATGCGCATGGCCCGGTCTCGCCCCATGTTCGCCAGATGGGCGTCGCCCCAGTACCAGGTGTGCGAGACGAAGATGGACGGGATCATGCCCCAGGCGCGCATCCTGGCGAACTGGTCGCGCCGCGCGAACTGGCAATGCACCATGACCGGGCGCAGCTCGCGTTTGCGGGGGTTGGTCGAGGCGGCGAACGCCCGGGCGTACAGGTCGAGGTAGGCGTCGCCCGCCGCGTCGCCGTTGCAGTGGCACAGCAGCTGGCGCCCCGAGTCGATCGCATCGAGGGCGAACCGGTAGGCCCGGTCGAGGTCCACCGTGGCGTGCCCGCGGTAGCCGGGGCCCTCCGGTCCCGGCGTGTACGGCTCGGTCAGCCACGCCGTGCGCGCCTGCGGCGAGCCGTCCATGAACAGCTTGCATCCGCCGAACCGGAAATGCCCGCGGTATCCGGGCGCGTCGAACGCGGCGTGCTCGGCGAAGATCGCCGTGACGTCCTCGCCGAACATCGGGTAGGAGACCAGGTCCAGCCGGAGCAGGCCGGCGTCGGCGGCGTCGGCGAACACCGCGGCGTCGTGCGCGGTGGTGGCGCCGTCCTGCACGGTGGTGATGCCGTGCGAGGCGTACAGGTCCTGCATGTCGCCGAGCAGGTCGTGCATGTCGAGCCGCTGGTGCGACTGGATGTAGGTGAAGATCGGCGACATCGCCGGCGGCTCCTCGCACCGGCCGTCCGGCGTGCCGTCGGCGTCGCGCCGGTACCGCCCGCCGACGGGGTCCGGGGTGTCCGCGCCGATGCCGGCGAGCTCGAGCATGCGGGTGTTGCAGGCGAGGTTGTGGCCGGACACGTGGTTGACCACCACCGGCAGCGCGGTGCTGACGCGGTCCAGGTCGTGGCGGGTCGGCATGAGGCCGCCCTGCAGGTCGTTGTTGTCCAGCCCCACGCCGATCAGGATGACGCCGTCGTCCGTCGCGCCGCCGGCGGCGCCGAGCGGCCAGTGCCGCTTCGCCGCGAAGCCCGCGAGCAGCCGGACCACGTCGTCGATGCTGCGCGCGGCGCCGAGGTCGGCGGCCGTGAAGTACTGCGTGGCGCCGCTGAAATGCGAATGCGGGTCGATCAGGCCGGGCATCACGCAGCGGCCCTCCAGATCGATCTCCCGCACCGCGCCGTGCCCGCCGGCGGCGTCGCGCGCCTCGTGCAGCGGCCCGGTGAAGGCGATGACGCCGTCGTCGTCGACGACCATCGCCTCGAATCCGTCGTGTTCGCCGGTCATCGGCAGGAATGTCGCGTTGGTGTAGATCTGCATGGCGTCCGCCTTCCTTGAGGGATACTGCGAGTCTACGCGCATGGCGGGCGGACTCGCGCACGGCCCTCGGGGGGGGCGTCGGGACGCGGCGCGGACGCGCGCGGCTCGACGGCCGAAGACCGGATGCCCCCGGGCGCGCCGAAGAGGCGGTCCTTCGACGAAGTCCGGCCGGACCGGAGGCGGACGGACGGGCTCCGGTCAGCCGGCCAGGTAGTCCGCGATGGCGCCTGCGGCCGCGTACCCCTTGCGGTACATGCGCTCCAATCCCTCGTAGGTCTTGGTCAGCGTGCTCAGCCCGCACAGGTCGTCCGGCGCGAGGATCAGCGCACGGCCGTCCTTCTCGTACTCCTTGGCCAGCGCCACCTCGTCGTTGTAGGTCCTGTAGCGGTTGAGCAGACGCTCGGCCGCGGCCGGGTAGCTGCGCCTGAGGATCGCCGCCGGGGCGACGTCCTTTTTCTGCTCGCGCAGCACGTCCCTGAGCCTGGTGAGCACCACGACGACGCGGTCGTACCCGTCGTCGATGGCCTTCTGGATCGGCACCGGGTCCGCGATGCCGCCGTCGTAGTAGGGCACGCCGTCGATGATGTACGGCTCGTTGGCCACCGGCACCGAGCTGGAGGCCTTGATCGGGTCGATCGACTCGTAGCCGAGGTCCGCCCTGGTGAAGTACTTGGTCGAGCCGTCGCGCGCGTCGCAGGCGACGACGGTGAACTCGGCCGGGTTGGCCAGGAACGTGTCGTAGTCAAGCGGATATTCGCCGTCGTGGTCGCTCAGCGTGCCGTACACATAGTCGAGGTGCACGAAGTTGTGGTCCTTCAGGAAGTTCTCCGTGCTCGCGTACTCCTTGCGGAACGCGTACTCCGTGTAGAACCTGTGGTTGCGCCCCGGCTGGTTCGCCAGGAACGAGGTGATGTTCGCGCTGCCCGCGGACACGCCGTAGCAGCCGTCGAACGTGATGCCGTCGGCCAGGCAGCGGTCGAGCACGCCGGCGCCGAAGATGGCGCGGTACCCGCCGCCGACGTCGATGATTGCGGTCCTGTGTGCTGTATGCGTCATCGTCATCCCTTTCCGTCCCAGCCGAGCTTACGCGTCCGCCGGGGACAAGCCGGACATGCCGGACGCAAACTGGGCATGTCCGCCGAAGATGTGCGTTTCGCCGCAGGCTTACCGGGGGCGGGCCAGCAGCGTGCGGGAGAGCTCGGCGATGCGCGCGGACCTGTCGGAGTTCGCCAGCTCGACGCCGCCCCCGGCCCCCTCGGGCGCCAGCCTACCGAGCGACTCCAGCACGACGCCGAGATGGCGCACGGTCCCCTCGTTGCCGTCGATGACGGCGGCCGAGTCGGGCAGCAGCTCGCGGAAGTAGTCGCGGTAGAACACGAAATGCGTGCAGCCCAGCACGACGGCGTCGATGGCGTGCAGGTCGTACCGGTCGAAGTAGCCGTGCAGCGTGGCCATGACCCGGCCGTGGTCGTCCAGCCCGCCGTCCTCGACGATCGAGACCAGGTCCGGGCACGGCTCGGGGAAGATCGTGTGGTCGGCCTTGAACCGGTCCATCAGCGCGGCGAACTTGCGCTCGCGCAGCGTCAGCGGCGTCGCGGCGACGATGACCCGCTGACGGCGGCCATGCCCGCGGTCGCAGGCCACCTTGAGCGCCGGCTCCATGCCGATGATCGGGATGTCGTAGCGTTCGCGCAGCTCGTTGACCGACGCCGACGTCGCCGTGTTGCACGCGATGACGACGGCCTTGACGCCGCGGCGCACGAACCGCTCCACGATGGCGTCCGACAGCGCGCGCACCTGGCCGGGGGTCTTCGTGCCGTAGGGCGCGTTGGCGGAGTCGCCGAAGTACAGCACACGTTCGTCCGGCATGTCGCGCCGGATCTCCCGGACCACCGAGATGCCGCCCAGCCCGGAGTCGAACACGCCGATCGGCGCATCACAAGCCATGCCGTTCCTTTCCTCGTGCCGTTGGGGCCACTACCAGCATACCCGCGGCCGCCCGCGGGCAGGCGGCGCGCGGCCCCGCGCCGCCCGGGCGCCCCCCTCGCCCCCGGTCATACGCCCCCCGCGCTACGCTCGGGTTCCATGAGTATTCCCAGTGCAGTGTTCAAGGCGCACGCCACCGGCAACGACTTCGTCGTGTACGCCGACCCCGACGGCGTGTACGAGCCGACCGCGGACGAGGTGCGGTTCCTGTGCGACCGGCATTTCGGCATCGGCGGCGACGGGCTGATCCGCCTCGCCCATCCGGACGCGGTGTCGGACGTGACCGGGGCGCAGATCGCCGACTGCCGGGCGAACGGCGCCGACTGGTTCATGGACTACCGCAACGCCGACGGCTCGCTGGCCGAGATGTGCGGCAACGGCACCCGTGCGATCACCCTGTTCGCCCAGCGCCAGGGCATCGCCGACGGGCCCGGCGGCCTGCCGTTCCACCTGGGCACCCGCGCCGGCGTCAAGGTGCTGGCGGCGCTGGGCGAGGTGCCGCCGTACGGCGCCGACGTGTTCCGCGTCGAGATGGGCGCATGGCGGATGGGCCGAGTCAACGCCTACGCGGTCAGGATCCCCGGCGTCATCGGCGAGGGGCGGGGCACGTTCGTGGACATGGGCAACCCGCACATCGTCGTGCCGGTCAAGGACGGCGGCGCCACGCTGCCGGACGTCGGCGAGCTGGACCTGGCGGTGGCGCCGGAGGTCTCCCCGCGCCTCGAGCACGGCCAGAACGTGGAGTTCGTGCGCGTCGACGGCGTCGAGGGCGAGGTCGGCCGCGCCACGATGCGCGTGCACGAGCGCGGCTGCGGCGAGACGCTGTCCTGCGGGACCGGGCTGTGCGCCACCGGCGTGGTGCTGCGCGCCAAGACCGGCGTCGACCATTGGGACATCACCGTGCGCGGCGGCATCGTGCGCGTCGACGTCACCGACACGGACGTCAGGCTCACAGGGTCGGCCGTCGTGGTCGCCCGCATCGACCTGCGGTGAGGCGGGCGGCGCGCGTCAGGAGAACAGCGCCGGGCCGTCCACGACGAGGATGAGCGTGACCAGGGCCAGCACCCACACCAGGTCGATCATCAGATCGATGTTGAGCCGGTAGTAGGCGCGCAGGCCCCTGGCCCGCGCGGGCAGCCGGCGCACGGCCGCGGTCGCGTGCGACAGCGCCATGAACTGGATCGTGGTGGCGAACATCAGCGTCAGGCACCACGGGCACAGCGCGTGGATCACGAACATCGACTGCGTGGTCAGCCAGTACGAGTACGCCAGCGCCGCCAGCCCGCCCAGCCAGGTGCACGCGGCGAACCAGCGCGGCACCGCCACGCGGCACATGCCGACCACGGCGATCGTGACGAACACCGATTCCGCGGCGATGCCGAAGAACGCGTTCGGGTAGCTCAGTCCGGCGAACTTGACGATCTCCGCCTGCCAGGACTGCATGACGGTCGAGCACGACAGCGTGCCGTTGACGTCGCAGGCGAGCTGCTGGCCGGGGTGGCGCGCCAGCTCCAGCGTCTCGGCGGAGAGCACGAACGAGGCCACGAGGGCGACCAGCGAGGCCACGAGGACGACGCCGTAGGTCCAGACCGCCCCGTGCCGCCATCCGGTCAGCGCCGGCTCGGCGCCGTCCGATTCGGTCGCGGGGGAGGGGGAGGTCGTCGGATGTGCGGTTGCTGAAGCGGTCATAACGTCCCTTTCGTCGTATCCGCTGCCAATATACACCGCGCGGGCGCCGGCCGGATCCGCGCCCGGACGCGGCGACGCGACGGCCGTCGGACGTGCCGGACGCGCGGGCCGGCATCGCGGCCTCGCCGGTCCTGACGGTGAGGCCCGGACGCGCGCGGCCTCGGCGGGCGGACGACGACGCCGGTTCCCGTCGCGGACGCCCCGCGCGCCCGCATATGCGCCTGCCGCAGGCCGCCGGCGAACTTGTCCTGCTGGCCGCCCGCGCGCCCGCATATGCGCATGGCGCCGAATGTTCCTTAAGATGGGGGTATGACCAGCACAACGAACCCGGGCGCCGCGCCGTCCTCGGGATGGGACATCCACTGCCACACGGCGTTCTCGGACGGCACCGAATCCCCGACGGCGCTCGTCGCCGAGGCGGGGGCGGCCGGACTGCACGGCGTCGGCATCGCCGACCACGACACCACGGCCGGATGGGACGAGGCCGTGCGCGCCGCGCGCCGCGCGGGCATGCCGCTGCTGCGCGGCACCGAGATCACCGCGGTGGACGACGGCGTGTCCGTGCACATGCTCGGCCTGCAATACGATCCGCTCGACCCGCATATCCGCGACCTGTTCGCCGCCACGCGCGAGGCCCGGCTGGCGCGCACGCGCCGCATGGTCGAGCGCATCGCCAAGGACTACCCGATCACCTGGGAGGACGTCCTGGCGCAGGCCAGACAGGGGGAGCGCACGACCATCGGGCGCCCGCACATCGCCGACGCGCTGGTGGCCGCCGGCGTATGCCGCGACCGCGAGGAGGCGTTCGCCGGCGTGGTCAGCGCGCGCAGCCCCTACTACATCCCCACGCCCTCGCCGACCGCGTCCGTGGTGGTGGCCGCGGTGGCCGGCGCCGGCGGCGTCAGCGTCATCGCCCACGCCGGCGATCCGGGGCGCAACCGCGTGCTGTTGTCCGACGCTAGGATCGAGCGCCTGGCCGACGAGGGGCTGGGCGGCATCGAGGTGTGGCACCGCGGCAACCCGCCCGAGCAGCGCGAACGGCTGCTCGCCCTGGCGGGCCGCCTCGGGCTGCTGGTGACCGGCGGCTCGGACTGGCACGGCGCCGGCAAGCCGAACCGGCTCGGCGAATGCCTCACCGACGACGACACGGTCGCCGAGATCATCCGTCGCGGCGCGATCCCGGCGATCCGGTGACGCGCCGCGCCGCGCCGTCACAGCGCGCCGAAGCCGACCGCGTGCTTGGTCTCGGAGCCGATGATCGCGTAGCCGAGCGAACGGGCCGGCACCACGATGCGGCGGCCCTTGTCGTCGGTCAGGTCGATGGTGCGGTCGTTCGCCACGGCGGCCTCGATGACGGAGGCGACCTCCTCGGCGCTCTGCTCGCTGCTGAAGCTGACGGTGCGGGCCACGTCGCGGATGCCCAGTTCGATATCCATGCAATCCTCCTACTGATCGGCGCCCGGCTCGTGCCGCCGGGCTGGAAACGGTTGTCGCTGTCCTATTGTCCCGTCGTCCGCGGCGTTACGCCTTCGGCATGGACGTTCCGGTCTGCCGGGCGTGAGATCCGGTCTCGGCGGCGTCGCGTCGCGCGCGCTCCTCGCGCTCGACCAGCGGGATGACCACGGTGGCCATCGACTCGCCCTGCGCCTCGGCGCGGTCCGCGGTGTCGTCGTCGGGCTCGTCGTATCCGCCCGACGCGTTCGCGTTCGCCCGCTCGGCGGTGCGCCGGATCCCGGAGAGCGCCACGGTCTCGGACGTGGTGTGGGGCGTGGCCTGCGGCCGGGTGGAACCGGTCGTCGCCGGACGGTCGGCCGTCGAATCGGCGTCGGCCTCGCCGGCCGATGCGATCTGCGACGAGCCGGTGCGGTCGGTCTCGCCCGTGCGGTCGGTCTCCCCGGTACGGTCGGTCTCTCCGGTACGGTCGGTCTCCCCGGTGTCGTCGGCGGCGTCGGCGACGGTGTCCGCCTGCGCGCGGCGACGCTCGGACTCGTCGAGCAGCGTGCCGACGGTGATGGTGCTCGGCGGCCTGCCCTCCCGCCTGCCGGCCTCGGCGGACGGGCGGGACGGCCCGGACGCGTTCGCGACCGCGAGCTGGTGGGCGAGCCGCTCCACCTGCGCCTTGAACTGCATGATCCGGGCGTTGTCGGCGCGGCCGAGCGCCTGGATGAACTCGCCGACCTGCTCCATCTGCAGCCACAGGTTGGCGCGCAGCATGATCAGACCGTCGAGCCGCGAGCCCAGCATGCGGCCGTACGCGGCGAGCACGGCGTTGCGGTGCGCGTCGTCGAGCCTGGCATAGACCCAGGCCAGGTCGCGGGCGGGGTCGTTGACCTGCATGTCCTGCCAGTTGGTGATCGCGGTGACGGTCGACCCGGAGAACAGCACGTCGCCGTCGCTGAATCCGCCGTGGACGAAGCAGGTCGCGAACGACCACAGGCCGTCGGTCTCCAGGATGCGGGCCCAGCTGCTGGTGATCTCGGCGGGGATGTGCCCGGCCTGGCGCAGCCGCTTGATCCATGCGGTCAGCTGGGCGCGGATCTGCCCGGTGGCGAATGTGGGACAGCCGGACTCCGCCAGGAACGTCGGGCGCAGGCGGTGGATGGCGCCGATGGCCGTGCCGATCGCGGAGCAGTCGTCCATCGTCAGCAGGTCCAGCGGCCGTGGCGCGCCGGCGTTGTGGACGGCCACCAGGACGGAGGTGTCGCCGGTGGGGCCCTTCGGCTTGCCGCCGTCGGCGAACGCGAGCACGCGGTCGAGCGAGAAGCCCAGGCCGCCGGGCTCCCGGGCGGTCGCCAGCGTGTCCGCGGCGCGCACCCGGCCGGCGAGACGTGCGCGTCCGGCCTCGGTGTCGGAGACGTATACGTCGTAGAGCTTGCCGGCGGCGTCCTGCACGACGGCCTGGTCGATGCCGTTGGCGCCGTCGGTCGGGCTGGGCTGTCCGGCGTCGCGCACGCCGGAGACGACGATGCCCGGCATCGCCGCGGATGCCAGCGCCGCCAGCTGGAACTTGCTTCGTTGAGTCACAGTTCCACAGTAGTACACGCCGGCCGCGAACCCGCGTCAACCGCGCCGTTCCCGGGCAAGGCGTCCACATTCGCGCCCGGCGGCGGACCGGCGCGCCATCGCCCGCCGCGAACGGACGGGGCGGCTGACACAATGGGGGCATGGCAACTTCGGCTGACTCGATTCTGGATGGGCTGGACGACGCGCAGCGCGCCGCGGCGGTGGCGCTGGACGGCCCGGTGCGCATCGTGGCGGGCGCGGGCGCGGGCAAGACCCGCACCGTGACGCGCCGCATCGCCTACGCGTGCGCGAGCGGCGCCTGGGATCCGGCGCGCACGCTGGCGGTCACCTTCTCGGTGAAGGCCGCGGCCGAGATGCGCTCGCGCCTGGCCTCGCTCGGCGTCGGCGACGCGGTGACGGCCGCGACGTTCCATTCGGCGGCGCTGCACCAGCTGCGCCGCGTGTGGCCGGACATCGGCGAGGCGCCGTTCCCCCACCTGACGGACGACCCGCGGCGCATCGTGGCGGAGGCGCTCGCCAGGGCGGGCGGCGGCGAGGCGGATCCCGTCACGGTGCGCGACGTGCAGGCGGAAATCAACTGGTGCAAGGTCTCGCTGATCGCGCCGGACGACTACGCGCGGGTGTGCGCCGCCACGCACCGCCGCCCGCCGGCCGCGCTGGCCCCGGACCGGTTCGCCGACGTCTACCGGATGTACGAGACGGTGAAGAACGGCCGCGGGGAGATCGACTTCGACGACATCCTGCTGATGGCCTGCCATGTGATCGACGAGTTCCCCGACGCCGCCGCGGCGATCCGCTCCTCGATCCGCTGGCTGACCGTCGACGAGTACCAGGACGTGTCGCCGCTGCAGCACCGCCTGCTGACCCGCTGGCTGGGCGGCAACCGCGACGTGTGCGTGGTGGGCGACCCGGCGCAGACGATCTACTCGTTCGCCGGGGCGACCAGCTACTACCTGCTCGGCTTCGCCGACGAGTTCGCCCCGCTGGGCGCGGACGTCGACCTGGCGACCGACTACCGGTCCACGCCCGAGGTGGTGCGCTGCGCCAACCGGGTGCTCGCCGCCTCGCCGAACCGCGGCGACTACCTGCGGCTGTCGTCGGGCCGCGAGGGCGGGGCGCGCGTGCGGCGGACGGTGTACGCCAGCGACGAGGAGGAGGCCCGTGCCGTGGCGGTGCAGATCAGCCGTCTGGTGGCGCAGGGCGTGGACCCGGGGCGCTGCGCGGTGCTGACCCGGCTCAACGCCCAGCAGCAGGTGGTCTGCGCGGCGCTGCGCGCCGAGGGGCTGCGCTACCGGGTGCGCCGCGACGCCGGATGGCAGCGCACGTCGCTGGCCGACGACGGCGGCGAACGGCTGGCGATGCTGGAGGCCCTCGGCGTCGCCGGCGCCTCGGGCGTGACCGTCTCGACGATCCACGCGTCCAAGGGCCTGGAGTTCGGGCATGTGTTCCTGATCGGATGCTCCGAGGGGCTGCTGCCGTACGGTTCGCCGGCGCCGGGCGACGACCTGGAGGAGGAGCGGCGGCTGCTGTACGTGGCCGTGACCCGCGCCGAGGACACGCTGCACCTGTCCTACGCGCGCAGCAAGGACGGCGTGGGCGGCGCCGTGCGCTCGGCCAGCCGGTTCCTCTCCTGAACCGGCCGAACGGCTGCGGGCCGGCCGGCAACGGCGTCGACGAAGGTCGCCCGCGGACGGCCCGCCGAGCGGCTTTGCGGCCTCGCGACGCCTGGCGCCGGTTAACGACGCCTAGCGCCGGTCGGCGTCGTCCGTCGGGGCGGATCCGTCGTCGGAGTCGGAGGGAGCGTTGTCGTCGGGAGCGTCGCCGGTGGAGTCGGCGGAGCCGGAAGACTCCGGGGACTCCGGGGAGTCGGTGGACGGCGTGGAGGCCGCGCCGTCCACGTCCCCGGAATCCGCCAGCCCCTCGTCGAGCAGCCTGCTCAGCTCGGCGTCCCAGTCGATCGTGTCCGTCGCTCCAGGCTCGCCGGTCCCGGCCGCGGACGGGGAGGCGGCGTCGTCCGCGGCCGGCGCGGCCTGGGGGCCGTCGGAGGGCAGGGCCGGTAGCATGTCGGGATGCGTCCAGCGGCCGTCGCGGGCCGCGTCGCCTTCGGCGGCGCCGATCGACTCCCACAGCGCCGCGGCCTCGCGCATGCGCTTGGGGCGCAGACGCATGCCCAGCAGGTTCTCGAACGTGCGCTGCGCGGGGCCGCCGGTCGCGCGCTCGCGGCGCAGCATCTCGCGCAGCTGCTCGATGTGGGGGATGTGCGCCATGCCGGCGCGCCACGTCACGCAGTCCACCCAGCCCTCGACCAGCGCCAGCATCGTCTCCAGCCCGGCGAGCGCCTCCTGCTGCTCGGGGGTGTCGGGGATGCCGACCTTGGTCAGGTTCACGGCGCCCGACAGCGACTCCGGGTCCATCGCGCCCGCGTCGCGCAGCTGCTCCTCCATCGCGTCCAGGTCGATGCGGATGCCGCGCGCGTACTTGCCGATCAGCGCCTCGAAGCGCGGCATCAGCCACGGCACGGAGGCGAACAGGCGCGCGTGCGCCATCTCCTGCAGCGCGATGAACGCCATCACCTCCTCGACCGGGAGGTCCAGCGACTCGGCGTAGGCGACGACGTTCTGCGCGATGAGCGCGCCGGCGGGGTTCGTCAGCAGGGCGATGCCCTGGTCGAATCCGCCGCGCACCTCGTGCGACAGCGCGCCTGCGGCCCGGCCGAGCTGCATCGCGAACGACGTGTTGGCCAGCAGCCGCATGAGCTGGCCGGGGTCCTTCATGCCGTCGGGGATCAGGATCGGGACGGGGCCGGCGAACATCCCGGCGATCTCGCCGTCGATCGCGCCGCCGAGCCGCTCCGAGATCACCGAGGCGAGCGCGTCGTTCATCGACTGCGCGACCGGCGCGGCGAACTGCGCCCAGGCGTCCAGCGTGCCCTCCACCCAGCCGGCGCGGGTGAGCACCTGCGTCTCGCCGGGCACCGGGTCGAACTGGCAGGCCGTGTCCAGCCACAGGTTCGCCTCGCTGATGGCGCGCCGCGCGATCTGGCCGACCTCGGCGCTCACCGTGCGCTGCGACCCCTCGTCGTTGGCCTGCTGCAGGGCGAGCGACTTGGCCAGTTTGACGTTGATGGGGCCCTCCTCGACGGTGCGCCGCATGTCGCCCATCGTGTTCAGCCCGCCGGCGGCGAAGGCCTGCATCAGCGACTGCACCTCGGCGGGCTTGGGCAGCCTGCTCGGGTCCTGGCTGAGCAGCTGCATGCGGATCTCCTCGGGGAGCTTCGAGATCTGCTGCCACGCCATCTCCCCCTGGATGGGGCCGAAGCAGTCGATGAGCCATTGGCGGATCGCGTTGTCGTCCATGAGTCCCTGCCTTCTCACGTTCAGGTTATCGTCGGTTGGTTCCATAGTATGGGAGGTATGCCGAATATGCACTCGTCGCGCCGGGTTCACGCCAAGGGCGCATTGTCCAGATTCCGTGGATATTTTCTCACCCGCTCCCTGCGGTACTGCGCGGGGCTGTTCGCCGTGCTGCTCGGGCTGGTCGTGCTGGTCGCCCCGAGCGCGTACGCGGTGGAGACCCCCGGGCCGACGCAGGACGTGCTGGGCTCGACCTCCTCCGGCGAGGTGATCGCGGTGGAGGGCGCCGAGACCTACGAGGACGACGGCGAGCTGCTGCTGGTCACGGTGAACGCCTCGGGCGTGCCCGGCTACCCGATCTCGAACGTCATGGCGCTGATCGGGTGGGCGGACCCGCGGACCGTGGTGATGCCGCACGAGGCGGTCGTGCCGATCGGGCAGAGCGCCGAGGAGTACGCCGCCGAGAGCGAGCAGGAGATGAGCTCGTCGCAGGATGCGGCGACCCAGGCCGCGCTGTCGTACCTGCGCTCGCAGGGGATGGACGTGGACGGCGTCGAGGTGCGCATGCACGTCGACGACATCGGCGGGCCCTCCGCCGGCATGATGTACGCCCTGGGGGTGATCGACAAGCTCACCCCGCAGGACGAGACCGGCGGGCTGACCATCGCCGGGACCGGCACGATGGACGCGGACGGCAACGTGGGCTCGATCGGCGGCATCCGGCTGAAGATGCTGGGCGCCAGGCGCGACGGCGCCACGTGGTTCCTGGCCCCCGAGGCCAACTGCGGCGAGGTCGTCGGCAACGTGCCGGACGGGCTGCGCGACGTGAGCGTGTCGACGCTCGAGGAGGCGTACCGGGCGCTGGTGGCCATCGGCAACGGCGAGGGCGACGCCCTGCCGCACTGCGCCGTCGAGTGACGTCCGGTATGTGGAACGGGGCGCGACCGACGCCGCCGAGTTCACATGGACGTTCGTGCCGGTTTGCTATATTGGCGAACGTGAATCAAACAGCATCACAACACGCCGAGGAGTTCGGATTCGACCGCGGTGACATCATCCAGGAGTGGCTGTGGGACGACGACGTGGACGATTCCGTCCGCGCGGCCATCGAGGATCTGACCGGCGAGGACCTGGTCGACGAGGACTTCGGCTCGGCGGTCGACGGCGTCATCATTTGGTGGCGTGACGGCGACGACGAGGACGAGCTGTCCGACACCATCGTCGACGCCTATGCGGTTCTGGGCGACGACGGCCCCCTGTGGGTCCTGACCCCGAAGCCGGGCCGTCCCGGCGCGGCGAGCTCGAGCACCGTGCAGTCCGCGGCGAAGACCGCGGGCATGAACGCCGCCACCCCGCTGACGGTGAGCCCTGACTGGAACGGCATCCGCCTGCGCGCCTTCGGCAAGGGACGCTGACGGATGCGGCCTGCGGGCCGTCGCAACGGCGCATCGGAGGTGTGTCGGAACGGCCCGGCCGACGACGGTCGTGGCCTACGGAACCCGTTCGGCGTAAGTTCGGGAAACGCCAAGCGTGATGGGGCAAGGTGGGCGATGAGGGGCTCGAACCCCCGACATCCACCGTGTAAAGGTGGCGCTCTGACCAACTGAGCTAATCGCCCGCATCGACCCACTGTAGCGTATGCCGTGAACCGCGCCGGGCGCGCGCGTCGCGGCGCCCGCGCCCGCCGGCGCGCGGCGGATGCGTCGGTTCCGCGGTTTCTCGCCGGACGGGGTGCCCGAGTCTCAACAATCACGTAATGTGGGACAGGAACAAGTTATCCGTAGGAGGTCGATGGCCAATGGCGCAGGAACCGGAGAACGGCAGGAACGCCTCGGGAATCGCACGCGCGGGCAAGCGCAGGTGGGGGTACGACCCCACCCAGGTCGATGCGTTCCTGGAGCGTGCGCACACGTTGTACGAAAGCGAAGGGGCCCAGCTCACGCAGCAGGACATCCAGAACGTCTCGTTCGATCTACGCAAAAACGGGTACGTGATCAGCCAGGTCGACGCCGCCCTGGCCCGTCTCGAGCGCGCCGTGGTCGACAAGCGGACCACGTGGGAGATCACGCGCAACGGCCGCGTCGCGTGGAAGGCGCAGACCGAGGAACTGTACCGCAGCATCGCCCGGCACGCCTCCCGGGCCGCCCGCGAGCGGTTCGGCGACGGCAAGCCGAAGGCGCCGTCGTACGACCGCAGGCAGGTCGACCGTCTCGTCGACCAGATCGTCGACAAGGCGGCCGCCGAGCTCGGCCTGGACGGCGTGACCGAGGCGGACGTGCGCAAGCTGGTGGACCTGAACGCCTCCAGCGTCGCCAACGTCATCTTCACGCAGCGCAAGGGCCGCCGCGGCTACGACGAGCGCCAGGTGGACCACTTCCTCAACGCCTGCGTGCGGCTGCTCAGCCGCATCGAGTCCTACGCGCGCGTGGCCGACTACATCGGGGACGCCGAGGGCCCGTCGCGGGCCGCCGGGGCCGCGGCCACCGCCACGGTGCCGTCGCTGTTCCCCGAGACGGACGCCGGCGCGACGATGCCGGTCTCGTTCGCCCCGGCCGCCTCCGGTGATTCCGGCGATTCCGGCGATTCCGATGACTTCGACGCGCTGAGCAAGGCGGAGCAGGCCATCTTCACCGCTCCGGCGCCCGCCCCGCAGGCCCCCGTCGTCCCCGCACCGGCGCCGGTCCGTCCCTCGCCCGAGCCGGCGGCCGCCATGCCGCCGTCGTTCGCGCCCTCCGTGGTC
>NZ_JAHBBD010000033.1 GCF_019331775.1 Bifidobacterium phasiani
CCCGCGACCCCCGTGGCGCCGGCCGCCCCGACGCCGCTGGTCCAGCCGAAGCCGGCCACCGTGCCGACGTTCACCCCGTCCGGCGGCGACGCCGCCTCCCGGTCCTTCGACGAGACCAGCGAGCATGACGTGATCTCCCTGAACGAGTCCGTCGGCGACCTGGACATCCCCGACTTTCTGCGCTGAACGTCGGAGCAAGACGAAAGGAGCCATGCATGGCTGGCTTTATGAAAAGCGCGATGTCCTACCTGGGCATGACCGACGTGGTCGATGAGGACGAGCCGATCGCGGAGACGGACGGCGCCGAGTCGTCGTTCGATTCGGATCACTCCGTCACCCCGATGGCCTCCGCGTCCGCCTCGACGAGCGCGCCGGCCCGGGAGTCGTCGACCACCAGCCCGTTCCCGGGGCGCATCAGCCGCATCACGACGATCCACCCGCAGAAGTACGACGACGCCCAGCTGGTGGGCCGCGCGCTGCGCGACGGCGTGCCGGTGGTGCTCAACCTGACCGGGGTGCCGGAGGCCGTGGCGTACCGCATCGTGGACTTCTCCGCCGGCGTCGTGTTCGGCGTGCGCGGGTCGATCGAACGGGTGACCCCGCGCGTGTTCCTGCTCAGCCCCGCCCAGGTGAACATCAAGGTCGAGGAGCCGCAGTCGGCATCGTCCGCGCACGATCTGTTCTCCGAATAGACCGCGTGCGATCGGCCGCAGGTCGGCGTCGCAGGCGGCCCGGCCCGGCGCCGGTTCCGCCTGCGGACGATTGCCGCGGTTACGCCGGATCGGTTGGTATGGTTGACCCATGCTGTTGTTCATCATCGGAAGAATCATCGACTGGGTGATCGGCGCCTATCTGACGGTGCTCATCATCCGCATGGTGCTCGGCTGGATCGCGGTGCTGGCCCCCCGTTGGCGTCCCCGAGGCGTGGCGGCGGCGCTGATCGACGTCGTCTACCGGCTCACGGATCCGCCGCTGCGCTGGCTGAGGCGCTACATACCGCCGATTCCGTTGGGGCCGATCTACCTCGACGTGAGCTTCATCGTGCTGTATTTCATCCTGATCGTGCTGCAGATCCTCATATGACCGCGCCGTCGAGGTGCGCTGTGCGAAGGGTCCGTGCTAGCATCGGTAGTTGATACGTACATAGCGAGGCACAATGCCCGAAGCGAGGTGCAAGATTTATGGCTCTGTTGACGCCGAAGGATATCAGGGAGCATACCTTCCGGACCGTGCGTCTGAAGGAAGGGTATGACGTCGATGAGGTCGACGATTTCCTCGATCAGGTGACCGAGACCATCGAGGCTTTGACCAGGCAGGCGATGCAGGGAGGGCAGGCCACCCAGTCGCTGGGGCCTGACGTCGCCAACCTGAACGCCAAGATCTCCGAGCTGACCGCGCAGGTGCAGTCGCTGCAGAACGAGAACGAGAGCCTGAAGTCCTCCTCGGCGGGAGCGGCCGACCAGTCGGCCCAGATCGCGGCGACGAAGCTGACCGAAGCCGAGGAGAGCAACCGGGCCCTGTCGGCCCAGAACGAGCAGCTCAAGTCTCAGGTCGACCGCCTCAGCGCGCAGATCGACCAGCTGACCGCCCAGGCCGCCCAGGCCGCCGGCAACGAGCAGCTCGGCGCCCAGCTCACCGCCGTGCAGCATGAGCGCGACGAATTCCGCTCCCGTCTCGAGGACATGTCCCGTCAGCTCGCCGCAGCGCAGCAGCAGGCCGCCGGCATGGCCCAGCAGCAGGAGCAGCTGCGCGACCTGTCGCGCCAGCTCGAGGAGTCCAAGGAGCGCGAGAACCAGCTGCGCGCCCAGGTCGCCAAGGTCGAGCCGAATACCGAGACCGGCAGCCTGCAGAAGATCGCCGGCGCCGCCGCGGCGGCCACCACCGAGCCGGAGCGCGCGACCGCGATGCTGACGCTCGCCATGCAGCTGCACGACCAGTACGTCGACAAGGGCAAGGCCAAGTCCAAGGAGATCATCGACAACGGCCAGCGCCGCTACGAGGAGACCGTGGCCAAGGCCAACGACTACTCGACCCGCACGCGTTCCGAGGCCGACGAGTACAGCCAGCGCGTGCACTCCGAGGCCGACGCCTATTCCGAGCAGACCCGCCAGGAGGCCGACGCCTACTCCGACCACACCCGTTCCGAGGCCGACAGCTACGCCGTCAAGACCCGCCAGGACGCCGACACCTACATGCAGAACAAGCATGCGGAGGGCGACCAGTACGAGGCCGCGAAGCACAACGCCGCGGACCAGTACGAGGCCGAGGTCCAGCGCCGCGCCGCCGACTACGACAGCAAGACCCGCACGGCGGCCGACCAGTACGCCGAGCAGGTCCGCTCCAACCTCGAGAACCAGAGCAAGGTCATCGAGGGCAACATCCAGAGCCTCAAGCAGTTCGAGACCGAATACCGCGCCCGCCTGACCGAGTTCCTCAGCGGCCTGCAGGCGCAGGTGTCCGACACGAACAACTTCAGCCAGACCGAGCAGAACTGAGCCTGAGGCGGATTCACGGAATTATGACTAGACAACAGGGACGGCTGCGCCTGCGCGTGGCCGTCTTTGCATGTATCGCGGTCGTGGCGCTGGCGCTCGACCAGGCCACCAAGATCTGGGCGCAGTCGGCCCTCGTCGCGGGCCGCAGCATCCCGGTGGTGCCGGGGCTGCTGTCGTTCACGCTGGTGCGCAACCCGGGGATGTCGCTGGGGATGCTCTCGTCGGCGACCTGGCTGATCTCGGTGCTGGCGATCGTGGCCAGCGTGGCGCTGGCCGTGCTGGCGCTGCGCACGTCGTCGCTGCGGTGGACCGCGGTCTTCTCGTTCGCCTTCGCCGGCGCGTTCGGCAACCTGATCGACCGCGTGGCCAACGCGGACGGCTTCCTGAACGGCGCGGTGGTCGATTTCCTCGATTACGGGTGGTCGGTCGGCAACGTGGCCGACATCTTCCTCGTCGGCGCGGGCGTCGCCGCCGTGGTGCTGATCGCCATCAACGAGCCGTTCGGGCCTGAGGCCACGGACGTCGAGGGCGCCGGTGCGGCCGGAACGGAGGGGTCCGAAAGGACGGGATCCCGATGAGCCACGTCGTTCCCGCGCCCGACGCGCTGATCGGCAAGCGTTTCGACGTCGCCGTGGCCAAGATGCTCGGCATCTCCCGCGCCAAGGCGAGCGACCTCGTCGCCTCGGGGCAGGCGCGCGTGCTGGGGCGCGACATCGCCAAATCGGGGGCGCTGCAGGCGGGCGACGTCGTGGAGTTCGACATCCGTGAGGAACGGCGCGAGCCGGAGCCCATCGCCACGGACATGGCCGTGGTCTACGAGGACGACGACGTTGTGGTGGTGGACAAGCCGGTCGGCGTCGCCGCCCACGCGTCGGTCGGCTGGACCGGCCCCACTGTGCTGGGCAGCCTGCTGGACCGCGGCGTGCACATCACCTCGTACGGCGCGCCGGGCAGACAGGGCATCGTCAGCCGCTTGGACGTGGGGACCTCCGGGCTCATGCTGGTGTGCAAGTCGGAGCTCGCCTACAAGGAGATGCGCCGGCAGTTCGCCGAGCACGAGGTCGTCAAGACCTACCATGCGCTGGTCCAGGGCAACCTCAAGGAGGATCGCGCGACCATCGAGGCGCCGATCGGCCGCGCCAAGGTCTCCGACTTCCGGTTCACCGTGACGCCGGCGGGCAAGGAGGCGATCACCCACTGGGACGTGATGGAGCGCTTCGGCGAGGCCACGCTGGTCACGGTGAACCTCGAGACCGGCCGGACCCATCAGATCCGCGTGCACTTCTCGTCGATCGGGCACCCGCTCGTCGGCGACCCGATGTACGGCGCCAACCCGGTGATGGCCGAGGAGCTGGGGCTCACCCGCCAGTGGCTGCACGCGATGCGGCTGGAGTTCCGCCACCCGCGCACCCGCATCTGGACGACGGTGAAGTCACGGTACCCCGCCGACCTGGCCCAGGCGCTGGAGACGCTGCGCCGACGCCGCCGTGACGACCGGCCGGCGTCGGACTGAGCGCCGCCGACGCCATGCATGCTACGGCGGCGCCAGATCGATCAGCCGCAGCGTCGCATAGCCGACAATCGGCACGGCTCCGACTGCCATCGCCGTGATGGCCATCCCGACGCCACGCGAAGCGCTCCGGTCTTCGGAACCGGACTGCCTGTCTGCGGGACGCGATTGCCTGCAGGCCATGAGCGCGATGGCGCCAAGCAGCACCGCCAACGGCGCGACGCACACCGCCAGCATTCCCAAACCGATCATCGCCACCAGCGCGAGGGCGTCCAGCGGGTCGTAGGTTCCCCGCCGCAGACGCAGCAGCAGCGCTCCGGCGAGCAGCAGCGACACCAGACTCGCCGACGCTGCCGCCAGCGCGGCGGCCGCCAGAGGATGGCACCGGGAAGAACCTTTCCCGCCCGTATCCGCATGCCTGTTCATCATGACCCCCTCTCGTCCTGTTCCGTCGACGATAGGGGAGCCGGCGTCGGAAACGACAGCGCGGCGGGGCATGGTGGTCGAAGGCATGCCGGTTGTCCACAACCCGGGCGTGTCGTCCACAGGAGGGCGTCCGCCTGTCCGCCACGGGCGGAAACGGCCGCGGCTATGATGGTGAGGACGATGCGGTCGAAAGGGGCGGTGCGATGGCCGGGACGAAGAAGAAAAGCACCAACGAGATCCTGGTGCGGATCCTCGAGGAGCTCGCGGCCCACACCGACACCGAGCACGGGCTGAGCACCAAGGAGCTGAGCCGCAGGCTCGGCGTGACCGAGAAGACCGTGCGCGGGCATCTGCGCATGCTGGAATCCCAACGCCCGTTCGGCAGGGCCGTCGGCCAGCTGACGCCGGAGATGGCCGAGCACGCCGACAGTCCCGACGCCACGCCGGGCTGGTACATGGAGCCGGCGATCGACCTGGCGCAGCTGCGGCTGCTGGGCGACGGGCTCGCGCTGTCGCGCATCGACGAGGAATACGCGCGGGAGGCCTACGACCGGCTGCGCTCGTTGGCCGGCTACGCGGGCGGGCAGTCGGAGGGGCTGAGCAACCTGCGGATCCCGCGCCCCTACAACCGCGAGTTCCTCTCGAACGTCGAGAACCTGGACGAGGCGATCGGCGCCGGGCGTGTGGTGCGCTTCCGCCTGTGCCAGTACGCCGCGGACGGCACGCTGGTCGAGCGCGTCGACTCCGGGACCGGCGAGCCGCGCGAGTACGTCGCCGACCCGTACCAGATGACCTACCGCAACGGGCTGTACTATCTGCTGTGCCATATGCATGGCCGCCCCGGCATCGGGTTCGTGCATGTCGACCGGATCCGACGGCTGGACGTGCTGGGGCCGGACGTGGCCCAGGAATGCCGGCTGGAGGATCTGCGCACGGCGGACGGCGCGCGGCTGTCCCTGGCGGACTTCCTGGCCGAACGCCTGTACCCATGGACGGGCGAGGCCGAGGACATCCGGCTGCTCGTCACCGACCTCGCCTGCGTGTACGACTGGTTCGAACGCCCCGCCGTGCGCCGGGTCGACGACCGCCATTACGAGGTGACGGCGCACGCCGACCCCAGGACCGTGCTGTGGTGGGCGCTGCAGTACGCCGACGCCGGCATCGTGGAGATACTGGAGCCGGCCTCGCTGCGCAAGGCGATGGCGGACGTCGGCGCGACGCTGGTCGCCACATACCGCGTGGCTCCGGGGCAACGCCGGGGATGAGCCTGACATCCGGAACATGATCGGACCGGGGACGAAGAGTCAGCGACCGGACGACGCCGGGACGGACCGGTATCCGGATGCCCGCCGGCCGCATGCCTGAGCCCATGCGGCGGCCGGTGCGGGCCGGAGCATGCGGCGGACCAGCGCCGGGGTGACCGGCCGGCCCGACGCCGCGGCCTCGACGATGACGCGCGCCATCGCCTGCTTCAGGTCCCGTATGTTGTCGGTCCATTGCTCGGCCACCAGCAGCAGGACCTCATCGCCGATCGTCTGGCGATGCCTGGCCGCCATGAGCCGCAGGATCGCCACCCGGGTCTGCAGACCCGGCGGGTCCAGTGGCGCGGAGCGGCCACGCGCGAACATCGTGCCGAGCGGGTGGCCGTGCGGCAGATAGCAGCGCGGGGGCAGCGTGCAGGCGATGACGGCGCACCCGCCGCGCAGCATCACCCGCTCGATGGCGCGGTGGAGCAGTTCGGCGCCCAGCGGGTCGCCGATGACCGGACCGGCGTCGTCGACCAGCAGCATGTCCGCGTCGGTTTCGATTCCGATGCCGCGGTCCGGCCGCCCCGCGCACCGACGCAGCGCCGCGTCGGCGAGGGCGTCGGCCGGTGCGTACCGGATGCGCAGCGTCGGATCGCGGTCACGGGCCCGGTTGCCGATGGCCTCCAGCAGGTGGGTCTTCCCCAACCCGGCGCCCCCGTGGATGCACAGCGGGCCGGGGCCGCGCCCGGGGTCCTGCGCGACGGCGAGGGCCAGCGTGCGCGCGTAGCGGTTCGCGTCGTCCGGGACGAATGTGTCGAAGGTCGCATACGGGTCGAGCGTCGCATACGAATCGAGCGTCGCCTGTGGCGCCGCGGCCGCGGCCTGCCGGGCGCGGCCGCCCGTCGCCGGCTCCGCGGACGCCCCGGCCGGCCGTGCCTCCGGGAATCGGCGGCTCCGACGGGTATGCGGTGCCGTATGTGGATCCTGTGCCATGGCCGTCTCCTTTCACCGTGCCGACGCCGGCGGTGCGCCGCGGCGTCGATCGTGTCATGGTCGGACCATTGTGCGGTGCGACACTCGGGGGAGGTAGATATGTACCCGGTGCGCGTGTCCTGCGGCATGATGGGGCCCGGGACCAAAACGACGTGAGGTAAGGTGGAACCTATGGCTAAATCGGGTAGCGACTTCGTGCAACTGCATAACCACACGCATTACTCGCTGTTGGACGGCGCGTCGAAGATTCCGGATCTGGTGCGGCGCACCAAGGAGCTGGGCATGCCCGCCGTCGGCATCGCGGACCACGGCAACATGCACGGCGCCTACGAGATGTGGAGCGAGGCCGTCAAGGTCGGGGTCAAGCCGATCATCGGCATCGAGGCCTACACCACGCCGGAGACCGCCCGGCAGGACAAGACCCGCGTGCACTGGGGCACCGAGGCCCAGCGGTCCGACGACGTCTCGGGCGGCGGCCTGATCGCCCACCTGACGCTGTGGGCGGAGACCGACGAGGGGCTGCGGAACCTGCTCAAGGCCTCCTCGGTGGCGAACCTCGAGGGCCGCGTGATGCGCTATCCCCGTATGGACAACGAGGTGCTCGCCACCTACTCCAAGGGCGTGATCTGCGGCTCGGGCTGCCCGTCCGGCATCATCCAGACGCGTCTGCGCCTGGGCCAGTTCGACGAGGCGCTGCGCTACGCCGGCGAGCTGCAGGACATCTACGGCCGCGACAACTTCTACATCGAGCTGATGGACCACGGCCTGAAGATCGAGACCCAGGTCACCAACGAGCTGCTCGACATCGCCAAGCGCCTCAACGCCCCGCTGCTGGCCACGAACGACTCCCACTACGTGCTTGAGGAGGACCGAGGCGCGCAGGACGCCATGCTGTGCATCAACTCGGGCTCCCGGCTCGACGACCCCGACCGGTTCAAGTTCGACGGCTCGGGCTACTACCTGAAGTCGGCCGAGGAGATGCGCGCGCTGTTCAAGGACCTGCCGGAGGCCTGCGACAACACCCTGGAGGTCGCCGAGCGCTGCAACGTCATGTTCGACGACGGCGAGGACGGCGCCTTCATGCCGAAGTTCCCCTGCCCGGAGGGCTGGGACGAGACCTCGCTGTTCCTCAAGCAGGTGGAGGACGGCCTGGAGAAGCGCTACCACGGCAATGTGCCGATCGACGTGCTCAAGCAGGCCGACTACGAGTGCGGCGTGATCTGCCAGATGCAGTTCTGCGGCTACTTCCTCGTCGTCGCCGACTACATCAACTGGGCCAAGGACCACGGCGTGATGGTGGGGCCCGGCCGAGGCTCCGCCGCAGGCTCGATGGTCGCCTACGCCATGGGCATCACCGAGCTCGACCCGCTGCAGCACGGCCTGATCTTCGAGAGGTTCCTGAACCCCGAACGAGTCTCCCTGCCGGACATCGACACCGACTTCGACCCCGAGGGGCGCATGAGGGTGCTGGAGTACGTGGCCGACAAGTACGGGCACGACAAGGTAGCGCAGTGCGTGATCTACGGCACCATCAAGACCAAGCAGGCGCTGAAGGACTCCGCCCGCATCATGGGCTACGAGTTCTCGGTGGGCGAGCACGTCACCAAGGCGCTGCCGCCGAGCAAGAACGGCAAGGACGCGAGCCTCAAGGAGATCTTCGACCCGACCTCGAAGCGGTACGCCGAGGCTCGGGAGTTCCGCGAGATGTACGACTCCGACCCCGACGCCCACCGCATCGTCGACCAGGCCAAGGGCATCGAGGGGCTGATCCGTCAGACGGGCGTGCACGCCTGCGCCACCATCATGGGCTCCGAGCCCATCACCGACACCTCGCCGCTGCTGGAACGCACCGACGGCACGGTGACCACCACGTTCGAGTACCACACCTGCGAGACGCTCGGTCTGGTGAAGATGGACTTCCTGGGCCTGTCCAACCTCACGGTCATCAGGGACACGCTGCGCAACATCGAGCGCAACGGCAAGGACCCCATCGACTACCGCGAGATCCCGCTCGACGACAAGGAGACCTACGAGCTGCTGTCGCGCGGCGACACGCTCGGCGTCTTCCAGCTCGATGGCGATGGCATGCGCGCGCTGCTCAAAAGCCTCAAGCCGGACAACTTCAACGACATCTCGGCGCTGATCGCGCTGTACCGGCCGGGCCCGATGGATATGGACTCGCACAACAACTACGCGAAGCGCAAGAACGGGCTGCAGCAGAACATCCCGATCCACCCCGAGGTCGCCGAACCGCTCGCGCCGGTGCTCGACGAGACCTACGGTCTGATCGTCTACCAGGAGCAGGTGCAGTCCGCGGCCCGTATCCTCGCCGGGTACTCGCTCGGCAAGGCCGACGTGCTGCGTCGAGCCATGGGCAAGAAGAAGCCCGAGGTGCTGGCCAAGGAGAAGATTCCGTTCTTCGAGGGCATGAAGGAGCACGGGTACTCCGAGGAGGCCGCCCAGGCCGTGTGGGACGTGCTGGTCCCGTTCTCCGGCTACGCCTTCAACAAGGCGCACTCGGCCGCGTACGGCCTGATCTCCTACTGGACGGCGTACCTGAAGACGCACTATCCGGTCGAGTTCATGGCGGCGCTGCTGCAGAACGAACGCAGCAACAAGGACAAGACCGCGCTGTACCTGGGCGAGGCGAGGCGCATGGGCATCCAGGTGCTGCCGCCGGACGTCAACGAGTCGGTGCTCGAGTACTCCGCCGTCGGCGACGTCGTGCGCTTCGGCCTCGGCGCGATCCGCAACGTCGGCGACCAGCCCGTCGCCGACATCATCGCGGAGCGCGAGAGCCCACGTGGCCGGTACGTCAACTTCATGGACTTCATCCGCCGCGTGCCGCTGTCGGCGCTGAACCGCAGGCTCGTCGAATCGCTGATCAAGGCCGGCGCGTTCGACTCGATCGACCCGAACCGCCGCGCCCTGTACCAGATTCACGAGGCCGCGATCGAATCGGTGGTCGGCATCAAGCGCAAGCAGGCGGAGGGCCAGTTCGACCTGTTCGCCGACATCGACGACGACGGCGGCGCCGACGTGATGGGCGACGCTGGCATCACCGTGCCCGACGTGGAGGAGTGGGATAAGAAGACCAAGCTCAACTTCGAACGCGAGATGCTCGGCCTGTACGTCTCCGACCATCCGCTCAGCGGCATGACCGCGGTGCTGGCGAATCTGCGCGAGATGTCGATCGCGCATCTCATCGACCGCGCCAAGACGATGGGAGACGGCCAACAGGTAGTCCTCGCGGGACTGGTCACCGGCGTCGACCGCAGGGTCTCGAAGAAGGGCAACCCGTGGGCCATCGTCACGATCGAGGACATGGAGAGCTCGATCCAGTGCATGTTCTTCGGCAAGGTGTACGAGTCGGCCGCCGCCGACCTGGCCATCGACACCATCGTGCGCATCCGCGGTCAGGTCGAGGTGCGCGACGAGACGGTGAGCCTGCGCGCCACCGAGATGGAGGTGCCTACGCTGGAATCGGTGGACGAGCGGCCGCTGGTCATCACCCTGCCCCAGGTGGCGCTGGACCGCTCGCACGTCTCGCAGCTCGGCCAGGTGCTGCTCAACCACCCGGGGTACTGCGAGGTCAGGCTGGCGATCCTCGACGAACGCGGCAACGCGCAGGTGCTGACCTTCGGCGATCGGTTCCGCGTGAAACGCGACACCTCGCTGTTCGCCGAGATCAAGATACTGTTCGGGCCGAGCTGCCTGCCTGCCGCGTGACGCGGGTCGTACAGCAATCTGTGGCGCGGTCTGTGTCACGCCTGTGCCACGACTGTGACATGGCCTGCGGTACGGTCTGTGGCACAGAACGCGGCACGGACCACGGCACGGATCGAGATATGGGCCGCGGCATGACCTGTGGGACGGGTCATGGCATGGCCTGTGTCACGCCTGTGCCACGGCCTGTGGTATGGCCAATGGCCTGGTCTGCGGCATGTCCCGTGGCATGGTCCGCGGCGCGCCGCCGCGGCCGGGCCAGCTCGAACACCTCGTCGGACCGCTGCGCGACCTGGGGGCTGTGCGTCACGATGATGACGCACTTGCCCTCGTCGTGCGCGAGCGAACGGAAGATCGCCATGATGTCGTCCTGTGTGCCGAGGTCGAGGTTGCCGGTCGGCTCATCGGCCAGGATGACGCCGGGGTCGTAGCTCAGCGCGCGGGCTATCGCCACGCGCTGCTGTTCGCCGCCCGACAGGTGCAGGATGCGCTCGCCGGCGTAGTCGGGCGACAACCGCACCTTGGCCAGCAGCCCCATCACGACCTCGTGCCTCGGCCGGTCGAAGCGCTTGCCGCTGGCCTGCATCGACAGCGTGATGTTCTCCTCGACGCTGAGCGCGGGCAGCAGGTTGAAGCTCTGGAAGATCACGCCGATGTCGTGGCTGCGGAACCGGTAGCGGTCCAGCGTGGCCAGATCCTCGCCGCGATAGACGACGCGGCCCTCGGACGGCGAGGTCAGCCCGGACAGCAGCGACAGCACGGTCGTCTTGCCGGCGCCCGACGGTCCGACGATCGCCGTGACGGTGCCGGCCTGGAACTCGCGGTTGATGTCGCGCACGACCAGCTTGCCGCCTTTGGCGTACCGATAGGAGACGTGCTCCATGACAAGCACGGGGGCCGGTCCGTCGCCCTCGCGCGGCGGCATCGGCGGGGCCGTGTCCGGTGCGATGGTCGGGACGGAGGCGGGGGAGTCGTTCATGATGGTCCTTTCCCGGCGGCCGGTTGGACGGGCCGGCGCCGATGCATGCTGTGGTCGGTTGCGGTGGCGATGGAGGCGGGTGCCGGCTGTGTCAGGAGCGGTCGGCGAGGATCTGCAGCGGCTCGTACCGGACGATGGCGACGATGCCCGCCAGCGCGGAGACCAGCGTCAGGGCCAGTCCGATGAGCACGAGCCTGCCGACCACCGCGAGGTCCACGGTCGCGTCGATGTCGTCCACATACTGCGCGGCCTGCGCGAACCCGGCCATCACGCCGTTCGGCGCATCCGAGGGGGCGTCCTGGGGCGCGTCGCCCTGCGAGACCGCGCCGTCCTGCGTGTCCGCGTCATCCTGCGCGCCCGCGTCGTCGGACCGGTCCGTGGCCGCGCCGCCGGCGTCCGGGGCGAGCGCATCGCCGCCGCCCGGCATGTCCGACATGTCGGCGTCGCGCCCGAACCTCGCCTGCATGGTCGCCGTCTGGGACTGCTGCGTGGCGATCTGCCGGGCGAGCAGCTGGTCGGCGACGGGCACCGAGGCGACGGCGCCGCCGACCACGCCCAGCGCGATGCCGATCATCGTGACGATGAGCAGCTCGACGACGAACTGCGCGGCGACCTTGACCTTGCGGATGCCGATGGCCAGCAGCACGCCGACCTCGTACTTGCGCTCGCGCACGTTGAACAGGTTGATGACGATCAGCGCCACCGCGCCCACGGCCAGCACGATGAGCAGCAGCGTCAGCGCGAACGAGGCGAGGTTGTCGAGCGGCACGAGGCTCGACTCGTACTGGTCGACGTCGGCCGACGAGACGGTGTAGCCGTCGCCGAGCCCCGCGGCCTCCACGTCGGCGACGAAGGTCTCGTAGTCGTCGGCGCTGCCGAGCACGTAGGTGAACGTCAGCTGGGCGTCGCCCGCCGCGTCGTCGTCCGAGGATCCGCCCGCCAGCCCCAGCGCCTCCAGCGTGGCCGTCGAGGTGTAGACGGCGTTGTCCGGGTCCATGCCGGTGCCGCCCATCGGCCCCGACGCGGCGACGTTCTGCGCGGAGTCGTTGCTGTAGACGCCGACGACGGTCAGCTCGTAGGTGACGGCGTCGTCGTCCGGATCGGCCAGCGTGATGGTGTCGCCGACCTCGATGCCGTTGAACTCGGCGAGCGCCGCGGTGATGATGGCGTCGCCGACGCCGTCCTCGCCGTAGCCGAACACCTGGCCGTCGCTCATCGTGAACGTGCCGTTGGCCGCGTTGGCCACGGCGGTGTCGGAGGAGAACCCGGTGACGGTGAAGTCGCCGGTCGGCATGGCCGCCCCGCCCATGCCGCCGCGGTCCATGCCCGCCCCGCCGGGCGCGTCGGATGCGGTCCCGTCCCCGTCGCCGTCCGTCCCGTCGCCCGAGGCGGCGTCGGACGACGTATCGTCGGTGGTGGTCGACACCGGCTGGAGGCCGTCGGTGCCGTCGAGCGCGGTCTGCTCGGTGTAGTAGGTGGCGACGTCGACGCTGGCGGCGTCGGCGTAGCGCTCGTAGTCGTCCAGGGTCAGCGCGTCCACGGCGATGGCGGAGCGCAGCTCGTCCATGTCGGGCTGCCCGTCCCCGGTCTCGTCCCCGCCGCGCTGCCGGGCCTGGCCGATCATGGATTCGCGGTCGACGCCGATGGTGGCCGTCACGCCGGTGGCGGCGAGCCCCTCGTCGCGGGCGGTCTGCGCCGCGTTGCGGATGGCCAGGCCGATGGTCGCCGCCGCGGCGATGATGGCGACGATGACGACGATCAGGATGTTGCGACCCTTGTTGCGCATGACGGAGCGCCAGGCGTTGCTGATGATGAACATGATGGGACCTTTGGCTTGGTGTGACGGACGGCCGGCGTGCGTGGGCGAACGACGCCGGACCATGACAGTATGCGGCCGCCGGGTGGGTGCGGCCTTCGCCTCCGGTGAAGGTTTCCGGTCAACTTGAGCCTCGTTTCCTGTGATGTTTCTGAGTGAACTCTGGGAAAAACGATGTCCGACGGGGCCGCCGACGGGGTGCCGCCGTCCGTCCGGGAAATATCACCGCATATTCACCGTCCCGTAACCGCATACGTGTGTTCCGGCGGCCTGCGCGTTGATAGAAATGAACAGTCCGCATACCCCCCCCCCGACGGCGGATTCGAACCGATTCGACATCGCAGCCCGGGCATGGAACATGGACCCGGGCGGACGGAACCCGAAGGAGAACACGTGAACAAGCAGAGGAACGCGCGCACGCTCATGGTCGCGGGCGCGGCGACGGCCGTGGCCCTCGCCATGCTGACGACCGGCACGGCGAGCGCCGCGAACGGCACGTACTACAGCAGCAAGCAGCCCTACGTCGCGCCGGGCGCCGGCGTCATCGCCGGCTACTCCGCCGCCCCCGAGGGCTACGAGCCCGTCTACACCGAGATCATCGCCCGCCACGGCTCCCGCGGCCTGTCGAGCTACAAGTACGACGCCCTGCTGGAGAAGATGGGCCGGACCGCGGCCGAGGTCGGCGGCTTCGTCAGCGAGGAGGCTCGCGACACGTTCATGGCCAACGTCCGGGCCATCACCGAGGCCAACGTCGACAACGGCTACGGCATGCTCACCGGCCAGGGCGCCACCCAGCACCGGGGCATCGGCGCCCGCGCCTACGAGCGCAACGCGCGGCTGTTCGACGAGGCCGCCGCCGACGGCGGGACCGTCGCCTACGAGTCCTCCGGCGAGGCGCGCGCCACCGAGTCCGGCGAGAACTTCAAGGCCGGCTTCGACGCCGCGTCGGGCGGCGAGCTCGCCGACGCCTACGTCGCCCCGAACGACGCCGCCGGCGACGGCGCCGCCGCCGCGTTCCAGAAGTCGCCCGACACGCTGTACTTCCACAAGACCGAGAACCCCGACGGCACCGAGAAGACCGGCGAGGCCGCCGCGATCGCCTCGCGGTACGAGCGGTTCGTCGACGACGACGCCGTCATCGGCAACGCCGAGGACTACATCGAGGACTTGGACGCGGCCCGGAAAGTGTCCCGCGACCTGCTGTCCCAGATCTTCAAGGCCGACTTCCTCGATGCGGTCGACGCCGGCGAATACTCGTGGTTCAACACCATCGACGGCCGGGAGCACCCTGACGCGGACGAGGACGGCGTCGACGACGTCACCGGTCAGGACGTGCGCAGCTGCGCCGTGGAGGGCGACCCGGACGAGGTGATCGCCCAGTACGGCGAGGACGCCTGCGGCGAGACCGGCAAGAGCATCGAATCGGTGGTGGACGCCGCGATGGACCTGTACAACCTGTACATCATCGCCGCCGACATGACCGAGGAGAACACCGGCGGGCACACCTTCGACTTCGACCGGTACTTCGCGAACGTCGGCCAGGAGGACGGCGAGACCTTCGCCTGGATCCTCGACATGGAGGACTTCTACGAGAAGGGCCCGAGCTACGCGGGCCAGAACGAGACGTACCGCATCGCCCAGCCGCTGCTCGACGACTTCTTCGACTCGATCGACGAGCGCATGGCCGGCGGCGACACCGTGGCGACGTTCCGCTTCGCGCACGCCGAGACCATCATGCCGTTCGCCGCGCTGATCAAGGCGCCCGGCTCCGAGGTCCAGGCCCCGGCCGTCGAGGACCCGCAGGGCCTCGCCGACGTGTTCACCTACGCGGACAACCCGTGGCGCGGCGAGTCGGTGACGCCGATGGCCGCCAACATCCAGTGGGACGTCTACGCGAGGGACGGCGTCGACCCGGCCACCGGCGAGGCGTACACGCCGATCGTGCGCATGCTGTACAACGAGACCGAGGTCGCGTTCAACGACGAGTGCACGCCGATCGCCGAGGGCTCCCGCTGGTACAAGGAAAGCGAGCTGAAGAGCTGCCTGGGCCTGCCCGAATCCCGCGTCGAGACGGACGAGTCCCCGACCATCGCCGTGGACGACGGGACGCCCGCGACCCCGGACGACGACCGGAACGACGACGGCGCAGCCGATGACGCCGGCGACGGCGCGGCCGATGCCGCCGACGGTACCGACACCGCCGCCGATGGCGACGACGCCGCGGACGCCGCGGACCGGAACGCCGCCAAGCCCTCCGGCCTGGCCGCCACCGGCGTCGCGACGGCCGTCCCCGCGCTCGCCGCGCTCGCGCTGTCCGCCGCCGGCGTCACCGTGGCGATGGCCGCCCGCCGCCGGCAGCGCTGAGCGCCGTCCTCCACGCCGCGACCACGGAAGCGCCGCGCATCCCGGACGACCGGGGTGTGCGGCGCTCCCCGCATGCGCGGGCGTCCGCGGGCCGGCGGACGCCCGGAGCCGATGACGCCGCGGCGCTCCCGCACGCTCGGGCATCTCACGATGCGGCTGACGAAACGGCTGGAAACACGACGTTGTTACGATGGGACGTTATGAGCAACACCACCATGCGAATCATCGATCTGCGGGGCAAGCGCCTCACCCGAGCCGAGATGCTGGCCGCCATGCCGCGTGCCGAGATGGGCACCGACGAGGCCACCGAACTCGTGCAGCCCATCCTCGATGACGTCAGGGCCCGCGGCGCCGCGGCGCTGCGCGACTTCGAGGAGAAGTTCGACCATGTGCGCCCCGAGCACCTGCGCGTGCCGGCCGAGGCGATGACCGCCGCACTGGAGGAGCTCGACCCCGGGGTGCGCGCCGCCATCGAGGAGTCGGTGCGCCGCTCCCGCGCCGTCGCCGCCTCGCAGGTCCCCGAGGACTTCCACACCGACCTGGCGCCGGGCGCCCGCGTCGCCGAACGCTGGATCCCCGTCCAGCGCGTCGGCCTGTACGTGCCGGGCGGCAAGGCCGTCTACCCGAGCTCGGTGATCATGAACGCCGTCCCTGCCCAGGCCGCCGGCGTCGAGTCGCTGGCCGTCGCCACCCCGCCGAAGACGGCGGACGGCCTGCCGGACAAGACGATCCTCGCCACCTGCGCGATCCTCGGCGTCGACGAGGTGTACGCGGTCGGCGGCGCGCAGGCCATCGCGATGTTCGCCTACGGCGCCAAGGGCACCGAGCCGCAGGACGGCGACGTGCTGTGCGAGCCGGTCGACAAGATCACCGGACCGGGCAACATCTTCGTCGCCACCGCCAAGCGCATGGTCTCCGGCCTCGTCGGCATCGACGCGGTCGCCGGCCCCACCGAGATCGCGATCATCGCCGACGGCGGCGCCAACCCCGAGTACCTGGCCGCCGACCTGATCGGCCAGGCCGAGCACGACGAGCTCGCCGGCTCGGTGCTCATCACCGACAGCGAGCAGATCGCCGTCCGCACGCAGGAGAGCCTGGACCGCCGCGTGCCGCGCACCAAGCACGCCGAGCGCGTCGCCACGTCGCTGACCGGCCGCCAGTCCGGCATCATCCTCACCGACGGGCTCGACCAGTCGATCGACGCGGCCAACGCCTACGCCGCCGAGCACCTCGAGATCCAGACCGCCGATCCGGACGCCGTCGTCGCGCGCATCCGCAACGCCGGCGCGATCTTCCGCGGCCCGTACTCGCCGGTGCCGCTGGGCGACTACATGTCCGGCTCGAACCACGTGCTGCCGACCTCCGGCACCGCGCGCTTCGCCGCCGGCCTGGGCGTGCACACGTTCATGAAGCCCGTCGAGGTCATCGAATACGACGAGGAGGGGCTCAAGGCGCTCGCCGCGCGCATCAACACCTTCGCCGTTTCCGAGGACCTGCCCGCGCACGGCGAGTCCGTGCTCACCCGCTTCGTCGAGGACCCGTACGACAAGGCGACCCTCGACCGGCAGGAAGCCGAGGCCGGCCTGAAATGAGCGACGCCACCACGAACGCGGGGACGGCGATCCCCGCGACGCTGCCGCTGCGCAACGACCTGATCGGCGAGGAGCCCTACGGCGCCCCGCAGCTCGACGTGCCGGTGTGCCTGAACGTCAACGAGAACCCGTACGCGCCCGACCCGGCCGTCGTCGAGACGATCGCCGAGCGCGTGCGCCGGATCGCGCCGACGCTGAACCGCTACCCGGACCGCGAGCACATCGAGCTGCGCCGCGCCTTCGCCGCCTACCTGAGGCGCGAGTCGGGCGCCGGGCTCGGCGTCGAGCAGGTCTGGGGCGCGAACGGCTCCAACGAGATCATGCTGCAGATCTTCCAGGCGTTCGGCGGGCCCGGGCGCATCGCCTTGGGCTGCGACCCGACGTACTCGATGTACCCCGAGTACGCGCGCGACACGTTCACCACCTGGCAGGTCGCGCACCGCAACGAGGACTTCACGCTGAACGTGGAGCGCACGCTCGCGGCAATCGAGGACGTGCGCCCGGCCATCGTGCTGCTGACCAGCCCGAACAACCCGACCGGCACCCCGCTGCCGATGGAGGACCTCGAACGCATCCTGGCCGCCTGCGAGACCGCCTCCGTGCGCGGGGCCGGCGAGGGCGTGCACCCGGTGGTCGTCGTGGACGAGGCGTACATCGAGTTCCGCAACCCCGGCACGCCGTCCGCCGTCACGCTGATCGACGCGCACCCGAACCTGGCCGTCAGCCGCACGATGAGCAAGGCCTTCGCCTTCGCCGGCGCCCGCGTCGGCTACGTCGCGGCGAGCCGCGGCATCATCGACTGCCTGCGCATCGTGCGCATGCCCTACCACCTGTCGGCGGTGACGCAGGCCGCGGCGCTCGCCGCGTTCGAGCACACCGACGAGCAGCTCGGCCGCGTGGCCCATCTGCGCGAGACCCGCGAGCGGACCGCGGCATGGCTGCGGACCCGGACCTACCGGGGCCGGGCGCTCGAGGTCGCCGACTCCGCGTCGAACTTCCTGATGTTCGGCGGGCATTTCGAGGACCGCGACCGCATCTTCGCGGCGATGCTGGAGCGCGGCGTGCTGATCCGCGCGGTAGGCCCGGACGGCTGGCTGCGCGTGTGCATGGGCACCGACGAGGAGATGGCCCGGTTCCGCGAGGCGCTGGACGAGGTGCTGCGCGAGGCCGAGACCGGCCGGTGAGCCGGGCGCGGGGCGCACGCGCCGCCGCCGGCGCGCCCCGCGGCGCTATGCTTAGGTGTCGGAACACCCGGGGCACCGGGAACATGGAAGGAGCAACGATGGCACGCACCGCGACGATCGTCCGCGAGACCAGCGAATCGCGCATCGAACTGACGCTGGACCTCGACGGCACCGGCAGGACCGATATCAGCACCTCCGTGCCGTTCTTCGACCACATGATGACGGCGCTCGGCAAGCACTCGCTGATCGACCTGACGATCAGGGCGAGCGGCGACACCGACATCGACGTGCACCACACCGTCGAGGACACGGCCATCGTGTTCGGCGAGGCGCTGCGGCAGGCGCTCGGCGACAAGCGCGGCATCCGCCGGTTCGCCGACGCGACCGTGCCGCTCGACGAGGCCCTCGCCAAGGCCGTCGTGGACATCTCCGGACGGCCGTACGTCGTGTGCTCGGGCGAGCCCGCCGGATTCGAATACGCGATGATCGGCGGCCACTTCACCGGGTCGCTGGTCCGCCACGTCATGGAGTCCATCGCGCTGCACGCGGGCATCTGCCTGCACCTGCAGCTGCTCGCCGGGCGCGACCCGCACCACATCGCGGAGGCCGAGTTCAAGGCGGTGGCGCGCGCGCTGCGCTTCGCCGTCGAGCCGGACCCGCGCGTCGACGGCATCCCCAGCACCAAGGGGGCCCTGTGATGGACGACGAGCGCACGACGCCGCACGACGGCGCCTACGACGACTTCGGCGACGGCACCCACATCAGCGACGAGGAGCTGCGCGCGGCGATGGCCGACTTCGAGCAGCAGTTCGCGCACGACGAGGCCGGCTCCGACGCCGGCTCCGACGCCGGAGCCGGAAGCGCCGCGGACGCCCCGGACGGAGGCGACGCCTCCGGCGCCGAGGCCGTGCTCGACTTCGACGACGAGCTGCAGGGGCTGCTGGGCAACCGCGCCAAGGTCGCGGCCATCATCACCCGGCTGGCCTCGGCCGAGCTGCTCGCGGCGTTCTGCCAGCTCTCCGACGTCTCGGCGACCTGCCTGGAGCACAGCGACGGCGCCGTGGCGGTGCTGCGCAACCTCGACGGCGACGGCCCCGAGGCCGCGGTGCGCGACCTGACCACGGTGGTCTCCGGCATGCCGGCCATCCTCGCGGTCAACCGGGCCGACAAGCTCGAGGCGACGCTGTACATCAAGGGCGAGCCCGGGCAGACCTTCGCCCCGCCGATCCTGTTCACCGTGACCCCGCCGTTCGTCGAGGACCTGATGCTCGGCATCGCCGACGTGCCGGCGCTCGTCGGGCAGGGCGTGCGCGCCGTGGAGTCCGGGGACCTCGACCGCGAGGCCGCGATGAAGGTCATCGCCCGGCACACGCGGTTCGGCGGGCGCGGCGGATCGAGCATCCGCTAGCCGGCCGCGCGGCGCCGGCGGCGCGACAAGACGACGACACGACAAGGAAAGGACCTGGCATGACCTCGGTGGTGGTGTTCGACTACGGATTCGGCAACGTGCGCTCCATGGTGCGCGCGCTGGCCAACCTCGACCTCGATGTGACCCTGACCTCCGACTACCGCACGGCGTTCGAGGCCGACGGCCTGGTCGTGCCCGGCGTCGGGGCGTTCGCCGCCTGCATGGACGGGCTGCGCCACGTGCGCGGCGACCGGGTGATCGTCGACCGGCTCAACGCCGGGCGCGCGGTGCTCGGCGTGTGCGTGGGCGAGCAGGTCATGTTCGAGCGGGGCGTCGAGCACGGCGTCGAGGCGCGCGGCCTGGGGCTGATCGGCGGCGTCGTGGACGAGCTGGACGCCGACGTGGTCCCGCATATGGGCTGGGACACCGTCCAGGCCCCCGAGGACGGCGTGCTGCTCGACGGGCTGGGCGACGAGCGGTTCTACTTCGTGCACTCCTACGCGGCGCGCGAGGTGCTGCCGGTGCCGGCGGAACGCTGCCCGGTGGACTTCGGCGGCGCGCCGGAGCGCGTCGCCTGGTGCGAGTACGGCCGCAGCCGCTTCGTGGCCGCCTATGAGCACGGCCCGCTGTACGCCACGCAGTTCCACCCGGAGAAGTCCGCCGACGCCGGGTTCAGGCTGCTGGGCAACTGGGTGGCGGCCCTGTAGGGCGCCGCGCCGCGCCGTCCGCCCGATCCGCGGCGCCCGGCCGGGATCGGCCTACCGCGGCGGCCCGATGATCTGCACAACCCGGGGCGGCATGCGACGCCCCGCACACCAGTGAGGAAGGACACACGCATATGGCACTGACATTGCTGCCCGCCGTCGATGTGCGCGACGGCAAGGCCGTGCGCCTGCGCCAGGGCGCATCCGGATCGGAGACCGACTACGGCTCGCCGCTGGAGGCCGCCCGCACCTGGGTCGAGGCCGGGGCGCGGTGGATCCACCTGGTCGACCTGGACGCCGCGTTCGGCACCGGCGACAACCGCGCGCAGCTGCGCGCCATCGTCGCCGAGCTGGGTGAGCGCGTGAACATCGAGATGAGCGGCGGCGTGCGCGACGACGCGAGCCTGGAGGCGGCGCTCGACGCCGGCGCGGCCCGCGTGAACATCGGCACCGCGGCGCTGGAGAACCCCGAGTGGACCGCCGAGGTCATTCGCCGGTACGGCGATCGCGTCGCCGTCGGCCTGGACGTGCGCGGCCACACGCTGGCCGCCCGCGGATGGGTCAAGGAGGGCGGCGACCTGTTCGAGACGATGGCGTTCCTCGACTCGGTCGGCTGCTCGCGCTACGTCGTCACCGACGTGACGCGCGACGGCATGATGAGCGGGCCGAACCTCGACCTGCTGCGCGAGGTGGCCGAGCGCACCGACGCCAGGGTGACCGCCTCGGGCGGCATCTCGGGGCTCGACGACCTGCGCGCCATCAAGGGGCTCGCGCCGCTCGGCGTGGACTCGGCGATCCTCGGCAAGTCGCTGTACGCGCGCGCGTTCACGCTGAAGGAGGCGCTTGCGGTCGCGGCCGACTGACCCTGCGCCCGGAATGCCGCGCCGCGCCCGCAGCGCCCGCCGCGCCATGCGCCGGCGGGCGCTGCCGTATCCGGGCGTCCGTTCCGGCCCCGCGTGGGCGCCCGCATATACGCGACATGTGTTAACGGCATGTGAAATAAACCCGTGGGACGATGGTGGGCATGGATAAACAGCAAGAGTTTGCGCTGCGCACCGTTGAGGAGCGCGATGTGCGTTTCATCCGCCTGTGGTTCACCGACGTGCTGGGAACCCTCAAGTCGGTGGCGATCGCGCCGGCCGAGCTGGAGGCGGCGTTCGAGGAGGGGCTCGGCTTCGACGGCTCGTCGATCGAGGGCATGACCCGCGTCTCCGAGGACGACATGATCGTCAGGCCGGATCCCTCGACGTTCCAGATCCTGCCGTGGCGAGGCGGCCCGCAGGGCACCGCCCGCATGTTCTGCGACATCCTGACCCCGGACGGCGAGCCCTCGCTGGGCGACCCGCGCCACGTGCTCAAGCAGACGCTGGCCAAGGCCAAGGAGAAGGGCTTCACGTTCTACGTGCACCCGGAGATCGAGTTCTACCTGTTCGAGAGCCAGGAGGACTGGTCCCGCCCGCCGACCCCGATCGACGAGGGCGGCTACTTCGACCACGTGCCGCGCAGCTCCAGCATGGACTTCCGCCGCGCCACGGTGAACATGCTCGAGCAGATGGGCATCTCGGTCGAATACTCGCACCACGAGGGCGGCCCCGGGCAGAACGAGATCGACCTGCGCTACGCCGACGCGCTGACCACGGCGGACAACATCATGACCTTCCGCACCGTCGTCAAGGAGATCTCGCTGGAGCGCGGCATCTACGCGAGCTTCATGCCCAAGCCGCTGGCCGACAAGCCGGGATCGGGCATGCACACGCACCTGAGCCTGTTCGAGGGCGACGCGAACGCCTTCTACGAGGCCGGCCAGGAGTTCAACATGTCGCTGATCGCCCGGCAGTTCGCCGCGGGCATCCTGTACCACGCGGCGGAAATCTGCGCGATCACCGACCAGTACGTGAACTCGTACAAGCGTCTGTGGGGCGGCAACGAGGCACCGAGCTACATCTGCTGGGGCCACAACAACCGCTCCGCGCTGCTGCGCATCCCGCAGTACAAGCCGGGCAAGGGCAACTCGGCGCGCATGGAGTTCCGCGCGCTCGACCCGGTCGCCAACCCGTACCTGGCCTACTCGGTGCTGCTGGCCGCCGGCCTCGACGGCATCGAGCGGCAGCTCGCGCTCGGCGAGCCGACGAGCGACGACGTGTGGGAGCTCACCGACGCGGAGCGCCGCGCGATGGGCATCCAGCCGCTGCCGGAGTCGCTGGACGAGGCGCTGAAGATCATGGAGAAGTCCGACTTCGTGGCCGGCGTGATCGGCGAGCACGCCTTCGAGTACTTCCTGCGCAACAAGCGCCAGGAGTGGGAGGAATACAGCCATCAGGTCACGCCGTACGAGCTGAAGACCTATTTGCCGCGGCTCTAGCGCCTTGGGATCCTCGGACGCGGACGGCGCAGGGGCGGCATGGCGCCCGCGCACCGTCCGCGTCACGTCGCGGGCGTCCCGCGGAATCCGGGCGTGTCTGCCCCTATCCGCACTAGGTGCAGCGGATTTCGGGGTCTGCGGACATCGATATGGACTAGCTGAGGCAGGATGACGACGATGCCCCGGGTATGTGCCGCGCCATGTCGCGGCACATACCCGGGGCATCGCGGTTTTGGAGCCTCACGTAACGCATATGGATGTCCGCAGGACCCTTAATCCGCTACAGCTAGGCGGGATGGCCCCGGAACCGGGCATGGATACGGGGCCGGACGGCGTCCGCGTGCGCGCGGCATCGTGCATCGGACACACGGATTCGGCTTGGGGCATGCGCGTCCGCGCACGCGCCGTCGCAGGGCCGTGGAGACCGTGAAGGCCTCGGCCGGGGCGACGGCGCGCCCCGCGCCCGGGACCGTCATCCGACCCGATCCGCGTCCGTCTGGTCGGACAGCTCGAACGTCCGCTCCGCCAGGACCGTGTCGTCGTAGTCGGTCAGGCGCACGTCGAGCCGCCCGTCGTAGTCCGGCACCGCATAGGCGATGGTCGCGGAGAACATGGCGCCGGGCAGGATCGACGTCGACTGCGACAGCGGGGCGTACCCCTCCATCGCGTCGGCGGGGAAGGCGACCTCCAGTTCGACGCCGTCGCGCCAGGCGGACGCCATGCCGCAGTCCCACAGGGTCATCGGCTCGTCGGAGCGGTTGACCCAGCGATAGGTCACGATCGCCGTGGGCGTGCCGTCGGAGGTGTCCGGCCCCCGCACGACGCCGTCGATGGCCAGCTGGGCGACGGTCGTCCCCCGGTGATCGACGATGTCGGTCATATCGGCGACCGCGGCCTCGTCGGGCGGGACGACGTCGGGGACGTCCGCTGTGGCGAGGCCCTCGAACTCCTCGCCCGGCGTGCTCCCGCCCACACTGAACGCGGCCGTCACGGTGGACATGCCGTCGTACGAGGCCAGACGCGCCAGCAGCGGCGCGTCGCCGTCGCGCAGCGCGAACGCCTCGGTCACCGTGTGCGAGGCGCCGGGCCTGATCTCGGCGAAACCGGAGTCGTCGTCGTATCCGAACGATTCCGCGTCGTCCGACAGGTACGTCCTCGTCAGCCCGATGCCGTTCTGGAAGACCTCGAGCGTGGACTCCGACTCCAGGCCGGTGGTCGTCGAGCCGGTGTTGCGCACCGTGACCTCGATGACCACGGTGCGTCCGCCGGTGAGATCGTCGGGCGTGCCGGCGCAGGCGCGGTCGATCGAGACCTGCAGCTCGGTGTCGTCGTGGTCGTAGGCGATGGTGCCGGTCCGCTCGTAGGTCCGGGGTTCGGGGTCCGCGGCGTCGGCGCCACCATAGGTCCGCGACCATGACGAGTCGGGCGGCGACGTCGAGGAGAGCCCGGCGACGACGGCCACGGCATCCGCCGCCAGCAGCGCGATGCTGAGCACCAGCGCGACGACCGCGGCCGCCCTGCCGCGGTGGCGCGGATCCCTGGCGGCGCGCGTCAGGGCGCCGATGGCGAGCACGATCGCGGCCACGGCGGTGACGAACCCGGCAAGCGGCGTGGACAGGGCCGCCAGGGTGACGCCCAGCAGCACGAATGCGGCGACGACCCATCCGGAGGCGGACGGCGTGCGGGTGCGCGGAGCGGCGCCTCGATTCGGCGTGCCGGCGGGGCGAGGCGTCAGGCCGGCGGGGCGCGGCGCACCGTTGGAATGGGACGGGTCGTCGGCGTAGGTCTGGCCGGCGGGAGACGGCGAGTCGGTGGCATAGGTCTGGCCGGCGGGAGGCGGCGCGGCGGCGCGCCTGGCCTGGGCGGCGTCGCGGGCGCGCGACGGGGTGCGGCGCCGCGCGGTCGGGGGCTGGTTCCGCCGGCGGCGCTCCGCCGCGTCGGCCGCCGCGCGGGCGGCCTGCCGCCGCCGTTCGGCCTCGGCCTCGGCCCGGGCCTCCCGCTCGATGGCGGCGTCCGGGCTGATGTACGCCGGGGCGTCGTCGACGTCGAACGGGGAGACGACATCGTCGTCGTGGCGCGCGAACAATCCCATGGTGCCCTCTTCCCTCAATGGCCGTGCGTCCGTACGGTTTCCATTGTAGGGGGGTGTCCCTATGGTTTTGTCAATCCGTTTGGGGTTGTTTGTTGGTGGCGTTTTCGGGCGCGTTTCGCCCTGTGTCCGGTGCCGTCGGTGTTGGTCCTGCGTGATGTCGGCTAGGCGGCCTT
>NZ_JAHBBD010000034.1 GCF_019331775.1 Bifidobacterium phasiani
TTTTTTTTTTTCAGGCTGCGTCCCCCACCGAGTTCTAGCTTTCTAGTTTGGTCGGTGGTGTTGGATGGTGGTACCCGGCCGAGCCGAGCGCCACCGAGACCGCGTCGTGGACGCCCGACTTCGTGACGGCCGCCGCGCCGTCGCCCGCGGAACCGCGGCCGGCCGTGCCCGCGCCGCCCGCCGAGCCCGCGCCGCCCGCCGAGCCCGCCGAGCCGGCCGCCGATTCGTCGCTCGCGGCGCTGGCGCATATGGCCCGCTCGGTCCAGCCGGCCGAACGGGCCGATCCCAAGCCGGTCGTCCCCAGGCTGGAGACCCCCTCCGTGCCCTCGCTGGGTCCGATCGACATCCCGGACCTGTCCTTCCCGTCGTTCGATTTCGATACCCCCAGCACGAAGAAGACCGAAGAGTGAACCAGAACGCCACCGTTGTGGTCCTTGGGTCGACCGGCTCCATCGGCACCCAGGGACTGGACGTCATCGCACGCCATCGTCATCGCTTCACCGTGGTCGGCCTGGCCGCCGGCGGCGCGCACGTCGAGCTGCTCGCCCGTCAGGCCGCCGAGTTCCAGGTGCCGCAGGTCGCCGTGTACGACACGGCCGCGGCGCCGCGGCTTCGCGAGGCCCTCGACCGGGCCGGCGCGACCACCACGCAGATCCAGGCCGGCCCCGACGCGGTGAACGGCGTCGCGGGCTGCGGCGCGAGCGTGGTGCTCAACGGCATCACCGGATCGATCGGCCTGGAGCCGTCGATCGCCGCGCTCAAGGCCGGCTCCCAGCTGGCGCTGGCGAACAAGGAGTCCGTCGTCGCCGGCGGCAACCTGCTGTTCTCCGCCCAGACGCGCAGCGACCAGATCAACCCCGTCGACTCCGAGCACTCGGCGATCTGGCAGTCGCTGCGCTCCGGCACGCACGGCGAGGTCTCCCGGCTGGTCGTCACCGCGTCGGGAGGCCCGTTCCGCGGCATGACCCGGGAGCAGATGCGCGGCGTCACCCCGGAGCAGGCGCTCCACCACCCGACCTGGAACATGGGCCCGGTGGTGACGATCAACTCCTCGACCCTGATGAACAAGGGCCTGGAGGTCATCGAGGCGAGCCGGCTGTTCGACATCGAGCCGGACCGCATCGTGGTGACCGTGCACCCGCAGTCCGTGGTGCATTCGATGGTCGAGTTCCGCGACGGCGCCACGATCGCGCAGGCCTCGCCGCCCGACATGCGCCTGCCGATCGCCCTCGGCCTGTCCGCGCCCGAGCGCCTGGACGACGTCGCCAGCCCCTGCGACTGGTCGACCGCCGCCACATGGACGTTCGAGCCGCTGGACGACGAGGCCTTCCCCGCGGTGAACCTGGCGCGCGAGTGCCTCAAGGCCTCGCAGAAGCACACCGCGGTGCTCAACGCGGCCAACGAGCAGGCGGTGCACGCCTTCCTCGAGCACCGGCTGCCCTACCTCGGCATCGTCGACACGGTCCGGGCCGTCATCGAGCGGATGGACGCCGACCTGCGCGGCGACCCGGCCTTCTCGTCCGTGGAGGAAATGGGTCAGGTCGAGCTCGAGGCCCGCCGCCGCGCCGACGATCTGATAGACCAGCAGATGTGACCGAAACCACCAACGAGATGATGAGCACCACGCACGAGACCGAGACCACCGACAGGCCGTTCCGCAGGACCGGCGAACCCGACGTCAGCGCCAGCCCGCTGCACCCGCGCCGCGCCTCGCGCCGCATCATGGTCGGGCCGGTGCCCGTGGGCGGGGGAGCGCCCGTCTCCGTGCAGTCGATGACGAACACGCCCACCGTCGACGTGGGCGCGACGCTGCAGCAGATCGCCGAGCTGACCGCCGCCGGATGCGACATCGTGCGCGTGGCCGTGCCGAGCCAGGACGACGCCGACGCGCTGCCCGAGATCGTCAGGAGGTCCCCGATCCCGGTGATCGCCGACATCCACTTCCAGAGCCGGTACGTGTTCCAGGCCATCGACGCCGGCTGCGCGGCGGTGCGCGTCAACCCGGGCAACATCCGCAAGTTCGCCGAGGTCGGCCCGGCCATCTGCAAGGCGGCGACCGACGCCGGCATCAGCCTGCGCATCGGCGTGAACGCCGGATCACTCGACAAGGAGCTGTACGCGAAGTACGGCGGGCCGACCCCGGAGGCGCTGGTCGCCTCCGCGCTCAAGGAGGCCCGCATGTTCGAGGACGTCGGCTTCCACGACTTCAAGATCTCCGTCAAGCACCACGACCCGGTCACGATGGTGCAGACCTACCGGCTGCTCGCCTCCAAGGGCGACTGGCCGCTGCACCTGGGCGTCACCGAGGCCGGCCCCGCGTGGCAGGGCACGATCAAGTCGTGCCTGGCGTTCGGCGCGCTGCTCGCCGAGGGCATCGGAGACACGATCCGCGTCTCGCTGTCCGCGCCGCCGGTCGAGGAGGTCAAGGTCGGCTGCAAGATCCTGGAATACCTGGGGCTGCGGCCGCGCAGGTTCGACATCATCTCCTGCCCGAGCTGCGGCCGCGCGCAGGTGGACGTCATCCAGCTGGCCAACGCCGTGACCGAGGGGCTCAAGGACGTCACCGCGCCGATCCGCGTGGCCGTGATGGGCTGCATCGTCAACGGTCCGGGCGAGGCGCGCGAGGCCGACCTGGGCGTCGCCTCCGGCAACGGCAAGGGGCAGATCTTCATCAAGGGCAAGGTCGTGGCGACCGTGCCCGAGGACCGCATCGTCGAGACCCTGCTGGAGCAGGCGAACCGGATCGCCGCGCAGATGCAGGCCGACGGCCTGGCGCCGTCGACGGCGGGCGGGCCGGTCGTCGTGCCGGTCGTGCACGGGCCGCACGGCCCGGCGCGGTGACCCGGCGGCGGAACCATACAGCCGGGCCGGACACGTCGGGTTTCCCGGCCGCGCGTCCGCAGTGCGGGCCGGGCCGCGGCGGCGCGATATACAATGACGGGATGCGCAGCACGAGGGATAGGGACACGCGGCACGGAGGGGCCGCCTGGGGGCGCGGGCGGCGTCTGCTGGTCAGCCTGCCGATATTCCTCGTCCTGCTCGGCGTCCTGGTCGCCGTGTCCAACCTGACCGCCGTCGAGTGGGACTACGAGCCCACCGACCGCACCGTCGCCACGCTGGACGCCGACACCGCCGTCACCTTCGACGTGCCCGAGGGCGCGACGCTCGCCCGGCGCGGCCAGTACGAGGTCAGCGAGCGCGCCATCGTCGTCCCCGTGACCCGCGAGGCCACCGGCGAGGTGCAGGACATGCGCGTGGTCCTGCGCGAGCCGGTCGGCGCCGGCGGGGGGCGCCCCGGCGTCGTGTTCATGCACGGCGCCGGCCACGGCACCTGCTACGACTCCTTCGGCGACGTGGCCTACGCGATGAGCAGCGCCGGGTTCGTGACCGCCGTGACGGACAAGCCCACCTGGTCCACCACCGACGTCGACCGCGACTACCCGGCCTCGGCGGACGCCTACGACCAGGTCGTCGGCCTGCTGCGCGGCATGGAGGACGTGGACCCCGCGCAGGTCGGCATCTACGCGACCTCGGAGAGCACGTGGATCTCCTCCTACCTGCTGCGGGACGACCCGGACGTCGCCTTCCAGATCCTGCTCAGCCCGATGGTGTACACGCCCCGCGAGGCGCTGGGCTTCTTCGTCGCGCAGGACTTCGCGCTCGCCGGCGCGCACGACGGCTACCAGTCCATCGTGCGGCGCGTGTTCGGCGTCGACGCCGAGCTGTTCGGTCTGACCAACCTCGACATCCGCACGCTGACGCCCGAGGCGTTCGCCGTCCCCACCTTCGTGGCCTACGGATCCAAGGACGTGATGACCGCGCAGGTCGACGGGCTGGAGCAGATCCTGCGCATGGCGCGCCTGGCCGGCAACGACGACGTGACGATACGCAGCTACGCCATGGCGAACCACGTGCTGCGCCTGGGGCACGACGACGTGGTCGGCGAGCCGTTCGCCGACCGCTACCTCGACGACCTGGTCGACTGGACGGTCGGCACGCTGGCCGGGCTGGAGCAGACCAGCGAGCGGGTCGCCGGCGACGTCATCGTCCAATCCATCGCCGTGCCCACGGAACTGCACGCCCACCGCACGATGACGGTCTACGGCGTGGTCCTGCACGCCGCGATGCTGCTGCTCCTGCTGGCGACGGCCGTGGTCGCCGCCGTGGCGCTGGTGCGCCGCCTGCGCCGCGGCCTGCACCCGGACCGGCCGACGCTGGGGTTCCGGCACGGCTTCGGGCGCGTCATGCTGGTGCTGGTGACGGTCACATTGCTGACGCTGTGCATGTTCGCCGTCGGGCTGGGCGAGGTCATCATGACCGTCGTCGACCTGGCGTGGGGCGGCGCCCCCGACAACGACCCCGGCGTGATGTACTGGAGCTGGCCGGTGGCGCAGCTGGTGTGCACGCTGGTGGTCTGGGCGTGGTCGTGCGTGCTGGCGCGGCTGATCGAGGTCGCCTCGCTGCGCGGCATCCTCGCCGCGCACCCGCGCCGGGGCGCCGTGCGCGAGATCGTCTCCGGCGAGCAGCCCGTGCTGGCGACGACCCGTCTGGGCCGGGTGCTGTTCTGGATGTCGGCGGCGGGCATGGTGTCGGTGCTGCTGGTGTTCGCGTTCTGGGGCCTGTTCGTCTACTAGCCCGCATGCGGGCGGGCGGTCCGCCCCGGTTCACGGAAGGGAGGTGCGCGTATGGCGCTGTATCGCGACGAGGGCGTGGTCCTGCGCACCGCGAAGCTCGGCGAGGCCGACCGCATCGTCACCCTGCTGACGCGCGGCCACGGCAAGGTGCGGGCCGTCGCCAAGGGCGTGCGCCGCGTCAGGTCGCGCTTCGGCGGCCGTCTGGAGCCGTTCATGCGCGTCGACGTGCTCGTCAGCGAGGGCCGCTCGCTCGACGTGGTCTCGCAGGCGGAGTCCATAGCCGCCTACGCCGGGCCGATCTGCCTGGACTACGAGGCGTACGCCGCGGCCAACGTCATCGTGGAGACCGTGGACAAGATCGTATCGGCCGAACGCGAGCCGGCCCCCGAACAGTACCGGCTGCTGGTCGGCGCGCTGGCCGCGCTGGCGCGCCGCGCGCATCCGCCGCGCGCGATCGGCGACTCGTACGTGCTGCGCGCGCTGGCGCTCGCCGGCTGGACGCCGCGGCTGGACTCCTGCGTGGTGTGCGGGCGCGGCGACGGCCTGGGATACCTGTCGATCCCGGCCGGCGGGACGATGTGCGGCGCGGACCGCACCCCCGAGGCGCGCCCGGTGAGCCCGGGGGAGCTGGGCCAGCTGCGCGCGCTGACGGCCGGCGACTGGCGGGCGCTGGACGGCGCCGAGCCCCGGTCGCGCGTCACGCGCCTGGTGGCGGATTGGGGCGAGTACTACCTGGAGCGGCCGATCCGCTCGATGCGCGTGTAGCCGGCGCCCCGTCGGACGCGCCGTCGGCGGGCCGCCTCCCGGTGCGGTGCCGGCGCGACGGGGACGGGATCGCGGCCGCGCCGCCCCGCGGACACCGCCGGCGGGGCCGCGCGGATCGGCGCGGCATCGTCACGCCCCGGTCGGCCCCGCGAATGCCGCGGGCGGACCGTGCCGCCTGTATGATGCGTAGTATGGCTTTTGAGAACGTCGACTACCGATCGCTTGATGTCCCCGCCGCGCCGTTTTCGGACCCCGCGCGCATCCCGGACTTCCCGAAGAACAAGGTGCCCCGGCACATCGGCGTCATCATGGACGGCAACGGCCGCTGGGCGCAGCAGCGCGGCCTGGTCCGCACCGAGGGCCACAAGGCCGCCGAGCCGGTGGTCTTCGACACCATCGCCGGCGCGATCGAGGCGGGCGTGCGCTACCTGAGCCTGTACACGTTCTCCACCGAGAACTGGAAGCGCTCGCCGCAGGAGGTGCGCTTCCTCATGGGCTTCTCGCGCGACATCATCCACCGCCGCGTGGCGCAGATGGACGAGTGGGGCGTGCGCGTGCGCTGGTCGGGGCGCCGCCCGAGGCTGTGGAAGTCGGTGATCGACGAGCTCGAGGTCGCGATGGAGCGCACCAGGCGCAACACGACCATCGACGTGGTGTTCTGCATCAACTACGGCGGCCGCGCGGAGATCGCCGACGCCTGCGCCGCCATCGCCAGGCAGGTGCGCGACGGCAGGATCAGCGGCGACCGCGTGACCGAGAAGATGGTGGCCGAGCACCTGTACAATCCCGACATCCCCGACTGCGACCTGGTGATCCGCACCTCCGGCGAGCAGCGCACGTCGAACTTCCTGCCGTGGCAGGCCGCCTACGCCGAGCTCGACTTCGTGCCCGAGCTGTTCCCCGACTGCGGGCGCGAGGTGCTGTGGCGCTCCATCGACCACTACATCCACCGCGACCGCCGGTTCGGCGGCGTCAAGGCCTGAGCCGGACGCGACGACGGCGAAGGGGTGCGCTCCCGGGGTTCGGGAACGCACCCCTTGCTTGTCTTCGTCGCCGTCGTCCCGCCTACTCCAGGCCGATCGAGCCCATCCGGTGGGTGACCAGCGAGGCGACCGCCATCGTGCCGGATTCGGCGAGCAGGCGCACCGCGCGCCGGCCGGCGGCGGGCAGGCTGTAGGCGCTCATCGCCTGCCGGCCGTCGTTGACGTACACCTCGACCGAGCCGCGGTCGACGTACACCCGCAGCTCGATCCGGCCCGAGGCCAGCTCCCCGTCGCTCAGCGGCGCGGCGCGGTATCCGCGCTCGCCGACGCCCGCGGCCTGGCGGTCGAGCACCACGCGCCGGGTCTGGTCGTCGTAGCCGACGTACACGTAGCCGCCGTCGTCGGTGCAGTGCAGCTTGAGGCCGCAGCGCTCGGCGGTGGTGGCTTCCAGGTCGATGGTCAGGTCGATCTCCACGGCCTCGGCGTCCTCGAGCACCTCGCGCTCCTCGTCGCGGCCCAGCGTCATCGAGCCGTGGTCGACGTCGTCCAGGCGCAGCCGGTCGATCTCGGCGACGGGCGTGGTGTGCAGGTCGCCGTCCTCGCGCAGCGTCACCTCGCGCGGCAGCGTCATCTGGCCGCACCAGCCGTCGCGCTGGGTCGGCGAGCCGTCCGCCGGGTTCATCCAGCCCAGGACGATGCGCCGGCCGTCGGGGCCGAGCATGGACTGCGGCGCGTAGTAGTTCGGCCCCCAGTCCCACAGGCGGAACTCGGTCTGCGGCTCGAACGCGCCGCCCGGCTCCCAGGTGCCGATCATGTAGCCGGCGTTGTTGGCGTTGCGGTTCATGAAGCCGTCCGGCTTCGTGCCCATCGCGGAGAAGCACAGCACCCAGCGGGTCGTGCCGTCGGGCGCGGGGATCTCGTAGAAGTCGGGGCACTCGAGCATGAACACGTCGGGGTCGGGGTGGCGGAACAACACGCGGTCGAAGGACCAGCGGCGCATGTCCTCGGAGGTGTAGAGCACGATCTCGCCGCGCTCGTCCCCGGTGCGCAGGCCGAAGACCATGTACCAGCGGCCGTCCTGCTTCCAGACCTTCGGGTCGCGGAAGTCCTTGAGCCGTTCCGGGTTGTCGATGACGACGCCGAGCTTCTCGAAGCGGACGCCGTCATCGGAGACCGCGGCGCACTGCACCTCGAGGTTGCCGTCGGCGACGTCGACGCCGTTCCGCCAGCGGTGGCCGGTGTAGTACAGCCAGAGACGGCCGTCGTCGCCGGTGACGGCCGATCCGGAGAACACGCCCGCGAGCTCGGCCTCGATGCTGGGGGCCAGGGCGATCGGCTCGCGCCGCCAGGTCGTCAGGTCGGCGCTGGAGACGTGGCCCCAGTGCATCGGACCCCACTGGGCGCTGTAGGGGTGCAACTGGTAGAAGACGTTCCAGCGGCCGCGGTGGTGGCTCAGGCCGTTGGGGTCGTTGATCCAGCCGCCGTTGGAGGCGATGTGGAACCTCGGGTACCAGCGGTCGGCGCGGCCGGCGGCCAGATCCGCTACGGCCCGTTCGGCCTTGGCCAGCTGGTCGTCGTGCGGGGCGAAGGGGCGGTTGAGTTCGGTGAAATCACCCATCGGAGTTGACCTTTCTGCATATGGTGTCGCGTCTGCGCGATGCCTCCGTATCGGCAATCGATTGCTCAATGAGCCGAGCTGATATCGAACCGGTACGATTCAGTGCTTCCAGCATACCCTCCCCGCTCCCCGGCCGCATCCCGACATCCTCCCCGCGCACAATGTGCATTTCTTCACGCTGAGAAGCCGATTTGCCCGTCTCAGCATAAAAAATTGCACATTGTGTGCGGGGAGGGGAACGGAACGCCGTTCGCGATCGGGGCGCACAATGTGCAATTCGGGATGGAGGGGGCGGCCGAGACGACCCGGGCTACTCGAGGGCGATGCCGTTGAGATGGTGCAGCGTCAGGCCCTTGACCCGGAGGCCGCCGGATTCGCATGTCAGCGACACCGCACGCGGCCCCTGCGTCGGGAAGTTGTACGAGCTGAGCACCTGATGGCCGTCGTTGACGTACACCTCGACCGAGCCGCGATCGACGAACACGCGCAGCTTCAGCGCGTCGGCGGCGAGCTCGTCGTCGCTCAGCGGCGCGGCGCGGTACCCGCCGTCCGTGCCGGAGCCGTTCTGCCGGTCGAGGACGACGCAGCCGGTCTGCGCGTCGTAGGCGACGTAGACGTACCCGCCGTCCTGCGTCTCGTGGACCCTGAGCCCGCAGCGCTCTGCGGTGGTGTTCGCCAGGTCGATGGACAGCTCGATCTCCCCGGCCTCGAGGTCCGCGTCGAGGGTCATGCGCCCGCCCTCGGCGAGATCCACCGCGCCGAACTCGACGTCGTCCGCGCGCAGCGCGTCGGCCTCCGGGACCGGCACGGTGTGGACGTCGCCGTCCTCGCCGAGGAAGACCTCGCGCAGCTGGGTCAGCTGGCCGCACCAGCCGTCGCCGGCCATCGCCATCGCATGGTCGAACGGGCTCATCCAGCCGACCATGATGCGCCGGCCGTCGGGGGCGTCGAAGGACTGCGGCGCGTAGTAGTTGTGGCCGCAGTCCCACAGGCGGAACTCGGTCTGCGGCTCGAACGCGCCGCCCGGCTCCCAGGTGCCGATCATGTAGCCGGCGTTGTTGGCGTTGCGGTTCATGAAGCCCTTGGGCCTCGATCCCATCGCCGAGAAGCAGAGGACCCACTTCTCGTTGCCGTCGCGGTCGGCAAGGGGGAAGAAGTCGGGGCACTCGAGCATGAACACGTCCGGGTCCGGATGCTCGAACAGCACGGTCTTGAACGTCCACTCCACCATGTCCTCGGAGGTGTACAGCCACATCTGCCCGCGCCGGTCGGCGGAGGAGACGCCGTGGACCATGTACCACACGTCGCCGGTCTTCCAGACCTTCGGGTCGCGGAAGTGCCAGTGGACCTTGTCGCGCGGGCAGTCGATGATCATGCCGAGCTTGGTGACGTGCCGGAGCTCGTCGTCGTCCGGGACGGCCATCATCTGGACCTGCCACTCGCCGCCGGTGTTGTCGCGGCCGTTGGCCCACCGGTGGCCGGTGTAGTAGAAGCGCAGTTCGCCGTCGTCGCCGATCGCGGCGGAGCCGGAGAACACGCCGTCCCGCTCCTGCTCCAGGCTGGGCGCCATCGTGATGGGCTCGCGCCGCCAGGTCACCAGGTCGGCGCTGGAGACGTGCCCCCAGTGGCACAGCCCCCAGGCGGTGCCGTACGGGAACAGCTGGTAGAAGACGTGCCAGCGGCCCTTGTAGTAGCACAGGCCGTTGGGGTCGTTGATCCAGCCGCCGTCGGAGGCGATGTGGAACTTGGGGTACCATCGGTCGTTGCGGGTGGCCGCCAGCTTGGCCACGCCGGCCTCGGCCTTGGCGAGCTCGGCGTCGTGGTCGGCGAACGGCGTGAGGGTGGGGGTGAAATCGGTCATCGGTCTGCCTTTCGTGGTGGTGGGTGTCGTTTGCCGGGGTCGGGTCACGCCTTGGCGGCCTGCATCGCCCTGAGCTGACGGTCGGTGTAGAACGGGTCGCCGTCGACCTGCTGGTCGTCGCGCTTGATGACGAAGAAGCCGTAGATCAGCGCGGCGAGCACGATGCCGGAGATCGTGAAGAACGTCGGGCGGTCGCCCATCGAGTCGTGCAGCATGCCCAGCGGCGTCGAGAAGATGACCTGGCCCACCTGCGAGGCGATCTGGAACCCGACCATGTACAGCGTGGCCGACAGCTTGGTGTCGAAGTGCAGGGTGAAGTACCGGAACGCCGGCAGGCAGAACAGCGGCACCTCGATGGAGTGGAACATCTTGACGATGGAGACCGCGACCGGGTTGTGGAAGACGCCGCACAGGCCGATGCGCGCGAACATGACGAACGCGCCGAGCAGCAGGGCGTTGCGCACGCCGATCTTGCGCATGATGACCGGGACGACGCCCATCATGGCGGACTCGAGGAACACCTGGACGGAATTGAGCGTGCCGTAGGTGGCGTCGCCGATGTCGGTGGTGGGGAACAGGCTGGAGTAGTAGGTCGGGAACATCTGCTGGTCGAACACGGTGTAGAAGGTGTTGGTCAGCAGCATGAAGACGATGAGGACCCACAGCGCCGGCATCCGCAGGACGGACACCATCTCCTTGAGGGAGGGATTGGTCCTCTCGGCGTTCGGGTCGGCCTCGCGGCGCAGCTCCTCGCGCTGCTCCGCCGGAACCCAGAACAGGTAGACGAGCAGCATGCCCAGGCCGCAGGCGGAGGCGACCCAGAAGTTGAGCATCGGGTTGATGTTGAACAGGAACCCGGCGCACAGCGCCACGATGGCGTAGCCGAAGGAGCCCCAGGCGCGGGACTGGCCGTACTCGAACCCGAACTTGCGCGAATAGCGTTCGGTGAGCGCCTCGACCAGGGAGCAGCCGGCCATGAACCCGGCGGACAGCACGACCGATCCGAGGAGCACGCCGGCGAAGCGGACGGAGCCGCCCGCGGCGAGCATCGGGGCGTAGACGAAGTTGACGAACGGGCCGACGAGCGCCGCGACCGCCGCGATGGCGATGACGAGCTTGCGCTTGATGCCGAGCTGGTCCTGGATAACGCCGTAGGCGAACATGATGACCAGCGTCGCCAGCGAATTGATGGAGTAGATCTGGCCCTGCTCGGCGGAGGTCATGCCCAGGCCCTTGTCGGGGGCGAGCAGGTAGCGCGAGAAGAAGGACCACCAGATGCCCCACGAGCAGAAGAACATGAAGATGCCGAACGAGCTCTGCAAGTAGGAGGGGTTGCTCCATGCGGATTTGGATGCACGTGCCATGTGTGTCTCTTTCCTGCCGTAGAACCGCACCGCTGCCATGCGGTTGGTCGATGATGATTGCGGGATTCGGTTGTCGGCGACCGTCTCCGGCCGCTGCGCCGTCGGTGTCGATCGCGGTTGCCATCATAGGACGTCAATCGATTTACGTCAATCGATTTAAATACGTGGCGCCCGCGACGACGTCAAACGATTGATTTTCAGCCGTTCCAACGAATCGCGGTGAATGCGCATCGGCGTGTCATGCAGCGTCGGTCCCGCCGGCGGCGGCTACGCCGCTGCGTGATGCGCGACCGAATCCTTCTCGATCAGCGTGCAATGGATGGAGACCGGGCCGTCCGCGTCGAACGGGGGCAGCGGCGCGGTCGTCCGGGGCGGCGTCACGTCGTCCAGCGGACGGTCCTCGATGAGCGAGACCAGGCGGCAGACCGACCAGTAGCCCATTTCGTAATGCGGCAGTTCGACCGTCGTCAGCTGCGGGGCGAAGGTCTCGGCGATGACCCTGTGGTTGTCCACGCCCACCACCGAGACGTCGCGGCCGACGACCAGGCCGCGACGGGCCGCGCACTCGTACACGTACCACGCGCGGGCGTCGTTGAAGCAGAAGAAGCCGTCCGGATGCCGCTCGTCGAACAGGCGGCTGACTGCGTCGAGCGCCGGCTGGTTGAACCACACCCGGATCGCCAGATCGTCGTCCGGCTCGATCCCGGCGTCACGCAGGGCGCTGCGGTACCCCTCCAGGCGCAGCCCCTCGGCCAGCATCGGCTCGGCGCAGCCGACGTAGGCGATGCGCCGGCAGCCGGCGTCGATGAGATGGCGGGTCGCGTCGTAGCCGATCCGCGTCTCGTCCGGCGCGATGCTCGGGATGCCGCCGCTGCCGTCGACGGCGTCGACGATCACCGTCGGGTAGCCCGCGATGCCCCCGGGCGCGGTCGTGACGCGGTTCGACATCTTCGCGTACAGGAATCCGTCGACCCCATAGCGTTTGAGCGCGGCCAGCTGCCGCTCCTCGTTGGCCCTGCCGTCGGTGTTGACCGTGATCATCATGTAGCCCAGCTCGCTGGCGGCGTCCTGCGCGCCGAGCACGATGCCGCCGGCGTACGGGGTGGTGGCGATCTCCTCGCTGACGAAGCCGATGATGCGGGTCCGGCTGGTCCGCAGGCTTCTGGCCAGCGGATTCGGGCGGTACCCCATCGCCTTGGCGATCGCCCGCACGTTGGCGGCGGTGTCGGCGTTGACGCGGCCCTCGTCGCGGTTGTTCAGCACCAGCGACACCGTGGATACGGACACCCCGGCCCGGTGCGCGATCTCCTTCATCGTCGTCATACGTAAAACGATAGACCCTTGGCGCCGTCCGGGCCGGATATGCCGGGACGACGCGGCGCGCCGCCCCGGCGCGTCGCGTCGGCTACTCGGACAGGATCGAGTCCACCAGCTGCGGCTTCTCGGCCAGCTGGCCGCTGAACCCCGGGCGGATGTCGAGCTTGAGCGTCACGCCGGTGCGGTAGCCCTGCCCGGCGAGCTTCATCGTCGCGTCGCGCACGACCCTGAGCACCTCGTCGAGGTCGCCCTCGATGTTGGTGAACATCGCGTTGGTCTCGTTGGGCAGCCCGGAGTCCCGAATCACCACCACGGCCTGCGAGACGTATTCGCTGAGCTCGGCGCCCACGCCGCTCGGGGCGATCGCCACCGCCGCCACCGTGTTGATGTACGGCCTGCCGGTCTCGGGGTCGACCGGCACCTCCTGGCGCACGGCCTTGCGGTCCGGGACATCGTTCGTCGTTGTCGTCATCATGGCTCCTTGGTTGGTTGTCGTTCTGTCTTCGAAATGACCGTTATCCGGTCGCGGCGGATTCGCCGGCCGTCGCGGCGGCCGACGCGGTTCGCCCGGCCCCGTCCGCCGCGTGGCGACCGACGGTTCGCCGCCGCCCGCCGTGGGCCCGGCCGTCAGCGCCAGCGCCAGGCGTGGTCCATCGGCCCGCAGCCGCGGCCGAGATCCAGCTGCACGCCCAACGCGCCGGTCAGGTACGTCTTGGCGTCGCGGATCGCCTGCGGCAGCGCCGCGCCCTTGGCCAGGTTCGCGGCGATGGCGCTCGACAGCGTGCACCCGGTGCCGTGGGTGTTCGGGTTGTCCACGCGCACGCCGTCGAACCAGGTGACCGCGCCGCCCGGCTCGGCGAGCACGTCGCTGGCGTCGGCGGTGCCGTGGCCGCCCTTGACGAGCGCCGCGCACCCGTACCGCTCCGCCAGCGCCACGGCCGCCTCCCGCATCGCGGGCGCGCCGTCGATGGAACCGAACGCCATCCCGAGCAGCGCCTCGGCCTCGGGGATGTTCGGCGTGATCACGTCGGCCAGCGGGAACAGCATGGAGGTCAGCGCGCCGACGGCGTCCTCGCCGATCAGGCGGGCTCCGGAGGTGGCCACCATCACCGGGTCGAGCACGACGTTGCCAGCCCGGTGCCGCGTCAGGCGGTCGGCGATGACGGCGATGAGCGCGGCGCTCGAGACCATGCCGATCTTCACCGCGCCCGGGCGGATGTCCTCGAACACCGCGTCGATCTGGTCGGCGAGGATCGCGGGGTCGGTGTCCTGCACCGATCGCACGCCGGTGGTGTTCTGCGCCGTCAGCGCGGTGATGGCGGACATGCCGAACACCCCGTTGGCCAGCATCGTCTTGAGGTCGGCCTGGATGCCGGCGCCGCCGGAGGAGTCGCTGCCCGCGATGGTGAGCACGGCCGGCAGCGCGTGGCGGCGGGCCGTCGGCGCATGGCTGTGGCGGCGGTCCCCGCGCACCGCGGTCCACGCCTCGGCGAGTTCTCTGGTGGCCGCCTGCGGGTCGTCGGCCCCGGCGATTGCCGAGACGACGAACCACCCGGCCGCCTGCGTCCGCGCCAGCTCCGGCACGTCGTCGGCATGCACGCCGCCGCCCACGACGACCGGATATCGGCTCGCCGCGCACAGCTCGCCGGCTCCGGCGACGCCGAGGGCGCGTTCGACGCCGTCGGCGCCGACGACGGCGGCCTCCGGCTTGGTCGCGGTGCGGTGCACCGGCCCGACGCCGATGTAGTCGATGACGCCGTCGTCCAGCGCGTTCGCCGCCTCGATCTGCCCGATCGTCTTGGCCGACAGCCCGACGATGGCGTCCGGGCCGAGCAGCGAGCGCGTCTGCTCGGGGTCGAGGTCGTCCTGGCCGATGTGCACGCCGTCGACCTTGATGCCCAGGCCGCGGCACTGCCAGGCGGCGTCAACGCGGTCGTCGATGACGAAGGCGACGTCGTCGGACCTGCCCTGCCCGGCGATGACCCGGGCGATGTCGCGCGCCATCGCGGTGATGTCGCGGGAGTCGGCGTGCTTGGCGCGCAGCTGGACCAGCGTGGCTCCGCCGCGCAGCGCCGCCGCGACCACGTCGGCGACGGGCCGGCCCTTGGTGTCGTCGGGGCCGAGGACGAGATAGTGCCGCAGGTCGAAGCGGCCGCGCATCGAAGGGTATGGGAAAAGCGTCATGGTGGTGTCCTTGGGGTGGTGGGGCGGTTGCGTTCGGCGGCCCGGGTCAGGCCAGGATGGGCGAGGCCGCGATCCGTTCGGCGGTCGTGTTCCACAGGGCGTCGAGGAACGCGGTCTGGAACGAGCCCGGTCCCTGGGCGCTCGCCGCGGCGGTCTCCGCGGCGCGGTTGAAGTGCAGCGATGCGGCCAGCGCCGCCGTGAGCGGGTCGGCGACCGCCAGGTAGGTGGCGGTCACGCCGCCGAGCGAGCAGCCGGCGCCCGTGATCTTCGTCATCATCGCGCTGCCGCCGGGCAGCCGGTAGTCGCGCTCGCCGTCGGTGACCAGGTCGATCGCGCCGGAGACGGCGACCGTGCCGCGGCCGTCGGGGGAGCGGCTCGCCAGGTGCCGGGCCACGCGGCGGGCCGCGGCCGCGGCCGACTCGACGTCGTCCACGGACTCGACGCCGGCCGGCCGGGTCCGGTCGCCGGCCTCGCCCCCGCCCAGGCCCCACAGCCGATCCAGCACGATGATCTCGCTGGCGTTGCCGCGCACGACGTTCGGCGGCACGTCGCGGAAGGACTCGAGGATCGCGGTGCGGGTCGCGCCGATGCCGGCCGCCACCGGGTCGAGCACCCAGGGCCTGCCCAGGTCGTGCAGGCCGCGGGCGATGTCGGCGAGGGCGTCGCCGTAGAACGGCAGCAGCGTGCCGACGTTGACGTAGGTGGCGCCCGCGATGGCGGCGGTGTCGAGCACGTCGTCGGGCAGGAAGCTCATCGCGGCGGTGCCGCCCGCGGCGAGCTGGGCGTTGGCCACGAGGTTGATGGTGACGAAGTTGGTGAACGACTGCGCCAGCGGCGTGGCGGCGCGCACGTCGTCCACGGCCTTGCGGACGGCGGCGCGCAGCGGGTGGTCCGGCGGAAGGTCCCCGGCGGCGGCGCCCCGGGCCGGCGAGGCGTTCGGCGAATGATTCGATGAAGGGTTCGACGACGATGCGGATGGCGTCATATCACTGCTCCCTACGATGGTGTTAGCCAACAGGTTCAAAGGGTCGGGCCGTGGCCCATCTCAACGCGCGCTGCGGCACGCGCGTTCCCCTGCATGTACGGTTCCGAACATAGGGGCGTGCGCGGACAGCGGCCGGCGTTGACACGCCGCCGTGCGTGTCACCGCATGCGGATAGACTCGTTCGGGTCAAGACCCCAAACCGTTCAGACCAGAAGGTGCACTGTGGCTGCAAGCAAACTCGATGAAGTGGTATCCCTCGCGAAGCGTCGCGGGTTCGTCTTCCCCGCCGGCGAGATCTACGGCGGCACCCGCTCCGCTTGGGACTACGGCCCGCTCGGCGTGGCGCTGAAGGACAACATCAAGCGCGAATGGTGGCGCTCGATGGTGGTCACCCGAGGCGACGTGGTGGGCGTGGACACCTCGGTGATCCTGCCTCCGGCCGTGTGGGTGGCCTCCGGCCACGTCTCCGTGTTCAACGACCCGCTGATCGAGTGCCTGAACTGCCACAAGCGCCACCGCGCGGACAAGCTCGAGGAGTCGTACGCCGAGAAGCACGGCCACGACCCGGAGAACGGGCTGAAGGACATCGTGTGCCCGGACTGCGGCACCAAGGGCGACTGGACCGAGCCGCGCGACTTCAACATGATGCTGCGCACGCACCTCGGCCCGGTCGAGGACGACAACAGCCTGCACTACCTGCGCCCCGAGACCGCGCAGGGCATCTTCGTGGACTTCAAGAACGTGATGACCTCCTCGCGCTCCAAGCCGCCGTTCGGCATCGCCAACATCGGCAAGAGCTTCCGCAACGAGATCACGCCGGGCAACTTCATCTTCCGCACCCGCGAGTTCGAGCAGATGGAGATGGAGTTCTTCGTCGTGCCCGGCACGGACGAGGAATGGCACCAGTATTGGATCGACACCCGCACCCGCTGGTACACCGACCTGGGCATCAACCCGGAGAACCTGCGCCACTACGAGCATCCGAAGGAGAAGCTGAGCCACTACTCCAAGCGCACGGTGGACATCGAGTACCGCTTCGGCTTCCAGGGCTCGGAGTGGGGCGAGCTCGAGGGCATCGCCAACCGCACCGACTACGACCTGACCGCGCACCAGAACCACTCCGGCGAGGACCTGAGCTACTTCAACCAGGCGACCGGCGAGCGCTTCATCCCGTACGTGATCGAGCCGGCGGCCGGCCTGACCCGCTCGCTGATGGCCTTCCTCGTGGACGCCTACGACGTCGACGAGGCGCCGAACACCAAGGGCGGCGTCGACAAGCGCACGGTGCTGCGCCTGGATCCGCGCCTGGCCCCGGTCAAGGCCGCGGTGCTGCCGCTGTCCAAGAAGCCGGAGCTGCAGGCCATCGCCCAGGACCTGGCCGCCGACCTGCGCCAGCACGACTGGATGGTCGACTACGACGAGGCCGGCGCGATCGGCCGCCGCTACCGCCGCGAGGACGAGATCGGCACGCCGCTGTGCGTGACCGTCGACTTCGACACGATCGACGACCACGCCGTCACCGTGCGCGAGCGCGACACGATGGCCCAGGAGCGCGTCAGCCTCGACAAGGTGGCCGACTACGTCGCCGAGCGGGTGGGCGAGAAGCGCGTGCGCTACCCGCAGGGCCCGGTCTCGATCGTGGGCGCCAAGGCGGCCGACGGCGGCGTCGACGTGGCCAAGGAGCCGGGCGTCGACGAGAGCGAGCCGGTCAGGGTCGCCGAGGCCGGCGGCCAGCGCTGAGCCGCGGGCCCGGACGTATGGAGCGGAACCCAGACCACGCCGCGGCGGGCCTGGGTTCCTCCGTCTCGCCGCCGGCGGGGCGCCATGGAAGGAACGAACGATGTGTGATGACGTAGCCAGCCGATCCGATGCCGCGGCGGCCGCGGGCACGGCGTCCCGCGAACGGCGGGACGCCGCCGGCGGGCGGGCCCCGGTGCTGGACCCGCGCACGGACGCGAGGCCGAGCGGCCCCGTGCGCGTCGAGCCCGTCGACCTGGGGCCGGTGCACGTGTCGACGCCGGTGATGCTCTCGCCGATGGCCGGGGTGACGAACTGGCCGTTCCGCGTGCTGTGCGAGGAGTACGGCCCGGACGGGCTGTACGTGGCCGAGATGGTCACGGCGCGCGCGCTGGTGGCGCGCAACCCCAAGGCGTTCCGCCTGTGCCGGTTCGCGCCGTCCGAACGCGTCCGCTCGCTGCAGCTGTACGGCGTCGACCCCGCCATCGTCGAGCAGGCGGCGCGGATCGTCGTGGACGGCGGCATGGCCGACCACATCGACCTGAACTTCGGCTGCCCGGTGCCCAAGGTGACCCGCCGCGGCGGCGGATCGGCCCTGCCGTGGAAGCTCGACCTGTTCCGGGAGATCATCGCGCGCGTGGTGCGCGTGTGCCGGACCGCGGACATCCCCGTGACCGCCAAGATCCGCGTCGGCATCGACCACGAGCACGAGACGTTCCACGAGGCCGGCCGCATCGCCCAGGAGGAGGGCTGCAAAGCCGTGACGCTGCACGCGCGCACGACGGCCGAGTACTACGGCGGGCATTCCGACTGGTCGCGCATCGGCGAGCTGGCGAGCGAGCTCGACATCCCGGTGTTCGGCAACGGCGACATCTGGGGCGCCGACGACGCGCTGGCGATGATCGAGCGGACCGGCTGCGCCGGCGTCGCCATCGGGCGCGGATGCCAGGGGCGGCCGTGGCTGTTCGCCGACATCAAGCACGCGTTCGCCGGCAGCGACGAACGCACCAACCCGACGCTGGGGGAGGTCGGGCGGATCATCGCCCGGCACGCGCGCCTGCTCACCGAGTTCTACGACGGCGACGAGCGCATGGCCGTGCATGACCTGCGCAAGCACGTGGCGTGGTACCTCAAGGGGTTCCCCGTGGGCGGGCAGACCCGGCGCGCGTTCATGGCCTGCGAGAGCCTCGAGGACGTCGACCGTGAGGTGGCCGCGCTGGACCAGGACGCCCCCTACCCCGAGCGGGTGGCGGACAAGCCCCGCGGCCGCGTGCGGTTCCAGAAGAAGGTGCATCTGCCGTACGGCTGGCTGGACTCCCGGCGGACCACGCACGAGGAGCGCGAGGCGCTGTTCGGCGACGATCCGATGGACGCGGGCTACTGAGTCGCGGCCCCCGGACGGACGAGTTGTCAAAATGCGGTACACGCCTGAGAATCTTCGGCGATTGTCAGGCCGGCTGCGATAGAGTAATGCGTAACCGTGAGTGACAGGAGACTATGGTGAGCGAGATCGCCCAGACTGAATTCAACGACAAGACCAACATCAAGGTCGTCGGTGTCGGTGGAGCCGGCGGCAACGCCGTCAATCGCATGATCGCCGAGGGTCTGCAGAACGTCGAATTCGTAGCCATCAATACCGACGCGAAGGACCTGCTGCGGTCCGACGCCGATGTGAAGATTTCCCTGAGTGACAACACCAACCGCGGGCTCGGCGCCGGGGCCGACCCCGAGCGCGGCATGAAGGCCGCCCAGGACCATCAGTCGGACATCGAGGAGGCCCTCAAGGGCGCCGACATGGTGTTCGTCACCTGCGGCGAGGGCGGCGGCACCGGCACCGGCGCCAGCCCGATCGTCGCGCGCGCCGCACACCAGCAGGGCGCGCTCACCATCGCCGTGGTCACCCGCCCGTTCGGCTTCGAGGGGCCGCAGCGCGCGAACAAGGCCGCGCTCGGCATCGAGAACCTCCGCAAGGAGGTCGACGCCCTGATCGTGATCCCGAACGACCGCCTGCTCGAGCTGTCGGACCGCTCGATCGGCATCGTGGACGCGTTCAAGACCGCCGACAGCGCGCTGCTCGCGGGCGTGCAGGGCATCACGGACCTGATCACGATGAACTCGTACATCCACGTCGACTTCGCCGACGTGACCGCCATTCTGCGCGGCGCCGGCACGGCGCTGTTCGGCATCGGCTCCGCCCGGGGCGAGGACCGCGCCACCCAGGCCGCCGAGATCGCCATCAGCTCGCCGCTGCTCGAGGAGAGCATCGAGGGCGCCCACGGCGCGCTGATCAACATCGCCGGTCCGACCGACCTCAAGCTGCAGGAGGCCTCCGCCGCCACCGAGCTGGTGCGCAAGGCCATCCACCCCGAGGCGCAGATCATCTGGGGTCTGGCGCTCGACGACTCCTACGGCGACGAGGTGCGCGTCACCGTCATCGCCGCAGGGTTCGACTCGATCAAGAAGACCGCCGCGTCGGTGGAGGCGGAGGCCTCCTGCAGCTTGAGGTCGGTCGGACCGGCGATGTTGATCAGCGCGCCGTGGGCGCCCTCGATGC
>NZ_JAHBBD010000035.1 GCF_019331775.1 Bifidobacterium phasiani
CTGGTATGTCTGGCGTGTCCGGGAGGTGTGCGACACGCCGGGGGATATCCGGGGAACCAGCATCAAGCCCGCAAACGTTTTTATGTGTTGATGGGAGGGAGTGAGGGAGGAGCGAGGGAGCCCTGCCCCTGCGGGGTCAGGGCGGGTGAACGGTTGACGGTCGCTCGGTCGTCGGTCGGTCACACAGGATGCGGCATTACCCGGTATCGCGGCGGCATGTCCCCGCGACTCTTTCCGCCGCGCCTTTCTCGCAAAGCGCAGCTCCTGCGTGTCGGCCAGCCCGTTTATGCCACGCACGGCCGCGAGGTCTGTTGAATGATGCCCGTCAAGGGGCGACATCGTTGGGCTCGACCCGACCTTTTCAGCCGGCGGCGGTGGACCCAGCGGAACGGATTATCGTGGCGCCAGTTCAACTCTCCACGGTCGTAACCAAAACGTGTACCAAACGTCGTGTATGATTACTGTTGTCTTTGAGCTATTGACCCCGACAGTACCAAGGTCGGGGTCATTTTTTATGCATTTCCGCAACCAACCGGCGCGTCGCGAACACGACCACAACCATCTTGAACCAAAACGTACAAGTTCAATGTGCAGTTCCAAACAGCGCAATATCCAGAGCAACGTCTCAGCGCCACAAAAGTGCAGAGTTCTTCCAAAAGAAAAATCAAGCAGGATCAAGGTCATCGCCATAGTGCCTTCATGGACTACTGGAACGACTTTTTTAGTCTTATTTTGCAGATTACTGATTAACAAAATTGAGAGGCCGACAATCCAGACTGCCGGCCTCTCAATAATTATGATTGCAAAATTTGTAAATTTTCATAGTCAGTAACGATAAACGTATATGCCTGTGAGAGTCATGCTTGCATGCAAGTACGAATATGGACTGATATTTGACACATATCTGTTACTGCCTAAAGCATAATAACCAACGTCGGCATGAAGATTGCCGGCATAGAAGTCATATCTGTTGGGCCAATTACCGTTTACCGCACCGGAACCTGAAAACTGAAAATCACCAGGAGTTCCGCCCGCCCAGCAGGCTGCGACAGTTTCGGTGCATCCTCTTGATACGGCGATTCTGTTGCCGTTCGGTAGTTCAACCTGCGTGATTTCGTTTTTTTCCACATCCAAGTAGAGCGTGGATCCAGGCGGCACATCAGGAGCAACAATCACCGTGGCGTCGGCTTCGGGGATAAGTCCCCCGGTGCTTTCTGCGGCCATCGCAGGAACAGCTCCGAATGCCATCACACCGATAAACGTTGCCACAAAGGCAACTATTTTCTTTATGAATGTCTTCATGTTCATCATTCCTCCTTGAACGATCTTTCAATTCAATTCTAGAATCGAACACGATACATAGCAATACTTTAAAGTACAGCAAAAACGTTTCACTTAATTAAAGTACTTGACTTTAGTTATACCAATTTTGTGTATACACAGATAGATATAAAGCGCCCAGATAAAGATGATTAATGCATGTACGATAATGCCGTCATTGCGTTAAAACAGGGAAGTCTGCTCCAGCCTTTGTACCGGGGTGGTCCGAGCCATCATTAGCTGCGGCTGTGGGCTTGGATCGTGTATGCCGTGATTGACAGCACTGCGATGTCGGCCGCGATGGGGTGCATCGCGGGAGCTAGGCAGATGACGATGATTGCCATCAGCCAGACCACGAGGCCGCCGCGCGGCCCCTCATCCTTGTTGAGCATGACTGCTCCTTTGGTAGTAGGCCGCGCCGCGACTGGCGCGGCAGCGTCGCCCGACGGTCGCCGGGCGGTCGGGTCGCGTCCCTGCTACAAGACGTTCGTCGACGTCGATAATCGTATCGGCTAAGATGGAGCTGCCGGTGGAGGCGCTGCTAACTTCCCCTTGATCTGGACGGTGCGCAACGACTTTCAGGGGATGGCCGATACCGGTGAGCGCCCCTTGTGCGCTCTGGTAGTAAGCGTTGGGCCGGTGTCTTCGGACACCGGCCCTTTGCTTTGCCTGGCGTAGGATTGGTGGTGTTCCCGGTACCTCCCGCGCAATCGGAGTGCGGCAAGGGTCGGGATTTTTCATGTCTAGAGGCCGAGGCCGTAGCCCTGGTCTCCGCCCATGCCGAGGTTCATGGGGTCGGCCGGATCCGACGGGTTCCACTCGGGCATCGGCTCGGGTTCCGTCTCCCGCTCCCGTTTGAGCTGTCTGCTGGCTTCCCTGGCCTCCTTGGCCGCCGCGGCCAGGCTCATGGGCCGTTCCGGCTGGTTCTCCGGTTCCACGGCGGGCCGGCGGGGCTGGTCCGCCGGTTGTCCGGTGTCCTCGCGTGCCTGGCGCGGCGCCGTTGCCGCCGCCGGCGCGGGGCGTTCGACCGGCTCGGGTGCGGCGGTCTGCATGTGCCGCCACTGGTCGAGGGCCTCGCCGATGGCGGCGTGGATACGGCCCACGGTGCGCAGCCCCACCCGCAGGATATGGGAGGGGATGGCCACCCACTCGTGCCGGTCGCGCAGCCAGGCGTGCCAGCGGGGCCGGTCGGAATCCTTGGCGTTCCGGGGGATCATGAGGCTGATGCCGTCCCGGTGGCGCATCGTCGCCAACGCGTCGGCCGGGTCCGTGCCGTGCCTGACGTTTTCCAGCATCCGGTCGAACGCCCGGGCGGCGCGGTCGGCGAGCCGTTCCAGCAGGCCGCCCAGCCGCCTGTTGTCGGCCAGGCTCTCGCGGATGACGGTCTCATTGGCCGCGATCTCGCGGTTCACGGCCCTGATGCGGCGGTTGATGGCGGCGCGGTCGGCCGGTTGGCCGCGTTTCTCCATCTCCCGGCTGGCGTAGCCCTCGTGGATGGTGGGCACACGGTCGATGCCCTGTTCCTCAAGGCTGCGGTGGTCGATGCGCACGCCCTCGGGCAGCAGCCGGTTGCAGACCTCGGCCCAGCTCTCGCGCATGCTCAGGAGCATGTCCCGGGTGCTTAGCGGGTTCTCGGCCACGGTGACGCGCTTCCACTGCTTGCGGTTGCGCTTGTCCACCTTCTGCACGCCGGTCTCGGGATCGATGACCGGGATGCGTTGGCCGTGCTCGTCCAACGCCCAGGTCTTACGGGTCTTGGTCCTCTCCCACCCGCCCGTCTCCGGGTCGATGCGCCGGTTGGCCACGAGGATGTGCGCGTGCGGGTTCCGCCCCTCATGGTCCAGATGGATCGCGTAGACGGCCGCATACCCGTTCGCGGTCAGGTTCTCCCGGATGAACCGTTCCACCGCCAGGACGCGCTGTCCCTCGTCCAGCTCGACCGGCAGGGCCACCATGAGCTTCTTCGCCGCCACGCCACGCCCCCGCTCGGCCGCCCGGGCGTCGTTGAACAGGCGCGCCGGGTCCATGTACCCGCCGGGCGCCCCGTCCGGCAGCAGCGTCGCCACACGCGCCACGCGCTCCCTGCGACCGAACCCGTAGTACGTCTCGCCCGTCAGCTCGTCACGCACCCGCATCGACGCGATGTACGACAGCGACGCGACCGGGTTCGCGGCGCTGGAGATGTTCATCGAATAGATCGCCACCGGGAATCCTTTCACGCGCGTTCAGGCACGGGGATTCTCAAGGGGCCGGCCCGAGGCCCCTTGAGCCTGCCGGGAGGCTCCCCCGGAAGGGCGGGAATCCAAAGGGCGGAGCCCTTGGCCCCCCGGGAGGGCGCACGACAACGGACAACCTCTGGTTGTCCTAAGTGCGCCCTCGATTTTAATCGAGGGACGGAACAAGCATGAGGGCCGTCGCGTGTCATCCCCAGGCAACTGCCGGCACGGATAGGATGGAACCAAGCATACACAACCCCGTTCGAGGAGGAAATCATGACCAAAAGCATCGAGGAGCAAATCGCCGAGAACGAACGACGTATACAGCAGATAAAAGAACGCAATCGCCAGCTCAAACGGCGTCAGTCAGAGCAAGAACGCAGGGCCCGGACCAAATCCCTTATCGAGGTCGGTGCCAGAGTCGAGCAGGCCACCGGCATGACATGGCGCAAACAGGATGATTGGGATGAGTTCACTAAAGCCTTGCACGTGACCGTCTCACTCTCGGATGGAACCAAACACACCGTCGCAGACATCATCCATACCGCATATAAGCGAATCCATGCCGTACCCCGTCCGAATCCCGATTCGATGACCACGGACAAGACAATCGAACCACGGGGAATCCAACAAACGCACCATGCTGCGCATCAAAAACCATTTCGAGATACGGATAGAACGCAAGACCTTATACGGGGATGATCGTATCCGACACCAGTCAAAATGGCATCCACCGCAAACGTTCCATCAATCGGTCGCATAACATCAAAACCGGAACGTGCCCGGTTTTGATGTTATGCGACCGACGCACAATGAATCTGTTCACCATCCATCTCAACTAGCTGGTATGTCTGGCGTGTCCGGGAGGTGTGCGACACGCCGGGGGATATCCGGGGAACCAGCATCAAGCCCGCAAACGTTTTTATGTGTTGATGGGAGGGAGTGAGGGAGGAGCGAGGGAGCCCTGCCCCTGCGGGGTCAGGGCGGGTGAACGGTTGACGGTCGGTCGCTCGGTCGTCGGTCGGTCACACAGGATGCGGCATTACCCGGTATCGCGGCGGCATGTCCCCGCGACTCTTTCCGCCGCGCCTTTCTCGCAAAGCGCAGCTCCTGCGTGTCGGCCAGCCCGTTTATGCCACGCACGGCCGCGAGGTCTGTTGAATGATGCCCGTCAAGGGGCGACATCGTTGGGCTCGACCCGACCTTTTCAGCCGGCGGCGGTGGACCCAGCGGAACGGATTATCGTGGCGCCAGTTCAACTCTCCACGGTCGTAACCAAAACGTGTACCAAACGTCGTGTATGATTACTGTTGTCTTTGAGCTATTGACCCCGACAGTACCAAGGTCGGGGTCATTTTTTATGCATTTCCGCAACCAACCGGCGTGTCGTATGCAGGAAACTGCATTGTGTATTGACCGATGCAATGCCAGAAGCCTATTTTTGAAATGTGGGGAAACAACGATTCGAGGAGGAATCGAAATGAGAAGGATGAAGAAATATCTCGCACGAATCATCGCCTGCATCTTGTCGGCAGCGACATTGTTGGTGATGGTTCCCGCCGCGAACGCGGATGTTACGGATTCTCAGTCCGACAGTTACGTTCCTTGTGCAGTGCCCTCTGTGGATAAGGATCTTGAGAATTTGCTATGGAAAATCGTTGATGCCGGTGAGTATTTCGGCTTTGAAGGCAAGCGGCTCACTGTCGCGTTGTCCGAGGAACAGTTGAAATCCGACTATGGTTTCTCCGATGCCGAGTATGCGTTTCTGGTAAACAACGTCCTCACCCCAGCAGTGAGCGTCCAAGACACAGAGTCGTATCCAACGACTTTCGCTAGCTGCAGCGGTGTGTACATCTCCTATGTGGATTTCACCGTAGGATTCGCCGCCGCTCTTTTTGCGGCTTCCTCGGTCAGTCCGGCTGCTCTTGCTGCGGCATTCACCGCAGTTGCGTCAGCGATCAGTGGTCCAGTTGGTGCAATATTGGCTGGAGGCGTCGCAGTCCTGGGCATCGGATTCTTCGCCGATCTTGCCGTGAAGATCGTCGGCGCGGTAGCTCAGGGTAAGGGCGTCTGTCTCACTCTGGCGTGGGAATTCCCTCCGTTAAAGTCTGAAATCATGTGATGCGGATGCGATGCATTGATACGCTGCAGGAATGGAGTTGGAAGTCGTGGTCCTGTACATGGCTGTTCGGCTCGTTGTCGATCAACGCGGCAGCGGAAATCGAGAACAAGGCTATAACTCCATTCGCAATCGCGTATCTGATCGCTGCCATGGTGGTGCTGGCGCTGTTTGTGTGGTCGTGTCTGAAAACATGGGATGTGAGATTAACGATCATCCTTACGGCAGCACTTATAGCGCCAGCGACTGCCATGTTGATTTTCAATGGATCTTTCAGTCGCTTTCTTGTCTACATCTATTTCATAGCAGTGCTTCTGACTATGTTGATATGCAAGTACGGCAGATCTCGGAAAAAGCAATAGCAAATACAAAGTTGGGTTGGGCTGCGGATTCTCATATGCAATATTTTTGCTAAATCTTCCGGACTTCCTATCCATATTTCACCACGACCGATGACGAGCCGATAAGGGTTGGCCCATCTGGTTCATTCGATTCGGCTGTCCTGTCCGACGGTCCATACCGAAACATATTCGCCTATCCGCCGATGCTCGCATCGGATCGCCCCAAGCGCAAATGGCAAACCCGACACCAACGATGTCAGAAGAGGACATCAGACCAGACCACAGACCACCACAAGACAATCAGAACCCAGCCCAACAGGACCACAAACACACATACAGCAGGACCATCAATAAAAACCATACGAATCAGAAACCAATGGACTTCTTGCACTAACCCCCTCCGGGGGCCGCCTAAACGGCGGAATACCAACGATTCCTGACAGGCGATACGAAATGAGGCCCGATATCGGGGCCGGTCGGATCATTCGGTCCTCCCGGACGCCCGCTTCTCGCTGATGGACGCGGACGCCATGTACGCCTTGAGAGTGTCCAGGTCGAGCCCGGACCCGACGGCGGCCCGCCACAGATCGTCCATCATGCCCCGGCGTATGGCGTCGAGCCTCCGGTTCCACCCATCGAGGGTCGCCTCGGCGTACAGGCCCAGCAGGCTTGATTTCTCCCCGGCGGGCAGGAGCGAGTCCAGGTCGTCGGGCAGTATCCGCGTGTCCGTGGCCCTGCGGGCGGAGAGCCTGACCGTCCCGTCGCGGTACGTCTTCTTCAGCTCGACCAGTCCCTTGGACGCCAGGGAATGGGCGGCCCGACGGACGGAGGACGCGCGGGAGCGCCCGGTGCCCGGACCGGTCAGCCTGACCCACTTGCCGGGGTTCATGTCCAGCGTGCGCAGGACCTGCCTCTCGACCCTGCCCAGACCTCTGCTCATCACGACCTCCCCAAACGTTGCGCGCAACATTATTAAGTGTTGCACGCAACACTTAAAACGCATGCGAAGGCACGGCAAGATGCCCGGATCCGTCACACCCAAGCAGCCACGACAGATGGAAAAGCAAAGGGCCGGTGTCCGAAGACACCGGCCCAACGCTTACTACCAGAGCGCACAAGGGGCGCTCACCGGTATCGGCCATCCCCTGAAAGTCGTTGCGCACCGTCCAGATCAAGGGGAAGTTAGCAGCGCCTCCACCGGCAGCTCCATCTTAGCCGATACGATTATCGACGTCGACGAACGTCTTGTAGCAGGGACGCGACCCGACCGCCCGGCGACCGTCGGGCGACGCTGCCGCGCCAGTCGCGGCGCGGCCTACTACCAAAGGAGCAGTCATGCTCAACAAGGATGAGGGGCCGCGCGGCGGCCTCGTGGTCTGGCTGATGGCAATCATCGTCATCTGCCTAGCTCCCGCGATGCACCCCATCGCGGCCGACATCGCAGTGCTGTCAATCACGGCATACACGATCCAAGCCCACAGCCGCAGCTAATGATGGCTCGGACCACCCCGGTACATGTCCAGCCGGGCTTTGGCTCGATAAAGCCAACAAGTCACGGAATCAACATCTCAAAGCAATACGCCCCGCGAAGCGCTAAAGTCTCGGACTCTCTGGACTCTGTTGCGTTCACCGTAGGCGCATACCGGGTACGACGCTTGGCTGACGGTGCCGACCAGGCAATCCTGCGCATAGTTCACACAAAAATCGACAAGATTATCAATCGCGCTATAAAACAATGGTTTTACAGACGAATAAAATGTTAAAATTCATATTAAATATGGTGTGGTTTTCCATCCAATTGTTTTAATTGAGTAAAACCACACCATATTTAATAATACACCATACCGCTTTAATAATCGATTTTTAGTACCGATGTATTAATTGCAGAATGTCCTTGTGCTACTGCGTTAAAAATAAATTCGTTATATGGCATATTTGAACGAAGTGGAGATTTCTGTGATATATAGCGAATTCCACTATTAGATACCCCAACAACAATATTTGCGTGATCGAAAGCACCATCCGGATTATTGGCACCATCATCATCAATCCAATCATAGTAAATAATCGATCCTATAGGTGCCACGAAAGGACTATCAGCAGTTGCGAAAGATCCAGAATGGTTGAGCATGAATTGGTGATTGTAATCCGCGCTAGACCAAGTCCACGATGAATCATTTGCCGCCGTATCATAACTCCAGACACTTGCAGATCGTTTCGTTAGAAAATTATAAGGTACAAGAGCTTGTCCTCCCTCATGCACTGCCTGAGAAACAAAATTAGTGCAATTGCCACCAGAGGAGAAAATTGGATATTCGGGGTTAAAACTGTCCACAGGTCCGGTAGTCCATGTGTCCACATAACGAAGCATACGACCTTCAGAGATTTGTGTTGCCCTAGGCTGCGGTGACGCATCATTCGGCAAATCATTCTCATACTGCGTATCCGGGATAGAGTCCGAATTTGAGTAAGGTAAATCACTATCTACACCGAACAAATTCTGACCTTTGCTGTGTTTCTTCGCAAAAGCAACCGGATCGTTCGTTTGCAGGTATTCTGAATAATCAACCAATTGGTCTGAAATTACCGTGTAAGAATCTTCGGACGACGTAGATAAAGTCAAAATATGGATGTCCTGCCAAATCGATGTCAGGTCTTCGGTTTCCCCATCGTATCGGGTTATCGTAGAACCATCAGATGAATGTGATTCAATTGTTTTTGTTTCTAAAACAGCAACTTGTACCGCACCGTCAATTGCTTCACTCGAAAGAATAGATGACTCTACTGAAGCCGACACTATATCCAATGAACTTTCCTGGAAACAGACCAAATCACTCGCGGCTTGACTTGAAGCCAGAGCTTTCTGCTGATTTTCTTGGTCGTTGCTTTGCAGAAGAGTGTTCAGATATGCTTCCGTAAGATTCGAATATGGATACCCGTACGCATCCTCTATATTCTGCATATAATTTTGAACAGCAATACCTAATAAGTCATTAAGACTTTCAGACATCTGAGCCGATGCACTATTAGGTATGCCAAACGCCAATGCAGTTGTAGATATAGCAATAAGTAAAGTCTTGCTCCATTTTCTATACATACTGACCCCAATGTTTATTAACGATGACTTCCCTTCGTGTCGCAGCATTGCGACTTAAGTATTATAACACACCATTTTCGATAACGTCAATCAGTTCAATTTCACTTTGAACGACATCATTACAGCGACTCTCCAACTGATTTTGATAATACTTTGGAAGCTTCGACCATTCAGCTAAATCACGTTCTGAGAAATTGACATCACATGTCGGTATCGGCTCATCATTGAGGTAATCCAACACATTCTGTACATCATCTTTGAAATTATGCAATACGCTGGGAGAGTCAACATCAGAATCAGAAAGTTTCATGTACTCTGTTATTTCATTTGAACTGATCCACCTGGAGTAATAATCATATGCAACAACCGCATTTTCTCTATATGATTTACATAGACTATAAGATTCATAAACCTTATTAATTCTACATATCAGCAAGTATGCAACTAGAACAAAAATCAGTACTACAATTACCACAAAACATCTATGCGCAATAGCATATCGATGTTGATTCACATGTTTTGAAGTCATATCGTAGCAACCTAAACAATAATATTAAATATTATCAACTATGTTTATCAACATTTTACGAAAATCTATCCACACTCATTCTTTTTAATATCATTATACATATACGCATTAGAAATCGTTGTCAATAGTAAATATTGACATAATAGTCGTTAACGACTCTTGCGAACATCCACATATAACATATCAAAACAAGTGTTCTTGCGTATATTCATGTAGTGCGCAGTTGTGTTCGTCAAACACACGCCAAGCAGACGTGTTCTCCAGATATGCCTTGTCCTGGTTCACATCAAATCGGCCGTTAAAGCCACGTCGTCTACCCATCCCATGACCTTAATTCACCGGGCTTCACGCTTTCATGTGCCCTCCCGACGTTCCTTAGCACTTATCGTGGTTTCATCACTTGCGCCTTCTACAGACCTGCGTCCGAGTCGCCGTAGGCACGATTATCTGAATTCAGGAACACTGTCACCACTGCAGCGCCAACGCGACCCTGCAAAGGTACGTCTCCGCGACTTCATTGACCATCGTCTTGAAGTTTTTTGGAATTTCCGCATTCCAGAATCATTGCCGAACTACCGGTAGAGATACTTCCAGATGATTGCGATCCGCTCGTGTAGGTCACAGACGCATTTGATTGGCCACCAGTGCACGTCGGCCATGCCCTCCGCGGTCCATGAGCACCATGTCATCCGATGGACTCGCCGTGTTATTAGGATGCGACAGAAGAACAGCTTCTCCAGCTGCGACTTGATGGCTTGCAGGCTCTTGCCGTCCACGTTCGCGCCAATGAGGCAAGGAAATCGCGAAACATGGCAATGAGGCGCAGCGCGTTCGTCTCTGGATCGAAGCATGGGTCGCCCTAATTCTCATGCGCAAGCCCAAAGCTCGAACAAGCGCGACACTTACCATAAAGCAGGGTTTATGGCACAGTCCCACACCTGCGACGACATGCCGAGAAATCAAGTACCGAAAATAGTATCAAAACACAGCGTTCTCCGTCACGGGTTTCGGTACCGTCATATCCATGAACATCGGATACGCCAGAATCAGCACCACGGATCAGAACCTCGACCTGCAGATCGACGCGCTACGAAACGCCGGATGCGAACGGATATACACCGAGACGGCAAGCGGCGCCAGAGACGAACGCCCCGAGCTCGCGAGGATGACGGACACGCTCCGGGCCGGCGACGTGCTGACCGTGTGGCGCCTCGACCGGCTGGGGCGCAGCACACAACACCTGATAGGTCTGGTCAACGACCTCGCCGACCGCGGCGTGCAATTCAGGAGCCTTACCGAACATCTGGACACCACCACCCCGGGAGGGGTGTTGGTCTTCACCGTGTTCGCGGGAGTCGCTCAGTTTGAACGCGACCTGATCCGAGAACGCACCAAAGCCGGCATAGAAGCCGCACGCTTGCGCGGACGACGAGGAGGCCGCCCACGCAAGCTGACCCCCAACCAAGCCAGGGAACTACGGCAGCTGCACGCATCACACACAATCAGCGTCGCCAACCTATGCCGCATGTACGGCATATCCAAAACCACGCTCTACCGAATCACAACGCAGGGTCAAGTACAGAAACTGTAAGTAACCGTCATAGCAACATGATTGATCCCGGAGACACCGAATCTCAACCTTTAAATTCAATACAATGAAAACGAATAAGTGGCGCGCAGCGGCGGGCGTTCTGTTGGTCGTCGGCATCCTGGGCGCCATCGGCATCGCCAGTGTCGTCGTGGAACGGCAGCGGGCGGCGGAGCCGCTCACATCGGCCCGATTCACGATCACCTGCACCGTGGAAAGCACCACCGCGCAGGACGGCACCGGACGGCTGACCTGCACGCCGGACGAGGAATACGGCGTCACCCGCCAGGTGACGATCAACATGCACGACCGGAGCCAGCTGCGCTGGATGGAACACTTGGAACGGGGCGACCAAATCACCTGCGACCTGCAATACCGCGTGCCCCGGGCGGACGCCGACTACACGACGGCGGACGACCTCAGATCCCCGTACCTGCTCCTGCGCGACCGCCCCGATTGGGACCACCACCTCGAACTGGCCATGACGGGCGACGAACTGTCCTGCGTCCTCGAACAATGCTGACGTTCCCAGTGCCATACTTGATATAGCCAGATTAACCAACAGGAACAGATTCACGAAGGATGCACACGATAAATATTTATATTTAAATATTTATATGACACACATTCAACTCGATGAGCACACTCACAAAACAATGTCTCACCTGCTTGTTGACAAGCTGTCGTCGCCAGCCGCATTATTCATGGGCGATGACGTGCCGGATAACGTTCCCTCCCTTTGCCACGGAATAAGCGCATAGACGATCCACGTTCCATCCGCGGCATTGAAATTAATCTCTCCTCCGAGCTCTATGATGCGCTTAGCATGCATGTTTAGTCCACGACCCGAAAGCTCAGCCTCTGCCGTATGTACAACGGCACCTTCGGCAGAACCGTCTGCATTGGAACCGATATCGTTGATTTCGCGGATTTCAATGTAGTGTTCGGTACATAATATATTCAGCAAGTAAACATCATCACCCGGGGCGGCATGCCTACGTATATTCGTTCCTATTTCACGAATTAACGACAGTGCCTCGCGTTCGGCATCAGGTGAATGCGCGAGATGTAATCCTTCTACATGGACGTGTCCTCCGTATCCCAATGATGTCAGGAACTCACGGACATCGTCAATTTGTTGTGACAGCCGTTCCATGAACGGTAATTGCTGGTTGTCATGCAGACGTCCGGACAGATAATCGATAACATGGTGAACTTCCTTGAAGGCCCGCTGGCTTCGGTCTAGCACAAGTGCCCAATCATCCTTATCATCGCGCAACTCATCCGGCGCGCCGACATGTTCAGGGTTCCTCTTCGCAGTCTTTCCAGCGTAGTAATCGGATAGATGAAGACGTGCGATGGTGGAAATGAATGTCAGGTCGTTGGTCATAGTGTCATGAATGGTAATGGCAAGTTGCGCGTCGTGGCGAAGCACGGCAAGTTGTTGTTCCGTTTCCCGCTGCCGTTTCGCACGTTTATCGGCTTCGGCTTTACCATGTCGCAGGATTTGCCCCGCTCCTGCCGCCAACGCGCAGGTGATTGATATTGCAATGAAATGAACAACCGTTTTGTAAGAATAATCCGTATCGCCCGCAAATAATTCGCCGCCGGTAACGGTCATCGACGCTAAAGCGAAACCGAATATGCATCCGAGCATAGCCAAAATCGCACCGGAACGTTCACTGTAAAAGCTAAGAACAGCGAGAGCCACACATACGCCGATGGATTGCTGAGGTGCGGGATATGGAAGAGCGGATGAGACAATTAGCACAAGTGTGGCCATCCAACCGGCAATTCTCGGGATAACCGGAAGCATTACTAGCGTAATCAGGTGAATCGCCAGTATCGTCAAGCCATACGCCGAGTCGGGAAAGTGATCCTGTTCGTTGATAGTCAGAAGAACCGCCACAGCAGCGGCAGCGCCGACATAAGGATTCAGACGTATTGTGATGTCGAGATCATGCAGCTTTCTGATGACAGTATTAATATTCATATGATTTGCATCCATTGGTGAAGTAGCCAATCATAGAGTACGGAGCTCCAACCATTTCGAGATAAGTTCTTTGGGAGTGGAGACGCCAAGCTTATGTGTGGCGCGCTGCAGATGCGTGCGCACGGTGGTTTCACTGATTCCGAGGTTGTCAGCAATTCGCGGAGCGGTAAGTCCACGAGACCACAGTTCGACAATTTCAGTTTCTCTTGCGGATAGATCCGCGGAGCGTTCTGAAGAGACACGGCGATGCGCATCATGTACGGTGTCGAAATGAGCGGATGATGCCTCATCAGGCCAAATACCGCCGGTGGCAACGGTGGTAATGGCCAAGGTCAGCAAACGTAGGTCATCGTTCTTGCCGACAATGCCCTGAGCGCCAGCCTTCGCCATATCTTCGGCGTGATTCGCAACGATTGAAGACGTGATCGCGAGGATTGCGGTGGAATCGTTCTCTTTGCGAATCGTCTTGGCAACGGTGGGGCCGTTGATGTCATTCATGGCTATATCGGCCAACAGTACTGTCGGCGGATGCACGTCGCAGCAAATTCGTATAGCTTCTGCCCCCGTGCTAACAGGCGGCAGTATCTCGTAACCAGGCAGAGTCCTTGACAGCAGACTACGCAAGGCCAAGGCGGCCATCCGATCGTTATCCATGATGGCCATGGTTGTTTTGTCTCTTCCCATGACGCTCAGTATAAGAGTCTCGGTCCGATGAGTCGTCCCACTTTTTGAGGATAAATCAACCTTACGCGTCGTCATCATCAACGATTCCGGATACGTATAGCGGTTGCTAATTCCTATCGTGAAGCTTGTCCAAACGGACATGACAGATATTGGAAGGAATTATTCAGCAGATGCTGAAGAACAAGAACGAACTTCGCAATGTCATGGACTTCAAGTTCAAGCTCGAAGTCGAATGGTGAACCGATGGTGCGATGTGCGGCGGCTTCATTCGCCGTGCATCGCACCATTTGTCACTCACGAAATAGCAGACGATAGGGGAAGATACAATGACAGAGCAAAATCGGTCCGTTTCACTATGGCAAGGCACCGATTATGCATGGTGGCTGACGTCAGATACCTCCGGAGCATTGTGCGATAGCATCGTGACGTTCACCATTCCACTTGTAGTTCTGTCCATTACCGGTTCCCCCGCAACGTCATCAGCAGTGCAGGGTGTCTGGGTGGCGCTCCAGGTGCTGTTGATGATTCCAGGCGGTGTTCTGCAGGACAGGTTCGATCGCAGAGCCCTGATGATATGGTGGGGCATATCCGGAGTCGCATTATGTGCATTAGCGTTGACGTCGATAAACGGCTCGGGCATCAGTTGGCCGGTTCTGGCTGTTGTGGCATGCGCACTAGGGATACGCGACGGACTGCTGGGAAACACATCCAACGCGATGTTGCGAGGCATCGTTCCCGATGAACAGCTGCCGAAAGCGATGTCCCTGAACAGCGCACGCGATTCACTAATCGGGCTGATCGGTAGTCCACTATCAGGACTGTTGCTTACACTGGGACGTGCCGTCCCGTTCATTACCAGCTGTGTGCTCAGTATGGTATCGACAATCGCCACATGGCGCATTCGCCGCTACTGGAAGCGCGAGTCAGAGCCTTCAACCGCCGTCAACGACGCTGAGGCTCATTCCCCCACAGCTGCAAGCATTCCACAGGATAGCCTTCGCGAACGCATATCAGTACGTCTGGTCGATGCATTCTCCGGATTGCAATGGTTGCTGACCGATGGATTCCAGCGCCGTCTGACCATTTCCGCGGCTATCGTCGTCGGTGCCGGCAACTCGTTTCTGCTGTTGATGACAATGCAGATCTCCCATGGTGGAAGCCAGGTTCTCACGGCCGGAGTTTTTGACTCCATCGCATCGGTTGGAATGTTGCTCGGAGCCGTGGCTGCTTCGTATCTGGTCAACCGTGTCCCCAGCGGATTGCTAATCGGAGGCATGTTCACGATCATGGCCGTAGGATTTGTCGCCGCATCGCTCTCTCCCCTGCTGACAGTCAAGACCGCGTTTATATGCCTGGCGTTGAGTGTACTTCCCGTAGGCAATGCGGCATTGGGAGGGCTGTCCAATATATTAATTGCAAAGGGCAAACTCGGAAGAATCGGCGCCGGACGCGGCCTTCTGCAATACGGATTCTATGCCGTAATGGTTACGGTATCAGGTGCCGTTGCAGAACAATATGGATACACGGCAGCCGGCCTAAGTCTCGCTGTGTGCATTGCCGTAGCCGCATTGCTCGTACTTACCGACTGCAATCTTGTCACTTTTCCGACACCGGACCGGTGGAAGCAGCACATCGAACGCTGCAAGATCACGCGGTTGGAGTAACCCGTATCCAGTCGCCGAATTAAATCATGTTCTGTATCCCATATCTCCATGGGATACAGAACACAGCTGTACACGATTGCCTTAACTACAAGTGGACCGAATGCAATCACAGGCCAATAATCAATTGGCACGTCCGGCCTTAATTTCGGTGGTTATAGCGCCAGCACAACTCTGATGGATATAATATCTATAAATAAATATTTAAATATATTTATGTAAGAGGTGGCTTGATGATTATAGGTGTGCTTAACATCAAGGGCGGCGTGGGCAAGACCACGAGTTCCCTAGCGATTGCCACGGCCGCCAGCAGGTCCGGGATGAAGGTTTCCGTCATGGACACCGACCCGCAGGGCAGCGCCACGCTGTGGGCCCAGGCCGCGGAGGATTCGAACGATCCACTTCCCTTCCCGGTCATGTCGCGGAACCAGGCCGAAATCCGGCGCATGCGGGAACGACGCCCGGATCGCGGAGGGGAGCTGGTGATCATCGACACCCCACCGAACGGCTCAGTCGTGGACGAGACCATTCGCACCTCCGACTTCGTGGTCATACCGACATTGGCCTCGCCTATCGACCTGCAGCAGACCATGCTCACCGCAGCCCAATGCCAGGACGCGGGCAAGGACTACGCCGTGCTTATCGTCATGGCACGCAAGGGCACCAACGCACTGGGGGCGTTCCGGAAGGCCGTCGAGGAGTACGGCGCCGGTATCTTCGATACAGAGATCCCTCTCCGCGAGGATTTCAAGGCTGATTTCGGACACAGCTTCAGAAGCAATCTCAACGGATACGAGGACGTATGGAGGGAGATCAAGGAGGAAATGCAGTGAAAAAGGCCACGGGACGACTCAACATGAGCATGCAGGCAAGGCACGATCTCGAAGGCAGGACCATCAATCGGCTCATGGACGTCCAGGACAACGACAGGCGCGGCGACGGCGACTCCGTTCAGCGAATCATGACCACGTTCCAGATGGACGCCGACCTGAAGGCCGATCTGAAGCAATACTGTTCCGGCACGGGAATGAAGATGGGCGAGGCCATCAATCAGGCCGTGAGCGAATGGCTCCGACACAGACAGTGACGCCACCAGGTACGCGTACGCGACAAGCAATGCATGACGTTCTATGTGGGGTCTCGAACCATGGGGATTCGCCGCGCGCCAAGCGTCGCGATCGCGAATCGAAACACGGTTACAGCCGGTCGCCGCAGACAAACGTTTCCGACGGTTCTTGAGTGCGATCCCATAGTTCCACCAATTACCGCAGAGCAGAACTATCAGTACATGCGTCTCCGAGGAGGAAAGACCGAATGCGCCGTTGCCATCCGTACGGCGCAACTTGATTGCGGTTCCGCCGTCTGCATGACGACACTGCCGTTGGTTATGTATAAATGTCATTGCACCAAGCATGGAATGAATGGAACATGGTGATACGCACTGGGACTACCACGATAATCACGCATAAATAAATATAAATATTTATTTATGCATGAACTCCCGAATGTTCCGTTCCCGCTCGAAATCGGCAAAGTCGGATACCGTCCACGTCATCGTGAATACGCCATCCACGCAACAGCCGTCCTGGACCCGAAGAGATTCCATACAGGCCAAAGTGCATCGAATCCGCAACGACGGAACCACCGACAATGATACGAAGTCATCAGAAAACACGGAAGTGTATCAACAATTACATTGTTATTGATACACTTTTATCATAATGTTCGAAAGTGTGTCAACAAGATAGACGGTAGGGGAGGAACAACCGATGCTGTATCGGAGAGAGCAATATCTGCAGAAGATCCGTCCCTTCTATCATGATTGCGGTCTTATCAAGATCATCACCGGCATCCGACGCTGCGGCAAGTCCTGTCTGCTTCAGACCATCGCGCAGGAGCTTAAAGAGCAGGGCGTGCCCGAATCCGACATCATCTACCTGAACCTCGACCAGTACGGGCTGCAGGACATCGACACGCCGAGGGAACTCGACATGCTCGTCCAACAGCGCGCCGCGGGCGATGGCCGCAAATACCTGTTCCTCGATGAAATCCAGAACGTCTCCGGGTTCGAACGGCTCGTCAACGCCTACAGGGAGACGGGACGGTTCTCCGTCTTCCTCACCGGCAGCAACTCCTACCTGCTGTCCGGCGAACTCGCCACCAAGCTCACCGGACGATACGTGGAGACCGAGGTGTTCACCCTCTCCTACGCGGAATACCTGCGCATGACAGGCGACGACGAGGGGAGCATGCGCGCATTCCGCCAGTACCTCACCTACGGGGGCTTCCCCAAAACCGTCGAATACGAGACCGACGACGCGAAACGCACCTACGTCGAGAACGTCGTCCACCAGATATTCGACAAGGACGTGTACGCGCGACAGCGCGTCCGCGACAGGGACGCGTTCGACCGCGTGCAGACCTACGTCATCAACAACTACGCGGCGCCCACCAACCTGACCAACATCGCCGACTATATGACCCGCACACAGGGCTCGCCGATCATCCGTCGCACCGTGGCCCGCTATGTGCGACTGCTGGAGAACGCGAAACTCATCTACCGCTGCCCACGCTTCGATCTGAAATCACGCAAGTCGCTCCAGGGATGGGAGAAGTACTATCTCGCCGACCTCGGCATCTACTACGCGCGAAATACGAACACACAGACCAGCTACGGCCCGGCCTTGGAGAATCTCGTGTACACCTATCTGCGCGGCAGGGGATACGCGGTGAGCGTCGGCAGGATAGGGCGGTTCGAATGCGATTTCATCGTCCGCAAAGGCGACGGATACGCGTACGTCCAGGTCTCGCAGACCATCGCCGACCCGAAGGTCGAGGAACGCGAGTACCGCCCGCTGCTATCCATCCGGGACAACCGTCCCAAATACCTGTTCACCCTCGACCCGCTGCCCGAGCAGCGCGACGGCATCAAGCATCTGAACCTCATGGATTTCCTCGCCCAGGACAAGGACCTCGAGGTCGGCTGACAGGCATCGAACGAATCCGTGCCATACTTCGTTCACATCCCGATTCGATGGCGCCAAGCAAAGCAATAGAACTGGTATGTCTGGCGTGTCCGGGAGGTGTGCGACACGCCGGGGGATATCCGGGGAACCAGCATCAAGCCCGCAAACGTTTTTATGTGTTGATGGGAGGGAGTGAGGGAGGAGCGAGGGAGCCCTGCCCCTGCGGGGTCAGGGCGGGTGAACGGTTGACGGTCGCTCGGTCGTCGGTCGGTCACACAGGATGCGGCATTACCCGGTATCGCGGCGGCATGTCCCCGCGACTCTTTCCGCCGCGCCTTTCTCGCAAAGCGCAGCTCCTGCGTGTCGGCCAGCCCGTTTATGCCACGCACGGCCGCGAGGTCTGTTGAATGATGCCCGTCAAGGGGCGACATCGTTGGGCTCGACCCGACCTTTTCAGCCGGCGGCGGTGGACCCAGCGGAACGGATTATCGTGGCGCCAGTTCAACTCTCCACGGTCGTAACCAAAACGTGTACCAAACGTCGTGTATGATTACTGTTGTCTTTGAGCTATTGACCCCGACAGTACCAAGGTCGGGGTCATTTTTTATGCATTTCCGCAACCAACCGGCG
>NZ_JAHBBD010000036.1 GCF_019331775.1 Bifidobacterium phasiani
CGGTCTCCTCGTCCATGTACGAGTACGCGTTGCCGCCGATATGGTCGCGCACCTCGACGATCTCCACCCTGGCGCCCGCACGCTCCACCGCCTGCTGCGCCACCGTCAGACCAAACAAACCCGCACCCACAACCACCAAATCGGGATACTGTGTGGATTCAGTCATCATTGCACCTTCCATGCCGAATACGAAAACAGACAATATGCTTCATCCTACTATCGCACATGCACATTGTACGTTTTGCCGGGCAAAATCCACATCCATCCCGCAACCGCCGGCACATACGGCACCACCGCGGCAGCGCACCGCCGCAGACAGGGCCGCCGGGCACCCTTCACGACGCCTCTCACGAACCCCACATCCCTATAATGAGAGACATGTCTGCTACGAGCCCCATCAACGCCGGCGAGGCCCCTGCCCCGGATCGTTGGGAAACCGTCAACCGTGTGGTGTTCCCCATGTCGGACCAGGATCTGACCATGCCGCTGTACGCCATCGAATGGACGAGACCGCACCTGACCGACCAGGTCTTCGACCCGCGCGTGGACAAGCGCCGCATCGATCTGACGAACCTGAACAAATCCGGTTTCCAGCGGCTGATGACCGAAAGCGTCACCACACGTCCCCAGACGAACGGCGCCGACGTCTTCTCCGTCGACGGCAGGCGTTCGATCACCGTATATCCGGGCCGTCACATCTCGTTGTGCACCTTCTTCAACGCGTTCCCCGCCGGCTACTGGCGCCGCTGGACCCGCGTGAACGAGGTGCGCTTCACCGCCCAGGCGAAGGGCAGGGGCAGCGTGACGCTGTTCCGTTCGACCGGCCGCGGCCTGTTCTCACCGGTGTCCACGGTGGAGGTCGATTCGCCGGACCGCGCGACGGACGTCGCCGTGACGGTGCCGATGACCGGTCTGGTCGACGGCGGGTATTTCTGGTTCGACGCGCAGGCCGGGCCGCACGACGAGCTGACGGTCGGCGACGCCGCATGGTCCGTCCCGCGTTCGGCGCGCACCGCGACGCGCAAGGGCGACACCACGCTGTCGATCACCATCACGACGTTCAACCGTGCCCCCTACTGCCACAACCAGCTCAAGGCCATCGCCGCCGACACGGACCTGCGCAGGCGGCTGGACACCATCTACTGCGTCGACCAAGGCACCGACCTGGTGCAGGACCAGCCGGGCTTCGCCGACACGGCGGGCGCGCTCGGCGAGCAGCTCACCTACCTGCGGCAGGCCAACCTCGGCGGGTCCGGCGGCTACTCGCGCGGCATGTACGAGACGTTGCAGGCGGGTTCCAGCGACTACGTCCAGCTGCTGGATGACGACGCCATCAGCGAGCCGGAGGCCATCCTGCGGGCCGTGCAATTCGCCGACTACACCAGGAAGCCCACGATCGTCGGCGGCGGCATGCTGCATCTGGACAACCGCACGATCCTGTACACGCAGGGCGAGCGCTTCAACCGGCACACCTGGTGGTACGGCAACACCATGGATCTGGAGTACAACCACGATTTCGCGGCGTCGCCGCTCAGGGACTCGCCGGAACGCCATCGCCGCGTCGACACCGACTTCAACGGCTGGTGGATGTGCCTGATACCGACGACCATCATCCGCGAAATCGGCCTGGCGCTGCCGGTGTTCATCAAATTCGACGACACGGAGTATTCGCTGCGCGCCGCGGAGCACGGCTACCCGACCGTCTGCCTGCCCGGCGTGGCCGTCTGGCATCAGGCCTGGCACGACAAGGATCCGGCCCGCACCTGGGAGGAGTACTTCTTCCAGCGCAACCGTTGGATCTGCGCGCTGCTGCACACGCGCAGGCCGAGCCGTCGGTTCATGTTCGAGATGCTGTACGGCGACGTCAACGTCGGGCTGAAGCTGCTGTACTCGGCGCTGAAGCTGCGGCACATGGGACTGCGGGACATCATGCGGGGTCCGGGGTACATCGTCGATTCGATGCCGGGCAAGCTTGCCGAGGTGCGCAAGGCCCGGGAGGGCTTCGCCGATTCCACGGACATCACCGACCTCGAGACGCTGCCGGCGCCGCGGCACGACTCGCGTCCCGCCCCGCGACCACAGAACCCCAAGGACATCACCCGCGACGGCGCCAAGGCCGTGGTCAAGGCCCTGCTGTCCCGCCGTGACGGCACACGCGACAAACAGCCGGACACCGTCATCACGGCCAAGGACGCCGTGCTGTGGGACTCGTTCACCGGTGTGGGCTCCGCATTGGTCACGGCGCCGGACGGCAACTCGGTGGCGTGGCGTCGCCGGAATCCCCGGCTGTTCCGCAAGGGGCTCCGCGAAGGCGTCATGCTGGCCAGACGGCTCATGAAGAACTGGGACAGGCTGTCCGAGGAGTACCGGGCGTACGACATGGCCAGTGTCAAGGTCTGGGAGCGGATCTTCAAGGACGTCGCCGCCAAGTGACGGCGGAACAGCGGAACGTTTTTGACGGTTATCGGGTCATCATCATCGATCCATCATCGATGATGATGACCCATATTCTATAATTTGCAGGTTTTTCATCATCACTGACACTGATATCATCGATGATATCAACTACATCATAGTCACAACATAGTGAATGCGAGCGGTATCATGTATGACACCCTTGACGACCTCATCCGACATATCGTCGACACCCGTTGCGAGACGCGGACGGTGGAGGTCAAGTCCGCGCGCAACGGCGCGCCGCGCGTCCACGACTCGTTATCGTCGTTCTCCAACCAGAACGACGGCGGCGTCATCGTGTTCGGCATCGACGAGTCGGCCGGATATGAAATCTGCGGCGTCTACGACCCACAGGATCTGCAGCGCAACATCCACGGGCAGTGCACGCAGATGACGCCGGAGGTCCGCCCCGTCTTCGACACCGCGGACATCGACGGGAAAACCGTCGTTGCGGCGTTTATCCCGGGCAGGCCGATGAGCGAACGACCCGTGTACCAGACGGCGCGCGGCATCATCCAAGGGTCGTACGTGCGCATCGGCGACGCCGACGCACATATGACGCCCGTGGAACTGTACGAAATCGAATCGTTCAAGAACGGCCGCAGGGACGACATCGCCACGGAGACGTCGGCCTCGACGGACATGCTCGACGAGACGGCGTTGCTGAGGCTTGTCGACGAGGCCCGCCGCGGGCGGCCGCTGCTGTCCCGGCGGCCAGTGGACGAGGTCATGAACCTCATCGGCGTCACGCACGACGGCAAGCCCACACTGGCGGGGCTATTGTCCGTCGGCGACTATCCGCAGCAGGTCTACCCCAACCTGTGCGTCACCGCGGTTGCGGTCGCAGGCACCGATCTGGGAACGGGAGCGGACGGAGAGCGTTTTCTCGACAACAAACGGTTCGAGGGCACGGTGGAGCAGATGGTCGAGGGCGCGATGGGGTTCGTCGCACGCAATTCCAGAACGACCACGGTCATCCGCGACGGACGGCGCACCGATGTGCCGCAGTACCCAGAAACGGCAGTACGCGAGATACTCGTCAACGCGCTGATGCATAGGGACTACGGCCCGTATTGCAAAGGCACCCAGGTCAGGCTCACCCTGTTCTCCGACCGGTTGGAGTGCTGGAATCCGGGCGGCGTATACGGCGGGCAAAACGTCAGCGAGCTCGGCTACGTCAACAGCCAAATCCGCAACCCGACGCTGGTATCCCTTCTGGAAATCCAACACATTGCGGAGAACCGCCACTCCGGCATTCCCGTCATCCGGGACGAGGCGCGCGCAATTGGTGCACCGGAACCGGAATTCGTCGACAGCCGCGGATCGTTCCTCGTACGCTTCCGTTGCGCGCCCGCGCGCGACGCGGCGGAGCGTCAGAGGATTGCCAGTGATGCGACAACCGCGGTGCGTCCCGGACACGCCCCGGACGATTCCCGGAAGCATCATCCGGCAGGCCGGAACGATGACGCCGTTCTCCGATTCTGCGCCGTCCCGCGTTCCGCACAGGATATCGCCGAATTCTGCGGACTGTCCACGGCATACGTACGGCGAACGGTCATCAGACCGATGATCGCCTCCGGCAAACTGCGGATGACGATCCCCGACAAGCCGCGCAGCAAGCGGCAACGGTACGTCTCCGGCATGCAGGATAGCGACGACGAATAAACTCTGGGGCTCCATCGCCTTGGGGCGGTGGAGCCCGTCATACGGCGCAGGCGGAACGCCTACTTCTTCGCCGCGCTTCTGGGCGGGACCACCTCGACCTCGTCGGCGTTCTCGGGAGTGATCGTAAGCGCGCTGTCGTTGAGCAGCGCGTACGAGTCACGGCAGTGCGGGTCGCGGATCACGAACGTGCAGGCGTTGGACTCAATCGCGACGGCCACCATGTCCGCGAAGTCGGGGTTCGTCGGACTCGGGGTACGCAGTGAGGTGACCAGTCGGAACTCGCCGTCGTTGAACAGGTTCAACGGCATCTCGAAATACACCTTCTGATGGCCGTGCCGCTTCATCCGCAGCACCTTGGCACCCGTATCGTAGGTGATGCCGCCACGACGGATGTCGTGCAGCGCGATCGCAAGATAGAAATCGCCCGGCTCGTCGAACTGGTATTCCACGTAGAAACGGAACGTATCGTCGGCGGTGTAGACCTTCTGCTCGCATGCCACCGTCCGCAGCAGCGGGCAACGCTCGTTCAGGCCATTGGGGTATCCGCCGCGGGCGTCCTGCCGTTCCTTCTCCAGCTTGCGCTCGGCCTCGAGGTTGGCCAGCGTGTATTTCTGCGACACCGATTCGGGGTCGCCCATCGCGACCACCTCGCCATCGGCGATCATCATCGCGCGCGTGCAGTATTTCTTGACCGATCCCATATCGTGGGTGACCAGAATGACCGTCTTGGTGGGGTCCTTCTTGATTTCGGTGAAGAAGTCGCTGCACTTGCGCTGGAACGCCTCGTCGCCCACGGCGAGCACCTCGTCGAGCACGAGGATGTCGCCCTGCGCCTTGATGGCCACGGAGAACGCCAGACGGACCTGCATGCCCGACGAGTAGTTCTTGAGCTTCTGGTCCATGAACTCGCCAAGCTCCGCGAACTCGACGATGTCGTCGTACATCGCGTCGATCTGCTCGGTGGTGAAGCCGAGCAGGGCGCCGTTGAGGTAGACGTTCTCGCGGCCGGTCAGCTCCGGGTTGAACCCGACGCCGAGCTCGATGAACGGCACCAGCTTGCCGCTGACGTGGATTTCGCCATGCTCGGGGTAGTAAATCTGCGAGATCAGCTTCAGCAGCGTCGACTTGCCGCCGCCGTTGCGGCCGACGATGCCGAAGAACTCGCCCTGATGGACTTCAAAGCTGATGTCCTTGAGGACCTGCTGCATCTTGTATCCCTTGATGCCGCGAGTCCAGTTGATGAACGCCTGCTTCAGGCCGGTCGCCTGTTCGGTGGGCAGCTTGAACGCCTTCGACACATGGCTGGCGGACAGCACCACCGGCGCCTTGGCATAGTTCCTGGCGAACTGCTCCGCGGCGATCTCCCGCTCGTCACGCACGACGGCCCCGTTGTTCCCCGCCATTGCTACATCACCTCCGCGAAACGCTTGCTGTTGCGCCTGAACAGATAGACGCCGAGCACCAGAATGATGACGGTGAGCACCACAGGCAAAAGCCTCAGCGCCCAGTTATCGAACTGGTTCCACACCGTCGGCTGGGTTTCGGGAGCGATGAAGTTGTGGCGTATATCCTGAATCGACTGCGCGATGGGATTGAGCAGCTCCAGCCGCGCCAACGTGGCCAGCAGACCACCGCGATCGGTGACGTAGCTCAGCGGGTAGATGATCGGCATCGCATAGAAGATCAGCTGCTGCAGCACCTCCCAGATATGCGCGATGTCGCGGAAGTACACATACATCGTGGCCATGATGAGCGTAAGCCCCAACGTCACGGCATACAGCTCGATGATGCTCAGCGGCAGCAGCGCAACCCTCCACGTGAACTGCACGCCGGAGAACAGCGCGAACACCAGGACGACCACCAGGTTGATCGCATAACTGATCAACGCGCCCATCGTCGCGGACACCACGACGATGTAGTTGGGGAAATGGATCTTGCGCAGCAGATCGCCACGGTCCACAACCGACCGCAGTCCCACTCCCGCCGATTCGGTAACGAACTGCCACGAGCTGATGCCCAGCAGCAGCACCACCGGATACGTGGGCGTGCCGTCGGACATGCGCAGGAACTTGGCGAACACCACGTACATGACGCAGAACAGCATCAGCGGCTTGAGCACCGACCAGGCGATGCCCAGGAACGAGCCCTGGTAGCGGAGACGGAAATCCGTCTTCACCAGGCCGCGCAGCACCACCAGCGCATAGCCGTATCTAGCGCGTAAAGTCTCTACCATTTTCGTCACGGCAATCATCCTAGCAATGTCTACGTATCTCTTGGAGTCACCCATTGGAGTCACTAGTGGAATCTCAAGCGAAGCTTTCACAGTATTGCGACGTCACGACCGGACAATCACCATGATGGTCCACCGCAACCGGCCACGCAATCCCATGCTTCGCCGCCGTCACCATGCCAGACATGCTATTCACTTTACATACATCATTTATCCACCCAGCATTCACCTTGCTACAATCGCTGTATGAGTCCATTCCCTGACGCCATCCGGCGCATCGTCGCGCACAGGCCCGCATCGAAACGTTCCCTCAATCAATTTGCGGAAGAAGTACGACACGACAACGACCGCATCCTGCAAAGGCTCGATGCTCTGGAACAGGAGCAGGCGCGGCGATTCGACCACACATGGACCATCGAGATGGACTCCAGGCACGACGCCACTCATCAGAGCGAACAGCTTCAGCAGACGCTCGATTCCTTCGATATACGCGCAATGGCCTATCTCCAGCAACTGTATTACGGCACTCGCGATGACCGTCACGAAGCATCCATAGATCTATTCGCCACGGTTCCCGCAGCCACCGGGCCGCAGCGCATCTTCCAGCTCGCGTTGGCGAAGCTGATGCACATCCTTGATTCCATCTGCTCCGAGCATGGCATACGATACTGGCTCTGCTGGGGCGCACTGCTGGCAGGAAGGACAAGGCAAAGCAGCATTCCCTGGGATGACGACATCGATATCTGCATGCTCCGGGAGGATCTCGATAGACTGCGGTCCCTTCTCGCCGACGACGAGGACTACCAGGTCAGCGTCGTCTACGATCGTTATGTGCTATGCAAGCAATACCGCTTCTCCGCACGCGATGTCAACAATCCGTGCTTCATCGACCTGTGCGTATTCGATTGGGCGCCGTCAACGGAGCCGGGCCACGACCGGGATCTTAAGACACTGCGATACCGTCTTATGGATGAGCTCAATCAGCACATGCACGAGTTCCGGCTTTGGAACCAGTATCCGTATCTGTTCGCCAAGGGCAGCGACGATGTCGTGCAGCAAATCGGCGGGTCGCGGTTCGAGGAGCAGGACCTGGACGCCAACATGGAGGAGATCAAGCAGATCGACAGCATTTTCGACAAATATCGAGCCGAGGCCCTGCAACGTCATCTCATATCGGACTCCCCGCATTCCGCGGCCGTATCCTATGGACTGGAAAACATCATGGACGTCCCCTCGCGCACCATGCTGTTTCCCGCCGACGCCGTGTTCCCCACAACTCCCATGATGTTCGAAGGATATACCTTGCAGGCTCCGCACGACTGCGATTACATCCTCGACCAATGCTACCCGGGTTGGCCGTACCTGCCGACCAACATGTTCAGGCACCGGCATTTCAACGAACAGCTGCTGCAGAATCCCGCAGTGCATGAGACGCTGCGCGATTTCGGATCCTCACATAACGAATAAGAAGACGCTTGTCGGGGATTGTACACAGACCCCGACAAGCGTCCAAATGCCACACTGCCATGCACCTAGATCCGCAACACTTCACGATGAAACATCGCCACCGATAATCGGTTCAGGCGCGCGTACGCTCGTCACACCGACGATTCCGTTGTTCCATCGCAAAATGGTTGGCGTCGATGATGAATCTCTTACGGTCATTCTTCGCCATGACATCGAGAATGATGCCGGCGACAACGAGCATCAAGCCAACGATAATAAGCAGCACCGCACCGATAAGCGTCGGGAACCGAGCAACGATACCGGTATGCAGAAAATCAATCGTTACGGAGACGGTAAGGACCAATCCGATAATACCAACGAGCAAACCAGTGATACCGAAAAACGGCAATGGCTTATACTCGCGAATCATACGGAAGATCGTGCTCATGACTTTGATTCCGTCCCCCACGGTATCGAGTTTGCTGTAGGAACCTTCCGGACGATCACGGTACTGAATGGGCATCTCATAAAGCTTGAGATTGTTGTTCAACGAATGGATCGTCATCTCGGTTTCCACCTCAAAACCACGCGACAGCACCGGATACGTCTTCACAAACGTGAACGAGAATGCGCGATAGCCAGTCATGATATCGGTGACGTGCGCATTGAACAATCCGTTGATGGAGCTACGGACCAATTTGTTGCCAAAGTTATGGAACGGCCTCTTATTTTCCTGAAAATACGTGGAACTGAGACGGTCTCCGATGACCATATCATACCCTTCGGCGATTTTCCGCACCATCGCAGGAGCCGCATCGGCCGGGTACGTATCATCGCCGTCCGACATGATGTATACGTCAGCGTCGATATCCTCAAACATGGCGCGAATGACGTTGCCCTTGCCCTGCCGCGGTTCGACACGTACAATCGCGCCTGCGGCGGTGGCAATCTCCGCGGTGCGATCCGTGGAGTTGTTGTCATACACATAGACATCGGCGTCCGGTAACGCCGTCCGAAAATCGCGGACAACCTTGCCTATGGTAACTTCCTCGTTATAGCACGGCAGAAGCACCGCAACTTTCGGGACCTTGTTGTTAACTGGCATGGTTACCACTATATGACATGCAACGCCTCGCCGGGACGATACCCAATCAAATCAATGCTCCACGGATCGACTCGGGCGGCTTTCCGTTTGACGGACCTTGAAGCCCCCCAGTCGATCAATGCATCCCAAGACCGGCCTCACGACAAGATAGTGCACCAATAGACTGATGAGAAGCGAAATAGTAAACACCGCCAGTATCGTGACAATCGCCACAAATCCCTTGCCGATCATCCCCGCAGGTTCGGCGACGGCGTACAGCGGCTCGAAAAGCACCGGCACCAGCAAGCCATTGGTGTGCAACAGGTAGATGCCAAGTGTGGCCGGCGCGATCATCACGACTAACCGCGTCAACACGTTGGAACGACGGGGAGTCTTTGTCGAGTGGCGCTGAACAAACCAGAGGAACGAAACGACGCCGATGATGACCGAAAGAATCGGTGAGGCGCCGCCTCCAGCCCCCAAAGCGTTCGGCGGATACCCCAACGTGGTCGCTATGACATTGTCCGAACGCACGAAATGCGTGCCCACGACACAAACAATCCAAGACAATACCGTCACAAGAGTCACGGCAAGCAGAGAAATCTTCGGCAGCCGATCAGCGTATCGGCGAATCAGCACCCCAATCAGATACACACAGCACAGGTATCCGTAGTCGGTGAAATAGCCGATTTGAGGATTCAGCAATCTCCAGATGAAAATGACCCAGACGGACACCGCGATCAGGCCCAAAAATTGTCGATAACTGGCATGCTCCGCAATCATGTTCATGAATGGCGACAACACAATCATGATGATGTATGCGCCAATAAACCAATACTCGTTGAACGTGACAGGCAGCAGGCTACGCAACATTGCGTATCTGTCCAATGGGTCGGGGCCGGCATACGACGAATCGATCTTCGAAAGCGCCACCACGAACACAAAAATAAGAACCGAGTACAGAAACACCTCGACCCATACATGGACGGCACGCCGTACAGGACTACCTACCTTGTACGCCATGAAATACGCGGAAATGAGCGCGAACCATGTAACACCGACCTGGCCGAATATATCCATTGACTGATGCACACATGACAACCACGAGGTCATCCTCTCGGGATTGATATGTACGTCCCAATTGTCGCTGGAAAAATAATGCGCAGCGACAATGCCCAGCATAGCCAAGATACGCATGAATTCGAATCGCCAATCCCGTTTCGCTTTTTGTGTGTCAGCCACCGAACGCACAACCTTCTCCTCTGCCGATTACGTCAATTCAATGCCAGGAACCATCGCATTACTTCATAGAACAAGTCCGGACAAACCGAAATCATCGGAGTCATACGCCCAGGAGCCAGCAATGAGAAGAACTGGAACAGCTCGGACAACAGGACACCGATGAAAAAGACCCTCAATATCACAGCCGAGAAAATCGTTCCATCAGTCGATACCGAGTCGACAGCCTCCATACGACGTCGATCATGCAGGAAGACGACCATGACAGCGATGATGCAGAATGCCCAGGAAAAGTCCAGATAATAACGCCAAGCAAAACCGGTCATGTAGCAATCGACGACGAGAATCACCAGTCCAAGAAGGAACACGCCAAAGGCGGTCCGTCGAATCGCGTTGTCCGCTGTCCTGAACGCCGACACGGCGAAAAAGACGACGACCAAGAACGGACATATGGCCAGCACTCCGCCGACGGAGGCTTCCGCAGGAGCCCAAAGAGGCAAGGGCGTCTGCGTTGTTCCGACGAACGGAAAGCCCATCGTGATATTCGCCGGTTGAAACAGGTAATACAACAGCAACGGAATGATGTCAATCAAGGGCGTCTTCATCACAGTCATGTCAAAACCGGTGAGATTGTAGTTCGCCCCGAAATCAAGCGGAGATCCAAAGCGTATGGCGTTATAAGCCAACAACGGTGTGAATACCACCACAAACGGCAGCAACGCTGCGACGGTATTGCCGATACCCTTCCTTGAGAAAAACAGGCGCCGGTGAACCAATTCATCCCAGAAGAGCGGCAAGGCCAGCACCGCGACCAGAATAAACTGGGGACGACAGCCAAGATTCAGCGCTATGCACGTGGATCCCAACGCCAACGGTATTTTTGAAACCGACGCACCCTTCTTGGACATCAGCCAGAACGTCAGACCGGCAACGGTGAAGCACAGCGAAGCCAATCCGGGAACCGCATAGAAATTCGGAGTGAACAGTTGGTAATACATGCTCGATCCCGCGTTCAATGCGACAATGGCCAGAATCGTAGCGCCCAAGCTGATGGTGCGCCGAAACAGCTTATCGGCAACCTGCACCACAAAACATGTCATCGCCACCGTCGTCAACAAACCGAGCAGCAGAATCGCCCACGTGGAGGCAAGCCACCCCCCCGTGATGAGCTGGAACGGAACGAACAGCAGAACCGCCGGGACGACGCCGAAATACATATAGTATTCCCCATCGTAAAACGCGTGATCCCAGAAGATGGGTCCGCCTCCCTCCCCCATAGCTTGTCCGCGAATATCTGAATCATATGGATTCGCGAGAGAAGCCAGCGAGTCCGATACCGGCAGATCAAGCGAGACCCGGCCGTGCAACAAAGCATCGCCCATACGGGCGTACTGATCGTAATCGGTGGTGAAACCGAAAATCTGCTGTGGCCATGACGCCGCGGCATCACCTCCGCCGGCGAAATGCCACACACCGCATACGATCGCCAGCTGTACCGCAGTCACCGCGGCAAGAACCCAGGTCTGCCGGCACCGGATGGAACCGACACGGGACGACAAACGGATTCGGTAGATTCCCGCACCGGGTCGCAGGAACAGGCAATATACCAGGCACACGGCAATGAGCGCCACACGCAGAACACTCACGGAAAAAGGAATCTGCGGATTGACCACAATGTGTCGCAACGTCAGCTGTTGCCCCTGCGCACCGATGAAGTTAATACGCACCCCATCGTGTTCGCCGCCGACACGAACATAACGGGAATCATCATAGGCGAGATTCATGTATTTAGTCGTCTCTCCCGTGTACCAGCCGGTATTGTCCACATGTTGCGTAACCAGTTGGAATTGAAGTGTCACGTCCGTCGGCGACTCCCCCGGGTCCATATAGAGATACTCGATAGTCGAGTCCGTTTTCACTTCAATATAGGCGTTGTCGTTCGACTCAATCGTCAGCGTATCACCGTCACGGCTGATGCCTTCTCCAACCGCATAGTCATCGACCGTGATTGGAGAAGCGTTCATTGTCTGCCAGAAGGGCAGGTTGAAAAGGACCATTTCCACCAATACCGTGCACAGCACAACTGCAAGGCCGCACAGCATAGGTGTCATATGCAGTTTTCTTCGCGCACCGCGCGGCCTCTTGCCAGTGGATGCGGTCTCCGTCAATGTTGCACTCATAACGACTCCAGCTGTTTCTTCCAAGCGTCCTTCACGACATGGGCAATGACGCCACTATACTCATGTCGGGCGAAGACGCAGACTGCCGCAATCCGTGACGATCCATGCCCGGAGCGCCCGTCCGGCCGGTGGGGTTTTGGTAGAGTACTAATGGGCAAGAATCTAAGGAGTCATATTATGCCGACTATGAAGTTCGCCAACGTGCTGTTGGAAACCAATCCACGGTCGCTGAAATACCCGTCCTTGTACTGCAGCGCGGACCAGCCAGTCGTGTTCGACAAGGGCACGTCGGAGTGGGTGCTGTACGGCGCCGGGGAATACGACTTCACCACGTATTTCAACTCGCTGTCGGTGCTGAAGCTGAGGGAATACACCATCGCCAAGGGATTCTCGCTGCATCTTGAACTGAAAGGCGCGGCCTGCACGATTGAGCAGACGATGGGCGACGCGTTCTCCGCCCACGCGACCCCCGTGGACGGGACCCTCCGCGAGGTGCCGGCATCCGACGACTGGCAGTCCGTGGACCTGCCGCTGACCGTCACCGACGAAATGGTCATCGTCGGCTTCGTGATTCGTACCGAAGGCAACGCCTCCATCCGCAATGGCTACTACACCGTCGACTACGACGGATCCCTGCGCGACGTCGAGCTGGCTCTGGCGACGACGACCTTCAAGAAAGAACGCTTCATCGAACGCAACATCGGTCTCGTCCGTGACCAGATTCTGGCCTCCGACGACGAAATCGCCGGACATTTCAACATGTATGTGATCGATAACGGCCGCACCCTCGACACCGAAGCGCTGAGCAGCGACCGAGTGCACGTCCGCCCGAACGACAACGTCGGCGGCGCGGGCGGCTTCACCTGCGGCATGATCGAAGCGATGGAACAGACCCCGCAGGCTACCAACATCCTGCTAATGGATGACGACGTCGCGGTCTCTCCCGAAAGCATCAAGCGCACCTATAACCTGTTGCGGCTTGTAAATGACGAATATGCTGATGCATTTATCAGCGGCGCGATGCTGAACCTCGAAATCGGTGAAGATCAGTGGGAAGACATCGGTTTCATGACACCGGCCGGCACGTTCTCACCTACGAAGCCTCCGCTGCGTATGACCAAGTTCGAGGATTTGATCTATAACGAGATCTTCCAGCCCACCAAGGAGATGCGCGGTCAGCGGTACGCCGCATGGTGGTACTGCTGCATCCCGATCGCCACCATCAAGCGCGAGGGGTTGCCGCTCCCGGTGTTCGTCCGTTGCGATGACGCGGAATATGGCATCCGCTGCCAGCCGAAGTTCATGTCGATGAATGGCCTGTGCGTGTGGCACATGTCGTTCCATGCCCGGTACAACGCAGCTGTGGAACGGTATCAGACCACGCGCAACACGATGATCGCCCAAGCGACCACCGGCATGGCCCCTAATTCCGACTTCATGTACGAACTGCACAACAACATCCGCCTCGAGCTTAAGAAGTTCGGCTATGCTAATGCCGAACTGTGTCTGGACGCCTTCGAGGACTTCCTGAAGGGCCCGAGGTTCATCAGGCAGATGGGCGTTGCCGAGGAGCGGTTCATGCGAGCCAACAAGGTCAAGGAGAAGCTGGTGCCGTTCGCCGAGCTGCAGCGGCAGGCCGACGCCAATCCGGAGCTGGAAGGCTTTGACCTGACCAAGATCGACCGTCAGTTGGTCGACAGCGACAAGCCCCGCAATATAGTGGAACGTCTCAATGATCTGCTCACTGACAACGGCCAGCGCATCATCAAGACCGAGGGCGAGGGCTACGCCGTCATTCCGGCGATGGGCTGGGTGTATCCGGCCGGCGTGATCCGCAACAAGAAGTACCTCATCGTCATCGATTGGTACAACCGTTCGGGCGCCATCCGTGTCAAGGACCCGAAGCGGTTCGACGCCATTATGAAGCGCTACCATCGCGACCTGCGCTACTACAAGAGAAACGCCAATCGTCTGCGCGCCGAGTACGCGGCCGCCCGCGAAGAGCTGACCTCGGTGAAGTTCTGGAAGCACTACCTCAAGATGGACTGATCGCAGTTCATCGGTCTTTGTGCATCCCATGACGAGAGCACCGCGCTCTCGTCATTTTTATTCTTCACCCTGATATTCCCGGATGCTCGCCATCAACGAATGATGACGGGGGACGGCCTTATCGGCCGTCCCCCGTCATTGGTTTTCCAGAACCGGCAACCGATCATCAACGGGTGGTGTATGTAGTCCCGTTCGGGCGCCAATGCAATTGACCATGTTGGAAGTTCTGATACACCTCGCCGGACCTCAGCGGGTCGACGATCTCCCCGCTCGTGGGGAAACCGAGCCACCCCTGCTCATAGCCGAGTCTTCCATACGCACTGAGGATCCCGCCCTTGACGGCGTGCGTGGCCCCCGTCGAACCATTCCAGAACACCGTACCGCCCTGGAACGTCTGCGACGCACCACCCCTCACCGACAACTCATCACCCGTCGGATAACCCAACCAAC
>NZ_JAHBBD010000037.1 GCF_019331775.1 Bifidobacterium phasiani
CTGGAACACCAAACGGCGCCAGATACGACTGGAGGGACACACCCCGGAGGAATACCGGAGCATGTCCCTCACAGCCTAGACCCTGTATCCTAATAAACAACGTCCAACAAACGGGACGCAGTTCAGAATCCGGTGCGCGGCCCTTCGGCGGCGGCGCCCTGTCCGACAGGGCCGGCGGCCTTAGTTGATGAGCTCCTTGACGGCGGCGATGACGGCCTGCAGGCCGGCCTTCGCGTCGCCGAACAGCATCTGCGTGTTGTCCTTGAAGTAGAGCTCGTTCTCGATGCCGGCGTAGCCGCGGCCGCGGCCGCGCTTCATCACGACGACGTTCTGCGCCATGTCCACGTCCAGGATCGGCATGCCGGACACCGCGGTGCCGGGCTTGCGGGCGGCCGGGTTGGTCACGTCGTTCGCGCCGACGACCAGCGCCACGTTGGCCTGCGGGAACTGCGGGTTGATGTCGTCCAGGTCGATCAGCTCCTCGTAGGGCACGTTGGCCTCGGCGAGCAGCACGTTCATGTGGCCCGGCATGCGGCCGGCCACCGGGTGGATCGCGTAGGAGACCTCGACGCCGTGGCCCTTGAGCAGCTCGCCCAGGTCGGCGAGCTCGCGCTGGGCCTGGGCCTGGGCCAGACCGAAGCCGGGGACGAAGATGACCTTCTCCGCGTAGACGAGCTGCACGGCCACGTCGTCGGCGGTGGTCTCGCGCATCGTGCCCTCCGGGCCGTCGGCCGAGCCCGCGGCGGCCGAGCCGCCTCCGAAGCCGCCGGCGAGCACGCTGAGCAGCGGGCGGTTCATCGCCTTGGACATGTCGATGGACAGGGTCACGCCGGCCGAGCCGACGAGCGCGCCGGCCACGATCAGGGCGATGTTGTTGATCGCCAGGCCGCTCATGGCCACGGCGGTGCCGGTGCAGGCGTTGAGCACGGAGATGACGACCGGCATGTCGGCGCCGCCGATCGGGATGACGAACACCAGGCCGTAGACCAGCGCGAACACGGTGGTCAGGATGCTGAACAGCAGGCGCTGCTCGGGCATCACGCACAGCATGACGAACGAGGCCACCGTCAGCACGATGACCACGACGTTGACCACGCCCTTGGCCGGGATGGTCAGCTTGCGCATGAACTTCAGGCCCTGCAGCTTGCCGGCCGCGACCAGCGAGCCGGAGAAGGTGACCGAGCCGATCAGGATGCCCAGGCCAGCGGTGATCAGCACCACGATGGTCGGCAGGCCCTCGGAGGTCAGGATGTCGTTCAGCGCCACGAGCGCGGCCGCGCCGCCGCCCACGGTGTTGAAGATCGAGACCAGCTGCGGCATGTCGGTCATCTTGACCTTCTTGGCCGAGACCACGCCGGCCACGGCGCCGATGGCGATGCCGACGATGAGCAGCACCACGGCCACGCCGTGCCGGAAGCCGTTGGAGATCTCATTGACGAACAGCACGATGAACGCCATCGCGCAGGCCAGGACCATGCCGGCGGCGGAGATCAGGTTGCCCTTGCGGGCGGTCTTCGGCGAGTTCATCAGGTGCAGGCCGATCACGAAGATCACGGCCGAGACCAGATAGACGAACCATTCGATCACGCCCAGCGGCGTGCTCAGGGTTTCAGCGAGGGTGCCCATTTACTTGCCCTCTCCCTTCTTCGACTTGTCGGACTTGAACATCTCCAGCATGCGGTCGGTCACCACGTAGCCGCCGACGACGTTCATCGTGCCCAGCACGGCGGCCAGGAAGATGAACACCCAGGCGAGCGGCGAGGTGGCGTGCGCGGCCACGATGACCACGCCGACGATGACGATGCCGTGGATGGAGTTGGCGCCCGACATCAGCGGGGTGTGCAGGGTCGCGGGGACCTTGCCGATGACCTCGACGCCGATGAGCAGCGCGAGGACGAACAGGGTGATCGCTACGACGATATCCATGTCTGGTCTCCCTTCCTTCAGTTGGTCCGGCCCGCGACCACGAGGGCGTCGTCCAGCTCCTCGTCGAGGTTCATGGACAGCCGTCCGTCGTGCACGAAGTGCGCGAGCACGTCGGCGACGTTGCGCGACAGCAGGTTCGAGGCGGTGTTGGCGACCTCGCTGGCCAGGTACGGCGCGCCGATGATGGTCACACCGCCGTCGGTCACCTGCGTGCCGACCGCGGAGCCCTCGACGTTGCCGCCGAGCTCGCTCGCCGCGCAGTCCACGATCACGGCGCCGCGCTTGAGGCCGTCGACGCCGGCCTTGGTCAGCAGCACCGGGGGCTTGCGGCCCGGCACCTTGGCGGTGGTGATGATGACGTCGAAGCCGGCGGCCTTCTCGTCGACGGCGGCCTGCTGGGCGGCCTGCTCCTCGGCGGTCAGCTGGCGGGCGTAGCCGCCCTCGCCCTGGCCCTTGGAGAAGTCCAGGCCCAGGTCCAGGAACTTCGCGCCGAGCGACTCGACCTCGCCCTGGGCGGCCGGGCGCACGTCGTACGCGGTGACGACCGCGCCGAGGCGCTTGGCGGTGCCGATGGCCTGCAGGCCGGCGATGCCCGCGCCGAGCACGAGCACCTTGGCCGGGCGGATCGTGCCGGCGGCGGTGGTCATCATCGGGAAGAACGAGCCGTAGGCGTTGGCGGCGACCAGCACGGCCTTGTAGCCCATCACGGAGTTCTGCGAGGTCATCTCGTCCATCGACTGCGCGGAGCTGAGCTGGCGCGGCAGCTTCTCGATGCCGACGCCGACCAGGCCGGCCTGTTCGAGCGAGGCGACGTAGTCGGTGTCGGTGAACGACCCGAGCATGCCGATGATCCAGGTGCCCTTCTTGACCTTGGCGATCAGATCGGCGTCCGGGCGGTCGACGAAGCCCAGCGCGTCGGCGCGGGCGACCACCTCGTCGGCGGGGAGCACCTCGGCGCCGGTCTTGGCGTAGTCCTCGTCCATGTATCCTGCGGCGGCGCCGGCGCCGCGTTCGATCAGGCAGGAGACGCCTGCCTTGCGCAACCGCGTGACGATGTCCGGCGTCAGCGCGACGCGGGACTCGTGCTCCGACGTCTCGTTCAGGACGCCGAACACCACGGCGGCTTGTGCTGTTTCAGCCATATGAGCCCTTTCCTCTTTCTTTCACACTAAAGAGAAGATGGTGTGCATTACAGCCTTACAGTGTATCGGAGGAGCCGACCATCGCCGCGGGGCGTCCCAAAAGACGGATTGCGCGCTCGGGGGCGGGGGCCGGGGGCCGTGCCCGCGCGGGCCCGACGGGACGGGCGGGTTCCTACGCTACCGTAAGGTGACGTGTCCGGGCGCAGCGATTACACTTCGTCAGGAGAGGCCACTAGAAGGAGTATTCACGTGTCTGTCATCACCTCGGTAAAGAAGGCCGCCGCGACCCTGACCCAGAAGGCGCTGCATCTCGGCGACGATTTCGTGCACCCAGTCGGCGACGACTCGGTCGAAGGCCCCGACTACGCGCCGGCGACGGCCGCCGAGGCGAGCGGGGTCGAGCTGCCCAACTCCGTGGAATGGGGCCACGAGCGCCCCACCGACGTGTTCGTCGACCCCGAGACCGGCCTGCTGACCGCGCGCACCGAGGGCATCCCGCCGCTGGACGAGGGCATGTCGATCTACGACCTGTACGCGGACCGCGCCGCGCGCATGGGCGACGATCCGCTGTACACCTACAAGGTCGGCGACGCCTGGGTCACCAAGACCGCCAACGAGTTCCTCCAGGACGTGCGCGTCACGGCCAAGGGCCTGATGCAGTGCGGCCTGGACAAGGGCGACACGGTGGCGTTCATGTGCCGCACCAGCTACGAGTGGGACCTCATCGACGCCGCCGTCATGGCGTGCGGCGGCGTGCTGGCCACGATCTACGAGACCGACTCCGCCGAGCAGATCCGCAACATCATCGACAACTCCGACGCCAAGCTGCTCATCGTCGAGACGACCGAGATGCGCGACAAGGCCGACGGCACGCTCGAGGAGTGCCCGTCGCTGGAGTCGATCCTGTGCCTGGAGACCGGCGGCCTCGACCAGATCCGCGCCTACAGCGACCAGGTCGGCGACGAGGAGCTCGACGCGCGCATCGACTCGGTGAAGAAGACCGACCTGTGCTCGATCGTGTACACCTCCGGCTCCACGGCCGCGCCCAAGGGCGTGGAGATGACGCACGAGCACTACTGCACCACCGCGCTGACGCTGCCGCCGTACATGCCGGACCTGCTCAACCGCAAGAGCGGCTCGGTGCTGCTGTTCCTGCCGCAGGCGCACACCTTCGCCCGCGCCATCAACTACATCGTCGTCGCCAGCAACCTGCGCATCTACATCGCGCAGGGCATCTCCACGCTGATTTCCGACCTGCAGGAGGCCCGTCCGACCGTGATGATCGTGGTCCCCCGCGTGCTGGAGAAGGTGTACAACGCCGCCTCGCAGAAGGCCGGCCACGGCGTCAAGGGCGTCGCGTTCGCCGCGGCCGTGGTCGCCGCGCAGAACTACATGAAGGAGCAGCAGCAGGGCAAGGTGAGCGCGCTGACCAAGGCGCGCCGCGCCGCGTTCGACCCGATGGTCTACGCGCAGCTGCGCCAGGTGCTCGGCGGCCGCGCCCAATGGATCGTCGCCGGCGGCGCCCCGCTGGATCCGGAGCTGCTGGCGTTCTTCCGCGGCGCGAACATCCCGGTGTACGAGGGCTACGGCCTGACCGAGACGACGGCGCCGTGCGCGTTCAACCCGCTCGGCACCCCGTTCAAGGAGGGCTCGGTCGGCATCCCCTACCCCGGTTTCAGCCTGCGCATCGGCGAAGAGGGCGAGATCCAGGTCAAGGGCACCGCGCTGTTCCCCCGCTACCACAAGAACGCTGAGGCCACGGCCGATTCGTTCTCCGCCGACGGCTGGTACTCGACCGGCGACCTGGGCCGCATCGACAACGAGGGATTCCTGTACATCACCGGCCGCAAGAAGGACCTCATCATCACCGCGGGCGGCAAGAACGTCGCGCCGCGTCCGATCGAGGAGATCATCCAGCGCTGCGAGTTCGTCTCGCAGGCCTTGGTGCTCGGCGACAAGCGCCCGTTCATCTCGGCGCTGGTCACCCTCGACGAGGAGGCGCTGCGCCCGTGGCTGGAGTCGAAGGGCCTGGACCGCGACATGCCGCTGGAGGAAGCCGCCGTGAACGCCGTGGTGCGCGCCGAGGTACAGCGCTACATCGACCAGGCGAACGAGGGCGTCTCCCGCGCGGAGTCGGTGCGCAAGTTCATCATCCTGCCCGAGGAGTTCACGCAGGAGAACGGCCTGATGACCGCCTCGATGAAGGTGATCCGACCGAAGGTGATCCGCCGCTACGCCACCCTGCTCAACACACAGATGTACACCACGAAGCGGTGAGGCCCTTCTCCGGGCCGATCCGGTTCCGAGGTGGAGCCACCCGCTTGGTCACGGAAGACACTGCCCGTGTGGCAGGATGAGGTCCGGGGCGTGGGCTCCACCGCCCGGCCACGGAACGCACGTTTCATCAGTGAGGTCCCGGCGCATGTCAATCGCACCGGGACCTCACTGTAGTTGCGTCCGATTGCCGATTCGGGTCCCGGCGCGCCGGTCCCGCACCGTACGTTGTGTCCGATATGCCAAATCCCAGGTTCGGCGCATCGGGGCCTCACGGTAAATCGCGCCCGATATGCCCGACCCCGAAGGTGGACGGCGAATTGGCGCCGGTTCGGTAGCACCACCGGCCACAGGGGTGCTACCGAACCGACACTGGGCTCGCTCCAGCGTCGGGTAAAACGCAGTCCCGCCCTTGTTTATCAACCAAAACCGACGCTGAGAACAGAACACCTGAGCCGGGAATGTCTACGCTGGGAGCGCCGGTGCCAGGCACACGGAGCGCACGGGCGCTGGTCGGCCGATGCAAAGCGTGTGACGCACATAAACGCCGGGGACTCGGAGGCGCGGCCGCCGCGCGAACGTCGACGACGGAAGCACCGGCCGCCGGTCCGGCCGGCCCAGGCGGACGGCAGGACCGGCGGTGGCACATGATGCGGCCGGTCGGGAATACCGCGGCACTGGATCCGATCGTTCGTGCCGCCGGCCATGCCGTCCATGCGGGACAACCGGAAACGACACGGCTCGGAAAGCTCAGAAGCCGAGGCGCTCGAGCTGCTTGGGGTCGGACTGCCAGCCCTTGGCGACCTTGACGTGCAGGTCGAGCCTGGCCTTCTGCCCCACGATGCGGTTGACCGGCGTGCGCAGCTTCTTCTTGACCTGCACCAGGTGCGAGGCGCCCTTGCCGATGATGATCGGCTTCTGCGAGTCTCGCTCCACGTAGATCGACACGATGACGTGCGCCTTGCCGTCGTAGGCCGCGCCGGTCTCGTTGTCCGACGGGTACTCGATGGAGTCGACGACCACCGCCAGCGAATGCGGCAGCTCGTCGTCCAGCTCCTCCAGGAACGCGCCGCGCACCAGCTCGGCGATCGTGTCCTCGGGGCGCTCCTCGGTGATCTGGTCGGCCGGGTACATCTGCGGCCCTTCGGGCATGAGCCCGATGAGCACGTCGCGCACCTCGGCCAGGTTGTCGTGCTTGAGCGCGCTCACCGGCACGATCTCGGTGAAGTCGGCGAAGGCGTTGATCTCCAGCAGCTTGGCCATCAGCTGCTCGCGGCCCAGCTCGTCGATCTTGGTGACGACGGCCACAATCGGCACCTTCCACTCGAAGGTGCCGTCGTCGCGCTTGACGGCGAACTCGGCGCGCAGACGGCTCAGGATGCGCTTGTCGCCGGGGCCGATGCCCTGGTCGGCGGGCAGCAGGAACGCCACGGCGTCCACGTCGGACAGCGACTCGTCGACCACGTCGTTCAGGCGCTGCCCCAGCAGCGTGCGCGGGCGGTGGATGCCGGGCGTGTCCACCAGCACGATCTGCGCGTGGTCGGTGGTCAGGATGCCGCGGATCGCCTTGCGCGTGGTCTCCGGCCGCGACGACGCGATGGCGATCTGCGTGCCGATCAGCGCGTTGATCAGCGTCGACTTCCCGACGTTCGGCCGGCCCACCACGGCCACGAATCCCGACCTGTAGGCCTGCCCGTCCTGCTGACGATCCTCGCTAGTCACTGTTCCCTCGACTCCTTGTCGTGCTTGCTCTCGTGCCTGTTGTCGCGGCGGCGCTCCTCCGCGTCCGCGTCGGCGGCGTCCCCGCCGTTCTCGTCAGTATCCGCGTCGGCCTCGACGTGCGCGGGCTCGGCCACGATCGTCGACACCTTCTTGCGCCGTCCGGCGGAGTCCACCGCGGTCAGGCGCAGCCCGCGCGTCACCGCCGACGCGCCGACGATCGGCACGCAGCCCAGCAGCTTGGTCAGCAGGCCGTACACGGTGTCGACGTCGTCCTCGTCGATGTCGATCTCGAACAGCTCGCCCAGCGTGGCGATCGGCGTGCGCGCCGGCATGCTCCACCGGTGCTCGCCGATCCTCACCGGGTCGGCGTGCTGGGTGCGGTCGTGCTCGTCCTCCAGCTCGCCGACGATCTGCTCGATGGTGTCCTCGATGGTCACCAGGCCGGCGATGCCGCCGTACTCGTCGACGACGACGGCCACATGCTGGCGCTTGCGCTGCATCTCGTGGAACAGGTCGTCCACCGGCTTGGACTCGGGCACGAGCAGCGGGTCGCGGCAGATCGTGCCGACGCTGCGGTCGCGGGTGGCGGGGTTGAACGCGGTGGCGCGCACGGCGTCCTTGAGGTAGGCCACGCCGATCAGGTCGTCCACGTCCTCGCCGATCACCGGGATGCGCGAGAAGCCGGAGCGCGAGCACAGCCTGAGCATCGACTCCAGCGTCTGGTCGCGCTGGATGCAGATCATGTCGGTGCGCGGCACCATGATCTCGCGGGTCAGCGTCTCCGACAGCGTCAGCACGTTGCGCAGCATCTCGGAGACCTCCGGGTCGAAGTCGCCGGTCTCGACCAGCCGGTCGATGGTCGCCTTGCCCTGCTCGATCTGCAGCTTCTCCAGCTCCTCGTCGTCGGAGAGCTCGGCCCGGCGGCGTCGCTTCTGCTGGCCCTGCCCGCCGATGCGGGCGAACGGGGTGAGCGCCACCGCCACGGAGACCAGCGTGGCGTGCCCGATCATGATGTCGACCGGCTTGAGCGCGCCCACCGAACGCGGGCGCACCAGGATGGAGACCACGGCGATCGCCAGCGCGACCAGGACGCCGCAGACCAGCTCCAGCCACAGCGGCGCGCCGCACAGCGAGGCGATGCACATCACCAGCACGCCGTCCAGCACGTTGCACGCGATGCGGAAGAAGGCGCACGACCCGGCGGTGGCGTGCCGGTCGACGATGAGCTTCTGCACCTTGTGGATGCGCTCGATGCGCTTCATCCGGGCGAACTGGCTGGTCTCCTGGTCGGTGCGCGCATCGAGGATCAGGTTGTTCAGGCTCGCGCGGGTCACGCGCGGCACCGCCCCCTCGGCGGAGGCCATCGTCAGCGACAGCCAGACCAGCATCAGCGCCACCACCGCCAGCGCCGCGATCACGGGTATGAATGACGGGTCGTCGATTCCCATCGTCGATCAGTGCTCCTTGCCGCCGCGGGTGATGCGGTGGCGCTCGTCGTACGCGGCCAGCTCGTCCGGGGTGCCCGGGGGCAGGGTCGCCTGCGCGTTCGCCCCCTGGCGAAGCGCGAAGAACGTCAGCAGCAGCTGGCGCTGCAGGCCGAACATCTGGCGCTCCTGCGCCGGCGTGACGTGGTCGTAGCCGAGCAGGTGCAGGATGCCGTGGATGGTCAGCAGCATCATCTCCTCCATCGTGGAGTGCCCGGCCGCGGCGGCCTGCTGCGCGGCCACCCACGGGCAGATCACGATGTCGCCGAGGATCCCCTCGACCAGCGTGCGCCCGTCGCCCGGCCGCAGCTCGTCCATCGGGAAGCTCATCACGTCGGTGGGCCCCTCGAGGTTCATCCACCGCATGTGCAGATCGGCGATCGGCTCGGGGTCGACAAACATGATCGCCAGGTCGGACTGCGTGCTCACGCGCATCTGGTCCAGCACCCACACGCCCAGGTCGGAGAACACCTTGGGGTCGATGATCCATTCGGTCTCATTGGTCACTTCAACGCTCATCGGAGTCCTTTCCGTGTCGTGCCCGCCGCCCGGCGCCGGCGTCGCGGCCGATGTCCGAGGCGTGGCGGTCGTACGCCTCGACGATGCGGCCGACCAGCGCGTGGCGCACCACGTCCGACGCTTCGAGGTGCGCGAACGCGATGTCGTCGATGCCGCCCAGGATGCGCTCGATCGACGCCAGCCCGGAATGCGGCACGGTCAGGTCGATCTGCGTGACGTCGCCGGTGATCACCATCGTGGTGTTGAAGCCGAGGCGGGTCAGGAACATCTTCATCTGCTGCTCGGTGGTGTTCTGCGCCTCGTCGAGGATCACGAACGCGTCGTTGAGCGTGCGGCCGCGCATGTAGGCCAGCGGCGCCACCTCGATGGTGCCGTCGTCCATGTAGTGCCGCAGCTGGTCGGGCCCGAGCATGTCGGACAGCGCGTCGTACAGCGGCCGCAGGTACGGGTCCACCTTCTCGTTCAGCGTGCCCGGCAGGAAGCCCAGGCTCTCCCCCGCCTCGACGGCCGGCCGGGTCAGGATGATGCGGCGCACCTTGCGGTCCTGGAACGCGCGCACGGCCTTGGCAACGGCCAGGTAGGTCTTGCCGGTGCCGGCGGGGCCGATGGCGAAGGTGATGGTGTGCGTCTCGATCGCGTTGACGTAGGCGATCTGCCCCGCCGTCTTGGCGCGCACCGGCGTGCCGTTGGCGAAGGCGATGACCCCGGGGACGTGCGGCTTGCGGTGCCCGGCGACCTCGTCGCGCCGCGTCCGCTCGGGCAGCGCGTCGCGCAGCGTCTCGGCGGCGGCGCCGTGCCCGGGGTGGGTCCGGCGCGCGCGGTTCGGCAGCACGTCCTGGTCGAGCAGGCGGCGCACGGTGTCGGCGTCCATCGGCGCGGTGTACGCCGCCTGGATGATCGTGTTGATCACCTCCTCGGCGCGCGCGGCGTCGGCCTCGGTCTGCTTGGACCGGGACATGATCGCCACGCGGTTGCCGCGCACGATGATCGTCAGGTCCGGGAAGGCGCGTTCGACCTCCCGGATGACCTCGTCCACGGGGCCGAGCACGGCCACGGGGTCGAGCTGCGTGGGTATGGGGATGGTGCGTGTAGTGGTGGCCACAACAACCCTTCTATGATGCGGTGTCTTGATGGGGGCGTCCGGCGGCGCTATTCGTCGAGCACCTCGCCGGTGAGCACGTGCGCGTGCACGTGGAAGACGGTCTGCCCGGCGTCGCGGCCGGAGTTGAAGATGAGACGGTAGTCGCCGTGGAAGCTCTCGTCGGCGATCGACCTGGCGACGCCGACCATGTGCGCGAGCAGCTGCGGATCGGCCTCGGCCAGCTCGGCCACGTTGGCCAGGTGCCTGCGCGGCACGACCAGGACATGGACCTTGGCCTTCGGGTTGATGTCGCGGAACGCGTAGACGGCGTCGTCCTCGTACACCTTCTCGCTGGGGACCTCGCCGGCGATGATCTTGCAGAACAGGCAATCGGGCTCGCTCATGATGCTTCCTTCCTTGGGTCTTCCGGGTCCCGCCCGGATCGGTTTCCCGCATCCATGCTATTGCGCCGCTCGGATATTGCGCCGCTGCCGGCGAACGCGCGAGAACCGCCGGCGCCGGTCACGCGTACCGGCCCAGGGCGCGGGACAGCAGCGACAGCGCCACCGGCCCGGCCGCCGAGGCGCGCAGGATGTTCTCGCCGAGCACGCAGCATTCGGCGCCGGCCTTGGTGAAGGCCTCCACCTCGTCGTCCGCGATGCCGCCCTCGGGGCCCACCACGACGTTGACGGTGCGCGGCCTGCCGTCGGCCAGGCAGCGGTCGGCCAGCTCGGCGACCGAGCGCTCGACCTCGGACCAGGTGCGCGTCGCGTCCTGGTGCAGCACGATGACCAGATCGCCGTGCACGCAAGCGCGCCGGCATTCGGCCACGACGTCCCTGCTGGACATGCACGCGTCCAGCCGCGGGACCCAGCGGCGGCGCGACTGCTCGGTGGCCGCCTCCAGGACCTGGCGCCACTTGCGGTCGGTGCGCCCCTCCTTCCATTTGGCGATCGAGCGGTCGGACTGCCACGGCACGACGCGGTCGACGCCGATCTGCGTGGCGACGTCGATGGCCTGCTCGTCGTGGCCGTTCTTGGCCAGCGCCTGGATGAGCCCCAGCCGGGTGACCGGGCGGGGCACCCGGCCGAACTCCAGCACCTCGGCCAGCCCCTGCTCGGCGTCGGCGAGCACGGCGCGGATGCGCAGGCCGCGGCCGTCCGACAGGGCCAGCCCGTCGCCGTCGCGCAGGCGCATGGCCTGGATCGCGTGCCGCCGCACGCGCTGGGGAAGCGTGATCTTCCAGCCGGTGTGGATCTCGTCGCTGTTCACGGGGACGTCGTCGTGCTCGGGGTCGAGCAGGAATAGGGGTTCGGTCATGTCTCCTAGGCTACACACCGCCCCCAATCGCGCGACACGCCGATTTGCATTCGTCCTGTGACGTGCTATAGTTTCTGTTCGTTGCCTGAAGGCACCTGTCCGGGTGGCGGAATGGTAGACGCGCTAGCTTGAGGTGCTAGTGCCTATTTATACAGGCGTGCGGGTTCAAGTCCCGCTCCGGACACGGATTGAGCCGGTTCCCGAATCAACGGGAACCGGCTCTTTTGCTAAGCGAGAGTAGGGCTCACGCCACCTCGCCGATGCCCTCCGGTCTACTCGGGTTCACTGGGGTTTCCCGAAAATGTGGGCAAGATGTGGGCAGGATGTGGGCACGGAGTGGACTCGCTGTGGACCCATAGGAACCGGGCGTGTTGGTTCAGGGCGATCGGTCGGTGGCATCGGGGTTGCAGCCGTTTCATCCGCCGCCCCAGGCATCGGCGCGGCGGATGAAACGGTGATGCTACAGCCAGGCAAGACTGCTTATTATGCGGTCTTCCCGCATTGCGGGTTCGAATTCCAAGGACCAGTAGTGGTATCCCGGCTCTTCCGGTTTTCGTGTGTGTCGGGTTCATGGTTGTGAGATTCGTTCCCGTATGGTTTGTCTGAATCCTCCGGCGTGCAGGAGGCTTCTGGTGATGTAGTTGCCGAGGTTGGTGAAGCCGAG
>NZ_JAHBBD010000038.1 GCF_019331775.1 Bifidobacterium phasiani
CCTGCTCCAGCGGGATGACCGTCCCGCCGAGGTCTCCGACGCCACCGACGCCGCCACCGCCATCCTCGACGGCACGGTCATCCCGCTGGAGCAGGTGCCCGACGAGGTGTTCTCGAACAAGATCGTCGGCGACGGCGTGGCGTTCGAGCCGACCAGCACCGTCGTGCGCGCGCCGGCCGACGCCGAGGTCACCGTCGTCATGGCCGACACCGGCCACGCCTGCGGCCTGACGCTGGCCAACGGCGTCGAGCTGCTCATCCACGTGGGCGTCGACACCGTGGCGATGGGCGGCGACGGCTTCCGCCTGTTCGTCAAGGGCGGCGACCATGTGCGCCGCGGCGACCCGCTGATCGAGTTCGACCCGGAGAAGATCAGGGCCGCCGGCCATCCGACCACGACGATGCTGATCGTCACCAGCCCGGGCAACGCCGGCGCGATGACGATGCACACCGGCATCCCGTCCCAGGCGGGCGTGACCCCGGTCATCACCTGGTGAGCCGTGCGCGCGGCGGCGACGCATCCTTCCGCCGCCGCGCGCCCACCCCGACCCGATCCCGACACACGAACGACTTACGAACGACATACGAAAGGACAGGTGTCCAACGATGGGCAGCACCAACGAACCCGACTTCCGCAGAAGCGTCGTCTACCAGATCTACCCGAAGTCCTTCTGCGACTCCAACGGCGACGGCCTGGGCGACCTCAAGGGCGTGATCTCGAAGCTCGACTACATCGCGGGCCTGGGCGTCGACTACATCTGGTCGACCCCGTTCTTCGTCTCCCCGCAGCACGACAACGGCTACGACGTGGCCGACTACTACAACGTCGACCCGGCCTACGGCACGATGGAGGACGTCGAGACGCTGATCGCCGAGGCCGACAAACGCGGCATCGGCCTGATGTTCGACATGGTCTTCAACCACGTCTCCACGGACCACGAGTGGTTCCGCAGGGCGATGGCCGGCGACCCGTACTACAAGGACTTCTTCATCTTCCGCAAGGGCAAGCCGAACGGCGACCCGCCCACCAACTGGGAGAGCAAGTTCGGCGGCAGCGCCTGGCGGTACGTGCCCGAATTCGACGAGTACTACCTGCACCTGTTCGACCCCACCCAGGCCGACCTGAACTGGGAGAACGAGAACGTGCGCAAGGAGATCCAGAAGATCCTGCGGTTCTGGATGGACAAGGGCGTGCGCGGCTTCCGCTTCGACGTGATCAACCTGATCAGCAAGGGCGCGTTCGAGGACGACGAGACCGGCGACGGCCGCCGCTTCTACACCGACGGGCCGAAGATCCACCAGTACCTGCAGGAGATGAACGCGGCCACGTTCGGCGGCGACCCGAAGTTCGTGACGGTCGGCGAGATGTCGAGCACGACGATCGAGAACTGCTACCGGTACGCGGGGCGCACCACCGGCGAGCTGTCGATGGTGTTCAGCTTCCACCACCTCAAGGTCGACTTCATGGGCAACGAGAAGTGGGTGCTGGTGCCCGCCGACTTCGGCAAGCTCAAGAGGATCATGTTCGAGTGGCAGACCAAGATGGCCGAGCACGACGCGTGGAACGCCGTGTTCTGGTGCAACCACGACCAGCCGCGCGTGGTCACCCGCTTCGGCGACGACGAGCGCCATTGGAAGGAGTCGGCCACGATGCTGGCCACCGTGGTGCACTGCCTGCGCGGCACGCCCTACATCTACCAGGGCGAGGAGCTGGGCATGACCAACACCGACTTCACGTCCATCGACCAGTTCCGCGACGTGGAGAGCCTGAACTACTACCGGATCCTGCAGGACAGGGGCCTCAAGCCCGCCGACGCGCTGCGCATCGTGCAGATCCACTCGCGCGACAACGCGCGCACGCCGATGCAGTGGGACGACTCGCGGTACGCGGGCTTCACCGCGCCCGACGGCCCCGGCCCGTGGCTCGGCGTGAACGGCAACCACACGCGCATCAACGCCGCCGCCGAGGTGGCGGACCCGGATTCGGTGTACCACTACTACCGGCGCCTGGTCGCGCTGCGCAAGGAGCTCGACGTCATCGCCTACGGCGACATCGAGCCGCTCGCCGAGCACGATCCGCAGGTGTTCGCCTACCGCCGGACCTGGGAGGGCCACGAGCTGATCATGGTCGCGAACTTCTACGGCCGCGACTACCGGTGGCGCGACGCCCCGTCGACCGAGGGCTTCAAGCTCATGATCGGCAACTACGACGAGGCCCCGGCCGACGCGCGGACGCTGCGGCCGTTCGAGGCCCAGGTCTGGTATCGCTGACCGTCTCGACCGCCGGCGTCGAAGGCCCCGGCGCATCTGACCGAGTGATGATGCGCCGGGGCCTTCGGCGTCCGTTCCGGTCGTCTCCCGCGGACTTCGGCGGATGGTGTGCGGGGAGCGGCGGGATTCCGCCCTTGCCCGCGGACCATCCGCCGAAGTCTGCGGCCCTGCCCAGGCCCCGGCACCGACCGGCACCGGCCAGGAATAGGACCAGAACCGGAATCGACCAAGGGCTCTGAACAACAAGGGCAGACCCGGACAAGGCCGGACCGGTCGGGGTTGGAATCAGGCCGGCCCGGACCGGATCACGCAATCAGCGCGCAGAACAGGGCCTCGAACACCAGGGTCGGGTTGCCGTTGCCGTTGAGCCGGCGGCGGGCGACGGCGATGTCCTCCAGCCGTTCCACGGCGCCCGCGCGCGTCAGCCGCACCGACAGCTCGGTGATCGCCTCGCGGTTCTCCAGGTTGATCAGCCCGACCGCGTCCTCGGCGTTGTTCTGCAGCACGGCCACGTCGCGGTAGATGCTCGCGACCGTGTTCAGCGCGCGGTCGAGCACGTCGCGGCTGCGGCGGGTCGCCCGGCGCCTGAGCTCGTCCTTCTTGGCGATCGCGTTGTACGCGCCGCGCAGCGCCGTGGGGATCCGGTCCTTCTCCCCCAGCCCGTTGACGCGCCGGAAGTCGGCCTCCGCCTCGGCGGCCTGGCGGTCGACGTCGTCCTTCGCCTGCCCCTGCGCGTTCTCGATGAGATTGCCGGCCAGCAGCACCGCGTCGGACGCCCGGCGCAGCCCGAGCACGCCGACCACCAGGTCGTCGCGGTCGGCCAGCACGCGGTCCTGCGTGGCGTACAGCCGCGCGACGCCGATATGCCCCTCCGCCAGCCGCGCGGCGCGTGAGGCCAGCCGGGGCTCGACGCCCGCCTCGCGCTCCAGGAACGCCGCCACCGCCTGGTTGGACGGCACGGCCAGGCTCACGATGCGGGTCCGTGAGCGGATGGTGGGCAGCACGTCCTGCGCGCTGGGGGCGCACAGCAGCCAGATCGTGTGCTCGCTCGGCTCCTCGATCTCCTTGAGCAGCACGTTCGTCGTGCGTTCGAGCATGCGGTCGACGTCCTCGATGATGATGATGCGCCACGGCGCGGTGCTCGGCATCTGCTCGGACGTGGCGATCAGGCCGCGCACCTCGTCGATGCCGATGGTCACCTTGTCGGTGGCGAGCACGGCGACGTCCGGATGCGTGCCGGCGAGCACCTGCCGGCTGACGCGCGTGGGCTCGTCGCCCAGGCCGTGGTCGGGGCTTTCCAGCGCGGCGGCGAAGGCGCGCGCCACGTTCGAGCGGCCGGACCCCGGGGGTCCGCAGATCAGCCAGGACTGCGCGATGGCCTTCGGGTCGCCCGAGGCGACGGCCTTGAGCTGCTCGACGGCCTGCCTCTGGCCGACGATGGCGTCCCACACGCTCATCGGGCACCTCCGTCCGCGGGACGCGCGTCCGGACCGGGTGCCGTCGCCGCGCGACGCGCGGCCGTGGCGGCGATTCCGGGCTCCTGCGCGACGAGGGCGTCGAAATCGGCGCGGATGGCGGACCACACCTGCGCGATGCTCCGCGACGCGTCGACGGTGAGGAAGCGATCGGGCTCGGCCTGGGCCAGGTCGAGGAACGCCCGGCGGGTGCGCTCCTGGAACCCGTCCCCCGCCGACTCCATGCGGTCGGCGCTATGGGTCAGCCGCTCGTGGGAGAGCGCGGGGTCCATGTCCAGCAGATACGTGCGCCCGGGCAGCAGGTCGTTGGTGGCCCACAGGCTCAGCGAGCGAATCTGCGCGGCGGTCAGCTCTCGCCCGCCCGCCTGGTAGGCCAGCGACGAATCGAGGTATCGGTCGGTGATGACGACGGCGCCGCGCTCCAGGGCGGGCAGGATCGTTTCCGCCACATGCTGGGCACGGTCCGCGGCGAAGATCAGCGCCTCCGTCCGCGGGGCGATGTCGGCGGCGCGGGCGGGCGACCCGTCATCGTTCGGTTCGGCGGGCACCCCGTGCAGCAGGAGCCGGCGCAGGGCCTTGCCGAGCGGCGTGCCGCCGGGCTCGCGGGTCACGACGACGTCGAGGCCCATCGACAGGGCGTGGTCGCGCAGGCGGGCGACCTGCGTGGTCTTGCCCACGCCGTCGACGCCCTCGAACGAGATGAACAGCCCTGCCATCGGCTCCCCTTTCATACGGTTCCACCAAGACTACACACCGCGTCCGGCCAACACTCCGGGACCGGTCCGTGTGGCGCCCGCACGCTCCCGCATGAACCGCCCCGGTCCGAACGGCTCCGACCCGGCGAGCCAGGCGAATCCCGGCAAACCCCGGCGACTTCCGCCCCGGGCGGGGATGCGGCCGCCGAACGCGGCGGCGCCAACCGCCGTGCGGCCCGGGCAATCATCGAGCCGGTGGTTCCAGGCCCGTGCCCGCCGTATCCACCGCCGTGCGGCCCGGGAGACCATCGAGCCGCTCGTAGCCGGCGCGGCGGATCCCGCCGGCCGCCCGCACAATCCGGAGGAATGCGGGCTATTCGGCCTTGGCCTTGGTGCCGGCCGCGGACTTGCGCGCCGTCGTGGACTTCTTGGCTGTGGATTTGGCCGTCGACTTCGCCGCCGTCTTCCTGGTCGTGGTCTTCTTCGCCGTCGCGCCGCGGCGGGTGCGGCGCTTGGCCGGTCCGGCGGCGCGCTTCTCGGCGAGCAGGCGGAAGGCCTCGGCCGGTTCGATCGACTCGGGCGTGTACTGCTTGGGCAGCGTGCGGTTGGTCTCGCCGTCGGTGATGTACGCGCCGTAGAAGCCGTCCTTGATGGTGACGGGCTTGCCGTTCTCCGGATCGGGGCCCAGCTCGCGCAGCGGCGGCTTGGCGGCGCCGCGCCCGCGGCCGCGGCCGTACTTCGGCTGGGCGAACAGCTCCTTGGCCTTCTCCAGGTCGACGGTGAAGATCTCGTCCTCGCTGCCCAGCGAACGCGTCTCGGTCTTGCCGTCGGCGGCGGTCTTGGTCAGGTACGGGCCGTATCGGCCGTTGCTGGCGGTGATACTCGCCTGCGAGACCTCGCCGGTCTCGGCGTTCGTCTCCTCGACGGTGCCGAGCTCGCGCGGCAGGCTCAGCAGCCGCAGCGCGTCCTCCAGCGTGATGGTCTCGGGGGTCATCGTCTTGAACAGCGAGGCCATCTTCGGCTTCGGCGCGGCGGCCTTGCGACCGGCGCGCCTGGAGCCGGCCTTGGGCTCGGCCGCGGCGCCCTCCCGGCCCCCGGCCTCGGCAGGCGGAACCAACGCCACGTACGGGCCGAAGCGGCCGGTGCGCACCTCGACGGTGCCGCCGGTGGCCGGGTCCTTGCCCAGCTCGCGCGGGCCGCCGGCGTTCTGCTCGATCAGCTCGTGCCCGACCTCGACGGTCAGCTCGTCGGGCGCGAGCGTGTCGGGCAGGGAGGCGCGCTTCGGGTTGCCCTCGGCGTCCAGGTTGCGCGTGTCCTCGAGGTAGGGGCCGTACCGGCCGACGCGCACGTGCAGGCCGTCGCCGATGTCGATCGTGTTGATGGCGCGGGCGTCGATCTCGCCCAGCTGCGCGACCTGCTGCTGCAGGCCGGCGTGCGCCTCGTCGGCGTTGGCGGCCGCGCCCTCGCCGGAGCCGAAGTAGAAGCGGGTCAGCCAGTCCTTGCCGCGCTCCTTGCCGTGGGCGATCTGGTCGAGGCCGTTCTCCATGTCGGCGGTGAACTGGTAGTCGACGTACTTGGGGAACTTCGTCTCCAGCAGCCGGGTGACGGCGAACGCCAGCCAGGAGGGGATCAGCGCGCGGCCGCGCTCATACACGTAGCCGCGGTCGATGATCGTGGAGATGATGCTCGCGTAGGTCGACGGGCGGCCGATCTCCTTGGCCTCCAGCGTGCGCACCAGCGACGCCTCGGTGTAGCGGGCGGGCGGCTGCGTCTCGTGGCCGTCGGGTTCGACGGAGGTGGCGTGCAGCTCGTCGCCGGTGGCCATCGGCGGCAGCGAGGCGTTCTCGTCGGCGGCCTTGGAGCTATCGGCCGGGGCGGACCCGTCAGCCGTGCCGGCCTTGTCCGCGCGCTCGGCGGCGCGGCGCCCCTCGCCGGTCGCCTTCATGAAGCCGGGGAACTCGATGACCGTGCCGGAGGACTGGAAGATCGCCTCGCCCAGCTCGCCGGCCGGCGCGGACAGCCGCACGGTCGCGGTCGAGCCGGTCGCGTCGGCCATCTGCGAGGCGAGCGTGCGCTGCCAGATCAGCGTGTACAGCCGCAGCTGGTCCGCCGGGACCTTGGTCGCCAGCTCGGCCGGGTCGCGGAAGCGCGCGCCGGCCGGGCGGATGCACTCGTGCGCCTCCTGGGCGCCGGCGGTGCGGGTCGTGTACTGCTTCGGCGCGTCGGACAGGAACGCCTTGCCGAAATGCTGCTCGACCGCGCCGCGGGCCGCGGTGATCGCCTCCTGCGACAGCGTGACCGAGTCGGTGCGCATGTACGTGATGTAGCCGTTCTCGTACAGCCCCTGGGCCGCGCGCATCGTCTGGCGCGAGCTCATGCCGAGGCGGTTGCCGGCCGCCTGCTGCAGCGTCGAGGTGGTGAACGGCGGCTGCGGGCGGCGGCGGTACGGCTTGGTCTCCATCGAGACGACGGTGAACGCCGCGTCCGCGACGGCCCGGGCCACCGCCTCGGCCTGCGCCTGGTCCAGCAGGCGCACGTCGCCCGCATCGGCGACGAGCCGGCCGTCGGGGCCGAAGTCCTTCGAACCGGCCAGGCGGCTGCCGGCGAGCGCGACCATGCGCGAGTCGAAGCGCACCTCGGCGCCCTCGGCGTCGGGCGCGGCCAGCGTGGCGGTGACGTCCCAGTACGGGGCGCGGACGAAGGCCATGCGCTCGCGCTCGCGCTCGACGATCAGGCGCGTGGCCACCGACTGCACGCGGCCGGCGGACAGGCCGGGACCGACCTTGCGCCACAGCACCGGGGACAGCTCGTAGCCGTACAGGCGGTCGAGCACGCGGCGCGTCTCCTGGGCGTCGACCATGTGGGCGTCGACGTCGCGCGTGTGCGACAGCGAGGCCTTGATCGCCTCGGGGGTAATCTCGTGGAACACCATGCGCTTGACCGGCACCTTCGGCTTGAGCGTCTCGACCAGATGCCAGGCGATGGCCTCGCCCTCGCGGTCCTCATCGGTGGCGAGGTAGAGCTCGTCGGCGTTCTTCAGCGCGGACCTGAGCTCGGCGACCGTCTTCTTCTTGTCGCCGTCGACGATGTAGTACGGCGTGAACCCGTCGTTGACGTCCACGCCGAACTTGCCGAAGCGCTCCTTGTCGGCGGCGGGGACCTGGCTGGGCTGCGCGAGGTCGCGGATGTGGCCCACCGAGGCCATCACGGTGTAGCCGTCGCCAAGGTATCCCCCGATCTTCCTGGCCTTGGTGGGAGACTCCACAATGACGAGCTTGGTGCCGGTTGCCATGTCTTCTCCTTATGACGTGCGTTCGAAAGGTCATCTTACCCACGCGGCGGCGGCAATGCCCAACCCCGCCGTGTGGCGGACTGGGCGCTCAGCGGTGCGGCGGGGCCGGCGGCGCGCCCACCAGGCCGGCGCGGGACAGCGGCGCGGCGGTGATCTGCCGCATCGCCAGCACCAGGCCGAACACCAGCAGCGTCACGCCGGCGGTCAGCGCGACCGTCGACGCGCAGGCGCCGGACCGCGCCCATTCGGCGGACAGCTCGAGGCCGGGCTGGATCTGCCAGATCAGGTACGCCGCGTACAGGCTCGCCATGACGCCGCCGGTGACCATCACCGTGCCGACGATCTGCACGGCGGGCGAGGACGCCCTGCCGCCGGGCGCGTCCATGCCGGACGTGCGGGTGAACGCCAGGGCCAGCAAGGCCAGCCCGCCGGTCAGCAGCAGCGCCATGACCACGTCGGTGGTGCGGTGCCAGTGCGCGTCGATCACCGAGACGGCGACCAGGAACGCGAACGCGGCGCCGAGCACGGCGACGATCGCACGGCCGACGCGCGGCACCGTCAGCAGCAGCGCCATCCCCGCCGCGGCGGCCAGGATCGTGTGGCCGGACGGCGCGGAGTTGACGGCGTTCGACTCGGTATAGACCAGGAACGGGCGGGGCAGCACGTACTTCAGGCGCGACACGGCCAGGCACAGCAAGCCGAACGCGGCCGCCTGCCCGATCAGCCACCAGCGGCGGCGCGCCACGGCCGACGCCAGCGCCCCGACCGCCAGCAGCGCGGCGACGACCTCCACCACCAGCGAGACCGCGAACACGCCGATGGCCGGCGCCATCCAGCCGGGCAGCATATCCGGCAGATAGGTGTACACCATGTCGTCGTACGACTGGCCGTCCACGGTGCGCACGCCCAGCCACCACACGCCGGCCGCGGCAGCCAAAAGCAGCAGGCCGAACACCACGCACAGCACGCGGCTCGAGGTGCGTGGGCGCACGGTCAGCGGGTCGAGCCGGGCCAGGCCGCGGTCGATGTCCGCGGCGGACAGGCCGGGGTCTGCCCCGGCGCCCGGGTCGTCCGCGGGGCGCAGCAGCGGCGGGGCCGCGGGCCCGGCGGGCGTCCGGTCCGCCAGCATGTTCGCCGGGCCGGCCGGGTCCACCACCGTCGGGAAGGGGCCCGGGGCCGCGGCGGACGGCGACGCGACGGATGGGCGGTCGACGTGGTCGGCACGGCCGGGGACTGGCTGGATGGGAACGGACTGAGCGGACTGGTCGGACCGAACGGTCTGGGCGGGAACGGACTGCTCAGACCGGTCAGGGACAGGGTGGACTGGCTGGCCGGACTGGACCGGCTGGTCGAACTGCTCGGACTGGTCAGAGACGAGCTGGGCAGGCTGCCCGAGCTGGTCACGGGCAGGCTGGACGCGCTGGTCGCGGGCAGGATGCTCGGACTGGTCATGAACGGGCTGGCCGGACTGCCCAGACCGGTCGGGGACAGGGGCGATGGGATGGTCGTGGGCGGGTTGGACGGGCTGGTCGGACTGCCCGGGCTGCGGTGCGGGAGTCCGCTGATTGCGTTCGTCGGTCATACCCACGACTCTACGGCCACACTCCCGACAGCGGCCGCACCGGCGTGGGGCTCAGGGCGAAACCCGCACAAACCCGCGGCGGACGGGCGCGAGCCACAGGGCGCGGAGCATGGACCGCGACAGCGGCATGGCGGTCGCTGGCGTCGGTTTTGGTTGGTAAACAACGAGGCGACTGCGTTTTACCAGACGCTGGGCGATTCCCAGTGTCGGTTCGGTAGCACAGGTGCCGCCGCAGGTGCTACCGAACCGACGCCCGAGCGACAACGACTGCGCCAGGTTGAGCGTCGGCAAGGATGAGGCACGAGAAAGCCACTGGCGGGGCAGGAAAAAAGAAAAAACCTCCACGCACCCGTCAGAGGCCACTTACCCTTGCTGCATTCCTGCCCTGGGGGAGTTGGGTGACGTAACGCCACATGGAGGCTTGAACCAGTGTACACCATCCCCGGACATGGCACGGCCGTGCGCGGATGCCGTGCACGTCGGGCCCGGGACGGGGAGGCCGGGCAAGCCGGCGGGTAGCATGGGTGAGGGCGCACGCTCGGTGCGCACGGGCCGGCGCACGCCGGCGATACCGGAACCGACGGACGGATAAGACGTGTAAGGAGCATGGCATGGCGGACGAGATGCCCGATCTGGTGGTGGTTGGTGCGGGTTTGTTTGGTCTGACGGTGGCGCAGCAGGCGGTGGAGCGTGCGGGCGCCAGGGTGGAGATCGTCGAGGTGCGCGACCATATCGGCGGCAACGCGTACTCGTACATGGACGAGGAGACCG
>NZ_JAHBBD010000039.1 GCF_019331775.1 Bifidobacterium phasiani
CAGCCTCAACGCCTCTCGCCGAAACCCGTCATCATAACGCTTCCTCCGATCCTCCCGCATACGCAAGAACCGCACCTCCGATCATCGAATCTGAATTTCTCCAGTCCAACAATCGGGGTGCGGTTCATTCGTCCGGGGCGCGGCCCTTTCGTATACCCGGCCATGCGACTTGACATGAAGCCGCTCGAACGCGTTAGCGTCGAACCGTCCGGCGCCGAGGCGAGACCGGCCGCGGCGCCGCCGCGCCGTGCATCACCACGTCATCACACCATCGCATCACCGTAAAGGAGCAGATATGCGCATCACCCGTACATGGCGTTCCCTGACCGCGCTGGCCACCGGGCTGGCCCTGACCGTGAGCCTGGCCGCATGCGCCGGCGGCTCCGGCACCGCGTCCGACGACGCCCCGGCCGATACGCAAGGCGATTCGCGGACCGCCGGCCAGGGCGCCTCCGACGGCGCGGCCCGGTCGGACGGCGGCACGCTGGTCGTCTACTACTCGGCCACCGGCAACACCGAGCGCGTCGCGCGGATCATCGCCGACGCCACCGGCGGCGACCTGTTCGCCCTCGAACCGGTCGACCCGTACACCGACGACGACCTGAACTGGACCGACGAGAACAGCCGCGTCAGCGTCGAGCACGAGGACGAGTCGCAGCGCGACGTCGACCTGGTCGCCGACACGGTCGACGGCTGGGACCAATACGACACCGTGTTCATCGGCTACCCGATCTGGTGGGGCATCGCCGCCTGGCCGGTCGACGGCTTCGTCGAGGCCAACGACTTCACCGGCAAGACGGTGGTCCCGTTCTGCACGTCGGCCAGCTCCGGCATCGGCGGCAGCGGCGACCAGCTCGCCGAACTGGCCGGCACCGGCGACTGGCTCGAGGGGGAGCGCTTCTCGTCCGGCGCGGACGAGGCCGACGTCCAGGCCTGGATCGATGGCCTGGGTCTGTGACCGCACCGCGCGCGTCCGCTGATGCGTCTCGCCGCCGTCACTGATCGACCGGATCGGCGTCGTGGCGCCGGCGATGCCGGATCCGCTGGTGCCCTCGATTGGCCTCGGCGTCGTCGTCAACATCGCGGCCGAATCGTTCGCCTGGTGAACCGCGCCCGGACCGTTCGATTCCCTCAGACGCGCGCCGCGGTGCCGTCGGCCGCGCCCGATTCGCGGGCGGTCTGGCGCGACACCCAGTCGAACACCTCCTGGGTGCCGCCCCCCGCGTCCGTGCGCGCCACCAGGTAGTAGACGGCCTTCGCCGCGTCGTCGCTGATCGGCACGGCGACATGGTTGGCGTCGATGGTGTCCATGCGCTGGTACGGCGCGTTGGTGACGAAGAACGGCGTCGTGGTGGTGGCGACGAGCTGGCGGAACACCTCGCGGTCCTCCTGCAGGATGAAATGCGAATGCGGCATATAGCGGTTGCAGAAGTCGCGCCAGAACCCGATCTCCGAATACAGCAGGAACGTCTCGCCGTCGAGCTCGGCGAGCGTGACGCTCGGTTTGGCGGCGAACGGGTGGTCCGGCGGCACCGCCACGAACAGATCCTCGGCCATCAGCCGGCAGGTGCGGAACGCCGGGAAGCGCAGCTCGGACGTGGAGATGGCCAGGTCGATGACCCCGTTCATCAGCAGCCGTTCGATCTCGCGCTGCGTGATCGTCTCCGAGGAGAGCATGATGCCGGGGAAGCGCTCCACGATCAGCGCGGTCAGGTGCCACAGCGGGGCCGGCGCCACCGTGCCGATGCGCAGCGCGTTGGCGGCCGCGGCGATGCGGTCGAGCGCCTCGCGCATCAGCCGCTCGTCGCGCAGGATCGGGCGGATGTACTCCAACGCGATGCGCCCGGTCTCGTTGATCTCGACGTGCCGGCCCTCGCGGCGCAGCAGCGGGTGGCCCAGCTCGTCCTCCAGCCGCTTGATCGAACGGCTCAGCGTGGGCTGGGGCATGCGCAGCTCGTCCGCGGCGGCGCTGATCGTGCCGTAGGCGGCCACCGCGTCAAACTGCCGGAGCTGCTCGATATCCATAGGGGCCCCTTCCTCGCGACGGATGGTGATATATGCATTGTACGTATAAGCGAACGTGTGTCCCGCATTTTGCTCCGGGCGGATGGACGGCGAGAATCGTTGGTGCGGGCGCGTACGGCGGGGGCCCGACCGCCGCGTGCCGGCGAGGATCGATACGAATCGATACGACAAGGAGCGTTCCATGATCACCTACACGATGAACGACGGCCACACCATCCCGGCGGTCGGCTACGGCGTGTTCCTCATGACCCCGGCGCAGGTCGAGGAGCACCTGCCGGAGGCCATCGAGGCAGGCTACCGCCACATCGACACCGCCAACGCCTACTTCAACGAGAAGGCAGTGGGCCGCGTCGTCAGGCGCAGCGGCATCGACCGCGGCGAGTTCTTCATCACCTCCAAGCTCTTCCCGCAGGACTACGGCTACGAGGACTGCGGCAAGGCCATCGACGCCACGCTGCGCCGCCTGGACACCGACTACCTCGACCTGCTGCTCCTGCACCAGCCGTACGGCAGGTACACGGAGGCCTGGAAGGCGATGGAGGAGGCCGTCGCGGCCGGCAAGGTGCGCTCGATCGGCCTGTCGAACTTCAACCAGGCCAAGACCCGTCAGGTGCTCGACGTGGCCGAGATCGTCCCGGCGGTGCTGCAGGTGGAGATGCACCCGTACTGGAACCAGCACGAGATGAAGGCCTTCCTGGCGGACAGGGACGTGACCTTCGAGGCGTGGTACCCGCTGGGCCACGGCGACGCCGCACTGCTCAACGAGCCGGTCTTCGCCGAGCTGGCGGAGAAGTACGGCAAGAGCCCGGCGCAGATCATCCTGCGCTGGCACCTGGAGGAGGGCAACGTCGTCTTCCCCAAGACCCTGAACCCCGCGCACATGGCCGACAACATCGACGTCTTCGACTTCTCGCTGACGCCCGACGAGGTCGAGCGCATCAACGCCCTGCCGCAGAAGGCCTACTACGTGGTCGCCGACGAGCCGCCGGCGTTCGTCCAGGCGCACTCCGACTGGGACGCGCAGGAGTGAGCCGCACCGACGGCCGACGTACGGACAACGAAAGGAACGGGACATATGGATATGGAATATCGTGAGCTGTCGAACGGCGTGAGGATGCCGGCCATCGGCTACGGCGTCTTCCAGGTGCCGAACGACGAGACGGCCCGCTGCGTGCGCGAGGCGCTGGAGGTCGGCTACCGGCTGATCGACACCGCGCAGGCCTACGGCAACGAGGCCGGCGTCGGCGAGGCGGTGCGCGCCAGCGGCATCGACCGCGACGAGATCTTCGTCACCTCCAAGGTGTGGGTCGCGAACATGAACTACGAGCGCGCCAAGGCCTCGATCGACGCCTCGCTGGAGGCGATGTGCCTGGACCACATCGACCTCATGCTGCTGCACCAGGCCTACGGCGACTACCACGGCGCCTGGCGCGCGATGGAGGAGGCCTACCGCGCCGGCAAGCTGCGCGCGATCGGCGTGAGCAACTTCTACCCGGTCCGCCTGGCCGACATGTGCGCGTTCGCCGAGATCGCCCCGATGGTCGACCAGGTGGAGACCAACGTGTACTGCCAGCAGGTCGAGGCGCACGCGAACATGGAGTCGCTCGGCGTGCTGCAGGAGGCGTGGGGCCCGTTCGCCGAGGGCATGAACGGCTTCTTCGCCGACCCGACGCTCACCGCGATCGGCGCCAAGTACGGCAAGACCCCGGCGCAGGTGACGCTGCGCTGGCTGATGGACCGCGGCATCGTGCCGCTGCCCAAGTCCACGCACCGCGAGCGCATGGAGCAGAACCTCGACGTGTTCGACTTCGCGCTCGACGACGAGGACCGCGCGGCCATCGCGGCGATGGACACCAAGGCCCCGGTGGTCTGGGACCACCGCAGCCTCGAGGTCGGCCGCAACCTGCTCGGCATGATCGCCGAGCACCAGCTCGGCGGCGCCAAACTGTACTGATCGTCCGCGAACCGCACGTCGCGAACCGCAAGGTGCGATTGATCGATGCCGGCGCCGGCGCGAACGCCCCGCCCGACCGACCAACCGGACGGGGCGTCCGCGTATCCGCGGCGGAAAAACGGACAGGGAAGACAAGGAGAAAGGAAACCGACATGGACACACGCGTACTGGGCGGCTCTGGCATCGAGGTCTCGCCCGTGGGGCTGGGATGCATGGGGTTCAGCCATGCGTACGGCGCGCCGACCGACCACGACGAGGCCGTGGCGACGATCCGCCGGGCGTTCGACATGGGGTACACGTTCTTCGACACCGCCGAGGTGTACGTCGGCACGTACGCGGACGGCACGCCGTCGGTCAACGAGCGGCTGGTCGGCGAGGCGCTGCGCGACGTGCGCGACCAGGTGGTCATCGCCACCAAATGCGGCATCCGGATCCGCCCGGACCGTTCGCTGGAGCCGGACGGCAGCCCCGCGGCGATCCGCCGGTCCGTCGAGTCCAGCCTGCGCAACCTCGGCGTCGAGACGATCGACCTGTACTACCAGCACCGCATCGACCCGAAGGTCGAGCCGGAGACGGTGGCCGAGACGATGGCGGCGCTGATGCGCGAGGGCAAGATTCGCGCCTGGGGCGTCTCCGAGGCCGACGAGGCGTACCTGCGCCGGGCCCATGCGGTCTGCCCGGTCGCCGCGGTCCAGAACCGGTATTCGATGATGGCCCGCTGGCACGAGGACCTGTTCCCGGTGCTGGAGGAGCTCGGCGTCGCCTTCGTCGCGTTCTCGCCGATGGCCAACGGCATGCTCAGCGGCGCGTACGCCGCGGACACGGCGTTCGGTGCCGCCGACTACCGTGCGGACATGCCGCAGTACACCGCGGAGGGGTTCGAGCGCGCCCGCAACCTGCTGGCCATGCTGCGCCGGACGGCCGACGCGCACGGCGCGACGCCGGCGCAGGTCTCGCTGGCGTGGATGCTGCGCAGGAAGCCGTACATCATCCCGATCCCGGGGTCGCGCAGACCGAAGCGTCTGGAGGAGAACCTGCGCGCCGCGCAGGTCGCGCTGACGTCCGACGAGATCGCCGCGATCGACGACGCGCTCGACCATATGGACCTGCAGGTGTTCGTCGTCGTGTATGGCCCGGCGCCTTCCGTGGCGCCGGGCAGGCGCGTCACTCGGTCGGCCTGAGCGGGCCGTAGAAGTAGGAGGCGGTCGCGCCGCCGTCGATCAGGAAGTCCGCGCCGGTGATGAACGCGCCCGCCGGACCCATGAGCAGCTCGGCCACGTTCGCGACCTCGTCGGCCGTGCCGGGCCGGCCGGCCGGGCACTTGGCGAACATGGTCTTGTAGAAGCCGCCGCGCGGGCCGTTGAACTCGTCCAGCGCCAGCGGCGTGACGATGATGCCCGGGGAGATCGAGTTGATGCGGGCGCCGCGCTCGCCCCACCTCACCGACTCGGCCATCACGCGCTTCTCGTTGCAGCGCTTGGCCATCTGGTAGGCGTGCAGCGTGTCCTTGATGCGTTCCGGCCGCAGGATGTCGAGCTCGAGCAGCCGCTCGGTCGGGGTGGTCGCCAGCTGCTCGTCCTGTTCGGGGGTGAGCGCGGGCATGCGGTGGCCGGACTGGCTGGAGATCGTCACGCCGACGCCGCCGGGGGCGATCACCTTGCCGACCTCCTCGAGCAGCACCGCGGTGCCGTACAGGTCGACGTGCAGGATCGCCTCGATCGGCGCCTGGCTGGGGGAGACGCCCGCCGCGTTCACCAGCATCGTGATGTCGCCGTACTCCTGCGCCTTGGCGATCACCGCGCGGATGTCGTCGCGCGAGGACAGGTCCATCGTCATCGGCACGGTGGTGAATCCGGCCTGGCCCATCGTCGTGGCGATGGCCTCGGCGTTGCCGGGGTTCTTGTCGGCCACGACGATCGTCTTGCCGAAGCCCATGCGGCGGGCGATGGCCATGCCGATCTGTCCGGCGCCGGTGAGGATCATCACGTCACCCATATGCGTTCCTTTCGTCGTGATGTCTGGATGATGGTTCCAGCATGCCGGATCCGATCCGGCGGGACGCCGGGCATACGATGGGTTTTGTTGCGACGCCGATAAGTTCCGCCGATCACTCCGGTGGCCTGCGCATATGGCGATGCGGCGGCGGGCGGGGCCATCACATGCGATAAGCCGGCCCGCCCGATCGGCCCGGCTTATCGCATGCCGCGGATCGTCGCGGCGCGCGTCAGGCCGCGTCGGCGGCGGGGCGCGCCAGCATGCGCTCGACCAGGTCGGCGAAGCGCGCCATGTTCGGATTGGGGTTGTCCTTGAGCCAGAACGCGCAGAATCGACGCGTCAGGCGCCGGCCGCGGCGCTTCAGCGGCAGCCGCGCCAGCCCGGGCGGGACCGGCTGCATCGCGCCGACCTGGTCGAGCAGCAGGAACCCGTCCGCCGTCACGACCTGCATGCGCGCCTGGATCAGGTCGGCCACGAACCGGTACGGCCCGGCGAACCCGTAGACGAGCCGCACGTAGTCGGCCTCGGTGGTCTGCTGGTCGCGCGGGGCGACCAGCACGCAGGGCCGGTGCGCCAGCGCGTCGGTGGTGACCGACGCCCCGGAGGCCAGCGGCGAGGATTCCGGCAGCTCGATCATCGTCGGGGCGTCGGCGAGCACGCGGTTCTCGTAGTTGTCGGAGAACGCGCGCCGCTGCTCCATCAGCGCCATGTCGGCCGTCCCGTCGATCAGCGCGTGGCGCGTCTGCTCGTGCGTGGCGAACCTGGTGTCGACGGCCACGCCGGGGTACGCCCGCGAGAACGCGATGACGGCGTCCGTCAGGTCAAGCCCGGCGTAGGTGTTGAGCACCCACACCCTGAGCGCGGACGGGGCGCCCGCGACGTTGCCGATGCGGCGCGTCTCGCTGGCCAGGGTCTCGATCTCGCCGAGGATCGCACGGGCGCGCACGTAGAAGTGCTCGCCGGCGCGCGTCATCTCGAACCGCCCGTGGTCGCGGTCCACCAGCGTGACGCCCAGCTCGCGCTCCAACGCCTGGATCTGCTGCGAGACCGCCGACTGCGAGACGAACAGCCGTTCCGCGGCCGCACGGAACCCGCCGGACTCGATGACCGCCACGAAATACCGCATCTGTCTGATCTGCATGCTTCTCCGATCGTCGCCGCGGCGCTCAGGGCTGCGCGTCGAAATCCGGGCGCCCCATCGTGAACGCCACGCGCCTGAGCGGCCCCGGCATGCGGAAGTACGCGCGGTCGCGGTCCAGGCGCGCCAGGTCGTCCATCTCGTACTCGTCGAGCTCGAAGTCCCCGATGGCGAGGTTCTCGCGGATATGCGCCGGATCGTGCGAGCCGGGCACCGCGATGCGGTGCGACTGCACATGCCAGCGCAGGACCACCTGCGCCGGGGTCCGGCCGTGATGCCCGGCGATCCGCACGATCGTCGGATCGGCGAGCAGCCGCGCGTCGCCGTGCCCCAGCGGATACCAGGCCTGCAGCGCGATGCCGTTGCCCTCCAGCAGCCACTGCGCCGATTCGAGCTGGCGGTACGGATGGCATTCGAGCTGCATGACCGCCGGCTGCACGTCGGCATGCGTCATCACGTCGTGCAGCTGCCGGGCGTCGAAGTTCGACAGCCCCAGCGTGCGCACCTTGCCCGCCCCGACCGCCTCCTGCATCGCGTCCCACGCCTCGAGGTACCGGCCGGCCGGCTGGTGCAGCAGCAGCACGTCGACGTAGTCGGTATCCAGCCGCCGCAGCGTGGCGTCGATGGCCGCCGCGGCGTCGGCGCGCCGGTAGCACGTCGGCCACAGCTTGGTCTGGACGACGACCTGCTCGCGGGGCACGCCCGACGCGGCGATGCCGCGCGCGACCGCACGCTCGTTCATGTAGACGTTCGCCGTGTCGACCAGACGGTACCCGCATTCGAGCGCCGTGGCGACGGCGCGCTCGCAGTCGTCCGGCGACAGCCGGAAGGTGCCGAGGCCCAGCGTCGGCATGGCCATGCCGTTGTGCAGTTGAATCGTGGACATTGCTCGCCTCCCTCGGTCGTGCGCGCCCGTCGTCGGCCGCGCTGGCGTATCGGGGCCGTCGCCTCAGCGGTCGAACAGCCAACCCATGATCGTCGTGTCGTGGCCGGACGGCGCTCCGCCGCCGCCATGCTGGTTCGTCACGCCCCGGTCCGTGAAATAGCCGGAGTCCTTGACGTCGAGGACCAGCAGATCGTCGATCTCGTCGTCGGACAGCCCCTGCCGCCCGTACAGGGCGTGCAGCCGCGCACAGGCGTCCTCGAAGGGTTCACCTTCCATGATATTCGTCGCCCCGCCGCCGACGGGAGCCGCGGGCGTGTGCCGTCCTGTGGTCGCCCGCGATTAGTGCAGGTCGAAGACGCGGCGTACGAAGTTGCCGACCTTGCGCCAGTAGCGCTCCGGATCGACCGCGGCGCCGCGGGTGTGCCCGGCGCCGGGCACGAGCATGCGCTGGCGGTCGATGCTCGAGCACGCCTCGTAGTTGCGCTCCAGCGAGGTCGGGCTGACGAAGTCGTCGTCGCCGCCGTGGATGAACATCATCGGGATCGTGGTGTGGCGCAGCTGGCGCAGGCAGGAGGCGTCTCGCAGGCCGTACCCGGCGCGGCGGCGGCAGATCAGGCTGATGCACGCCACGAACGGGGTCGCCAGCCATGCGGGCAGGTGGTAGGCCGAGCGCGCCGCGCCGAGGAACTGCTCCCACGCCGAGCAGTAGCCGCTGTCCTCGATCGCGGCCACGACGTTGCGCGGCAGCGACGGGTCGCCGGCGGCCATCATGACGGCCGCGCCGCCCATCGAGTTGCCGTGCAGCAGGATGCGCGCCTCCGGGTCGCTGGCCGTGATCATCGCGATCCATCGCATCAGGTCGCGCCGCTCCAGCCAGCCCATGCCGATGTACCGGCCCTCGCTGAGCTCGTGGGCGCGCATCGCCGGCACCAGCACCGTGAATCCCATCGCGGCGTAGCGGTGCGCGTACCGGGCCATCTCGGCGGGCTCGCCGGTGTACCCGTGGCAGCAGACGGCGTACAGGTGGTCGGCCGGGTGGGCGCAGTCGGGGTCGAACAGCCAGCCGTGCAGCGTCAGCCCGTCCTCGCTGGTCGTGGTGATCGGCTGGCGCGATTCGTCGAACCAGTCGGCGTCGGCGATGTCCTCCGGGGTCTGCGGGCAGTCCTCGTCCGCCGGCAGCTCGACGCCGAGCCGCTCCAGCCGCTCGCGCATCGTGCGGCGCGACCCGGCGTCGAGCGCGAAGCGGAAGGCGAGGTCGGCCGCGGCGACCACGACGCCGCCGGCGATCGCCGCCGCGACGCCGGAGCCTATCAGGACCTTGCGCATGGTGGATGTCGTCTGGATGTCGCGCGTCATTGCAACCTCGATCCCTCGTCGGACGTGTTCGCCTTCCAGTGTAGCCGCGGACGCCGGCCGGGGCGGGCAGGCGGGGCGGCGGGTCGCGCGCCGGGAGGGGCGCCGCGCGAATCCGGTCGCCGGCCGGACGGCGCGGACGGCGGCACCAACGCCGCTCGTCCACGGCTCCGCCTGGCCGCGCCGCGCGGTCCGCGGGCGCAG
>NZ_JAHBBD010000004.1 GCF_019331775.1 Bifidobacterium phasiani
GGCTTCACCAACCTCGGCAACTACATCACCAGAAGCCTCCTGCACGCCGGAGGATTCAGACAAACCATACGGGAACGAATCTCACAACCATGAACCCGACACACACGAAAACCGGAAGAGCCGACAAACCATACGGGAACGAATCTCACAACCATGAACCCGACACACACGAAAACCGGAAGAGCCGCCATACGACGCCGGCCGGAAACGAAAAACCCGCATCCTTCCAGATGCGGGCCAATGCCTACTGCCAGTAGGCTTTCGAGGTGGTGCGCCAGACAGGATTCGAACCTGCGACCTTCTGATCCGTAGTCAGATGCTCTAATCCGCTGGGCTACTGGCGCATGCCGCGGTATCGCTACCCCGGCGAGTGCGCGAGACAGGATTCGAACCTGCGACCTGCTGATCCGTAGTCAGCTGCTCTAATCCGCTGGGCTACTCGCGCATGTTGTCTTCCGGCAACTCGAAATAAACTACACCAATGTGCTTCCTGATGCAAATCGGCGTGTTGCGCCGTTCCGCCCGCACCAAAGTCGCGGACGTCACATCACCAGCAATGGTCTGGCACCAAACCGACTGCGCGCGGCCATGACCACCGCGACCATGGACATCGTCAGGCACAGCGCCACCCGCGCCGCACCGCACTCGTCGACGTCCAGAGGAAGCAGCGACGCCCCGAACCACTGCCGTTGGAGGGAGCCCGTCGCCACCAACGCAATCAGCATGGCGAGACCAACCGCGCCCCCGCCGCACCCCACCGCCGACACGGCCATGAGCACGACCGCCATGCCGAACACCGATATGCAGCAGTGCAGCACGGCGACCGGCAACGCAGAGCGCGGGTCGTGCGACAGCAGCCACAGCCACGGCGTTCCGGCGGCGTACGCCATCAAGGCCATCGCGCACATGCCCTCATACCGCCCGCTCCCGTCGGCGACCGCATCACACCACGGCATCACCCCGACGCATCCACGCACCATGGCCGCCTCGCATACCAGCAGCAGCATGACGTTCATGCCCACATTGACCGCATCGGCCCCCGTCAACGCCTGGGGTACGCACAGCACGTCCAGCCAGGGCAGCGCGGCCGCGACGCATCCCAGACCGGCGAATACGCCGACAGCGACGGGGCGCCGGGCCCGAATCCACAGCCGCCACTCCGCCATCGGCGTCCGGGAGACCACCTGGCGGGATTCCCCGTCCACGCCATATGCATTCATCGGTTCCAGTCCTTCCACGACAGCGAACACGTCCGGATGGGCTCCCGCCTCGCCTCATACCATGACGCCGGATCCGACGCCATGCCCGGACCCGCATCGCCGTCGTCGGGAAACTCCCCATCGCGCAGATACGATTCAAGATCCCGCCACAGCAGGTAGGCGATGTCCGCGGACTCCCCCGAAGCCTCGCCGCACGCCGAGACGCCGGACAGGTCACGGGCGACGTCGCCAAGCACCATATCCCGATAACTCCGGGGCGTATCGGCATCGGACACGCCAAGTCCGACATCCGCGACCCGATATCCGTCAGCATCCGGCACACCCGGAACGTCACGCAGAAACGCCGCATGCAGTCCCGCGCCGATCACCAGCTTCGGAACCCCCGGTTCGAACCGCTCGTAGACATCGGACACCCCATCCGACACCGGCGACAGCAACGCCGAGTACGAGGATTCCACGCAGGTAAGAACCATCCCCTCGCGGCGGCAGACCGCCCGGGCATCCCGGTCGGGCACGACAAGGTTGGGCTGCATCGACGTCACGACCACGACCATGACCATCGGGGGCACCAGCCACAGCAACGACGCCGCGCGATGCGCCATGGACCCACGGGACAACCAGGCGCCCATCATCGTGACGGAGCACACCGCCGACAGCACGGCGAAGCAGATACGCGACACCGTCACCGCCACGGACAATGCATCACCGACGAACGGAAACTCCAACCCCCAGTATGGGGCCAGGGCCAACAGTGACACCCCGACGGGATTCGTGCTCAACGCCACCGGAACGGCGCAGCACGCCGCGACGGCGCCGACGGACACGGCCACGGCGATCAGTCGCGGACAGCGGCGCGACACGAGACCGGCGATGACGAAGGCCACCACCGCCAGCGTGCCGACCCCGAACGCGACGCTCAGATACGACAACACGTCGAACCTTCCGCCCGTGGCGACGCGCGAAGTTACCACGGCCAGGGGGATGAAGCCCACGGCATAGCACAGCGACACCCAACACCACAGCACGGCGGACTCGCGTGCCAACCGCTTCGCGACCGGCCGTCCTCCATATGCCGGTTCGATGATGGAGTCTTTCGACAGCACCGTGGCATGCACGGCCGCCGCGATCGATGACACCATGACCGCGGGGAGTTGGGATTCCCTCACCGTGGCCGCCACATCGTGCCATGTCCGCGGAGGCCAATCACCGCACAACCGGGACGAGGCCAGACCGACGACGACGATGATCAATCCCGGCGCCAGCAGTTCGGCCGGATGCCAGGGAAACACCAGCCCGGCGAACATGCCGCGACTGCAATCATGCCGCGGATTCCCCATCTGCGCCCTCATGCCCGTCCCGCCCCTTCCAGCGCACGGATATACGCCGATTCCCAGAGCGTCGAGTACGATCGTTCGTCCCCGAGGGAGCGGAACCGTTCGACCGACCCGTCGAACACCATGTGTCCGGAGTCAAGAACCAGCACGCGGTTCGCCAGCGTCGGAACCTCATCCACGATATGGGTGCTCATCAGGACGATCGCCCGCTCCGCATACCGGACAAGGAAGCGCCGGATCTCCAAACGCTGCCGGGGATCGATGCCCACCGTAGGTTCGTCGAGCAGCAGGATGCCGGGCGCATGGGCAATCGCGCACGCCATGCCCATACGTTGCCGCATGCCGCCGGAGAGACGGCGTGCGGCGGTACGGGCGTGCTCGCGCAGACCGGTCACGTCCAGGGCGCGGTCCGCGGCCCTCTCGCAGTCGCGTATGGCGACGCCATGCGACCATGCGCTGTACACGACGTTGTCGAGCACGGAAGCGTGATCCATGCAGGAGAATCGCTGAGGCAGATACCCGACCGCGGAGCGGAACCAACGAAGATCGCGTTCCGTCGCCACGGGGTGCCCCGCATAGGCGATCGTTCCGGCGGCGGCACGCAGTTCCGTGGCGAGCACGCGCAGCAGCGTGCTCTTCCCGGCGCCGTTAGGCCCCAGGATGATGGAGATGCCGTTCGGGGCGCGGAACGATATGCCGTCGAGCACCCGGTTCCCGGCATATCGATATGCGATATCCCGGCATGTCAACGCGTCCATGCCCGCACACCCCGTGTCATTCGACCCATCGCGTTCTCCTTTCCAATGGCGGGACGTTCGTCCGCGCCCTCCGTGCCGCGGTTCCGCGGTACGTTCTACAATGGCCGTGTACGGGCCTCGTCCGCAATGGTTGCCGTACCAGGAACGGCACGGGTTGGAGGGGATATGGCGATGACGGACGCCGTCACGATCGGGGTGGTCGACAACGACGACATGGCGCTTCGCGCTCTGCGCGCGATCATAGGCAGCCTGGACGCCGGTTTCTCGGTGGTCTGGGCGGTCACGTCGCCCTCAAGCGCGGCCCGCCGCTGCATGGTCCCGCGCACCCGTCCGGATGTCGTGGTGATCGACATGGCCATGAACGAGATGCCCGGGTACGAACTGTGCGGCAAGATCCGCGGGCTGTGCCCCGGCGTCGGTATCGTCGGCATCACCTCGTACCCGCTCGATCACTATCGCCGGCGGGCCGCATACCATGGCGCGCATGCGCTGGTCGCCAAGCATGATGTCGCGGCGCTTGCCGCCGCGATAACCGGCGCCGCCGCTCACGGACGCAATTCCATCCGTGAATCGGACGAACCCGCGGCCGCCGCAGCAATCACCGGCACCGACGGGCCGGCGGCATTATCGTCGCAGGAACTGCGCATCATGCAGGCCTATGCCCAAGGGTCGCGGACCAGCGACATCATGGCCATGTTCGGGATCACCAAAAGCACCGTAGCCTCATACGAACACCGCGCATGCGCCAAACTCGGCGCGCGCACCCGCGCGCACGCCATCGCCATCTGTATTCGCGAACACCTGTTCTGACAGTCATGACCGACCACGCTCCCGATGCGATGTCGCCGCCGCCGTACCGGCAGCCGATGGTCGCCGCCTGTGTGCTGACCTGCACGGCACTCATCCTCATCGAGGCCCTGATCGGGCATGCAATGATGATGGTGTCCGGCTTCTCCACGGCGTTCGCCCTGGTGCTGGCCTGCGCCGAGATGATGACGCTCCGGCTGCCGATCGCCGGCTCGTGGTGCACTGTGATGCTCGGTGTGGGCTGCCTGTGGGCCAGCCCGGCGATTGATGCCGTCAACGGCCTGTTCGCCGCATTCGCCCTGCAACCGACGGGAGCACCGACCCCGCCGGTTGCCATCGCTCTCGCCGTGCCGCTGGCGATGTACTGTCTGGCCTACCGGACGCGGGCCCAGGCCTTCATGGCGGGGATGTTGCTCGCCGTTGCGGCGGCCGTCCACATCGTCACCCAGAGCCGGTTCGGCCTCGCCCCCACGGCCGTTCCGCTCATCCTGCTGACGGCGGTCACCGCCCTGGCGGCGCTGCTGGGATTCCGCCACGCCGCCGTCCGACAACGTCACGAGCGACGCCGGGCGCAACGTCTCATCGCCGAGCAGCGCGACCGGATGCGCCGCATGCAGACCATCACCGGCAGATTGCATGATTCGGTCACGAACGATCTGGCGGCGATCATGCTCCTGTCGACACGGCGTCCGGACGGCGATGCGCCGGCGAACGCGCACGCACGCGATGACATCATCCACGACCTGGCGCACCACGCGCTTTCCGAAGCGCACCGCGCCATCCAATTGCTGGAGGGCGGAGGGCGCGACGGGACCGATCATCCCGGCACCCACTCCATGGACACAGCGAGTCCTTCGGAAATCCCCATGCAGGAGGTCCAGGACCTGCTCGATGCCAATGACCGAATACTGCACGCGCTGGGCCTTCGGGGCGCATCCAGCGTAAGCCCGGCCCGCACCGGCGCCAACATGGCCATCCCGTGCGACCGATGGCCGCTGGTCCGCACGGCGATCACCGAGATTCGCGGCAACATCGCGCGACATGCCGACATCGACGGCGGATACGACTGCACTGTCGTAGTGGATGCGCAACGGTGTGTGATCCTCGCGTCGAACCTCATCGGCCGGAACGCCGATCATCGCGATCGGGACGCACCCGTCTTAGGAACCGGACTGCGCCGGCTGCGCGAACGTCTCGGCGAGGTCGGGGGCATCCTATCCGCGCATGGCACCGACGAGGGCGAGTGGCTGGTCCGAGTGGTCGTTCCGTTCGAGGAATCACGCGATGGCGGTGTATGAGGCACTGCCATGGCCGTGACACCGGCCGCCGCCCGCCCTCACGCCACGCGGCGGCGTGCGGTCCGCCGGTCGTCGGCACGCACGAGCTTCGGCTCGCTGTCGCCGTTCACCGACGCGGCGTCGACGATGACCTGCGAGACGTCGTCCAGGCTCGGCAGCGTGAACATCGTGCCCTCCAGCGTCCGTTCGATGATCGAGCGCAGCCCGCGCGCGCCGGTGCCCTGCCGGATGGCCGTCGCCGCGATCGCCGCGATCGCCTCCTGGGTGAACAGCAGCTCGACGCCGTCCACCGCGAACAGCTTGCGGTACTGCTTGGTCAGGGCGTTGGCCGGGCGCGTGAGGATCTCGCGCAGGTCCTCCTCGCCCAGCTCGTCGAGCACGCTGACGACCGGCAGGCGGCCGATGAACTCGGGCAGCAGCCCGAACTCGGCCAGGTCGTCGGCGGTGACCTGCGCGAGCAGCTCGCCGCGGCTGACCTCGTGGTCGTGCCACGCCGCGCCGAACCCGCTTTCGCGCGTGCCGAGCCGGCGCTCCACGATGTCGGTCAGGCCGACGAACGCGCCGCCGCAGATGAACAGGATGCCGCGAGTGTCCAGCTGGATCGTCTCCTGCTCGCGGTGCTTGCGGGTGCCCTCGACCGGCACCGAGGCGATGGTGCCCTCGAGGATCTTGAGCAGCGCCTGCTGCACGCCCTCGCCCGACACGTCGCGGGTGATCGAGGTGTTCTCCCCCGACTTGCGCGCGATCTTGTCGATCTCGTCGATGTAGACGATGCCGTGCTGCGCGCGGCTCACGTCGCCGTCGGCGGCCTGCAGCAGCCGCTGCAGCACGGTCTCCACGTCGTCGCCGACGTAGCCCGCCTCGGTGAGCGTGGTCGCGTCGGTGATCACGAACGGCACGTTCATCATGTTCGCCAGCGTCTGGGCCAGATAGGTCTTGCCCACGCCCGTGGGGCCGAGCAGCAGGATGTTCGACTTGGCGACCTGCACGTCGGCGAGCGGGTCGTTCCGCCGCCGCGCCCGGATCGGCCGGCCCTGTCCCGAGGCGCCCAGCTCGGTCGCGGCCTCGCGCAGCTCCATGTTCACGCGTTTGTAGTGGTTGTACACGGCCACGGACAGCGTGCGCTTGGCCGCGTCCTGGCCGACGACGTAGCGGTCCAGGTACGCGCAGATCTCGGCCGGCTTGGGCAGCCGCAGCGTGTTGACCTCGGCGTCGCGCTCGCGCTCCTCGGCGATGATGTCGACGCACAGGGCAATGCATTCGTCGCAGATCGCGGCCGCCGGACCGGTGACCAGCTTGCGGACCTGGTGCTCGCTCTTCCCGCAGAACGTGCAGCACGGCACGTCCTCGTTGTAGCTGACCACACGTCCCATATCGTCTCCCTCGTCGTTCCCGGGCGTCCGCGGGCCGCGCCGCGACGCGACGACGCCCCCTCACGAAGAATACCGCAACGGGTCTTCGTCGGGGGCGTCCGAGTTGTAAAGGTCGTGCGCGGGTGTCAGGAGCGGTGCTCGAGCACCTCGTCCACGATGCCGTATTCCTTGGCCTGCTGGGCCGTCAGGAAGGTGTCCACCTCGATGTCGCGGCGGATGCGCTCGATGTCCTGGCCGGTGTGCTTGGCCAGCGTCTCCTCCAGCCATTCGCGCATGCGCAGCATCTCGCGGGCCTGGATCTCGATCTCGGTGGCCTTGCCGAAGCCCTGGTCGATGGCCGGCTGGTGGATCAGCACGCGGGCGTTCGGCAGGATCAGGCGCTTGCCGGGGGCGCCGGCGGCCAGCAGGATCGCGGCGGCCGAGGCGGCCTGGCCGAGGCAGACGGTCTGCACGTCCGGCTTGATGTACTGCATCGTGTCGTAGATCGCGGTCATCGCGGTCATCGAGCCGCCCGGCGAATTGATGTACATCATCACGTCGCGGTTCGGGTCCTGGCTTTCGAGCACGAGCAGCTGGGCCATGATGTCGTCGGCCGCGGCGTCGTCCACCTGCACGCCCATGAAGATGATGCGGTCCTCGAACAGGCGGGTGTACGGGTCCTGGCGCTTGTAGCCGTACGGGGTCTTCTCCTCGAACTGCGGCAGGATGTAGCGGTCCTGCGGGGCGAACGCGGCCTCGCGGGCCGCCCGGGGCATGAAGCCGACGACGCCCTGCGGGCCCGCAAGGCGCTCGGCGCGGGATGCGAACTGCGCTTCTTCACTTGCCATGTGGTGACGATCCTTTCTCAGTCGGCGTTGATGGTGTCGGGCGTGGTGACGATCTTGTCGACGAAGCCGTACTCCAACGCCTGCTGCGCGGTGAACCAGTGGTCGTACTCGTTGTCGCGGTAGATCTCCTCGACCGTGTGGCCGGTCTGCTCCGCGGTCAGCTCCGCCAGCGTCTTCTTCATGTCCATGATCAGCTCGGCGTTGATGCGCACGTCGGTGGTGGTGCCGCCGATGCCGCCCGAGGGCTGGTGCATCAGCACGCGGGCGTGCGAGGTCAGGTACCGCTTGCCCTTGGCGCCCGAGCTGAGCAGGAACTGGCCCATCGAGGCGCACATGCCCAGGCCCACCGTCGCCACGTCCGGCTCGATGAGCTGCATCGTGTCGTAGATCGCCATGCCGGCCGTGATCGAGCCGCCCGGCGAGTTGATGTACAGCCAGATGTCCTTCTTCGGGTCCTCGGCGGCCAGCATCAGCATCTGCGCGCAGATGCGGTTGGCCATGTCGTCCTTGACCTCCTCGCCCATCCAGATGATGCGGTCCTTGAGCAGACGATTGAAAATCGGGTCGACAGGCCCGGCCGGCGCGTCCTCGCCCGCCATGACCGGAAGCGTCAGAGTATTGCTCACCTTGTCTCCTTGTCGTACTGTGCTGATGTTCCTCAGACTACCGCCCCGAAGCGACCTCACGGCGCATTTTGCGCTGCCCGCATAGCGTCGGCAGCCGGCCGCCCAGCCACTTCGAGGTCAGCGCGCCGACGGCCACGGCCAGCCCCACCGGCACGAACAGGTTCAGCGGCGCGTCGGCCAGCTCCATGACCAGGCACATCGCCATCAGCGGCGCCTGCTGCGAGGCCGCCAGCAGCGCGCACGCCCCCAGCAGCGCGTACACGCCGATCGAGTTGGTGCCGAAGCCCTGCATCCACAGGATGCCCAGCACCGCGCCGAGCGAGGCGCCCAGGGCGATGCCCGGCGTCAGCACGCCGCCGGAGGCGCCCGCGCGGATCGTCAGCAGCGTCATCACGGCCTTGGCCGCGAACGACAGCAGCAGCACGCCGATCAGGGCCGTCTGCGCCGTCGCGCCGAAGCCCATCTGCGCGGTGGCGCGGCCGTTGCCCATCACCTGCGGCACCCAGACGGCCACGACGCCCGTGGCCACGCCGGCCAGCGGCAGCTGCCACAGGATCGCGCGCCCGGTCGCCCTGTGGCGCTCCGCCCAGGACGAGCCGAGCCGGAACAGCGTCCCGCACACGCCGCACACCGCGCCCGCGACCAGCGCGAACGCCATCAGGTCGGGCGTGAACAGGCCGTCCACCGCGCCCATGTCGTAGAACGTGTGCGTGCCCTTGAGCAGCGTCGCGACCCATGCGGCCACCGACGAGCAGGCAAACGAAAGCGCCACGGTCTCCAGCGTGACGTCGGCCAGCAGGATCTCCACGGCGAAGAACGCGCCCGCCAGCGGCGCGTTGTACACGCCGGCCAGGCCGGCGCCGGCCGCGATCGCGACCACCGTGCGCGTGTCGCGCCCGTCCAGGCGGCACAGCGCCACGGCGCGCTGGCCCGCCATCGCGCCGAATTCTCGCGGCGCGACCTCGCGTCCGATCGACATGCCCGTGCCGACGATCCAGATCTGCAGCAGCACGTGCACGACCGTCTGCCACACCGGCATCCGCGCGCCGCCCACGGCCTTGTTGACGGACGGCACCGCGGTCGTCCGCGTGCGCAGCAGCCACCACGCCACGGCGGCGACCAGCGCGCCGACGACCACCGACAGCGCGCGCCGCCACGCCGGCGTGCCGAACGGCCCCGGCCGGTCCGGATTCTCCACGAACCCCAGCGCCACCTGCTCGATGCCGTACAACAGCAGCGTCAGCAGCCCCGCGACCAGACCGATGACCACGCCGAGCGCCAGCGCCGCGGCGACCAGCGCGGCCAGCCGCCGCGCGCCGTCGGCCGGCCGCGCGTTCCTTATGTTGTCCTCATGCATACGCCCCACGATACGCGCGGCCGGGTATCGCCACGGCGCGTCGGCGCCGCTCATGCCGTCCACGCCGCCCGCGCCGCCCGATCGCGGCGTTCAGCCGCGTTTGGAGCCCTGCCGGCTGATGCCGCCCTTGTGGCCGGTGGCCTTGAACGGCATCGTGCCGCGGCCGAAGCGGATGCCGGCGTTGCGCCCGTGGTCCCTCGCCGCGCCGATGCCGCCGCCGGCGTGCGCGGCGCCGCCATGACGCCGATTCGTTGGTTTGCCCATGGCTCCGTTATAGCAGCGCCGGTACGACGAAGGACCCGTCGCACCGGCGACGGGCCCTTCCCATGCGTCACATGTCACGGCCGATGCGCCCGGCGGGCGCCCGGCCGGACGGCTCACTCGGCGTCGTTCGACTCCTCGGCGGCGTCGTCGGCCTGCGCGAGCTCGTCGGCGACGGCGGCAGCGGCGGAGGCGGCCTCGACCGACTCGGCCTCGGCGTCGTCCTCGCCGAGGAAGGCGCTCAGGTCGAGCGTCTCACCCTCGGAGACGAACTTGACGGCACGCATGCCGGCCAGCAGGCCCTTGGAGCGGCCGACCTCCTGCACGGCCGAGCCGAGCTGGCCGTTGCGGACGATCGCGTTGATGAACGCGCTCGGATCCATGCCATACTGCTGGGCGATGGAGGCCAGGAAGTTGGTCACGTCGGCCTGGGAGACGGAGACGGCCATCTTCTCGGCGAGGGTGTCGAGCACGATCTGGTCGCGCAGCTCCTTCTCGGCGGCCTGCTCGGCCTCGTCCTTCTGCTCCTTGGTGGCCTTCTCCGGATCCGGGGTCATGCCCTTGAGGTGCTGCTCGACGGCCTCGGCCTTGACGCCCTTCGGCACCGGGATCTCCAGGCCCTCGACGAGGCGGGCCAGGAACGCGTCGCGCGCGTCGGTGGCCTGGCGGGCCTCGAGGTCGCGCTCACAGGTCTTGCGGATGTCGGCCTTGAGCTCCTCGAGCGTGTCGAACTCGGAGGCCTCCTGGGCGAACTCGTCGTCCAGCTCCGGCAGCTCCTCGGCCTTCACCGAGTTGACCTTGACCTTGATCTGGGCCTTCTCGCCCTCGTGCTCGCCGGCCTCCAGCGTGCCCTCGAAGGTGGTCTCCTCGCCGGCGGACAGGCCGTCGAGCGCCTCGTCCAGGCCGTCGAGCATCGTGTTCGAACCGAGCTCGTAGCTCACGCCCTCCTGGGAGTCGACGGCCTCGCCGTCGATCTCGGCCACGAGGTCGATGTTCGCGTAGTCGCCCTTGGCGGCCGGGCGGTCGACGCCCACCAGGGTGCCGAAGCGCTGGCGCAGGCTCTCCAGGCGGCGGTCCACGTCCTCGTCGGAGACCTGCGGCTTGGCGACCTCGATCTCCATGCCCTCGAGCTCCGGCAGCTCGATGTCGGGGCGGCGCTCCACGGTCGCGGCGAACTTGAGCTTGGTCTCGTCCTTGGCCGACTGCGGGACCTCCTGCACGTCGATCTCCGGCTGGGCCATCGGGTGGATCTTCTTCTCCTCAAGCGCCTTGGAATACAGCTCCGGCACGCCGTTGTTCACGGCCTCGCCCGCGACGGCCGCGAAGCCGATGCGCTGGTCGATGATCTTGCCGGGCACGTGGCCCTTGCGGAAGCCGGGGATGGTGACCTGCTTGGCGATCTCCTTGCGGGCGGCATCCAGATACGGGTTGAACTCCTCGGGGTCAACGGTGACGGTGAGCTTCACCTTGGTGGGTTCGAGGTTCCTGACGCTGATTTTCACGCTTGCGCTCCTGAATATCTCGTATTCGACTTGTTCTGCCCTGTAGGCAACCGTTACATGATAGCGCGACTCACGGACGCGGCCACCAGCGACACCTGCCAGCGCCGCGCGCCCTGCTCGGCGAGGAACGCGGCCACGTCCCGCCGCTCCGGCTCGTCGGTCCAGCACAGGTTGCGGATGATCTGCGGTTTGACGATCATCTCGGCGGGCGTGCGGGTGTCTTCCGCTATCCGCGTGATCACGCGGCGCGCCGCCTGCAGACGCCGCAGCCGGTCGGGGTGCTTGGCCGCCCACACCTTCATCGAGCGCGGCGCGTTGCCCTGCGCGTCCCCGGCGGCGGCCGGCGGCGAGGGCCACCGGCTCGGCGGCAGCGCCAGGGCCTCCTGGATCACGGCCTTCCACGTCGAGGGCTTGACGGCGCGCTGGATCGGCGCGTACCGCTCGAACATCTTGTCCTGCTCGCCGCCCGTATGGATGCGCACGCGTTCGTTGAGCGAGCGTATCGCGCGGAACTCGCGGGCGTTGTGAGGCTTGCGCTGCGCGGCCTCGATGATCGCGGCGTCGGAGAGCAGCAGCCCCGGCGCGATGTCGTAGCGCCGCGCCAGGCGGTCGCGCTCCTCCCACAGCGCCTTGGCGACCGCCAGCCCGCGGCGGTCGCGGCTGAGCACGTTGATGTGGGAGATGCGCATCCAGGGCGTCGGATGCTCCCGGCGCGGTCGCAGCCCCTCATGCAGCGCGTGCTCGAACTCCTCGCGGGCCCAGCCGTCCTTGCCCTGCCGTTTGAGGTCGGCGCTCATCAGCGACTCCAGCTCGATCAGCAGCTCCACGTCCAGCGCCGCGTAGTTGCGCCAGTCGCGCGGCAGCGGGCGGTACGACCAGTCGGCCGCCGAATGCTCCTTGGCCAGCGTGACGCCGAGATACTGCTCCGTCACCGCAGCCAGGCCGAACCGGTGCATGCCCAGCAGCCGCGCGGCGATCTCGGTGTCGAACAGCGCACGGGGGCGCAGCCCGATCTGCGCGAACCCGGGCAGGTCCTGCGAGGCATCGTGGATGACCCACGTCGCGTCCGCCACCGCGTCGTCGAACTCCGACCAGTCGACCCCCGCCCGGGTCAGCGCCACCGGGTCGAGCAGCCCGATGCCCGCGCCGTCGCGTTTGAACTGGATCAGCCAGTCCTCATGCCCGTACCGGAACCCGGACGCCCGCTCGGCGTCCGCCGCCAGCGCGCCCGTCGACCCGCGCAGCGCCGAACAGTACCGCCGATACTGCTGGACCGTGTCGATGACGTCGGGGACTCCCCCGCGCGGCTCGGCCTGCAGCCTCGGTTCCCTATCCAAGCGTCTCCCTTTCGTCGTCGCGCAGCGATGCGCGCAGGAACCTCGCCCACGCCATCACCTGTCCGCCGGCGTCCACTCCGCCCGGCGTCTCCGTCGGCGTCCATGATACGCGCATCTCGCAACCGACGTGGGGCTCGTCCGGCGCCTCGCCGAAGGACGTGTTCCGGGCCACCGTCACCGTGCCCTTGACGTCGTCCGGGTCGGCGGCGCCCAGCGTGTCCATCATGTCGTCCCAGTACATCGCCGGGGTCAGGCAGTCGTTCGCCCCGCCGTCCAGCGGCAGCCGGGCGAAGGCCACGCAGCGCCAGCGCGACCGCCAGTCGGATCGCGGCCTGGCCGAATACAGCGTCATGATCCAGCCGGAGGCCGCGTCCTGCGCGGGGTCCGGCCCGGCCTCGCACGAGAGCTCCACGCCGATGCCGAAGTCGGCCAGCGACGACGAGACGGGGATCTCACGGTAGCGCACCCCGTCGAGCCGGGGCATGTCCCGGACGGATTCGACGGCGCGCCACACCGCGTCGGGCACGCCGTGCGGCCGCTCCAGCGCCGCGGGACCGTCCGCGCGCGACATCCCTGCCCGTCCCCCATCGGACGCCGGTGTCGGAAATGCAACGATGTCTGCCATATCTTCAGAGTATCCGCCGAACCCGTCCGCGCCCGGCATCTCACGTGCGTGTCCCGCCAAAAGGACGGGAATCGCCCGTGACGTCCGCTCCGGCGGAACGGACGTTGGCCACGCGATCCGCCGAGGATCGCACGCGCACAGGCAACGGCAGTTCGAGGACCACCCCACGCAGCAAACGGTCAGTAAACGACGAAACCGTGACGTTCGCTCCAGTGGAGCGAACGTAGCCGTGCGATCCGCCAAGGATCGCACGCGCACAGGCAACGGCAGTCCGAGGACCACCACCGCGCAGCGAACGGTCAGTAGACGACGAAACCGTGGTCCTCGAACTGCCTCGTCACGCGCGCCTTGAGCGCGGCCGAGGGGCCCTTGGCGTCCTCCAGCGGGTAAGGGATGCGCAGCTCGTGCCACTTCGGCCGGCCCAGCTGGTGGAAGCCCAGCACGTCTATGTGCTCGATCGCCTCGCCGAAGGTCTCGCAGATGCGCGCCACGTTCTCGACGTTCTCTTCGGAGTCGGTCAGTCCGGGCACGAGCACGAACCGCACCCAGATCTTCTTGCCGGCCCGGGCCAGGCGCTGGCCGAATTCGATGGTCGGCGCGAGCACGCCGCCGGTGACCCTATGGTAGGTCTCCTCGTCGCCGGATTTGACGTCGAGCAGGCACAGGTCGATGTCCTCGATCATCTCGTCGGTGTAGTTCTTGTTGAGGAACCCGGAGGTGTCGAGGCAGGTGTGCACGCCCATCTCCTTGGCGGCGCGGAACACGCGGGAGACGAACGCCGGCTGCATCATCGACTCGCCGCCGGAGAACGTGATGCCGCCGCCGGTGGCCTTGAACAGGTCGGCGTAGCGTTCGACCTTCTTGATCATCGCCTCGAGGTAGACGGGCCGGCCGTCGCGCATCTTCCATGTGTCGGGGTTCTGGCAGTACTGGCAGCGCAGCGGGCAGCCGCTCATGAACACGGTCATGCGCGTGCCGGGGCCGTCGACGGAGGTGTTGATGTCCCAGGAGTGCACGAAGCCGATGTCGCCGGTCTTCAGCGCCTCGATGCGGTCGCGCCGGTCCAGGCCGATCGGCGATTCGAAGCCCGACAGGCCGCCCATCAGGGTCTGGCTGGCGTACTGCCTGGAACGCTTGAGCATGTGACGAGTCGTGGTGCGGAATTCGGTGGTCTCGGACATCGTCGTCCTCCTTTCGCGCGTGGCGCCCGGTGGTCAATGATCCTGATGTCATCGTACGGCCATCGTCCGCGTGGACACGCGACCGACACGTGTGACCCTCGTCACCTTCGGCCGGCCCGGATGCGCGAACGCGCGCACCCCGGCGAACCGGGATGCGCGCGTTCGATTTCAGTCAGTTATGCGATCGTCGGAATCAGTCGACGACGGCGCCCTGGTGGAACGTACGGGAGATCACGTCGAGCTGCTGCTCCTTGGTGAGCTTGACGAAGTTCACCGCGTAGCCGGAGACGCGCACGGTCAGGTGCGGGTACTTCTCCGGGTGCTCGACGGCGTCCTCGAGCTGCTCCTTGCGCAGCACGTTGATGTTGGCGTGGTACAGGCCGTGGCCGTTGCCCGCGTCCAGGATGCCGACCAGGTTCGAGATGCGCTCGTCCTCGTCGCGGCCCAGGCCGTCGGGGGTGATCGTGTTGGTCAGCGAGATGCCGTCCAGCGCGTCGTTGTAGTCGATCTTGCCGACCGAGAACATCGAGGGCAGCATGCCGTGGGAGTCCATGCCGTTCTCCGGGTTCGCGCCCGGGGCGTACGGGGTGCCCTTCTTGTGGCCGGACGGGAACGAACCGGTGTTCTTGCCGTACTCGACGTTCGAGGTGATCGTCAGGATGGACTGGGTCGGGACGGCGCCGCGGTACACCGGCAGGCGCTTGACCTGGCCCATGACCGTGGAGACGACCCACTTGGCGATGTCGTCGGCGCGGTCGTCGTCGTTGCCGTAGACCGGGAACTCGCCCTCGGTGCGGTAGCCGACCACCAGATCGTCGTCGGCGCCCTCGACGTACTCGTACTCGTGGCCGGGCATGTCCTTGGCGTCCTTGTTGTAGATCGGGTAGACCTTGGCGTACTTCACGGCGGACAGCGAGTCGGCGGCGATGGACAGGCCGGACATGCCGCAGCCGAGGGTGCGGTACACCTCCTTGTCGTGCAGCGCCATCTCGATGGACTCGTAGGCGTACTTATCATGCATGTAGTGGATGATGTTCAGCGCCTGCACGTAGGTCTCGGACAGCCACTCGAGGGCCTTCTCGTAGTTGTTCTTGACCTTCTCGTAGTCCAGGGTGCCGTCGGCCTCCGGGGTGATCGGGTCGATCACGCCCTTGTCGATGACCTGCATGCCGGTCATCTCGTCGCGGCCGCCGTTGATCGCGTACAGCAGCGCCTTGGCGGAGTTCACGCGGGCCGCGAAGAACTGCATCTGCTTGCCGACGCGCATCGGGGACACGCAGCAGGCGATGGCCGCGTCGTCGCCCCAGTGGCCGCGGATCTCCTTGTCGGACTCGTACTGGATGGCCGAGGTGTCGATGGAGATGCGGGCGCAGAAGCGCTTGTAGCCCTCCGGCAGCTTCGGATCCCAGAAGATCGTGATGTTCGGCTCCGGGCCCGGGCCGAGGTGCTCCAGGGTCAGCGTGTTGAGCAGGCGGAACGAGGTCTTGGTGACCATCGTGCGGCCGTCGTCGCCGAAGCCGGCGTCGGACCAGGTCGCCCAGTACGGGTCGCCGGAGAAGATCGAGTCGTAGTCCTTGGTGCGCAGGAAGCGGACGATGCGCAGCTTCATGACGATGTTGTCGATGATCTCCTGGGCGTCGGTCTCGGTGATCAGGCCGTTCTTCAGGTCGCGCTCGAAGTAGCAGTCGAAGAAGGTCGACAGGCGGCCGATCGACATGGCGGCGCCGTCCTGGCTCTTGACCGAGGCGAGGTAGCCCATGTAGGTCCACTGCACGGCCTCCTGGGCGGTCTGCGCCGGGCGGGACAGGTCCAGGCCGTACTCGTTGCCGAGGTTGATCAGCTGCTTGAGGGCCTTGATCTGCTCGTCGTGCTCCTCGCGGAAGCGGATCCAGTGCTCGATCTCCGGCTCGGTGAAGTCGTTGCGGTACGGCACGGAGTCCTTGTCGCGCTGCTTGAACTTGATCAGGGCGTTCACGCCGTACAGGGCCACGCGGCGGTAGTCGCCGATGATGCGGCCGCGGCCGTAGGCGTCCGGCAGGCCGGTGAGGATCTTGTTGTGGCGGGCCACCTTGATGCGCTTGGTGTACACGCCGAAGACGCCGTCGTTGTGGGTCTTGCGGTACTTGGTGAAGATCTTCTTGATCTCCGGATCCGGCTCCTTGCCGGCCTCCTTGATCGCCTGCTCGACCATGCGCCAGCCGCCGTTCGGCATCATCGCACGCTTGCAGGGGACGTCGGTCTGCAGACCGACGATGACGTTGTCGACCTCGGGGCCGTCGATGTAGCCGGCCGGGAACGCGTCGATGCCCGCCGGGGTGTGGGTGTCCACGTCGTAGACGCGCTGCTGGCGCTCCACGGCGAGGTAGTTGTCGTCGAGGTACTTCCACAGGTGCTTGGTCTTCTCCGTCGCGTCGGCCAGGAAGGACTCGTCGCCCTCATAGGGGGTGTAGTTCTTCTGGATAAAGTCGCGAACGTCGATGTCCTCCTGCCAATGGCCACCTTCGAAGCCGGCCCAGGCCTTGGCGTTCAGCTCCTCCGGGGAGACCGCGGTCGCATCAACTGCTGTCATATCCACTCCTTTTGGGTGATCCGTGGCGACGCATCGTTACGCCGTCGTTGCTATTCGATTGTAGCGACCCCCGTTGGCAAAGCGGTTGGAATCCGACGTGAGATTCGTCACATTTCACTGGGCGTCGTCATCGTACCAGCGGCGCCACTCGCGGTCGTCCTCGTCCCACGCGCGGTTGCGCTCCTCCACGGTCGCCCACGCGTCCTCGGCGTCCTCGCGGGTCGCGTACGGTCCCAGCCGGCACGTGTCCGGCCACAGCTTGCCCTGCGCGACCTGCCCGGTCGCCGTGTTGACGTACCAGCGTCTGTCGGGCATCGTCCCTCCCTGCCTTGGTCATGAATATCGGCCACGGGTGCATGGCCGGGGTGCCCCCGATGCGCGACGGGGACCCCGGCCGTGCGCGACGCGGCTACTCGCGGAACGCGTTGGTGACCGGCAGCCGGCGGTCGCGCCCGAAGGCGAGCGCGGTGACCTTCGGCCCCAGCGGGTACTGGCGGCGCTTCCACTCGGCGCGGTCGACCAGCCGCATCACCGTGTCGACGGTGCGCTCGTCGAAGCCGTCCGCCAGCAGGTCGGCGCGGCCGTGCGCATGCTCGATGTACGCGGCGAGGACGCGGTCGAGCAGCCCGTACTCCGGCAGGCTGTCGGAGTCCTTCTGCCCGGGCCGCAGCTCGGCGCTCGGCGCCTTGGTGATCGAGTTGACGGGGATCATCACGCCGTGCGGCAGCGGCGTGCCGGCGCCGCCGGACTCGTTGCCGACCACGGCGACGCCGCCGATGCCCACGCCGGCCGCCGCGGCCCGGTTGCGCCAGCGGGCCAGCTCCCACACGCGGGTCTTGAGCAGGTCCTTGATCGGCGCGTAGCCGCCGACGGCGTCGCCGTAGATCGTGGAGTAGCCGCAGGCCAGCTCGGACTTGTTGCCGGTGGCCAGGGCCAGCAGCCCCTTGGCGTTCGAGTAGGCCATGACGATGACGCCGCGGATGCGCGCCTGCAGGTTCTCGGCGGCGACCCCGTCGAGCGCGAGCTGGTCCTGGTAGGCGACGAACAGCGGCTCGATCGGCTGGACGTCGTAGTGCGCGCCGAGGTTGGCGGCCAGCTCGGCGGCGTCGTCCTTCGAGCCGTCCGAGGAGTACATGCTCGGCATCGAGATGCCCCACACGTTCGCGCCGCCGCACGCGTCGGCGGCCATCGCGGCGACCAGCGCCGAGTCGATGCCGCCGGACAGGCCGAGCGTGACGCCGGTGAACCGGTTCTTGCGCATGTAGTCCTTGAGCCCCAGCACGCAGGCGGCGTACACCTCCTCGTCGGGGTCAAGGGCCGGGGCGATCCGGCCCGGCGTCTGCCGGTCGGCGTCGGTGTCGAGGTCGAACAGGCCGAGGTCCTCCATAAACATCGGCGAGCGCTGCAGCAGCGTGCCGTCCCGGTCGACGACGAAGCTGCCGCCGTCGAAGACCAGGTCGTCCTGCCCGCCGACCTGGTTGAGGTAGATCACCGGGGCGCCGACCTCGGCGGCGCGCCGCGAGGCCAGCTCGAGGCGGGTGTGGGTCTTGCCCTCCTCGTACGGCGAGCCGTTCATCGTCAGCAGCAGGTCGACGCCCAGCCCGGCCAGCTCGGCCACCGGGCCGCCGTCCTGCCAGATGTCCTCGCAGATCGCCACGCCGATGCGGGCGCCGTCCACGTCGAGCACGACCGTGCGGTCCCCGGGCGAGAAGATGCGGAATTCGTCGAACACGCCGTAGTTCGGCAGGAAGTGCTTGTCGTAGCCGGCCCAGACGACGCCGTCGTGCAGCACGACGAGCCGGTTGCGCGGCTTGTCGGTGGCCGGGTCGGTGCCGACGGTGCCGACGGCGACGTACAGGCCGCCCATCCCCTCGGCGGCGAGCGCGGCGGCCAGCTCGTTCGCCTTGTCCCACGCCGCCCGGCGGAAGGTGCCGCGCAGCGCCAGGTCCTCGATCGGGTATCCGGTGAGCGTCATCTCGGGGAACACCACCACGCGGGCGTGCGCGGCCACGGCGCGGCGGGCGTAGTCGAGCACCTTGGCGGCGTTGCCGTCGAGGTCGCCGACGCAGGTGTCGATCTGTGCTAGGGCGAAGCGAATCTGTGTCATGCTGCCCAGTCTATCCCGCACATGTCACGGCCTGACACACGGCGGGGCGAACGTTGCGGCCCCTTTCTAGACTGGAGGCGGCATGGCGCCGCGGACGCGGCGCCGCTTCGAGCACGCGGAGGCACCATCATGACGACATCCGACATCCCCCACGCTCCCTTCATTCCCGGCCGAGACGGCGCCGAACGCGCCGCCGAGCCGGCCGCGCCGGCCGACATCCGCGCCGTGTTCTTCGACGTGGACGGCACGCTGACCAGCTTCGTGACGCACGAGGTGCCCGAATCGACGGTCCGCGCGCTGCGCATGCTGCACGAGCGCGGCGTGCTGACGTTCCTGTGCACGGGGCGCGCGAAGGCGCAGCTCGACGTAGTGATGCGGATGCTGCCGGTGGACTTCGACGGCGTCGTGGCGATGAACGGCCAGTACTGCTTCGACGACCACGGGTTCCTGGACGCCTGTCCGCTGGACGTCGAGGACGTCGCGACGATCACCGCATGGCTCGACCGGCACCCCGACATCGCCGCCGACTACTGCGAGGCCGACTACGTGTACTTCAACCAGATCACCGAGGAGATGCGCGCCAGCTGGCGGCAGCTGGGCAGGACCGCGCCGACGCGGCACGTCGACGACCCGCACGTGCGCCCGCTGACGCATGACACGTTCCAGATCAGCCCGTTCGTCACGCCCGAGCAGGAGGCCGAGCTGGTGGGGCTGTGCCGCAACACGATGGGCGTGCGATGGAACCCCGACTTCACGGACCTGATCCCGGCGGACGGCGGCAAGCCGCGCGGCATCCGCAGCTTCATGCGGCTGCACGGCTTCGCCCGCGAGCAGACGATGGCGTTCGGCGACGGCGGCAACGACATGGCGATGCTCGAATACGCGGGCATCGGCGTGGCGATGGGCAACGCGAACGACGAGGTCAAGGCGTGCGCCGACCATGTGACCGACGACGTCGACCACGACGGCGTGATGAACGCGCTGCTGCACTTCGGCGTGCTGGATTAGGCCGATGCGGACGGATGACACCGATGCATCGAAGCGGTTTGAGATAGGTCGGGGCGCCTGATGCCAATGCGACGGGGCCACGTCGGGCCGCCATCAGGCGCCCCGACGGCTTCGGTAGGCACTTCGGGGCTTCAGTAGGCACCCGTGTCACGGTATGCCGATATGACCGGCCTTGGAAAACCGCCGATTCGACCGTGCGGCATCCGATCAGGGGTGCCTACGGAACGGACAAAGTGCCTACGGAAGCCGCCATGGCCGTGATGAGGCACTGATACGGCCGGATCCCGGACACGATCGGCGGCCGGACATACCTGGGCGCCGATGGCGCCGATGTTCGGGCAGCGGTTCATCCACCACGCCGGCGACCGGCGCCGGGCACGCCTGGGCGCCGAAGCATTACAGCACCGCGGACAACGCCAGCAGCAGCGCCAGCATCGCGACGTTGGCGGCGGTGAACCACAGCAGGTAGCGGCCGCGGCGGTCCGGGTACTCGCGGGCGACCATCTTGTAGGAGATCAGGCTGGCCATCGAGGCGATCAGCGTACCGAGGCCGCCCAGATTGCATCCGATGATCAGCCCGGCCCAGTCGTCGGTGAACCCGGAGAGCAGCAGCGCGGCCGGCACGTTGCTGACGACCTGGCTGGCCAGCACCGACACGATCGCCACACGGCCGTCGAGCGCGGCCTCGAGCGCCTCGCGGAACGGGCCGATGCAGCCCACGTTGCCGATGAACACGAAGAAGGCGACGAAGGTGGCGAGCAGCGCGTAGTCCACGCTCGCCAGCACGCGGCGGTTCGCCACGAGCAGCACGGCGGCGATCGCCGCGGCGATGGCCGGGGGCGGCAGCACGGCGAAGATGCCCAGCATGCACAGCGCGAACCCGGCGATGCAGCACCACAGCGCCCTGGGATCGGTGAGGTCCGCGTCGACCGCCACGGCCCGGACCGGCTCGGGCCGGCGCAGCAGCACGGCGACGGCCGCGGCGATCACGACGCCCGCCGTGGCGACGTACGGCAGGGTCAGCGCGAGCAGCGCGCCGACGCCCATGCCGGAGCGCGCATATAGATACAGGTTCTGCGGATTGCCCATCGGGGTGAGCATGCTGCCGAGGTTCGCGGCGATCGTCTGCAGCGCCACGACGGGCACGACCAGCCGCTCGCGCCCGGCCATGCGCAGCACGACCAGCGCGAACGGCACGAAGGTGATCAGCGCGACGTCGTTGGTCACCACCATGCTCAGCAGGAACGGCAGGAACACCAGCGCCATCGCCATGCCCCGGGTCGTCGAGACGCACCCGAGCAGCCCGTTGCTCAGCCGCGCGAACACGCCGATCTGCTGGAACCCCTTCATCACGGCCATCAGCGCGAACAGCAGCGCCAGCGTGTCCCAGTCGACGTAGTCCAGATACGCGGCCGACGGCGGGACGAGGAACGCCGATGCCACGGCCAGAACCACCGCGACGCACAGCACGACCTCGTCGCGCATCGCCCTGACGCATGCGCCCACCATGCGAGCCATCATCCGATTCCCTCTCATGTCTCGTCGTTTCCGACGGGACGTCCGCCGCCGGACGTCCGCATCACGGGCACCCATATAACACGAGGGTGCGGATGCGGGGCGTCGGTTCGCCTCGCATCCGCACCGTATCATGGGCGCACGGGCACGCGCCTCCGCCGATGGATGACGCGCGTTCCCCGAGGAGCCTTCGCATCCGCACCGTGCCCGGGCATGCGCGGTCGCGGCGCCCGCAGGGCTCAGTGCGTGGTGCCCATCGCCTCGCCGTCGGCCGTCCCGGCGCCGCCGGACACCACGGCCTCGATGGCGTACTCCAGCGACCGGGCGATGGTCTCCAGCGGCATCGACGGCGTGCCCTCGGGCTTGTCGACGACCTGGCCGGGCTCGTAGGGCACGTGCATGAACCCGGCGCGCACGCCGGGGAAGCGCCGTTCGCACAGGTACAGCGCATGGTACATGATGCTGTTGCACACGTACGTGCCGGCCGTGTACGAGACGAACGCGGGCAGGTGGTGGGCGCGCACGTTGGCGACCATCGCCTTGACGGGCACGGTGGCGAAGTACGCCGCCGGGCCGTCCGCGCGCAGCGGCTGGCCGATCGGCTGCTCGCCGTCGTTGTCCGGGATGCGGGCCTCGGCGAGGTTGACGGCCACCTGCTCGACGGTCAGCGCGCTGCGGCCCCCCGCCTGGCCGACGCAGATGACGGCGTCGGGGCGTTCGCCCTCGATCGCGCGCTCCAGCAGTTCGGCGCTGCGGGTGAACACCGTGGGGATCTCGAGCTTGACGATCCGCGCGCCGGCGATCGTTTCGGGCAGCAGCTTGACCGCCTCGAAGGCGGGGTTGACGGATTCGCCGCCGAAGGGGTCGAATCCGGTGACGAGGATGGTGTCGATCATGTGACGCTCCTTGACGTTCCGTATGTTGCGTTCGGTTCCGGCCCGTCGCTCAGCAGGCGACGAGCATGTAGACGATCTGCACGACGATCATGACCAGGGCCGGCAGCACCTGGTTTTTGATGACGCCCATGCGGTCCTTCATCTCCAGCATCGCGACGGGCACGATGTTGAAGTTCGCGGCCATCGGCGTCAGCAGCGTGCCGCAGTAGCCGCAGGTCAGCGCCAGGATGCCGACGACGGCGGGGTTCGCGCCCTGCGAGAGCACGAACGGCGCACCGATGCCGACGGTCATCACGGTGATGGCGGCGAAGGCGTTGCCCATGATCATCGTGAACAGCATCATACCCAGCGCGAACACGATGATGCCGACGGTCAGGTTGCCCTGCGGGATGATGCCGCCGACGATCCCGGCGATGACGTCGCCGACGCCGGCCGCGTCGAATATCGCGCCGAGGCTGGCGAGCAGCATCGGCAGCATGCTCAGCGGGCCCATCGCCGACAGCAGGCGCTCCGAGTCGTCGAGGAAGACCATCGGCCGGTTGGCGTGGTTGAGCGCCCACAGGATGAGCGCGGAGACGAACACGCCGATGCAGCAGCCGGCGAGCGCGCCGACGGACGGAATCAGCGCGCCGGCGATGGCGAACACGCCGATGGCGAGCGCCGGGACGAACACCTTCGAGCCGATGCGCCTGAAGTTCGCCTCGACCTCGGCCTCGCCCGGCTCGGCGGACGAGCCCTTGGCCACGCGGCGGAAGATCGCCGGCAGCACCATGACCACGATGAGCACGCCGTCGATCATCGCCGGGATCCAGCGGCCGAAGGCGAGCACGACGCCGAGCAGCGTCCAGAACACGAAGGTGCCCCAGCGCGACGGGTTGGACTTGTCGCGCAGGTTGCGCACGCCGGCGTACACGCTCATGAAGCCCATGAACATGTAGAAGACCTCCATCAGCTTGTCGCCGAGCAGGATGTCGGGATCCATGAAGAACGCCATCGTGTCACTCCCCTTCCTTCGCGACGGCGACCGACGCGGCCGCGGCCGGCGAATCGCCGTAGTACCGGCGACGCAGCCCGTTGTCCTTGACGATGTAGTAGGCGGCCGTCACGCCCACGGCGATGAGCGCGACCGGGATCTCGATCAGCGCCAGCTGCAGCAGATCGACGTCGTAGCCGAGCGGCGCCAGCGTGGTTTTGACCAGGATCGCGCCGGAGGTGCCGACGAACAGCACCTGGCCGAAGAACCAGGCGACGTTCTCCATGCCGGAGGCCATGCCCTTGAGCTGTTCGACGTAGTCCTCGTCCGGCTTGTGGCCGGCGGCCTCGATGGCGCCGACGGCCATCGGCATGATGATCGGCCGCACGAAGCCGGCCACGCCGCCGAAGCTGACGTTGAACGCGGCGAACACCAGGCGCATCACGCCGTACAGGGCGATGATGATGCCCGGCGTGGCGCCCTTGGCCCGGCCGATCAGCTCGGCCGCGGCCTGCTTGAGGCCGTTGCGTTCCAGCGTGCCCGTCACGAGCAGGATGATGATGAACAGCGTCACGCTGCGGTTCGATACGAACGACTCGCCCAGCGTGGTCAGGAAGCCGTCGATGCCGAGGTCGCCGAGCAGCGCGGTCACCACGGCGGCCAGGAACACGATCAGGATCGCGTCCAGCCGCAGGGCGAAGCCGACGATGACCACGGCGATGCCCAGGAGCACAAGATATTCCATGACAATCCCCTTGTCCGTCCGCCCGCGCCGCTCCGGCGCGACGGGCACGGAGTCGGCACGGGCGGTTCACGTACCTATGACTGATCAGGCAGCACTCTACACGAGTGCATAGTCATACACAAAAACGCATAGGCATGCATGGTCGGGCGCGGGTCGGGGCGGCGGGGCCCGGGCTACAGGCCGATGCCGGCGATGGTGTCGTGGCGGCGGCTGACGGCCCGGCACAGGCGCAGGGTCGCGACGGCGGCAAGGCCCCATGCGGCGCCGACGGCGATGCCGACGCCGGCGCAGGCCAGGGCGCGCGTCGTATGCGCGGCGGCGGCGCGGGCCGCGTCGGTCGTCCAGGCGATGGGGGTCATGTACGCCAACGCGCGCCAGGGCTGGGGCAGGGCGCCCGCGGGCGCGACCAGGCCGCACCCGATGGGCAGCAGGTAGCCGGCGAGGTTGGCCGGGAACAGCGCGTCGGTGCAGGCCAGCGAGAGCGCGGCGATGCACAGGCCCATGCCGAGCGAGGCCAGGCACGAGACGGCGGTCAGGGCGAGCGCGGCCGGGAGCAGGGCCAGCGGCGTGCCGCCGGGCCATGCGTCGGCCGGCGTGGCGGCGAAGGTGGCGGCCAGCGAGGCGAGCCCGCCGAGCAGAGCGACCAGCAGCATCGCGGCGAAGCGCCCGGCCCAGGAGCGCACGCCCGTGCCGGCGGCGACGAGCTCGTGCGGCAGGGTGCCCTCATAGCGGTCCTCGGACAGCGTGGAGGCGACGAGGGTGACGGTCTGGACCGCGCAGGAGCCGACGAGCGCGGCCAGCGTCGCGCCAGCCCCGCCCGCTTCCGACTGCCCCTGGCCGCTGCGGGACAGCAGCAGGTAGAACAACGCCGTGAACGCGGGCGCGGCGAGGGTCTGGACGGCGACGGCGGCCGGCGAGCCGAATTCCGGCATCGTGCGCAGGGTGACGCGCAGGCCGGTCATGAACGGGCCGGTCATGAATCGTGACGTGCTCATGCCAGATCGAGGGTTCCTTCCTGCCGGGCGCGGCGCAGGGCCTCGCGCAGGCCGAACGCGGCGGCCGCGGCGTAGGCGGCGGACAGGGCGAGGCACCCGGCGGCCTGCACGGGCATGGCCGGGTCGAAGGCCCGATGCCGGGCGACGTCGACCGCGAAGGTCAGCGGGTGCAGGTGGGCGATCAGCCGCAGCGGCGCGGGCAGGGCGGCGGACGGCGCGACGATGCCGCACAGCAGCCACACCGGGATCATGATCAGCGGTTCGAAGGCGATGGCGTGCCGGGAGAGCACGACCGCGCACGACAGCAGCGCCGCGCTCGCGCAGCAGGCGACCAGCGCCAGCAGGTAGCCGGCCGCCTGCGTGGCCAGGGCGGACGGTCCGGTCGCGTCCGCGCCGCCGCGGAACGGCAGGGTGGCCAGCACGGCGACGGGCAGGCCGACCACGCCGATGAGCGCGGCGGCGGCCACGACCGGCAGGAACACGGCCCACGCGGGCTGCACGCCAGCGGCCAGGTACTGCAGCACGCCCTGGAAGCGCTGGAAGCCGATGATGCCGGTCGCCAGCGTGGTCGTGGCCCACAGGCCGGCGACCGCGGCGTCGAACCATACCGTCGGGCCGGCGTGCCCGTGGTCGGCGACGATCCGGAGCAGCGCGAAGCTCAGCGGCGTGGCCAGCGCCGTCTGCAGGAAGAACGCGGTGGACAGCAGGCTGCGCATATGGAACAGGGTCATGCGCGCGGCCGCCGCCCAAGGGCGCTGCCGGCCGGGCGCGGCCGGGAAGTTCCGCTCACGCATCGCCGGCCTCCCGCTCCCCCGCGGCCGATGCGGCGACCGGGGCCGCGGTCGTGGTGGCCGCGGCATCGGTGGTGTCCGGGGAGTCGGCGTCGTCCGGAGCGGCTGTGTTGCGAACGCCTGTGTTGTCCGGAGCGCCGGCACCGCCCGGCGCGTCGCCCACGGCATCCCCGCTACCCACGTCACCCGCGTCGCCCGTGTCGCCCGCCGCGCGGCGTTCGCGCAGGATCGCCAGATAGGTCTCCTCCAACGTGGGCTCGCGCACTCCCATGCGGCGCAACCCCTCGGGCAGACCGTCCGGATCCGGCTCGCGGCCGCGCCAGGCGACGTCGACCGACCACACGCCGTTGCGCAGCGCCATGTCCACGCCGCGCACGCCCGGCAACGCATCCAGGCCCGTCGGGCCGTCCGCGCCGAACAGGCCGGCCGGCGCCGTGTACGAGGTCACCCCGTCGATCCGGACCATGCCGGCCAGGTCCCGCACGCCGCCCGAGGCGATGATGCGGCCGTCGTCGATGACGTGGATCCGGTCGGCCAGCGCCTCGGCCTCGGGCATCGCGTGCGTGGTCAGCAGCACGCCCGCGCCCTCGTCGCGCATGCCCGCCACCAGGGCGCGCACCTCGAGCGCGCTCTCCGGGTCCAGGCCCGTGGTCGGCTCGTCCAGCAGCACCAGCCGCGCGCGGCAGACCAGCGCGCGGGCGATGTGCAGACGCTGGCGCATGCCCCGCGAGAACGTCTCCACCCGTTCTCGCGCGTGCCCGCCCAGAGAGACCCGCTCCAGCGCGGCCGCGATCCGGGGCTCCTGCTCGGCGCGCGGCACGCCCGCCAGCTGGGCGAAGAACCGCAGGTTGTCGACCGCGCTGACGCGCAGGTAGAAGCCCCGCTCGCCGCCCAGCACCAGCGACAGGTCCGCGCGCGCCCGGCGCGGCTCGCGCACCGCGTCCACCCCGCACACCCGTATCTCGCCGGAATCCGGCACCAGCAGCGTCGACGCCATGCGCACCGTCGTCGTCTTGCCCGCGCCGTTCGGCCCCAGCAGGCACACCACCGAACCCGCGGGGACGTCGAACGAGACGCCGTGCACCACCTCGCGGCGCGCGGCCCCGCGGCCGAACGAGCGGCGCACCTCGCGCATCGACAGCACAGGTACAGTACGATCCATATACCCCCCAGTTTCTGCGAAAACAGCATCATCATACGGCACGCTCGCGAACGACGCCATCCCCGCCTTCCCCGGCGGCGCACAATCGATGCGTCCCGCCGACGGCCATACCCCGCCGGACGTAGAATGGCATCGATTTGCCGTGCGAACACGACGGAAAGGATTCCCCATGACCGATAACACCTTCACGTACGACGAGCTCATCGACCTGCCCATCGACGCCGTGTGGTCGGCGATGAAGCGCACCAGCGAGCTCGACGTCCTCGGCGGGCAGCAGGTCATCGAGCGGGACTCGGACGCCGACTGGACGTGCCGCACCGACGAGCGCAACACCTCGCGCTGCCATGCGGACTATGACGAGCCATCCCGCACCGTGACGGTGACGATCGCCTCGACCGCCAAGCGCGTCAAGGACACGACCACCATCGAAGCCAGGGCGGAGGGCGACGGCACGCGCGTCGCGGTCACCGCGGTCATCCGCGGCGGCGCCGTCGTCTCGGCCATGCTCAAGCTCATCGGCCGCGCCGGCGTGCAGAGCGTGAACAGGCGCATCGTGGCGAACATCGCCACGCTCGCACGGGGCGGCGCCACCCATACGATGACCGAGGAGGAGATCTCCGCGGCGGCCGGCGACCGGCTCGACGCGCTCAGGGAGCGGTCCGGGCGCCGGTGAGGGGCCGGCCCGCGGCCTTGCGACGCGGCCTTGCGACGCGGCCGCGGACAAGGTCGCGAGACCATGCGAAACTTGAGGACCATGAGCACTACAGTCATCATGCACACCTCCGAAGGTGACATCACGATCAACCTGTTCGACGACCAGGCCCCGGAGACGGTGGCCAACTTCGTCGGCCTGGCCACCGGCGAGAAGACCTGGACCGATCCGATGACCGGCGAGAAGCGCAACGACCCGTTCTACGACGGCCTGACGTTCCACCGCATCATCAAGGACTTCATGATCCAGGGCGGCTGCCCGCTGGGCACCGGCACCGGCGGCCCCGGCTACGACTTCGACGACGAGATCGTCCCCGAGCTGAAGTTCGACCACCCCTACCTGCTGGCGATGGCGAACGCCGGCCTGCGCCGCGGCATGGACGGCAAGATCCACGGCACCAACGGCTCGCAGTTCTTCATCACCACCGTGCCGACCCCGTGGCTCGACGGCCACCACACGATCTTCGGCGAGGTCGCCGACGACGAGTCGAAGGCCGTCGTCGACAAGCTCGAGTCGGTGCCCACCGACCGCTCCGACCGCCCGATGGAACCGGCCGGCATCATCTCGGTCGAAGTGGTGAAGTGACCGTTTCCCCGTCGCCGCGATAGGCGGTAACGACGACGAGGCCCCGCCCAGGCGGGGCCTCGTTGCGTATCCGGGCGGTCACGCGCCTACGGATGGACGTGTTCCGTTACCGGATGTCGTCGTCCGCGCGGGCGACGTCCACGACAGTGCCGTCGCGCATCGTCACGATGGCGCTGGCGTGCCCGGTCAGCCACGGGCTGGCCCGGTGCGTGACGATGACGGCGCAGCGGAACGCGCCGGCGATCACCCGTTCGAGCCGTTGTGCGGTGTCGGCGTCCAGTCCGGTGTCGAACTCGTCGAGCAGGCAGCACCCATAGCCCTGCGCGAAGACGCGGGCGAGCAGCAGCCGCTGCCGTTCGCCGCCCGACAACAGGTTGAGGCTGTCGTCCACGACCGCATCCAGCCCACGTTCCCGCGCCCACCCGCCCAACTGGGCGGCGTCGAGCGCCCGCAGCACCGCGGCGTCGTCCATGCGTTCGTCGAACAGCCTCACGTTCTCTCGGATCGTGTCATGGAACACATGGCTGTGCTGCGACAGGTACCCCGGCCGCATCGGCGGGGCGTCGCGGCCCGTCGATGCGGCGTCGCGCATCCGCGCGATTCCCCGATAGTCGTCGTCGAGTCCGGCAAGCGCCCGCAGCAGCGACGATTTGCCGGCCCCGGACGGTCCACGCACGACGATGACGCCGTCCATCGGCAGATCGAGGTCGAACGCCCGACCGGCGCCGTGCAACCGCAGCGCGCGGCAGACGAGGCGGACCGTGCCCGCCGCTCCCCCGGCCGACGGTTCGCCCACGACGCCCGTGGAACACGTGCCGCTCGCCGCGGCATCCAACGGGCCGGAGGACGGCGCTGCGGCAACCGGCACCGCTGCACCGCGCGATTCGGATGCCGGCACCGTGGTATCAGACGATTCCGGCGTCGAGCCGCAAGACGTCGCTCCGCCGCGATTCCACGATGCGACCTCACGTCGCAGTGCCGCCAGCGTCTCGCATCCGGCGTGCCATTGGGCGATCAGCCCTGACATCTGGAACAGCGGCACCGAGATGTTGCCGATCAGCGCGTACATGGCGACGATGCGCGCGACATCGAGGTTCCCGCGCATGACCAGCGCGCCGCCGATCAGCCAGATGCCGAAGATCAGCACATGGCTGAGCGCGTTGACCACAGCATCGACTCCGGTCTGCACCGCGGCGTCCGTTTCCGCCCTCTGCAGCCAGGATTCATTGCATCGGGCGAAGCGCTGCACGACCTGCCGGCCGCGGCCGAACAACCGCCAATCGGCCAGACCGCGCAACAGGTCGCCGAGGCGGGCGTTCAGGTCGTTTTCCGCCTCGACCAGACCGCCGCGGGCGCGTTCCACCCGGCTCCGCGCGGCGATCGGCACCAGCGCCATCGGCACGCATAGCACCAACGCGCACATGCCCAGCAACGGGCTTATCGCCATGATCGCGGCGATAGCGAAAGCGACCTGCGACGCCAGTATCAGACCATAGAGCCCCACGTCGATGAGGTCGGCCCTTGATCTGGCCCAGTTGGGCCGTCATCTGCGAAAGCAACCGGTCGGCGTCGATGCCCGCCAGTCCGGAAAGCGGCACGTCATCGAGACGCAAGAAGACGCGCGAACGCAGTTCGGCAAGCAGCCGACGCGCCAGCCGTTCGGCGCACGACTGCCGCCGCCAGTAGACCAGCGCCTCGACGGCGACCACCGCCACCGCCGCAGCGGCGCAGACGGCGAACCGTCGTCGCCCGCCGCCCTCGACGGCCCCGATCAGCGCCTGCAGCACGAACGCATCGGCCGATATCAGCATGCCCAGCACGACGGTGAGCACGCAGCACATGGCCACGAACCGTCGCTGGGCGCATAGGATGTCCTTCATTGCATATACCCCAGTCATTCCGGGGCGTCGGTTCATCGTCGCCGTCGGGTGGCGCGGCATTCATGGCCGGGCGACGCCCATGGCGGGCGTGCCCATGGCTGACGCAATGCCTGATTGCACGGTATCCAGTTGGCGCGCGGCCCGGCCGGCACAATGCCCAGCCAACGCAATGCCTGCCCGCGCGGTGCTGGGCCGGTTGGCTATGGCGTCCCCAGCCGGCGCGGCACGCACTCCCCGGTCGTTTCCCGATGGGGCGTCGGTTCGGTAGCACTTGTGGCGGTACCTGTGCTACCGAACCGACACTGGGGATCACCCAGTGTCGGGTAAAACGCAGCCGCCCCGTTGTTTATCAACCAAAACCGACGCTGGCAGACACCGGGCCCCGCAACCATCGGACCGCAACCACCGACCCGCAACCACGGGCCTACGGTCACCTGCACCGCATCCACAGACCCACGGTCACCGGGAACTGACGACAGCACGGTTGGTATCCGGAACGCCCGCAGCCACGGGCCCACGGTCACCGAACTGCACCACAGTCACCGGACGAAACCTCCGGACACGGTCACCGGACCACAGCCACCTGACAAGACCGGACCGACCACTGCTCGGGGACGCGTCCGAAACGGCCGCCGAACATGACGCCGGACTCTGGACACGGGCGGACGCCGGAGAACGGCGAACGTACCCGGCCGTCAGGCAGGCGAAAGTCGGGCATGCGCAAGCGAACACAACCGCCCACCCTTGCGGCGGACGGGACGGCCGTGCCCTGAGACACGGCGACGATGGGGCGACGCCCCTCATCCTTCATTACGACAACACCGGCCGCAAAGGCCGGAATGCGAAACCAGACGGCGGCGCGCCCACGGGTGCGGGCGACGCGGGCCGACGATTCTGGTCACGCAACCGGATGGATGTCGAACAACAGCGCGTGGTACATAACAACCCCCAAATCGGATCCCGGGCGCGGCCATGCGGCACTCGCTCCGGAACCATGCCGATACTCCTGTGGTTCCAGACGAACCTCGTTCATCCTACCATCACACGACTCCGACACGGGCGCGACCGCCCACGGAGCGCCCGCTACTGCATGCGGCGCAGGCGCGGCTCGGCGGAGTCCTTGGCGCCGGTGATGCGGTAGACGTCGAAGACGCCGTCGATCTTGCGCACGGCGGCCAGCAGCGTGTTCAGGTGCTGCGGGTCGGCCATCTCGAACGAGAACTGGCTGGTGGCCACGCGGTCGGCGCCGGTGGTGATGTTGCCGGACATGATGTTGACGCCGTGGTCGGAGAGCACGCGCGTCACGTCGCTGAGCAGATGCGGCCGGTCGAGCGCCTCGACCTGGATCTTGACCATGAACAGGCCCTTGGTGCTCGTCCACTGCACCGGCACGACGCGCTCGGGCTGGCGGCGCTGCAGGTCGATCATGTTCTGGCAGTCCGTGCGGTGCACCGACACGCCCTGGTTGCGGGTGATGAACCCGACGATGTCGTCGCCCGGCACCGGGGTGCAGCAGCGGGCCAGCTTGACCCACACGTCGCCCACGCCCTTGACCGAGATGCCGAGCGCGTTGGTCGGCTTCTTGCGTTCGGGGGCGCGCAGCGGCAGCAGCTCCTGCTCGGCCTCCTCGTCGACCTCGTCGCTGCCGGCGTCCTTGACCAGGTGGGCGATGACGTTCTGCGTGGAGACCTGGCCGTCGCCGATCGCGGCGAACAGGCTGTCGGGATTCGGATAGTTGAGCTCGTCGGCCACGCCGATCAGCGCCTCGTTGGTCATCAGCGCGGAGACCGGCAGGTTGCGCTTGCGCATCGCGCGGGTCAGGTCGTCGCGGCCCTCCTCGATGGCCTCGCTGCGGCGCTCCTTGCTGAACCACTGGCGGATCTTGTTGCGCGCCTTCGGGCTCTTGACGAAGCTCAGCCAGTCGCGCGAGGGGCCGGCGGTGTCGGACTTCGAGGTCAGCACCTCGACGGTGTCGCCGTTCTCCAGCTTGGTGTCCAGCGGAACGAGGCGCCCGTTGACGCGCGCGCCCATGGTGCGGTGGCCCACCTCGGTGTGCACCGCGTAGGCGAAGTCCACCGGCGTGGCCTCCGCGGGCAGGGACACGATCTTGCCCTTCGGCGTGAACACGTACACCTCGGCGGAGCCGAGATCCTCCTTGAGCGAGCCGAGGAACTCGTTGGAGTCCGGCGTCTCGCTGGTCCAGTCGGCGAGCTGCTGGATCCACTTGAGGTTGTCGGCCTCGCTGAGCTCCTGGTTCTCGCCGCTCTCGCGCCGCCGGTCGGCCTTGTCCGGCGAGCTGAGCGCGCGCCCGGCCTGGCCGTTGGCCTTGTACTTCCAGTGGGCGGCGATGCCGAACTCGGCGCGGCGGTGCATGTCCCACGTGCGGATCTGGATCTCGACCGGCTTGCCGCCGGGGCCGACCACCGTGGTGTGCAGGCTCTGGTACATGTTGAGCTTGGGCATCGCGATGTAGTCCTTGAACCGGCCGGGCACCGGGCTCCAGCGCGCGTGCACCGCGCCCAGGGCCGCATAGCAGTCGCGGATCGAGTCGACGATGATGCGCACGCCCACCAGGTCGTAGATGTTCTCGAAATCGTGCCCGCGCACGATCATCTTCTGGTAGATCGAGAAGTAGTCCTTCGGCCGGCCGGTGACGTAGGCCTTGATGTGCTGGGCGTCGAGGTCCTCGTTGATCTCGGCCAGGATCTGCTTGAGGTAGACGTCGCGCTGGCCGGCCCGGCGGGCCACCAGCACCACGATCTCGTTGTAGATCTTCGGGTACAGGACCTTGAAGCTGAGCTCCTCGAGCTCGGTCTTGATGGCGTTCATGCCCAGGCGGTTGGCCAGCGGGGCGTACACATCGAGCGTCTCGCGGGCCTTCTTCTGCGCGCTGGCGGTCTTGACGTAGCGCCAGGTGCGCGCGTTGTGCACGCGGTCGGCGAGCTTGACCACCAGGACGCGCACGTCGCGGCTCATCGCCACGACCATCTTGCGGATCGTCTCGGCCTGCGCCGAGTCGCCGTACTCCATCTTCGAGAGCTTGGTGACGCCGTCGACCAGGCCGGTGACGGTGTCGCCGAACTCGGCGCGGCACTGCTCCAGCGTGTAGTCGGTGTCCTCCACCGTGTCGTGCAGCAGGCCCGCGGCGACCACCAGCGGCCCCATGCCCAGGTCGGCGAGGATCTGCGCGACGGCGAGCGGGTGGATGATGTACGGCTCGCCGGACTTGCGGCGCTGCGGCGAATGCTGGCGCACGGCCCGCACGTAGGCGCGCTCGAGGATCCCCATGTCCTCGCCGGGGTGGTGCGACCGGCAGGCGGCCATGATCGGCTCGAGCGGATCGAGCGGATTGGCGCTGATCTCGCAGCCCAGCATACGAGCGGAGAAATGCTCACCATCGATGTCAGCCATACGCCCCATGCCTCCTCTCGTATGCACAATATCCTACCCGCGCCGTCCTGCGGCGACGCGGCGGAATGTCGCGGTCAGGACGCCACCCCGGTCGACCCGAAGCCGCGTTCGGCGCGGTCGGATCCGGGCAGCCGCTCGGCCTCGACGAACCGGGCCTCGACGTAGCGCTGGATGACCAGCTGGGCGATGCGGTCGCCCGGGTGAAACACCGCCGTGTGCTCCGGGTCGAGGTTGATCAGCGGCACCTTGATCTCGCCGCGGTAGCCGGCGTCCACCGTGCCGGGCGCGTTGAGCACCGTCACGCCCTGACGGGCGGCCAGGCCCGAGCGCGGATGCACCAGGCCCACGTACCCGGCGGGCAGCGCGATGGCCACGCCCGTGGGCACCAGGGCGCGCTCGAACGGGCGCAGCGTGACCTCCACCGTGGTCGTCAGGTCGGCGCCGGCGTCCCCGGCGTGGGCGTAGCGCAGGCGCGCGGGGTGCTCGGGGTCGAGGGAGCGGACCAGGACCTCGGCGTTCTCGGGCTCGTTGTAGGACTCGACGAAGGCCATCAGGCGGCGCACTCCCTGCACACCGGCTGGCCGTCGGCCGTGGTGTGGGCCAGCTGGCTGCGGTGCTTGACCAGGAAGCACTCGGAGCAGATGAACTCGTCGCCCTGCATCGGGATGACGGTCACCGACGCGTCCTCGTTGCTCAGATCGGCCCCGGGCAGCTCGTAGTCCTCGGCGATGGCGTTCTCGTCGTCGTCGATGTCGCTGGAGTTGTTCTGGGCACCCTTGCCAAGCGCCTGCAGCGATTCCTCGTCCTCGTCCTTGTTGCGGGGGGAGTCATAGTCCTGAGCCATGGATGTTCCTTTCGACGTGCGGTGCGACGTGGTATGCGCCACAGCATACATGACATGTACCCCGCATAGGATACACGATTTGAAATACTCGTAAAATACGACACGTAGGGCACAATGGAATGTGGAACAAATCAACGAGGAAAGTGGTGCGCTCATGACTGAACATCAGCCTGATCAAGCCCGGTTCGACCACGTCGACGAAACGGGTGCCCTGGTGTTCGCCGCGGGCGAGGCGAGGTTCGTCGTCCAGGTCGACGACACGCTGGAGCGCGCCATCCTCGAGGCCAAGCAGATCGCCTCCGAATCCGGCGGCGCCAGGCGCCGGCCGAGCGGCCAGTCCCTGCCGATCTCGCAGATCCAGGCGCTGATCCGCGCCGGGGCCGAGCCCTCCCGCGTCGCCGAGCGCTACGAGCTGAGCGAGGCGCTGGTGCGCCGCTTCTCCGCCGCCGTGGAGACCGAGAAGCAGTACGCCATCGAGCAGTTCCTGTCGGTCCCGGCGCCCAAGGACAGCCGCATGCACACGGTCTCCGATCTCATCGAACGCACGCTCGCCGCGGCGCGCGTGCGCCCCGGCGACGTGCAGTGGCGCGCGACACGCCGTGGGCTGGAGCCGTGGCGGATCTCGGCGCAGTTCACCTCGGCCGGGCGCACGATCCGGGCGGAATGGACCTGGAACATGCACGACAACGCCGTCGTGTGCATGAACCGCACGGCCAAGATCCTGCTCGGCGAGCAGAACCTCGACAAGCAGGGCTCCACGATCTCCTCGCGCAAGGACGCCGCCCCGGGCGACGACGAGGGGTTCTCCGTCGCCATCGACCTGCCCGGCGACTCCGCACGTTCGGCGCGCATCGAGCAGGCCGTCTCGGCGTGGAGCGCGCCGGAGCCCTCGATGCCGGCGGCGAGACCGGAGCCCCGCACCCAGCCGGCGGCCGGCGACGCGGCCGGCGACGGCGACACGCCCCGCTCCCCCGCCTCCGAGGCGGGCGCCGACGGCGACGCGGCCGGCGGGCAGACCGAGCGACAGGACAACCCGCCCGCGACGAAGCCGGCCAAGCGCCGCTCCGGGCGTTCCGCGGTCCCCAGCTGGGACGAGATCCTGTTCGGCGACTGATTTCCGCGCCCCGCCGCACCTTGACACACATTGTGCATGCGGGACTACCGTGCCCAAGGGCGGAATCACGGGCTTCATGCACGCAGATCTTCGCACACATTGTGCGCGCGGGACGACCGTGGCCGGGGGCGGAATCACGGGCTTCGCGTACCAGCATCTTCATACACATTGTGCGCGCGGGACCCTGATGACGCCCTCCCTATGCGGCGTCGGCATCGGCATCGGCGTTGTGGCCGGGCGCCCCGCCGCAGCGCGCGGCGGGCGGTCCCGCAACCGTTGGGCCGGGGAATCAGCTCAGGTCAGGTCGATCAGGCAGGGGATGTCCATCTCCAGCATCGTGCGCGAGCCGTGCACGCTGGGCAGCCGCGTCGCCGCGTCGCTCTGCGTGCGCGAGTCGACGATGGTGGCCGCCCCGAGCGCGTAGACCAGCACGTCGCCGATCATCGAGCCGGCGCGCGGGTCGAGCGGGCCGAACACGCCCTGCGAGCAGGCCTCCTCGCGCGTCATCACCAGCGCATGGCCGCCGAGGAAGGAGCGCCACCGCTCGGCCACCTCGCGCGCGTCCACGCCGTCCTCCACGTACAGCATCGGGGCGCGGGCCTCGCCGCCGACCAGCGCCACGCCGCGGCGCAGCGCCTCGTGCTCGGCGATGTCGACGCGCAGCGCCGGGTCGGCGGCGATCATGCCGTGGTCGGCGCTGATCACGATCAGGGTGCCCCTGGGCACGCTGCGGTGCAGCAGCGCCAGCTGCGCGTCGATGCGCTCGAAGGTGCCGATCCACTTCTCCGAGTCCCAGCCGTAGGTGTGCCCGACCTTGTCGGCGTCGCGGATGTACAGGTACGTCAGTCCGGGCTCGGCGGCAGCCGCCGCGGCGACGCGCACCCGCTCGGCCGGCGCGACGTTGCCGATGTAGTCGCCGCCGCGCAGCGCCGCCTCCGTCAGCGGCGAGGCGGCGAACTTCGGCAGGCCGGAGCTGGTCACGCGCACCCCCTGCGCCGTCAGACGCTCGAACACGGTGGGCTGGCGTTGCAGGTCGCGCGGGGCGATCGAGTCGCGGAACTGGATGAGCTGCGCCAGCCCGCCGGTGCGCGGGTTGCGCTGCGTGTAGCCGGTCATGCAGGTCAGCCCCGGGCAGGTGCCCGTGCCGAACGTGGACATCGCGGCCACGGTGGTGCTCGGCGTGCACGTGCTGATCGGGCGCAGGTTCGCGGGCTCGTTCATCAGCGAGCGCAGGTAGGGCGCGTGCCCGAGCCGCATCGCCAGGTTCCAGAAGCCCAGCCCGTCCACCAGCACGACGACCGCGGAACGCGCGTCGGGCAGCCCGAGCGCCCGCTGCACCGCCTTCGGGTCGCGGTGGACCTCGGTGGGCACCGGGTGGCCGATCGCCGCGGACAGCGCGGGCAGCACGCCGGACAGGTGGCGCGCGCCGCCGCGCCCCCCGCCGCATCCGTCCCCATAACCCGCGACCGGCACCGGGCCCAGCAGCTCCTCCATCCGTGGCACATCAACGCTCATACCGCCATTCAATCACCGCAGGGCGAAAAAGGCCCCCGCGCCCGGACCGCATGTCGGACGCTTGGCGGGGCGGTCGGATAATATGGTTCGGTTCGCAAGTCAGTCGTTGGGAGCTTCATCTATGGCATCACATCGCAAACCGGCGCAGCCGGCGTTCGACCCGCGCACGATCAAGGAGAACATCGTCGAGACGCCGCTGAACGAGGAGATGAGCAAGTCGTTCCTCGAATACGCGTACTCGGTGATCTACGCCCGCGCGCTGCCGGACGCCCGCGACGGCCTCAAGCCGGTGCAGCGCCGCATCGTCTACCAGATGGGCCAGATGAACCTCACGCCGGACCGCCCCTACATGAAGTCGGCCCGCGTGGTCGGCGAGGTGATGGGCAAGCTGCACCCGCACGGCGACTCGGCGATCTACGAGGCGATGGTGCGCCTGGCGCAGCCGTTCGCGATGCGACTGCCGCTGGTCGACGGCCACGGCAACTTCGGCTCGCTCGACGACGGCCCCGCGGCCTCCCGGTACACCGAGGCCCGGCTCGCGCCCGCGGCCCTGGGGATGAACGCAGACATCGACGAGGACACCGTCGACTTCTCCCCCAACTACGACAACAAGCTCAAGGAGCCGACCGTGCTGCCGGCCGCGATCCCGAACCTGCTGGTCAACGGCGGCTCGGGCATCGCGGTGGGCATGGCCACGAACATGGCCACCCACAACCTGGGCGAGGTCATCAACGCGGCCAAGCACCTGCTGGCGCACCCCGACGCCACGCTGGAGGAGCTCATGCGCTTCGTGCCGGGGCCGGACTGGCCGGGCGGCGGCGTCATCATCGGCCGCGACGGCATCCGCGACGCGTACGCGACCGGCCGCGGCACGCTGACCACGCGCTCCGCCGCGCACATCGAGAACGTCACCGCCCGCAAGAAGGCCATCGTGGTCACCGAGCTGCCGTTCATGGTCGGCCCCGAGCGCGTGCTCGAACGCATCTCGGAGGGCGTGAAGAACCGCAAGCTGGAGGGCATCTCCGGCGCGATCGACCTGACCGACCGGCACAACGGCACGCGCATCGTCATCGAGATCAAGTCCGGGTTCGACCCCAACGCCGTGCTCACGCAGCTGTTCAAGCACACGCCGCTGCAGGACAACTTCACGATGAACAACGTGGCGCTCGTCGACGGCCGGCCCCACACGATGGGCCTCAAGGAGATGCTGCAGGTGTGGATCGACCACCGCCGCACGGTGGTGCGCCGGCGCAGCGAGCATCGCCGCGCCAAGGCGCAGGAGCGGCTGCACCTGGTCGAGGGCCTGCTGCTGGCGATGGTCGACATCGACGAGGTGATCCAGGTCATCCGCTCCTCCGACGACGCGGATGCGGCCAAGACCCGGCTGATGGCCGTGTTCGACCTCGACGAGATCCAGGCGCAGTACATCCTGGACCTGCGGCTGCGCCGGCTGACGCGCATGAGCCGCATCGAGCTCGAGGCCGAGCGCGACGACCTGCGCCGGCGCATCGAGGAGCTGGAGCGGATCCTGGCCTCGGATACGGAGCTGGACCGCGTGGTCGTCGCCGAGATGGACGAGGTCGCGGCGAAGTACGGCACGCCGCGGCGCACCGTGCTGCTCGACGTCGGCCCCGACGGCGAGCTGACCCCGGTGACCGCCGCCGGCGACGAGGGCGTGCCGGCCTCCGCGATGGAGGCCGTGCGCGCCGCGCACACCGTCTCCTCCGCCGAGGCCGACGTCAAGGCCGCCGCAGCGGCCGCGCGCAAGGCCGGCGACGAACAGGGCGCGACCGCGGCGCTGCAGCTGGACGACGAGCCCTGCGTGGTGATGATGGGCGCGACCGGGCTGATCGCGCGCACCTCCCCCAGCGCGATGGACGTGTGGCGGGCGCGTTCGGCCGCCGACCCGCGCGTGCCCGAGGACCAGATCGTCGCGCTGTTCGAGACGACGACGCTGGCCTCGTACGCGCTGATCACCTCCGCGGGCCGGCTCGTGCTCGCGCATGTGGCCGACCTGCCGGCGCTGCCCGCCTCCACGACGCTGAGCGTGGCCGGCGGCGTGCGCGCCGACGAGCTGCTGGGCGCGACCGAAAGCACCGACCCGGTCCCGGGCGAGCACGTGGTCACGGCGATCGCGATGGGCGCGGCGAAGTCCGGCGGAAACGCGGGCGGCGCGGACGACGGGACCGGCGCCGCGGCGCTGCCGCCGCTGGCGATCGGCACGCGCCACGGCGTGGTCAAGCGCTGGAACCGCGAGTCGCCGACCACGATGGACTCCTGGAGCGTGATCGACCTCAAGGACGGCGATACCGTGGTCTTCGCCGCGCCGGCCGCGGACGAGGACCGGCTGGTGTTCGTCTCCACGGACTCCTCGCTGCTGACCTTCGAGGCCGGCAACGTGCGCCCGCAGGGCCGCACCGCCGGCGGCATGGCCGGCATCAAGCTGGCCGAGGGCTGCCGGGTGGCCGCGTTCAACGTGGTGAGCGCGGGCAGGGTGGCGTGGACCTACGACGAGGGCGAGAACGGCCTGTTCTCCGCCTCCGGCGCGGTGGTGCTCACCGTGGCCGGCGACGCCGACGCGCTGCCCGGCACCGAGAACGGCTCGGCCAAGGTCACGCCGCTGGAGATGTACCCGACCAAGGGCCGCGCCACGGGCGGCGTGCGCTCGCAGCGCTTCCTCAAGGGCCAGAACACGCTGATCTTCGCGTGGGTCGGCGAGTACCCGATCCACGCCTGCACCGAGGGCGGCCACCCGGTCGAGCTGCCGAAGCCGGACATGCGCCGCGACGGCTCGGGCACCGACCTGGCCGCGCCGATCGCGTTCGCGGGGTGAGCGCCGGCCCGTCCGCCGTGCGCGGCCGGAGGCGGACCGGTCCGCGGCGGCTAGTCGACGGTGAGCCGGCCGTCGGCCATCATGTAGATGTGGTCGGCGATGCGCGCCAGCTCGCCGCTGTGGTGACTGGCGATCAGGATCGTGTTGCCGGCGGCGCGCTGGCGGTCCATCTCCTCGAGGAAGCGCTCGACCGAGGGCTCGTCCAGGCCGTTGGTCGGCTCGTCGAGCAGGATGAGCCGCTGGTGCTCCATCAGCGCCTGCACGATGGCCAGCTTCTGCCGCATGCCCAGGGAGTACGACCGGACCTTCTCGTGCTCGTGCCCGCGCAGCCCGAACAGCTCCAGCAGCCGCTCCGTCTCGACGCGGTCGAACCGGCGGTTGATGCCGGCCAGGTATTCCAGGTTCCCCATCGCGCTCTCGTACAGGACGAAGCCCGGATGCTCGATGATCACGCCGATGTTCTCCGGCGGCCGGCGGTTGAACTCGACCGGTTTGCCCCCGATGCTCACCGTGCCGCGATCCGGCCGGATGAACCCGCAGATCGCGCGCAGCAGCATCGTCTTGCCCGACCCGTTGGGCCCGACGATGCCGTACACCGCGCCGCGCTCGAACCCCGCGTCGATGTCGCGCAGCACCACCCTGCGCCTGATGGTCTTGGTCAGACCGGTGATCCGCAGATACATGACTTGCTCCTTCTTGCTCGTGCGGTGCCGGCGGCGTGGCCCGCCGGCACCGGTCAGATGATCTCCAAACGCCGGAACCGGCACAGGTCGAACGCCGCCGCGGCCACGCCGGCGACGGCGAGCGCCGGCACCCAGTTCGGCACCGACCCCGCGCCCGTCCCGACCAGCCATGCCGTGGCCGCGGGGACGGACACCGGCGCCGCGTAGGCGACGACGGCCATGAAGTACCCGAACGCCCGGTTGCCCGCCAGATAGCCCGCGCCGACCAGCAGGGACAGCACCAGCAGCGTCCACCCCGCGCACAGGGCCGACGCCGCAAGCCTCACCGGGTCGGCGAATGACGCCACTCGTATCGCCACGGCGAGCTGAATGGCGGTGAACGCGCAGCAGTACGCGGCCGTGATCGCCAGGTACCTAAGGAAATGCGCCGCGGTGCGCGGCCGCCTGACATAGACCAGATAGTCGGGCGAGGCCAGGTACTCCAACGGCTGGTCCATCGGCAGCGCCAGGCCCGCCGCCATGAAGGCCAGCGGGAAGATGTTGTACGCCAGCGGAGGAACGCCGGGATCGTTCGACGGCCTGAACATGCCCATGAACACGGTGAGGTCCTGGCCGGTCTGGTAGTACTGCCAGACCATCACGGCGTAGATCGCCGCCACCAGCAGGCGCAGCTCGTTGCGCGCATGCAGCATCTGTCGGAACCGGGCCCACGCGCGCATGTCAGCCCTCCAGCCGTTCGCGTCGCCCGAACACCGCGACGTTCGCCACCGCCATGAGCACGCAATAGCCCACAAACGGCAGCAGCAGGTCCACGGCCACCGACCGCCAGTCCGGGGCGACCGGCTGCCAGAACCAGCACAGGTACCGGACCGGTTCGCCGGCGAGGGGCAGCAGCAGCCACATCGCGATCGCGTACCAGCCGATGAGCACGGCCGTGACGTGCTCCCAGACCAGGCCGCAGTTCGTCAGCAGCAGCTGCACCGCGCCCACCGAGGCGTTCATCATCAGCAGCTGCACGGCCAGCAGCGCCAGAAACGGCAGCTCCGCCGCAACCAGCGTCCCGCCGATCGCCTGCATGGCCGCGAACGCCGCGACGGCCACCGCGACCTCGGCCAGATCCACGACGACCAGGTGCGCCGCGTTCGCCAGCAGCTCCCTGCGGATGTCCACCCGCACCGCCTCCTCGACCCGGTAGCGGACGTGGAACACGTACGTGAGCAGCAGATACGCCGGCAGCACCGCGTTCGTGGCGGGGTACCGCAGGAAGCCCGCGTAGTCGATCGGAATGCCGTGCGGACGGACCAGCGACATGCAGCAGTAGGCCAGGCAGGCCGCCGACGCGCAGCACGCCAGCAGCGCCATGCCCGGGGAGATCCGGCGGCGGACGCCGCGCCCGTCACCGTTCATCGCGCCGCTCCTGCGCCATCAGCAGCCCGACGGACGCCCCGGCCAGCAGGACGACCGTCAGCGCCAGGCCGACGACGTTCTGCGCGCGCAGCCCGTCCGTGCTGCCCGGGCCGATGGACAGGAAGATGACATGGCTCCACTGGTCCGGCACCAGACCGCCGGTCAGCGCCGGCAGCATCCACCACGCCAAGCTCGCCACGAACGGGACGATCAGCTCCACGTACCGGCGCCGCACGAAGAACGAGACGCCCACCCCCAGCGCGGCGTACAGGCCGGATATCGCGGCGACCAGCAGCACCACGACGACGATGCACAGCACCTGGTTTACGCGGTAGACCGGGTACATCCACGACATCGACGAGATCAGCACGTACCGCTGCAGGAACATGCCCTGGGCGTCGAACTCCGTGCCGTCGATGAACTCCAGATGCGGGTTGCACGCGGCGGCCCAGCACAGATTCAACACCAGCGGCAGCACGCCGCCCACCGCGCCGGATATCCAGCCGGACACCATCGAGGTCCGCAGGAACCGCGCCCGCCCGTCGCGTACCACCACCTCGCCCAACCGGGAGTAATGCCGCTCGGTCGACACGGCGCCGCTGCCGGCCAGCGCCGCGAGGAACGGCAGCAGGAACAGGTACAGGCCCGAACCGGTGCCGTACTGGCTGAACAGCATCACGTCGCACAGGAAATTGGGGGCGCTGTCCGCGATGACGTAGCTGGCGTGGTCGGTGGTCCACCATTGCACCCCGATCAGCAGCAGCGACGCCAGGAGTATCACCGCCATCCTCGGGCTCAGCAGATCGCGGCGAAGCCGCCGAGCCAGTATGTACCGATCCATGCCTTCCCCCTCCCAACGGCAGTCGTTGTCCGGCATCACTGTGCCGTGGTGCCGGACAACGATCATGCGGCAATCTCAAAGTCAGCGGCTATCCGGGCTCCATACACCGGCCGCTTCGGTGCCTGTAGAGTAGTATTGAGTATTCTGCAGTCGCATATGCACCTGCTTGGGGCCGTCAAACAACTGATACGCCTGATTGGTGACATACCCGGAGGTTCCGGACTGCAAAGTCACAGTGCCCGACCTGACATCTTCGTTGGAATAACCCAGCATCCACGCGCGGATGGTGCGCCCTCCAGAAACATGATCGGCTCGGATGAATCCGTTGGAGGTGTCCTGCTTCTGACGATTGGGCGTATCGGACGTGTTCCAACTGGTCAGATAGGCACTCCATGAGGACTGCGAAGTGTTACCGGCAATGGCTGGAGCCGCAAAACACAACGAGGCTGCGACGACCGCCAGCACCGTTGCCGCTCGGGTCCACACACTTCGAGTGTTCATGATCAAAATCCTTTCTCTTCGTTGCGAATATGGACAATAAAATCGTGCTCTACCAACACCCTGTTAAACAAACTCATGTCACAATAATTGCGACACTATGAACACCACCAATCTGGAAGCCATGTGGGGCAATCAGCTGTGATGATGTTAACCGCCCCGTTCCCGAAAACAGCAGACACTGCAGCCGCATTAAACGGTAAACCCACCGCAAAGAACAAACACAACCCGATGCACCCCAACCGTATCGTCATTATCGCTTCCTTATACGAACATGCTGAATACCATTACCTTTTGCCAGACGCAATGCTTGTAATTCCACGTTGTGTCAAGAAAATCTTGACAATTCCGTTAATTCCGAACAGCGGCATGTTATGGTGATTCGGTTGGTAGAACTTTCACCGCGAAAGAAACCATGAGAGAGAAGACAACCATCGGGGTTCTGGACAATGATATCTGGAGCGCACAGTCAATCGCCGACTGGATCAGTCGCAGCGGACAGCGATTCCTGGTCATCTGGTCGTGCACATCAGTAACACAGGCGCTCCACCATTGTCTCTTCGATAGCAGCCGCCCGCAAGTGCTGATTCTGGACATGGCATTGAACGGTACCAGTGGCATCGATGTGTGCCGAATAATCCGGCAACGCACCGCGGATATCGGCATCATTGGCATCTCCTCTTATAATCCCAACCGGTATCGGAATGATCTTGCCGCTGCAGGAGCTCAAGCGCTTCTTTCCAAGGACCAAATCACCCAACAATTGAACGCAATCATCCCCGTTGTGGCGCAAGGAGATACGCCCGAATCGGAAACATTCATGACCGCCCTCCAGGCCCATCAGCGCTTTGCCCAAACCACCAGACACTGCACAAACGCTGTACCAGCACTAAGCTTCCGTGAACTGCAAGTTCTGCATATGTACGACCAAGGCCATACTACAGAAGAAATCGCACAGTCCCTGCGTATATCTGCCAACTCCGTCTTCACTTACGTACATCGCGCTGCAGCCAAGCTGGGAACTACCGATCGGAGACAGACAATCCGGAAAGCCAAAGATTACGATCTCATATGAACAGCACATCAATACAACGACTCTTCCAACAACGCAATACCTCATCGTTGCCGCCTATGTGCGGGGTATGGTCCATTGGATTCGCTGCACTGTCCGTCATGCTGTGCATCGTGGAAATCACCATCGGATACAACGTACCGGATTCCCCTTCGGCTTGGGTATTTTGGGGAATGACAATACTCGCCATCTTGATTCTTGCAGTGATTCCGCCATACGGAGCGTTATGCATCGTCATCTGCTGGCAAATCAGTTACTACATCCCGTTCCCGACTCCCAGCATGCTCATCGTCATCGGCTTCGTACTCATGGTATTCCTAGGGTTCCTTTCCCTGCCAATCGCTCTAATAATTTCTCTCATCTCCACAATCTATAAAATCATTGCCATTCCCGCCGGCGTTTCCGATGCATCGATGAACGACACGGTGCTCTTCCTGTCGACCATGGTCGCATTGTCTGCAACCGGGTTCGGTATTCGCCGTTATCGGGAATACTATGCGTTCCTGGTTCAACGTGAACAACAACGACGCAGGGACCACGTCATCGCGGACCTGCACGACTCCGTCTGTAACGATCTCAATCTCGCGCTCATCCAATTGGAAACGTACGAGGCGAAAACCGATCTGGATGCACGACGCAATCAGTTGCGTCACGTACATGATGACATCATGAGAGCACTAGCTAAAACCCGAGCGGTGCTCGACACTCTGCAGGATGATGTCCAAGATCTCGCATACCCTCCCATTTCAACAAACAAGGTTCCATTGGGTCCTCTTATCCATGAACAACGCCAACGATTGGAAGAGGCCGGATTCTCCGGCATCCTGCTGGCACATGATTCGAATACAGCCGATGCCGACATTGCAACGGATGAGAACCGGGCGATCGTCATCACTGGATTTATCCGGGAGACGGTCAACAACATCATCAATCATGCGGATCATGCGCACGAATACATCATGCTCATCGGAGTCAGAGGTGACACGTTACATATCGAAGTCTCCGATACGCCACGTCTCAATGCCGCGCCGCATAGGACCAATGGCATGGGACTAAGCTTTTACCGAAATCAAGTCGAATCCCTCGGCGGCGCCATAACCGTCCAACGGGATCCCCAGCTCTGGTCGATGCAGGCAACCATCCCATTATCGGGCAAAGCTGCCATTTCGCAGTGCATGTGATTGTGTTCCTCATCAATTGAATGAAGCACATATTCGTTACGGATGGAACACGACTGCAATCGAACATCTTCTTGATATCTGTCTTAACGCGCACATGGCACGTTTCGTTTCAATCAGGTATCGCGAGCAACACCGTAAGGCACCATACGCCAAACATGCATAAGGAAAACAGTCATTCAATAGCGAATGAGACAGTCCTATAAACACATGTCCTCGTACGATAAACCAGGCAATCAAAAAGGCGACAAGCCCGTATGGTCACGCATAGAACGAGTTCACACACACTGGATACTTCAATGCCACCGACCAGCTACTCCTCAAACGCTACATCCAGTTCCTGCGGGCCAGCATACCGTTGTCGGATTGAACCGCGACGCTGTGACGGCATGCCGGCGATGCGGCCTGATCATCGCAGCGCCAACGCGGGCTGCAGGGACGCGGCTTTGACGGCGGGGGCGAGGGAGCCCAACAGCGCGGTCGCGGCGGCCGCAGCGCAGGCCGCCAGCGCCGCCACGGCCGGATACGGCGGCATGTCGACAAGGCTGTCGTCCAGCATGGTGTTCGATACGACGGCGACCACCACTACGGACAGCAGCGTCGACGCGACGGCCACGATAAGGCTCAGCAGCACGGACGAGCCCACGACCAGCAGCATGATGTCGAGCCGGGTCGCGCCGAGCGCGCGGCGGATCAGCAGCTCCCGCGCGCGTTGTTCGATGCCGGCGAGTCCGATATTGACCACGCCTATGCCGGCCACCATCAGCAGCAACGCCGCGCAGGCCAGCGTGCCGAACTGCAGGAAGGCGATGACCTGTTCATAGGTCCCGGCGTTGTCGCTGCGCGTCCAGTCGGCGAGCCGCCCTCCCACCGTGTCGTGCACCAGGTCGTCGATGGCGCTGTGCAGGGTCTGCTCGTCGATGCCATCGGACGCCGGGTGGCAGTGCAGCGTCAGCTCGGTCGGATTCCACATCTGCGGGAAGAACTGTTCCATCGCCGCCGCATTCACGTACACCGCGGGCTCCCGAATGCCGTCGTCGACCACGCCCGCGACACGCAGGACAGCCTCGTGCGTGCCGCCATGGACGCCCAACGTGATGGAACCGTCGCCGGACACCATTGTCCGGGCCGCCGCGTTGACCACCGCCTCGGGGCCGGACGGCTCCCCCTCCGCCGTCAGCCATCGCCCTCGTTCGCGCGCCATCGGGAAGACATCGCTCCACGAATCGGTCGTGATGACGATCGTGGCGTCGCCGGGGACACCGCCCGCCAGTCGCACGACCAAGGCATCTACCCGGTAGCGCACGGCGAGATCCCCCGGGGCGAACGTGTCGGCCGCGTGACGCAGCGCGGTGTTTCGCTCCATGTCGGTCAACAGGGCGCCGTCGACCCGGGCGGTGTAGGTCGGCGCCCATCCCGACAGCCGCGCGTTGACCGCCTCGAGATAGTCACGGCCGATAGTGCCGATCACCACCGACGCGATCAGCGCCAGCACGCCGATTCCCATCGACAACGCCGTCAGCGTCGTGCGCAGTGGCGACACCCGCAAGTCGGCCACGATCATGCGGAGCATGACAGCCTCCCCCGCTCCATGACCAGCCGACGCTGGCAGCGTTCCGCCAATCGCACGTCATGGGTGACCAGCACCAATGTCACGCCATCGGCGCGGACCCGGTCGAACAGCATGTCGGCGACCTCGTCGCCCGTCGAGGTGTCCAACGCTCCCGTGGGTTCGTCACAGATCAACATGTCGGGATTATTGACCAGCGCACGGGCGATGGCCACGCGTTGCTGCTCCCCGCCCGACAACACGACCGGTCTGGCGTCGGCCTTGCCGTCCAGGCCGACGCCCGCCAGCGCACGCAGCGCAAGTCTGCGCATCCGGCCGCGCGACAAACGGCGCCGGGAGTACTCCAACGGTATGGCGACGTTCTCCCATACGCGCAGATGAGCAATCAGAGAATAGTTCTGGAACACGAATCCGACGTGGTCGCACCGGAACCGGGACAACTCGGCATCCGACCACCGGTGCACGGGTCTGCCCTCATACAGCAGACGCCCGGAGAACCGCGTGTTCAGCAGACCGATGATCGATGCCAGACTCGTCTTGCCGGACCCGGACCGCCCCACGATCGCCGTCGACGAGCCTCGGCGCAGCGTCAGGGTCACGCCGTCCACGGTCGTCAGATCCGACCCGTCCGCCAGACGCACCGTCGCGGTCACCTCACGCATCGCCACGATGGGAACGGCGCCGTCATCGACATCGGCACCGATGTCCCGCCCGGCGTCGCCGATGGTTCCGCCTTCGGCCACGCCGTTCATGACGCTTCGCCGCCGGCGATGAGGTTCGGCGCGACCGACGACACCATATCCCCTTCCGCCAGCCCGTCCAGGATGATAATCGACGTGCCGTCCGAGGCACCGAGCGAGACATCGACGAGCACGTACCCATCGCCGTCCTTGCGCAGCACCTGCCCACGGCCGGCACGCCCCGCCACCGCGGACACGGGGAGCAGCAGCGCATCCTCCACGGCGGGAGCCGTCACCACCGTGACGACGCTCTGCCCGGAGGAGACCGCCGCGTCCTTGGGGAACAGGCATTGCACCACGGTCGCACCAGACGCATCGACGGCTCCCTCGGCCGCCGTACCATCCCCCGCGGGCACGACGGCCACGCAATCGGTCGGTCCCTGGCCTCCGGTCACCTGGAAGCGGCCGGACAATCCGCCCCGGGCGTCGCCGGTGCGCAGCAGCGCGGACACGTCGACCTGCGATGACATGCCGCCGTACCGCAGCAGCATCACCGGATACCCGACCGCCACGTCGTTGTCCGGCGCCAGCGATTCCACGACGCCGTCCGCCACAGCCGTCAGCGGCTCGCCGTCCACGGTTCCCAGAACGTCGCCGGCAGCGACGTATTCGCCGTCGGCGACGCCGCCGTGGAACATCCCATGACGGGGCGCAGCGATGGCGAAAGGCTGCGATACCAGCACCGTCGACGTGGACGACACCGTGGGGACGAGCCGGCCTCGGGACACCTCGATCGCCTCGGCGGGTTCGGTCGTCGCCACGCCGTCGGCAATGCCACCGTCGGGTCCGGAGGCACACCCGACGCACGCAAGCAGGCATGCCGGCGCAACCATGCACAGTAGCGACGTCATCGTACCGCGCAGGCGCGCCGTCGCACGACGGAACATACGGCCCCGCCTCCGCGGTCGCGACGCATGGCCGGCGCGACGGGACGAAGGCGGCGAGCCACTGACCGGGACCCGCATGTCACAGTCCGTTCACCTGGCGATACCAGCGGCAATCGGTGTCGTATTGCTCACGCATCACCGAGGTGTCGCCCAGCGCCGACTTATCGATGACCTCACGTTCAAACCCGTGTTCGGGATCCTCGAAATACGTGGCGAACCATGTGGTGTCCACGACTTGTCTGAGCGCTTCCACCGACTCGTAGGCGGCATCCGGGTCGGTGGGCATGGTCTCGAGGACGTGACGCTCGACCGAGCACATCCAGTAGAAGTAGGCCTGCCCCTCGCCCCAGCCATGCTGGTAAAGGTCGCTGCCGCCTTCGCCCATGTCCGCAGGGAACTCGTCGCCTCCCATCAGCGGGAACGGGAAATCGGCGACTGTGGCCTGATACTCGGCGTTGGCGTCATCCCAGTCCATGAACTCGTCCGCCCCCTGCGATGCCGCCCCGCATCCGGCAAGCAGCGTGGCACACGCCACAACGGCGATACCCGCTCGCACCATCCTGTAATCCATGAATATCTCCCTTCGTAAACGACCGACGACGGCCCGCCTTGTAAGCTAGCGTCGTCGGCGTTCAGAGAGTTTCCTCATCCAATCTCATGCGTAGCCCGCTTCGCTATCGAAACGGGCTACGATAACATATGAACGACCAAGCATTCACATACGTCGGATTACAGGACCATTTTTCCTTCCCACTTGTTATCCGCGCCGCTTCGGGGACCCATCCTGCCGTTGAGGGCGTAGCTTCCAGTTGAGCCAAGCCCCCAGACCTTCCTCACGTTGATTTCAGACGCTTTGAACTGAATGGTAGGAGTCTGCTGCACGTCATCCGTGCCACGAAGTCCGAACTGGCTGTATGTTTCAACGTTGTCCGATAACGTCATACTCATCTCTCCCGAAGTATGCCAACGGAACGTTGAATACTGCACCAAGTAACCTCCAGTATTCAGATAGCCGGATACATTGTATTGTGCAGCCTGAGCGGATATCGGCATGACCATCGCGATGGCACAAACGCCGACAACGCATGCAAGCATCCGACGAACTTTGTTCCCCATTGTTGTTCTCCTCATCGATAACTAAAACAATGTAGTTGATATGCCGGCATAATTTACCTTAGAAGACGGGACCTCGCTACTCCACACTGCGTCAAGCATCTCATGACACAACGCGGCGGGCAGCGTCGTATATGTCGACATACAGCGCATCCGGTATATCCGCGGACCGACAATACATGTGTCACAGTCGCGAGCTTCATCGTCGTAGCAGGTCATAGTTCTCCACAGATTCTGATCGATTCCACACAGTTAGGTGCACCAAGCTCCTTCGTAACGCGATGCATATGGGTGGACACCGGGTTGACGATGATATCCAATCGACAAACGATGTCCCTGATAGCGGTGTCACCGTCTGTATAACCTCGCACAATTTGCCACTCCCACACGTTCAACCGGACCACCGTTTTCTCTAGATGGCCCACGAAAAACGCCGCCAGCACGCGATGCGGCTGCTTCGCAATTAACATACTGACATGGGTGCTTCACGACCTTGGCGAGATGATCCTCGCCATCGCGAACGGGGTCGCATCCATACCAACTCTCTCTCCATCGCGCACATCCCCGTTATGCCATGCAAGAGACCACAACACAATATAATTCCGCCAAACCCCACCGTCCCGCTGTCGACGGCAACGGTTGCCCCTCAGCAACGGTTCACTGCCCTGCACTTCCCGCGACAAAGCCGAGGACGGTTTTCGGATTCCGGCAGTCGCATCGCACCGACTCTCCCGAGGAGCAAACGATCAACACGCCGGGAATCGGCCCGCGTATGGCTCGGATCGCCACAACGCTCGACAGCGGGATCGCAACCGACCGACGAAGAAACGGGTTCCAACGCATTCCGTGCCATTCGACGCGATCGGCATAGACGGTCAGGCATGCATGCATGGCGCAGTACAACCGTACGAGCAACGATGCCGCGACGATGGCCAGCAGCGCGGCGCATGACCAGAGCATCGCCCTGGTTCCGATGCCGAATCTTGCGACGTTGCGAATCTCGCCCTGATTGACGTATCCCTGCGTGCCGTCGGCGAATGTCGTGAGATAGGTTTCGCCGGTCTGCACATAGATATCCCATCGGGACAGCGACACCGCCACCAGCAGCGCCGACAACATCGCTGCCGCCACGATCGCGCCGGCCATGATCACACACGCCGATGCGCGGATTCCCCGTGAATGGTAGAGCACTTGCGTCATCGTGACCTCGCCGTGTCGACATAGATATGACGAGCGCCATGATGCGCATATGCCGCACTGCATGCAAGCCGCTGTCAAGGTTCGTTGTCATGACGGCGACCGCTGCCGCGCCTTCCGCGCTACCGGTACAGCTTCATGCCCTGAGGGCAAGGGGTGAAGCCGGCGGCGTGCATGATGCGGGCGCGCTCCGACCGGGCGGTCAGCGGTTCGCCGTCGATGTCGGCGAAGGTGACGGCGCCGAAGTCACGGCTCTGCAGCGCATAGGCGAGTTCGGCGAACGCGCGGCGCAGCACGTCGGCGTCATCGACGAACGTGACGAGGTGGCGGCCCTTCACCGCGGCGTAGACGACCGGCGCGCCGCCGTCGAACACCACCAGCGAGCCGGCGCGGCGCGCCGGTTTGACCGTCTGCGCGTCCTCGCCGCGCGTCGAGGGCTCCGGCCAGGGCACGGCGGCGCCGGTCAGGTCGGCCGGGTCGGTCACATCCACGGCCACGCATGACCGGCCATGCTCCTCGCCCTGGCGGCGCAGCTGGTCCACGGTGTCGCGCCGGGCGAACTGCGCGGCGCCGAAGCCGCGCACGAACATGCCGCGCACCAGCGTGCCGTGTTCCTCCATGCGCCGCAGCACCGGGTACAACGCGGAGAACCCGCCGGGGATCTCCTCGGCGTCAATCAGCGGCGCCGCGATGATGCCGTAGCGGTCGAGCAGCGCCTCGATCCGGGCCAGCGACCGCTGCTCGTTCGTGGCCGTCGTGGACGGCACCGCCGACCACAGGCCCTGCATGCCGGCGGGCGTCGGCGCGGCGACGCGGACGCGACGGCGCATGCGCCCCACGGACACGCTGCGCGTTCTGCGCGCGGAGGTCGCCGCGGTCATCGCGCGAATCGGCGCGAACGAGCTGTTGGTCACCCGTCCCTGCCAGACCAGCGACCACAACGCCTCCTCGAACTGGTCGGACGACCAGGCCCGCTGCACGATCTCGCCGGTCTGCGGGTCGACCGTCTCCTCGCCGGCGCTCCAGGCGGCGCGGGTCAGGTCGGCCAGCCGTTCCGCGCGGAACGCGCCGCCCGCCGACAACACGCGCATCACGGCCTCCGGCAGGGTCGGCATGTCGCCGTCCGGCGCGTTCGCCTCGTCCGGTGTACTTGCCCCGCCCGGTATCACGGTGCCGGGTGCGGGGAGCAGTTCCGAATCGGCCGGGTGGAAGGCGATGCGCCCCGGTTCCCTGGCCTTGGTGTCGGCGGTCTTCGAGCCCACCCACACCACGTCGCCGGAGGCGAGCAGCTCGTCCAGCATCGCAGGGTGGTAGCCGCGCACGCGCGCCGGGAACACCGACCGTTCCCAGACCTGCGCGGGCAGGGCCACGCCCTCGAGCTGCTCGATGACGCGCATCAGCCCGTCGGGGCCGTCGTGCCGTTCGCCGCCGACCGGGCCGACGCCCTGCCTGTCGAGCAGCATCGCCTGGTATGCGGACGGCTCGACGGGCCTGACGGCCTGGCGCGCCTTCCTGAGCGAGCGCGAGCGGATGCGCCGGAACACGTCGCGATGCAGATACTGCACGACGCCGTCGGCCGCCTCGCCGACGAACGTGCCGGCCAGCACCTCGCCCCGGGTCTTGAGCCGGTCGAGCTCGTGCACGGCGCCGGCCGCGTCGATGCCGAGGTCGGCGATCATCGCGTCGGCGGTGAACGGGCCGTGCGTCTTGGCGTAGCGGGCCACGCGCCCGGCGACATCGTGCGCGTCCAGCTCGTTCCAGAACGTACGGTCGCCCAGCTCGCGCTCGACCTCGCGGATCACGCCGGGGTCGAGCACGGTGGACATGTCGGTGGTGCCGAGCAGCCGCTCCAGGGCGTCGAAGTCCAACGACAGCAGCGAGGCGCTGCGTTCGGCCTGCGGCTGGTCGTACTGGTACATGACCTGCCCCACGTAGCCGAACAGCAGGTTCTCGGCGAACGGCGACGGGTCGCGCGTCTCCACGTCGACCAGCCCGATCGTGCCGTCCCGCAGGCCGGCCATGACCCGGCGCAGCGCCGTCATGTCGTAGACGTCCTGCAGGCACTCGCGCGTGGTCTCCAGGATCAGCGGGAAGTTGCGCCGCGTCCGCGCGGCGTTGAGCAGTTGGGCGGCGCGCAGGCGCTGCTGCCACAGCGGCACGCGCCTTCCGGGTGTGGCGCGCGGCAGATACAGCGAGCGCGCCGCGCATTCGCGGAACCGCGAGGCGAACAGTACCGACTCCCCCACCTGCTCGGCCACCTCGCGGTTCACGTCGTCCGGGTCGAACAGGAACAGGTCGGCGGCCGGGATGCGCCCGTCGCCCTGCGGCAGGCGCACGATGATGCCGTCGTCCGCGGCGTACACCTGCCCGTCGTAGCCGTAGCGCTGCTTGATGCGGTTGCTGACGATCATCGCCCACGGCTCGTGCACGCGGCGGCCATAGGGCGAATGCAGCACGACGCGCCAGTCGCCCTCCTCGTCGGGACAGCGTTCGACGACCAGGTTCCGGTCGCTCGGCACCGTGCCGGTCGCGGCACGCTGCTCGTGCAGCAGACGGGCCAGGTTGTCGACGGCGTTGTCGTCCAGGCCGTCGTCGCGCAGCCGCGCCAGCGCGGCCGGCGTGAACCGGGGTCCGGCCGGCCCGGCGTCCGCCCCGCTGCCCGACGCGCCGCCGCCATCGGGCCCGCCGTCGACCAGTTCCACGGACAGCTCACGGACGAACCGCCCCTGCATTGCGCCGAAACCGGCGTCGCGGCCATTGCCCTCGCCATGCCAGAACGGCAGGCGCGCCGTACGGCCAGGAGCCGGCGTGACCATGACGCGGTCGCGGGTGATCTCCTGGATCTGCCAGGTCGAGGTACCGAGCGTGATGACGTCGCCGACGCGGGACTCGTACACCATCTCCTCGTCCAGCTCGCCGACCCGGCGGGGTCCGGGCCCGGCGTCCGACTCGGGCAGGACCACGGTGTACAGGCCGCGGTCGGGGATCGTGCCGCCCGAGGTGACGGCGAGACGCTGCGCGCCGGGGCGCGCGGAGACGACGTCGTCGTCGCGGTTCCACACCAACGCGGGGCGGAACGCGGAGAACTCCTCGGAGTTGTAGTCGCCGGCGAGCATGCCGAGCACCGAGTCGAACACCTGCCGGTCGAGGTCGGCGAACGGCGCCGCCCTGCGCACCGTGGCGTACCAGTCGTCCGGCTTGAGGTCCTCCATGGCGGCCGCGGCGACGGTCTGCTGGGCGAGGATGTCCAGCGGGCAATGCGGCACCGCCAGCGGTTCGATCGCGCCGGCCCGCATCGCCTCGACGGTGGCGGCGGATCCGATGATCTGCTCACGGGTCAGAGGGTAGAACAGGGCGTGCGAGACGCCGCCGACGCGGTGGTCGGCGCGCCCCACGCGCTGCAGGCCCGAGGAGACCGAAAGCGGCGGCGCGATCTGGATGACCAGGTCCACGCTGCCCATGTCGATGCCGAGTTCGAGGCTGCTGGTGGCCACGACGCACCGCAGCCGGCCGTGTTTGAGATCCTCCTCGATGCGCTTGCGCCGGTCCTTGGACACCGATCCGTGGTGCGCCATCGCGATGGCGTGGTCCGGGTCCTGCGGCGGGATGAGGTTCGTGGACGAACCGAGCAGCGCGTCGTAGTGCCGACCTCCCCCGAGGGCGGCGGCGCGCGGGCTGGCGTTGCCGTCCGAAGCGCCGGCGGCCTGCGGCACGCCCGCGCGCCCCCGGCCTTCCGCCGACGATGCGGGGTCCGGGGCGCCGCCAGGCTCCCCGGCCGCATGTCCGGGCATCGCGGCGTACAGGTCGTTCAGCCGGGCGGTGAGCCGTTCGGCCAGGCCGCGGGAGTTGACGAACACCAGCGTGGTGCGGTGCGTGAGGATCTCGTGGAGTACGTGGCGTTCGACGATCGGCCAGATCGACCCGGCCCGCTCGTCGCCCCCGATGCGGGCGTCGGCGATGTCGCAGGCGACCGGGCGATCCGGATTCTGCGGGCCTTGCCGCCCCTGGCCGTCCGGGTCGCGCCGATCACGCCGCGTCGCGCCGGCGCCGGAACCGGAGGAACCAGCGGAACTCGCGGACTGCGCGCCGTCCGGCAGCGCGCCCCGGCGTTCGGCCAGTCTGCGCATCGCCGGCGTGACGCCGCTGATCGGACGGGCCCCGATGCCCTCCGCGGGCACGCCGCCGGCACGCGCCTTCGCCTTGTCCTCATTCGGATCGGGCATCGCCGCGGCGGGCTCGACGATCCGCAGGTCCATGGCCGGCGCCGCCGACGCGTCGACCACCGTGACGGCGCGGCCGCCGCCGAGGTAGCGTGCCGCCTCCTGCACCGGCTGCACGGTGGCGGACAGACCGATGCGCTGCGCCGGCGAGCCGGTCAGCAGGTCGAGGCGCTCCAGGCTCAACGCCAGATGGGCGCCGCGCTTGCTGCCGGCGACGGCGTGGATCTCGTCGACGATCACCGTGCGCACCGTGCCGAGCGTCGCCCGGGCCTTCGAGGTCAGCAGCAGGTACAGCGACTCGGGCGTGGTGACCAGGATGTCCGGCGGGTGCGAGGCCATCGAACGACGCTCGCGCGATGTGGTGTCGCCGCTGCGGATCGCCACGTCGATGGACGGGGCGGGAACGCCCATCGCCTCGCAGGCCGCGGCGATGCCGTCCAGCGGCCGCGTCAGGTTGCGTGCCACGTCGACGCCGAGCGCCTTGAGCGGCGAGATGTACAGGACCGTGACGCCCTTGTTGCGCTTGACGCGGCCGCGATTCGACCCGCCGCCGGCGGACCGCTCCGGTGCGGCGTCCGCATGCCGGCGCATCAGAGCGTCGATCGCGTAGAGGAACGCGGCCAGGGTCTTGCCCGAGCCGGTCGGAGCGACGACCAGCGTATCGCCCCCGGCGGCGATGACCGGCCAGGCCCGGCGCTGCGCCTCGGTCGGCCCCTGTACGAACGCATGCCCGAACCATGCCCGGGTGGGCGCCGAGAACAGATCCATGCATTCGTACATATGTTCGATTATGGCAGGACCCCGAAACGACACGCCGGAACCGGGCGGAACGCCTCCGGCCGTTCAGCCGCGCACGCGGCGCAGGCGCTCGTGCATCACCACCATCAGCACAAGGAACACGCCGAGGAACACCGGGAACAGCGCGATGCTGACATGGTTGGCGATCAGGCCGAACACCGGCGGCATGAGCATCGAGCCGACGTAGGCGCTGGCCATCTGCACGCCCACGATCGCCTGCGACTTGTCCTCGCCGAAATACGCGGGCGTCGAATGGATGATGCACGGGTAGATCGGCGCGCATCCCAGGCCGACGACGATCAGGCCGATGATGACGCCGACGTTGCTCGGCAGCGGCAGCAGCATCGCGATCACGCCGATGGCGACGGTGGCCTGGCCGATGCGGATCATCGTCGGGTCGTCGAACCGCATCGTCATGAAGCCGCTGAGGAACCGGCCGACGGTGATGCCCGCGTAGAACAGGCTGGCCCAGCTCGCCGCGGTCACCGCGTCGATGCCGTGGCCCAGCACCATGTAGCTGCTGGCCCACAGGCCGGAGGTCGTCTCCACCGCCGAGTAGCAGAAGAACATCACGAAGATCTCCTTGGCGCCCGGGATCGCGACGATCTGCCGCAGTGTCAGCGGCTTCTTCGGCCCGTCCGAGGCACCGCCGGGCCGGTCGGCCGCCCCGCCGCGCCGAGTCCGCCACATCGGCAGGCTCAGCAGCAGGATCGCGGTCAGCACGACCTGCAGGATGCCGATGTAGCGGTACCCCCACTGCCAGCCCTGGCCGTTCGACAGCGCGAAACCCATCACATACGGGCCAAGGGAGGCGCCGATGCCCCACATGCAGTGCAGCCAGCTCATATGGTGGCTCTCGTAGTGCAGCGCCACGTAGTTGTTCAGCGCCGCATCCACGGCGCCGGCGCCCAGACCGTAGGGCACGGCAAGCAGCATGAGCACCCAGTAGTTCGGCGCGACCGAAAAGCCCAGCAGCGCCAGCGCCGTGATGCCGACGGAGACCGCCGTGACGCGGCCGGCGCCGAAGCGCAGCGTCAGCCGGTCGCTGAGCAGGGCCGAGACCACCGTGCCGGCGGAGATGACCATGGAGATGCCGCCGGCGAACGAGACCGGCACGTCGAACTGCCGATACATCGTCGGCCACGCCGACCCCAGCAGCGCGTCGGGCAGTCCGAGACTGATGAACGCCAGATAGATGATGGCCAACAGCAGACCGACCATGAAATCTCCTTTGACATACCAACCGGTTAGTAACTATCCGCCATTCTGCCAGCGCACCCGCCGCGACATGCCGGACCGGGCGCCGCCGCCGCGAAGGGCCCGGCGCGGCCGCCGTCACCGGCGCAGGGACAGCAGCCGCTCGTGCATCACCACCATCGCCACCAGGATGACCAGCAGATACACGGGGAACAGACCAGCCGACACATGCTGCGCGATCAGACCGAACAACGGCGGCATAAGCAGCGTGCCCACGTACGCGCACGCCATCTGCACGCCCACGATCGCCTGCGAACGATCCTTGCCGAAATAATCGGGCGTCGAATGGATCACGCACGGATAGATCGGCGCACACCCCAGACCGACTAGCGCGATGCCGGTCAGCGCGCAGGCGATGCCGGGCACCGGCAGCAACAGCAGCACGACGCCCGCCGCCAGCACCGCCTGACCGATGCGGATCATCGCGTGGTCGTCGAACCGCATCGTCATGAAGCCGCTGAGGAACCGGCCGGCGGTGATGCCGATGTAGAACAGGCTCGCCCAGCCGGCCGCCGCTCCGGCCTCGACGCCGTGCCACAGCGCCAGGTAGCTGCTCGACCACAGCATCGCCGTCTGCTCGACCGCGCAATAGCAGAAGAACATGATCAGGATCTCCTTGGCGCCGCGGATGGCGAGCACGTCGCGCACCGACAGCGGACGTCGCTCCGGCGCCGTCTGCCCCGCGTCGGACGGGTCGCCGCCCGACGCGTCGTCGTCACGCCCCTTCCACAGCGGCAGGCTGAACACCAGCACCGCCGTCAGCACGATCTGCACCAGCGCGATGTAGCGGTACCCCCACTGCCAGCCCTGGCCGCTCGAGAGCGCAAAACCCATCACGTACGGGCCGGCGGTCGCACCGAGGCCCCACATGCAGTGCAGCCAGCTCATGTGGCGGCTGCTGAAATGGATCGCCGCATAGTTGTTCAGCGCCGCGTCCACGCCGCCGGCGCCCAGACCATACGGCAGTGCGAACACCAGCAGCAGCCAGTAGTTCGGCGACACCGAGAAACCAAACAGTGCAAGCGCTGTCATAGCCACTGACGCCGCCGTGACACGGCCGGCGCCGAAGCGCAGCGTCAGCCGGTCGCTGAGCAGCGCGGAGACGATCGTGCAGGCGGCGATCGTCATGGAAATGCCGCCCGCGAACGAAACCGGCACGTCGAACTGCCGATACATCGTCGGCCACGCCGAACCCAGCAGCGCATCAGGCAGTCCGAGACTGACGAACGCCAGATAGATGATGGCGAGAAGCAAGCTGGCCATGACCACCTCCAAAACGGCACCGATCGGTTAGCGACATCGCCATTGTGTCATCGCTGTCATGCCGACATGCCGATATCCCGCGCTGCATCCACCCACAGGTCGCCCGGCCACGTCCGACCGCCGCCATGGGTCACGCCGGAGCGAAGCCGTGGGCAAAGTACCCTCCGATCGACACGGAGTATCCCCAGTCGGCGTGGAGCGTTCTCCGGCCGAACCCGCGCGCCCTTTGGCCGATATGAGTCGCCCCCCGACCGGACTGGCGCATCCTCCGGACGAAGCCGGGCATCCTCCGATTCGGGCCCGGCCGTCATCGGCACGCAATCGCGACCCCGAGCGTCCGTAGCTCCTTCCGCGCCATCCTTTCCGGGCGCACGGCGGATCCGCGACGACCCTTGCTCGGTATGTTGTGACGCACCCACAATACCTATCGTTATTCGATAGAGATATATCGACTCTCGATTGCTTCACAGAATTGACATATCGTTATTCGATAGATTATTATCGATTTGCGATACAGTCCCCAACCAAACCACCACCAGGAAACAAACGCAAAGGAGACACCATGTCGCAACGATTCCACCCCGCGACGATCGCCGTGCTCAAAGCGCTGCTGGCGCTGCTGTTCGCCGGCGCGCTCGCCTCGCAGATATGGGTGCTGCCGACGCTGGCGGCACAATGTGCCACCGACGACCCGCCGCACGCCTATCTGCGGATCCCCTATCTCGTCGTCTGCATCGTCGTGGTGCTGGGCTTCGAGACCGCCCTGGCCTCGGTATGGCGGCTGCTGTCGATGACGGCCGGCGGCCAGGTGTTCAGCGGCCGCGCGCTGCGCTGGGTCGACCTGATCATCGGCTGCGCGGCGGCGGACACGGTGTTGGTCGCCGGATTGTTCCTGCACGTCGTGGCCGTGGCGCAGGTCGGGCCGTTCCTCGTCGTGGCGCTGATGGCCGCCGGCGTGGTGTTCGGCGTCGCGTTCACGCTGCTGATGCTCGTGATGCGCGGCCTGCTCGTCGTCGCCACCGGACAGCATGACGAACTCGAGGCGGTGATCTGATGGCCATCCGCGTGAATCTCGATGTGCTGCTCGCCCAACGCCGGATGAGCGTCAACGACTTCGCCGAGGCCGTCGGCATCACGCCCGCGAACGTCTCGGTGCTGAAGAACGGCCGCGCCAAGGCGGTCCGCTTCTCCACGCTCGACGCGATCTGCCGCGTGCTCGACTGCCAGCCCGGCGACGTGCTCGAATGGGTGGACGACGCGGACTGAACACGTCCGGCCCACCACAGTAGGCACATGCCGCGTTCCGTAGGCACCCGCCCCGCGCGATGGCGCCGGCGGCATCGGCGCGATCGCCGGCATTCCGCGGCTCCAATCGCGCACCGCTCCGGCGCCGGGTGCCTACCGAACGCCCAATCTGCCTACCGAGCCCCAGACACGTGTGCGGACCGCAGCGGATGCGGCCCGCACACGTCATACCGCCGTCAGGTGTCGATCTTGGAGCGGTCGAAGTCGTCGGCGTTGTCGACGATGAACTGCTTGCGCGGCGGCACGTCGTCGCCCATGAGCAGGCTGAAGATCTCGCTGGCCTGCTCGGCGTCCTCCATGCGGATGCGCCGCAGCATGCGCGTGCGCGGATCCATCGTGGTGTCGGCCAGCTGGTCGGCGTCCATCTCGCCCAGGCCCTTGTAGCGCTGGATGTCGTCGTTGTAGGCGATGTGCCGGCGGTCGAGCTCGGCCAGACGGCCGGCCAGCTCGTCGTCGGAGTACGTGTAGATGTATTCGCCCTTGTGCGGCCCGGCGAGCGCGATGCGGTGCAGCGGCGGCACGGCGGCGTAGACGCGGCCGTGCTCGATCAGCGGCCGCATGTACCGGTAGAACAGCGTCAGCAACAGGATGCGGATGTGCGCGCCGTCGACGTCGGCATCGGTCATCATGATGACCTTGTTGTACCGGGCCTGCTCGATGTCGAAGCTCGCGCCGGAGCCCGCGCCGACCACCTGGATGATCGCCGCGCACTCCTTGTTCGACAGCATCTGGCTCAGGCTGGCCTTCTGCACGTTGAGGATCTTGCCGCGGATCGGCAGCAGCGCCTGGAACGAGGAGTTGCGTGCGGCCTTGGCGGTGCCCAGCGCCGAGTCGCCCTCGACGATGAACAGCTCGGCCACGTCGTCGTTGCCCGGCTGGCAGTCGGACAGCTTCGGCGGCATCGACGCGGATTCCAGCGCGTTCTTGCGGCGCGTGACCTCCTTGGTCTTACGCGCCTGGATGCGCGCGTGCATCTCGCCGACGATCTTCTCCAGCACGCGGCCGGACTGCTCCTTATAGCCGCGCTTGGAGCCGGTGATCATCTCGCCGAACTGCCTGTCGGTCATGCGGGCGACGATCGGCCTGACCTGCGCGGTGCCGAGCACGTCCTTGGTCTGGCCCTGGAACTGCGGCTCGGCGATGCGCACGGTGACGACGGCGACCAGGCCGGCGAGGATGTCGTCGCGTTCGACGCGCATCGAGCCGTCCTTGAGGTTGACCTTGAGCCGGCGCGCGTTGTCCTCGACGGCCTTGCGGATCTGCTTGGTGATGCCGTTGAGGAAGCCGTCGACGTGCATGCCGCCGCCCGGCGTCTCGACCACGTTGACGAAGCTGCGCATCGTCGTGTCGTAGCCGTTGACCCAGCGCAGCGCGATGTCGACGCCGCAGGTGCGGGTCACCTTGCGCGCGTGCAGGTCGCCGTTCTCGTCGACGGCCTGCGTCTCCTCCTCGTACGTGTCCTCGCCGGTGATGCGCCAGATGTCGGACACCGCCTCGCCCTTGGACAGGAAGTCGACGAAGTCCCTGACGCCGCCGGTGTGGAGGAACTCCTCGACGCGCGCATGCGGGTACCGGCGGGGCCCGGCGGCGGGATCCGCGGCCGCGCCGCCGTCGGCGGGCGCCGGGGCGGTTGCGCCGTCCTCCGGCGTGGCTTCGGCGTCGGACGCGGCCTCGCCGGGCGCCGGGGCGTCCGGGACCGCGGGCTCCGCGGGGGTGGCCTCCCCGGCGTCGCCGCCCTCGACGCCGTCGATCTCGCGCACCGCGTCCACGGCGTCGTCGCCGGTTTCGGGGATGTTCTCGTCGATGACGGTGATCCGCAGTCCGGGCACCAGGAAGCTGGTCTGCCGCACGCGGTCGATGAGCTGCTCGTAGCTGAATTCGGCGGTGTCGTTGAAGATCTCCGGATCGGCCCAGTATCGGATGCGCGTGCCGGTGGTCTTCGGGCTGACCTTGCCGATGATCTCCAGTTCGGTCGCCTTGTTCTTGCGCGTGCGCTTGAACGGCGAGTCCGGCGACGGATGCGCCGGGTCGGGGTCGCTGTACACGCCCGGGTGCCCCTGGTGGAAGGCCATGTGGTGCGTCTTGCCGTCGCGGTCGACCTCGATGTCCAGGCGCGAGCTCAGCGCGTTGACCACCGAGGAGCCGACGCCGTGCAGGCCGCCGGCCGCGTTGTAGGAGGCGTTGCCGAACTTGGCGCCGGCGTGCAGCTTCGTGAGCACGACCTCGACGCCGGTCAGCTTGGTCTTCGGCTCGATGTCGACCGGGATGCCTCGACCGTTGTCGGCGACCTCGATCGACCCGTCGTCGTGCAGGGTGACCGTGATGTGGTCGCATGCGCCGGCGAGCGCCTCGTCGACCGAATTGTCGATGATCTCCCACAGGCAGTGCATCAGCCCCTGGCTGTCCGTGGTGCCGATGTACATGCCGGGGCGCTTGCGCACCGCATCGAGTCCCTCAAGGACGGTCAGACTGTCGGCTCCGTAGTTTTCCTTCGCCATGGTCCCCATTCGTTCGTTCATCGATGTGCCTCCCCGCGACGGGGGGAGGCACCTGGTCGTCATCGCTTCCGTCCCGGCCGGATCACTGGTCGAGGAAGTCGCGCAGGGTCTGCGAGCGCGACGGATGGCGCAGCTTCGACATGGTCTTCGACTCGATCTGGCGGATGCGTTCGCGGGTCACGCCGTACACGCGGCCGATGTCGTCCAGCGTCTTGGGCTGGCCGTCCTCAAGGCCGTAGCGCATCTTGATCACGCCGGCCTCGCGAGGGCTGAGCGTCTCCAGCACCTGCTTGAACTGCTCCTGCAGCAGAGAGAACGCCACGGCGTCCGACGGCGCGATGGCGTCGGTGTCCTCGATCAGGTCGCCGAACTCCGAATCGCCGTCCTCGCCCAGCGGGGTGTGCAGCGAGATCGGCTCGCGGCCGTACTTCTGCACCTCCTGCACCTTCTCGACCGGCATGTCGAGCTCGCGGGCCAGCTCGTCCGGCGTGGGCTCGCGGCCCAGGTCCTGCAGCATCTGGCGCTGGACGCGGGAGAGCTTGTTGATGACCTCGACCATGTGCACGGGCACGCGGATCGTGCGGGCCTGGTCGGCCATGGCTCTGGTGATGGCCTGGCGGATCCACCACGTCGCGTAGGTCGAGAACTTGAAGCCCTTCTTCCAGTCGAACTTCTCGACCGCGCGGATCAGGCCGAGGTTGCCCTCCTGGATCAGGTCGAGGAACAGCATGCCGCGGCCGGTGTAGCGCTTGGCCAGCGAGACGACGAGTCGCAGGTTCGCCTCCAGCAGGTGGTCCTTGGCCTTCTTGCCATCGTTGGCCGCCCACTTGAGCTCGCGCCTGCGCTTGAAGTCCATCGTGTCGCCCTCGGTGTCCAGCAGGTGCTGGGCGTACAGGCCCGCCTCGATGCGCTCGGACAGGTCGACCTCCTGCTCGGCGTTCAGCAGGCTGACGCGGCCGATCTGCTTGAGGTAGTCCTTGACCGGGTCGGCGGTGGCGCCGGCGGCGACCACGCGGCGCTTCGGGTTGCCCGACGGGGTCAGGTTGTCGTCGTCGTCATCGTCGCGCACGATGAACGCGCCCTTCTCCTTGGGGGTTTCGGGCGCCTTGCGCTTGGCCTCCTCGTCCTCCTCGTCGTCGTCCTCGGGTTCGGCGTCGTCCTCGTCGTCGAGGTCGGCGTCATCGTCGACGCCTCCGTCCACGTCGTCGAGGTCGTCCTCGAGGTCCTCGAGGTCGGCGTCGTCGACCTGGTCGTCATCGTCGAGCAGCTCGTCGTCCTTCACCTGCTCGTCGGCCTTCGGCGCCGCCTTCCTCGCGGTGGCCTTGCGCGGGGTCTTGGTCGCGCTCCGCTTCGCCGCCGCGGTCTCCTTGGCGGCGGTCCTGGCCGTGGCGCTTTTCTTCGTCGCAGACGTGGCGCGCTTCGTCTTCGAGGCGCTCTTGCGCGCAGTGGTGGCCTTCTTCGCGGATGAGGCCTTCACTGCGGTCTGCTCGCCCTGTTCCGTCGTTTCCTTCGTGGCCAAACTCGTCCTCCTGCATGTTCCTGCCCGCATGCGCCTACCATAGAGACACACTTCTGGCAAGGGCAAATCGTCAACTATTGGAGTTAACCACCTTCCAAGGACGATTATTCCCGCGTTTTCCCGCTCCGCGTATTATGCCCCTGCCCTCGCGCGCGGCGCCGGACGGGCCGTCGGCTCCCCATGCCACGCCGGGTACATGCCCCGGCGCAGCGCGCCCAGCACGATCGAGGCCAGCGAGCACCGCCCGTCGAGCGCCAGCGCCTGCAGCGCGTGCCCCATGGCCGAGGCGTCGCCGTTCCACCAGCGCACGTATGCGATCGCGGCGAGCGGCTGGACGCGGAACCGGTCCGGCGCGCCCGCCGCCATATGTTCGAGCATCGCGACGCCCTTGAGGCACCGCGACCGGTCCGGCCGACCGTCCGGGTCGCGGAAGGCGCGGGACAGCATCCCGCCCATCCGCCCGCACGCCCGGGGCGTGTGCGGGCGGCGGACGAAGTCCATCAACACGGTCTTGTCCAGCCCGTCACCGCCCGTCACCAGCGACACGATCAGCGCGTCGCGGACGGCCAGGGTCTCCGCCATGCCGACCGTCAGCGCATCCACGCTGACGGGCCGCAGGCGCCGGCGGGCTCCCGTGAGGTTGTCGACCCAGTCGTCGATGGCGCCGCCGGCCCATTCGCCGTCCGCCGTCCGCGGCCCCCGTTCCCTGCGGTCGGCCCGATACGCGGCGGCGAGCCGTTCCAGACGCGCTCCACGGTCCTCGCCGCCACATGCCGCATCATTATTGCGGATCACCACGCCCGCCGTGGCGACCTCTCCCGGCACGGCGGTCTCTCCCGGCACGGCAGATGCACCGGTCATTGCGGCCGTACCGGTGACTGCGGCCGCCCCCGTCACGGCGGCCGCATCCGCCGTCGCGGCCTCACCCATCGTCGCGGCCTCACCCATCGTCGCGGCCGCATCCACCGCTATGGCCGCATCCGTCATCGTCGTCATATCCGTCATGGCGTCCCCCTTGTCCGTCGCCGTGATGCACCCCTCGCCGGCGCCGCGCCGGCCCTCGCCCCGGATGTCACGCCCCAGTATGCCGGATGCGGCCCCATGCGCGCCATGTATATGGGCCATTGTGGTCGAAGGTTTTCCTTCGCCGGCGTTCCGCCGTTCTTGTCTTGTCGGGCGACTGTGGATAACCTCATAGCTATGAGCAACCCGGATTTGGATCTGATCGAGCGGCGCATCGCCGACCTGGTCGAGGGCTTCGCCACCGCACCGGACGCGGCGACGGCCGACGCGACGTGCACGCGGATGCTGGAGGCCACCGCGCGGCAGGCCGTGGCCTCCAGCGAGGGCGGCAAGCGGCTGCGCGCGCTGCTGGCGATGGACGCCTACGCCGCCGTCGGGGGCGACGACGCCCGGACCGACGCCGTGCGCGACCTGGCGTGCGCGATCGAGGTGTTCCAGACCGCGGCGCTCGTGCACGACGACATCATCGACGACTCGGACCTGCGCCGCGGCAGGCCCGCCGCGCACAAGGCCCTCGGGGCGCAGTCCGGCGACCCAGCGCTCGGCGTCGGGCTCGGCATCATGCTCGGCGACATGCTCGCCACCGCGAGCGTGGACATCGCCGACACGGCCGCCCGCGCGCTGCCCAACGCCGACGAGATCGTCCACGCGTTCCTGGCCATGCACCGCGAGGTGGAGATCGGCCAGGTCCTCGACCTCGCCGCCGCGCTCGGCCCGCTCGACGACCCCGAACGCATGGCGGCCACCGCGCTCGACGTCTCCCGCTGGAAGACCGCCAGCTACACCACCATCGCCCCCATCGAGCTCGCGATGCTCGCCGCCGGCGCGAGGCCGGGCGACGCCCGCGAGCGCGCCCTCGCCATCGGCGGGTCGCTCGGCCTGGCGTTCCAGATCACCGACGACCTGCTCGACGTCGTGGGCAACAACACCGGCAAGCCCATCGGCGGCGACATCCGCGAGGGCAAGCGCACCGTGCTGCTCGCCGACGCGCTGGCCCGGGCGACGCCGCAGGAGCGCGACGAGCTCGTCGCCGCCTACGGCGCTCCGTCGCGCGACGACGGCCGGGTCCGCCGCGTCATCGCGCTGTTCGACGCCACCGGGGCCGTCGGGCGTTCCCGCGAGCGCATCGCCGGGCTGTGGGAGCGCACGCGGGACGCGATCGACGCCCTGGGGCTGCCGCAGGAGGGCCGGGACCGGCTCGTCGCGGCATGTGCCCGTTTCGTGCCGACCGTGCGCTGACGACGTTCCGGCACGGCCAGCATGTAGACTTTGAACAGGACCATCCGCAAGACAAGGAACCGTACATACCGCCATGACTGAAGCCGCGAACGCCCCCGAGGGGCTTGTGATCGAAGGACGGTACCGCATCGTCCGCAAAATCGCCGAAGGCGGCATGGCCACGGTGTACCAGGCGGTCGACGAGCGCCTCGACCGCACCGTCGCGATCAAGATCATGCACACCCAGCTGGCGCAGGGCCCCCACCGCGACCAGTTCGTGGAGCGGTTCCGCCGCGAGGCCAAGTCGGCCGCGGCCATCGCCAACCCGCACATCGTGCAGGTCTACGACACCGGCGAGTACCAGGGGCTCGACTATCTGGTCATGGAATACGTGCACGGCGTCAACCTGCGCCATGAGATGAACGTGCAGCACACGTTCAGCGTGCGCGAGACGCTGCGCATCGTCTCCGAGACGCTGGACGGCCTGTCCGCCGCGCACCGCGTGGGCGTCGTCCACCGCGACATCAAACCGGAGAACATCCTGCTCAACGACCGCGGGCATGTGCAGATCACCGATTTCGGCCTGGCCAAGGCGGCCTCCCAGGCCACGCTCTCGTCGACCGGCATGCTGCTGGGCACCGCCGCCTACCTGGCCCCGGAGATGATCGAGCACAACCAGGCCACGCCGCAGGGCGACCTGTATTCGGTCGGCATCACCGCGTGGGAGATGCTGGCCGGCGTCGTGCCGTTCACCTCCGACAACCCGGTCACGCTCGTGTTCAAGCATGTGCACGAGGACGTCCCCTCGCTGCTCGGTCCTTGCCCGGACATCGATCCGGCAGTCGCCCGGTTCGTCGCGCACCTGACCGCGCGCGCGGTCGACGCCCGTCCGGCCGACGCCTCCGAGGCGCTGCGCGAGCTGCGCGAGCTGAGCGCCACGCTGCCGATCCCGTCATGGCAGTACCGCCGGCAGGACGACGCCGCGGCCGATACGCCGGTCGGCTCCCCCGCGATCGCCCCGCTCCCCGCGCCTCCCGCTCCCCCGACGGCCGGCGAGACCGCCCAGGCGGCCGCCGACGAGACTTCAGCGGCCGTGCCCGCGGATTCCGCCCCGGCCGACGCGCCGGCCGGAATCGCCGAGGCGCAGGCCGCCGCGCAACCGCCGGCGCCCACGCAGACCCTGCCCGCCGCCGCGCAGACCCGCGTCATGCCGCAGCAGGCCGCCGGACCGACCGACGCCGCCACCCGCATGATGCCGGCCGTCGGGCGGTCCGGCGAGTCCACGCAGGTCATCGGCGCGCAGGACGGCGCGCCGGCCGACGACGCGGCCGATAACGCCGTGGAGGCCCCCGATGTGTCCGACGGCGCGACGGCCCCGCGCCGCAAGCGCCGCCGCGCCGTCGTCATCGCCGTCGTCGCGGCGGTGCTCGTCGTCGCGGCCGCGGTGGGCGGCGCCGGGTTATGGTGGTACTTCCGCGGCCCGGGCAGCTACTGGACGTTGCCGCAGCCCACCGACGTCACCTGCGCCGAGAACGAGGCGTGCCCGGTCACGAACGCCGACTGGAGCGAGTACGAGAGCACGCTGAAAGTGGCGGGCATCCCGTACACCGTCAAGGAGGACTACAGCGACACCGTCGCCGAGGGCGACATCATCGCCACCTCCCCCGCGAACGTGGGCGACCATGTGAGCAAGCGCAACGACGAATCGGTGACGGTCACCGTGTCGCGCGGCGTGCGCCAGGCCACGATCCCCGACGACATCCTCGACCCGACCAGCGACGCCGGCAAGGACCCGATCTCCGCGCTGCGCAGCGCGGGCTTCGACAATGTGACGCACGACGAGGCCGACGACGAGTACTCGCTGACCGTGCCCGAGGGCGCGGCGCTGAGCGTCAGCCCCGACCCGGGCACCACGCTGGACCACAACGCCGAGGTCGTCGTCACGCTGTCCAAGGGGCCGATGCCGGTGACCATGCCCACGGTGGTCGGGCTGACGCAGGACGAGGCCGAGTCGGCGTTGTCCGCGCTCAACCTCGCCGCGAACGTGTCCGAGGAGTACAGCGACTCGGTGGCGCAGGGCGAGGTCATCTCCGCCTCCGCGAACGAAGGCGACGAGCTGCACTGGGGCGACAGCGTGGACCTGGTGGTCTCGCGCGGCCCGCAGATGGCCTCCGTGCCCAACGTGGTCGGGCAGAGCCGCGATTCCGCCGTCCAGCAGCTGGAGCAGCTCGGGTTCTCGGTGAAGACCGAGGGGCTGTTCGACGGCAACGGCATCCTGGGGCTGGTGCAGCAGCAGAGCGCCACCGGGTCGACGCGCCTGCGCGACACGAGCGGCAACCCCACGGTGATCACGCTGACCATCGTGTGAGCCTCGCGGGACGCGGACCGTCTTTGCCCGGGCAACGGGCATTAGGCCATCCTTGCATGAGGCCGGCGGCCGTTGCGTGAGTCGGCATATGGCTCGCGACAATCGGCATGGGCCCCCACAGCCGACGTATGGTCGGATCGTAACCGGCGCCGCATCGGCATGGGCCATGCATCGAGGGCGCACGACGGCGTGGACTGTACGACCGGCGTCCATCGGCATGGAAACCGATTCAGAACCAGCACGAAAAGTCCGCACGAGGCCGGGCAAGAGCCCGCGTGATGCAAGAGCCCGCGTGATGCAACAGCCCGCATGATGCAAGAGCCCGCATGATGCAACAGCCCGCATGGGACCGGTGCACAAGCCTGCATGCAGCCGGCCGTGGTACGGAATCCCATCATCGCCGCATCAGGGCTTCCGTACCGTACCGCGGTACGGTACGGTATCCACAGCGTTGGAATCAAGCCATTTCTGGCACCGTACCGTACCATGGTACGGTACGGTGCGATTCAGAGGGCGCTCAGGCGGTTCCGTACCACGAGGATGGATGCAGATAAGTCATCTACGCCATCCGTGCCTCATGCGATCCGCACATGACTCCGGAAAACAATCACCCGCACAAGCAAACGCATCTGCGCCTTGTGTAATCCGAGCATGATGCAGGGTTCGAATCGCGTCATCCAATCGTCTGTGGCGTCCAGGCCCATGAAGGCCGGGCCGAGCGATGCCGCAATCGGCAGCCTCGATGGCGCCCAGGCCCACGCGGTCCGGGCCGCATCGTGCCCGGACCTTGCCTTATCCGGACCATATATCGACCAAGACGCATGCCGTCCGGCCGCCGGGATCTCCAAGCCATGCCCATCGGCGACCGCATGCGCACTGATCCCCACGCGGTCCCGTCAGGCCCGGAACCGCCACGGACCACCTGCCCGGGCCGCCTTACTGCGCGGCCTGCTGCTCCTTGAGACGCTTCTTGACGTCCTGCGCGTACTCGTCGACGTACTCCTGACCGCTCATCCGGCCGATCTCGGCCACGATGCGGTCGGTGAGCGCGCGCAGCTCGTCGTGCGTGACCTCGGCCTTGCGCTCCACGGGGATCGGCTTGCCGTAGATGATCGTCGTGCGCCCCTTGCCCGGGATGACGGTCCCCGGCTTCTGCAGCTCGCGCGAGCCGATGATCGCGGTGGGGATGACCGGGCAGCCGGTCTCGAACGCCAGGCGGGCCGCGCCGGTGTGGCCGCGGTACAGGCGGCCGTCCGGGCTGCGCGTGCCCTCGATGTGGATGCCGAACAGGTGGCCGTCCTCGATGATCTCGCGCGCGTGGTTCAGCGCGCCGAGCGACTTCGAGCCGCCGGAGCGGTCGACCGGGAACACCCCGACCGACGTGAACCACCACTTCTTGAACCTGCCCTTGATGCCCTTGCCCTCGAAATACTCGGCCTTGCCCATGAAGTGGATCATGCGCGGGCAGGTGATCGGCAGCAGCGCGTCGTCGATCACGGCCAGATGGTTCGCCGCGACGATCGCGCCCCCGTGCCTCGGGATGTTCTCCAGCCCCTTCACCGTCGGTCCCAGACGGCGCCGCGCGACCCAGCCGAATCCTTTGACGAAGAACCAGTACAGCATCGTAAAATTCCTCCTCCTGAACGCGGGATGGCGTCACGCTTGGCTAGAGTGGTGGCTATGACTGAGAACAACAATAGCAACGCGGACGACGAACGCCCAAACACCGCGCCGCAGGGCGGCGGCCCGGATTTCGACGCCGACTGGGCCGCGTTCGCCGCCGAGCACGCCGACGATCTGGGCGACGTCGAGCGCTCGCGCAACGCCAGGCGCTTCGAGAAGCACGCCAAGCGCAAGGAGAAGGAGGCGCTGCTGTCCGTGGACGACCTCGACGCGAGCGCCTTCGCCGGGAACGCCGGCCACGGTCCGCGCGACTTCACCGGAACGAGCTGGCTGGACACCGACGACGTGATGGACCGGTACGGCGACCCGTTCACGCCGCCGAATCCCGAGATCGGCCCGGTGAAGGCGTCCCGTCTGGTGTTCTGGATCCTGCTGGTCGCCGGCGTCGCCGGGGTCATCGCCTCGGTGTTCGTGCCCGCGCTGACCGGCGTGGTCGGCACGATCGCCGGCGTCTGTGTGCTCGTCGGCGGCGCCGGCCTCATCTTCCAGCACAAGGGCCACAGCGAGACGCGCACGGACGTCTTCGACGACGGCGCCCGCGTCTGACCGGCCGGCGGTCGGCCCGCGGCACGGGCAGACGAACGACGCCATACGAACGACGCAAGGAGCGCGTGCACCCACCGATACGGGTGCACGCGCTCCTTGCGTATGCGGGCCGAGCCATGCCGGCCACGGACGAGGCGTCACGTCCCCGCCCGCCGTGTGCGCGCGGGGGCTGCGACCGGCTGGATCGTCCCCACGATGAGCATCGCGCTCCCGCTGTATGCATGCGGGGTTACGCAGGAATCGGCCGTCCCCGAAGCAATACCTGCAGTTCCCGCCGTGTGCGCGCGAGGCTACGCCTCCGCCGGCGTGGTGTAGTACTGGGCCTGCGCGTGCCACAGCTCGTGGTACAGGCCGCCCTCGTCGGCGACCAGCTCGTCGTGGGTGCCGGACTGCACGACCGCGCCGTGGTCGAACACCGCGATCCGGTCGCAGAACCGGCACGACGACAGCCGGTGGCTGATGTACACGGCGGTGCGGTCGCCCACCAGCTCGTCGAACCGCGCGTACACCTCCGCCTCGGCGACCGGGTCGAGCGCGGCGGTCGGCTCGTCCAGGATCACGAACGGCGCGTCGCGGTACAGGGCGCGCGCGATCGCGATCTTCTGCGCCTCGCCGCCCGAGACCTCCACGCCGTCCTTGTCGAGGTCGCGGTACAGCGAGGTGTCCAGCCCCTTCGGCAGCGTGGCCAGGCGGTCCGCAAAGCCGGCCTTGCCCAGGCAGTCGACGGCCCGCCGCCGGTCGACGTCGACGCCCGCGGCCACGTTCTGCCCCAGCGGCAGCGACAGCAGCCGGAAGTCCTGGAACACGACCGAGAACAGCGCCATGTACTCGTCGTAGCGGTACTTGCGGATGTCGATGCCGTTGAGCAGGATCTCGCCCTCGGTCGGGTCGTACAACCGGCACAGCAGCTTGATGAACGTGGTCTTGCCCGAGCCGTTGGGCCCCACCACGGCCAGGCGCCCGCCCACGCGGAACCGCAGGTTCACGTGCCGCAGCGCCCACATGCGTGAGCCCGGATAGCGGAACGAGACGTCGCGGAACTCGACCTCGTACCGGCGGTCCGAGCGCTTCTCGGTGGTCAGACTGCCCTGGTACATGCGGTTGGGGATGTCGAGGAACGCGAACGACGTGCCCAGGAACTCGGCGTTGTTGCGCATCTCCCCCACCTGCGTGAGCAACGCCGACAGCCCGGCGAACAGGCTGGTGACCGCACCCACGTACTGGGTGACCGCGCCGACGCCGAACGCACCGCCCCACGCCTTGAGGCAGACGAACAGGTAGGCGGCGGCGGTCAGGCCGACCGTCAGCACCCGGGCGGCGACCATCCACGCGCCCATCGGGCCACGGGCCAGGCGGCCGATGACCGAATGGTACCCGAAGGTGTTGTTGCCCCTCAGCATCGGGCTGCACAGCTGTTCCTGCTGCCGGTAGATGCGCAGGTCCAGCGCGTTCCTCCATGTCGACTTGTACCCTCCGAACGCCGCGAAGACGCGGTTGCCGAACCTCGCGTCCTCGGCGTGCCTCGCCCAGAGCCGGTTGCCGTTGTCCTCGCACTTCGACGCAATCACGACGATGGCCAGCATCACGGCGATGAAGACGATGCCGCATGCCGGACCGTTGAGGGCATCGAGGGGCGACCCGTCCGGGACGTCGGCGACGAACAGGCTCACCGACAATGCGATGCCGCCCAGGATGCGGAACACGGCCGTCAGCAGGTCGTCAAAGATGTAGCCCACGTAACGTATGCCGTATCCGGCCCAGTTGTCGTTCTGCACGACGTTGAGGAATGCGTCGTACGACCGCTGGTCGTCGACATCCTGATAGTCCATGTCCATCATCTTGGACATCAGTATCCGCTTGTGAGACCAGGAGGTCGTCGCCCCCTCACGGTTCTTCCAATGCTGCGCGGCGGAGGTCGCCAGCGACACCGCGGCCGACACGACCAGCGTCAGCACGGTCCACTGCATCAGACGTCCGGGATCGCGCCGTCCCGCCAGCTCGTCGACCAACCGGGCCGACAGCCAGATGGTCACGTACGGCCCACACGCCACAAACAGCGAGCTGACCGCCGTCGCCGCGAACCATGATGGGCATTGCCTGGCGTAGATGGCGCACGCGCGCCACGTCCGCCGCAACACCTCCGGTAATCCGATGCGCTGCCGCGCTTGCTCATCCACGTGAGACGTCATCGCCGGCTCCTTCCTTCTCCATCGCCGCGGTCCCGTGGTCCATGTCGGTTTGCCCGGAGTCCCCACCGCTGCGGTAATACTTGCGTTGCACATCGAACAGCTTCGCGTACCCGCCACCGCTGGCCAGCAGCGACTCGTGCGTGCCCTCTTCCACGATGCGGCCGTCCTTCATGAGCAGAATGCGGTCGCAAAACCTCGTTGAGGCCAGACGATGCGAGATGAACAGCGAGGTGCGTCCGTCCGTCATCGCGGCGTACTTGCGATAGATGTCGTCCTCGGCTATCGGGTCCAGCGCCGCGGTCGGCTCGTCGAGCAGCAGGATCGGGGCCCCTTTGTACAGCGCCCGGGCCAGCATGAGCCGCTGCGTCTGTCCGCCGGACAATTCCACGCCGTCCTCGTAGACGGCGCGCCCCAGCGGCGTATCCAGACCCTTCGGCAGCGCGGCGACATCCTGCGTCAGTCCGGCCTTGTCCAGGCACCACCGCACCCGTTCGATGTCAACGCCGTCGATGCGCTGTGCGACGTTCTGCGCCACGGTCACGTCAAGAACCGAGTACTCCTGGAATACGGCGGAGAACAGCGCATAGTAGTCCCTGCGGTCGTACCGGCGGATGTCAAACCCGTTCAGCAGAACCCGTCCCTCGGTCGGATCGAGGAAGCCGCTTGCCAACTTGACCAGCGTGGTCTTGCCCGCGCCGTTCAAACCGACGATGGCCACCTTCTCCCCGGGGTGGATGGTCAGGTTGATGTCGTGCAGCACCTCCGGACCATCGGGGCGATAGCGGAACGACACGTGCTCGAACCGTATCTCGTAGGTCTTCGCCGTATCGCAGGGCAGCGGTTCGCCGCCATCGAACGCGAACGGCTCGGGCCATGCCAGGAACTCGCGCAACGTCGACAGGTCGAGGCTTTGCCGATGCAGCGTCGAGCACTGTTCGAGGATGCCCGCCACCCATGTCGTGAATCCGGTGACGGCCGTGAAATACAGCAGGAACCGCGACGCCGACATGCCCTGCGACAACGCAATCCACAACAGGTACGCGTAGGCCACGCCGTTGCGCATCAGCGTCAGCGCGACATCCACGACGTTGGCCCACAGGTACATGCCCTCACGTCGCGCCAGAAACCCGCGGTACAGCCGCATCGTGCCGTTCCACAGATCGTCCAGCCAACGACGCAGGCCGAAGACGCGGATGTCCTTCGCGTAGTCACGGCTGGTGGCCGTCCGATAGAGGTAGTACAGCCGGTTGACGTACCGCTCCTCCTCGTCGCGATGCCGATAGCCCCAGCCGTTGAGCCGGAGACCGACGACGTAGCTGACGATCGTGGTCGCGACCACCAGCGCGATCAGCCAGCCGTTGAGGCCGGACAGCACCATCAGATACGCCGCGAAGGCGATGACGTCGGCGAGGAGCGTGCTGTACGTGGTCCAGATGGCCTCGGTCGGGGCCTGATTGTTGCTGCAGCTGTCGGTGGCCTTGGACTCCGCCTCGTTGAATGCGGCATCCAGCGTGTTGGGGTATGAGGTCCGGGCGTCCTTCTCGTTGATCAGTCGCAGCAGAGAGGTCCGCACCTCGACGTAGCTGAACAGTTTGTTCGTATCGCAATATGCGGAGACCGCATTGGCGAGCATCAGACCGGCGACGAACAGGCCGATGACGGCGAACAGCGACGTCAGCGACGCGTGTTCCTCGATGGTCGTCAGCACGGTCGGTGCCACGAACAGGTTCAGGATGCTGATGGTCGCGGCGCTCAACGCCGTGCCCAGGCAAATGGCCAGTGCGCTCTTTCGCCCCCGCCATGCCTGAGCCATCATGAAGGCGGTGTTGCTCAGCATGCCGTACCGCGGCCGCTGATTCCGGCGCGCGGATGCGCCGTCGACGCGACCGGACGAATCCTCGGCGTTGCGTTGATCTGTCATCGTGTCTCCTTCCCGTCGAATACGTTATATCGCGTCCGACGTCGCCGCCGTGCGTCCTGGGTGACGAACCGCACGTTCCCGGTGACGACACGCGCGAGTTAGGGAGGCCGCCGAACGGGAGGGAGAGCGGAAGCGTGCAACAGACGGGGCAATGACGTTGGCGAGCGGGCGGACGGCGCGGACAAATAAACCGGACAAACGGGACAACCGGCGCCGGCGCCCCGCGGCAGCCGCATGCGCCTGACGCTCGGCGACTGCTGCGGGTCGGTGCCGACGCACCTGCCGTCACCGCACTCGCCCGGCGCTCAGCCGCCCTGCGGCAGCAGGATCTCGGTGGTGAAGGCGCCGTCCTCGGAGTTGCGGTTCAGGTAACCGTCGAGCCGGTCGACGATGGCGTCGACGTGCATCAGCCCGTAGCCGTGGCCCTTCGCGCGCTTGGTGCTGCGGAACCGGCCGCCCACCTTGGTCCGTTTGGCCGACGCGGTGGCGTTGGTGAACGAGAGGTACAGCATCGAGCCCTTCATGTCCATGTAGACGCGGATCATCCGGCTCTCCGGCGGCAGCGGGTCGTTCGCCTCGATGGCGTTGTCGAACAGGTTGCCGATGATGCAGCACAGGTCGATGTCCGGGATGTCCAGGCGCACCGGGATGTTCGCGTCCACGTGCACGTCGATGCCGTGCTCGGCGGCGAGCGACATCTTGCTGTTGATGATCGCGTCCGCCATCGTGTTGCCGGTCTTGACGCGCATGTCGAGCGCGGTCAGGTCGTCGTCCAGCCCGTCCAGGTACTCGCGGACCGCGTCGACGTCGCCCTGGGCGGCGAGGATCTTCATCGTCTGGATGTGGTTGCGCCAGTCGTGCCGCCACATGCGCATCCGCCGGTACATCGACTCCACCTCGCGGTAGTGCGTGTCGAGCACCTCGCGCTGGTAGTCCTCGAGGTCGCGCCTGACGCGCCGGTCGCGCAGCCATCGCGTCAATCCCATGTCCTCCCCTTCCGTGCCGCGCCGCCGGTCGGCGGCGGTCGGCCGTCAGCCGTGCGTGATGATCGCGCGGTTGAGCGTCTCGTAGGCGCCGCGCGGCAGCCGCAGCTCGGTGCCGTCGTCCAGCAGCACCGTCGTCCTGGTGACCCGCCGCACCGCCGCGAGGTTGACGACCAGTCCCCTGCCGACGCGCACGAACCGGTCGTCGAGGTCGCGCGCCGCGTCGCTCAGCGAGCGTTTGGCGGTGTAGTCGCGGTCGGCGTGGATCGTCACGTAGTTGCCGCGCACGTCGAGGTAGCGGATCAGGCGCATCGGCACCCGCGCGGTGCCGCCGTCGGCGTGCACGTCGATGCACCGTTCGTCGGTGCGCAGCCGCGCCGCGGCGCGGTCGAGCACCGTCGCCAGCTTGTTCTCGTCGATCGGCTTGACCAGGTAGTGCAGCGCCTCCACGTCATAGCCGTCGGCGATGTACTCGGTGTAGCCGGTGACGAACACGATCTGGACCGCGTGGCTGTCGCGCCGGATCTGCCTGGCCAGCGTGACGCCGTCCATCGCGCCCATCTCCACGTCGAGCAGCAGGATGTCCCAGGCCTTGTCCTCGCCGTAGCGGAACAGGAATCGTTCGGCGGAGGGGAACGTCTCGACGTCGGCCGCGACGCCGCGCCGCCCGGCCCACCGCTCGACGAGCGTGCGCACGTAGCCGGCGTCGGCCGCGCTGTCGTCGCACACCGCGATCCGGTACGACTCCCCCGCCATGGCTTCCTCCGTCCTCTCGCGCCGCCGCCCGCGCGGGCGCGGCGCCTCCATATGCAACAACGTACACCCCTCAGTTGCGGGATGTACGTTGTTCGCGGGGGATGTCGCCGAAATCAGGCCCGGGACGCCTTGGACCGGGCCGTGTCGAGCCAGCGGCGCAGCAGGTCCGCCGCGGCGCCGGAGTCCACGGCGGCCTCGGCCATCGCGTAGGCGTCGCGGAAGCGCTGGGCCAGCGTCGCGTCCGGGTCGGGCAGGCGGCGCGCGTCGGCGACAATCGCGGACGCGGCGTTGAGCAGCGCGGTCGTGCGGAAGGGCACGGCCTTGCCGCCGAGGAAGTCCAGCATCGCCTGCGCGTTGACGGCCGGCTCGCCGCCGCGCAGGTCGTCCAGCGTCACGTGCGCCAGGCCCAGCTCGACGGTCGGGTCGAACTCGGTCTCGCTCACCCGGCCGTCGCGGATCTCCCACACGCTGACCGGGCCGGTCGGCGCCAGCTCGTCGAGGCCCTCGTGCGAGGTGTAGACCATGCCGCTCTGCCCGCGCGACGCGTACACCTGCGCCATGATCGGGCTGACGGCGCGGTTGGCGCAGCCGATGGCCACATGGTCGGGGTTGGCGGGGTTGGTCAGCGGGCCGAGCACGTTGAACACGCACGGCACGCCCAGCGCCGAACGCACCGGGCCGACGTAGCGCATCGCGGGGTGGAAGACCTTGGCGAAGGCGAAGGTGATGCCGACCTCGTTGCCGATCTCGGCCACGGCCCGCGGGTCGAGCTCCATCGGCAGGCCGAGCGCCTCCAGGCAGTCCGCGGCGCCGCACTTCGAGGACGCGGCGCGGTTGCCGTGCTTGACGATCGTGACGCCGGCCGCCGCGGCCACGACCGAACCCATCGTCGACAGGTTCACCGTCGCGGCGCCGTCGCCGCCGGTGCCGACCATATCCGTCGTCTCGCCCTCGATCCGCAGCGGCACGGCGTGCGCGACCATCGCGTTCGCCGCGCCCCGCACCTCCTCGGCGGTCAGGCCCAGCTGCTGCTGGGTGGCCAGCACGGCGCCCACGGCCGCCGGGTTCGCGTTGCCGCGCATCAGGTCGTCGACGAACCACCAGGACTCCTCCGCGCTCAGGTGATTGCCGGCAACCAGTGTGGTGAGAATCGATTTCCATGTGATCTCGGCCATGATGCCCTCCTTCGAAGCACGGTAGTGATGGTGGTTGTCGTCGCGCTTCATTGTAACCATCCGGCGTTCCGGCGCCGGCGGGGAGTCCATATCACGGGCGCGAAAACGGGCAGGGCGCCGGATTCCGCTGGAATCCGGCGCCCTGCGGCGTCATTCATGGACGGACGTCACACGCGCGGGACGGCGTTCGCCGCCCAGGGCGCTCACTGCTCGTTCTGGCCGTGGCACATCTTGTACTTGCGCCCCGAACCGCACGGGCACTGGGCGTTCTTCGAGGTGCCCGGGAACGTGCGGCCGTCGGACCACGGGCTGTGCAGCTCCTCGGACTTCGGACGCTTGCTGGCCGGGACCTTGCCCTCGGCGTGGCTCATCGGCGCGGGGCCGACGATCACCGGCTCGGCGCGATGCCCCTCGTCCGGCTGCTCCTCGGCGGAATCGGCCTCGGCGGCGTCCACGGCCTCGGGCTGCGCTTCCGCGGACTCAGACCCGACCTCGGCCGGGGCGTCCGCCTGCCCGTCGGCACCGGTTGCGGACTCCGGCCGCTCGGCGGCGGCGCCGTCCTCGTCCGGGCCGCTCGAGATCGTCGCGTCGTCGGCGGACGCGCCCTCGCCGCCAATGCCCATCGCGGCCTCGGCGGCGTCCACGGCCTCGTCCTCGTCGCGCTCGGTGGCGAGGTCCTCGGTGCGGGCCACGCGGTCGATGTCGATGTGGAAGAGCAGCTGCACGCTCTCCTCCTTGATGCCCTCGATCATCGAGTTGTACATCTGGTAGCCCTCGCGCTGGTACTCGACCAGCGGATCGCGCTGGCCCATGCCGCGCAGGCCGATGCCGTCCTTGAGGTAGTCCATCTCGTACAGGTGCTCGCGCCACTTGCGGTCGAGCACAGCGAGCACCACGCGGCGCTCGAGCTGGCGCAGGCCCTCCTCGCCGAGCTTGTCCTCGATCCGGGCGTACTGCTCCTTGGCGTCCTCGACGATGCGGTCGCGCAGCGCGTGCACGGCCTTCTCGCCCTTGAGCTTGCCGACGGCCTCCCTGGCCTCGTCCTCGGTCAGCGCGACCGGGTACATGGCCGACAGCGCCTTGAACAGGCCCTCCCAGTCCCAGGCGGACGGCTTGTCGGAGCCCTTGTTGGCGCCGCGGACGTAGCTCTCGACGGTGTCGGCGATGAAGCGCTCGATGTCGTCGTGGATGTCCTCGCCCTTGAGCACGGCCTGGCGCTCGGCGTAGATCACGCTGCGCTGCTTGTTCATCACGTCGTCGTACTTCAGGACGTTCTTGCGGATCTCGAAGTTGCGCGACTCCACGGCCTTCTGCGCGGTGCGCACGCCCTTGGAGACGGCCTTGGACTCGATCGGCTCGCCCTCCGGCAGGCCCTTGGCCATGACGCGGGCGACGAGCTGCGTGTTGAACAGGCGCATCAGGTCGTCCTCGAGGCTCAGGTAGAAGCGGGACTCGCCCGGGTCGCCCTGACGGCCGGAGCGGCCGCGCAGCTGGTTGTCGATGCGGCGGGACTCGTGGCGCTCGGTGCCGAGCACGTACAGGCCGCCGAGCTCGACGACCTCCTCGTGCTCGTCCTTGACCTGCTCCTTGATCTCGGCGAGGGTGCCCGGCCAGCGCTTCTCGTACTCCTCCGGGGTGTCGTCGGGCGAGTAGCCCTCGGACTTGAGCTTCTGGTCGGCCAGGAACTCGACGTTGCCGCCGAGCATGATGTCGGTGCCTCGACCGGCCATGTTGGTGGCCACGGTGACGGCGCCCTTGCGGCCGGCGACGGCGACGACCGCCGCCTCCTTGGCGTGCTGCTTGGCGTTGAGCACCTGGTGCGGGATGCCGGCCACGTCGAGCAGCGAGGAGACGACCTCGGAGCTTTCGACGCTGGCGGTGCCGAGCAGCACCGGCTGGCCCTTGGCATGGCGCTTGGCCACGTCCTTGACGATGGCGGCGAGCTTCTCGCGCTTGGTGCGGAAGATCAGGTCATCCTGGTCCACGCGGATCATCGGCTTGTTCGTCGGGATCGGCAGCACGCCGAGCTTGTAGGTGCCCATGAACTCGGCGGCCTCGGTCTCGGCGGTGCCGGTCATGCCGGCGAGCTTGTCGTACATGCGGAAGTAGTTCTGCAGCGTGATCGTGGCGAAGGTCTGGTTCTCGGCCTTGACCTCCACGCCCTCCTTGGCCTCGATGGCCTGGTGCAGGCCCTCGTTGTAGCGGCGGCCCGGCAGGATGCGGCCGGTGTGCTCGTCGACGATGAGCACCTCGCCGTGGGTGACCACGTAGTCGCGGTCGCGCAGGAACAGCTCCTTGGCCTTGATCGCGTTGTTCAGGTAGCCGATCAGCGCGGTGTTGTTCGGCTCGTACAGGTTGTCGATGCCGAGGAAGTCCTCGACCTTGGTGATGCCCGGGTCCAGGATGCCGACGGTCTTCTTCTTCTCGTCGACCTCGTAGTCCTCGTCGCGGGTGAGCTTGGGCGCCAGGCGGGCGAACTGGCGGTACCAGCGGGTCACGTCGCCCTCGGCCGGGCCGGAGATGATCAGCGGCGTGCGGGCCTCGTCGATGAGGATCGAGTCGACCTCGTCGACGATGGCGTAGTGGTGGCCGCGCTGGACGAGGTCGCCCTTCTCCCAGGCCATGTTGTCGCGCAGGTAGTCGAAGCCGAACTCGTTGTTCGTGCCGTAGGTGATGTCCGCGTTGTACTGCTTGCGGCGCTCCGCCGGCTTCTGCTCGGTCAGGATGCAGCCGACCGACATGTTCAGGAAGCGGTAGATGCGGCCCATGAGCTCGCTCTGGTAGCTGGCCAGGTAGTCGTTGACGGTGACGACGTGCACGCCCTTGCCCTCGAGCGCGTTCAGGTAGCTCGGCAGCGTGGCCACGAGGGTCTTGCCCTCGCCGGTCTTCATCTCGGCGATGTTGCCCCAGTGCAGGGCGGCGCCGCCCATCAGCTGCACGTCGAAGTGCCGCTGGCCGAGCGTGCGCACCGAGACCTCGCGCACGGTGGCGAACGCCTCGGGCATGATGCTGTCCAGCTTCTCGCCGTTGTCGAGACGCTGCCTGAACTTCGCCGTCTGGCCCTTGAGCTCCTCGTCGCTCAGGGCGGAGATCTGATCCTCCAGCGCGTTCACGGCCTTCGCCACGTTCTCGAGCTTCTTGATCTGGTGGCCTTCGCCCATGCGAAGGGCCTTGTCAACGATATCTACCACGTTCGCTCCCTTGTCGGTTACCGTAAACGAGCATAGCCCAATCTGCTGGGATTGGGCGCAAACCTCGACCAATAGTACGCGAACGTTGGGATTTTCGGTGCGGCGAAACCCCGCGCGGACATGAACGGCGCCCATGCGGACGCAAAAACGCGGCATCCCGCGCGGGTGCTCCGCGCGGGATGCCGTTTCGGTCCTGGCACCGGCCCGTTGCCGGCCGTGACGTCAGTCCTTCTTCACGTTCTCCGGGGTGTCGATCTCGAACACGCCGTAGCTCCAGCCGTGGCGGTGGTAGACGACGGACGGGCGGTTGGTCTCCTTGTTGACGAACAGGAAGAAGTCGTGCCCGATGAGCTCCATCTCGTACAGCGCCTCGTCGATGGTCATCGGCTCGGCGATGTGCAGCTTGCGGCGGATGACGATCGGGGTGTCCCCGACCTGCACCTCCACGGACTCGCCGGGGCCGAGATCCGAGGCGACGGCCGCCTGCGGGCTGTTGATCGGCTCCTCGACGGGCTCCGGCTCCTCCGCCTTCGGCTCCTCCGGGACGATGGCGCCCATGTCGACGGGCACCGGGTTCGTGTAGCCGCGGCGATGGTCCTTGCGACGGTCGCGGGTGCGGCGCAGGCGCAGCGTCAGCTTGTCCAGCGCCATGTCCAGCGCGCTGAACTCGTCCGTGCTCGACGCCTCGGCGCGCACCACGGTGCGGCCGGCGATCACGGTGATCTCCACGCGCTGGGCCGTATCGGCCTGCCGCGGGTTGCCCTCATGCGTCAGCACGATCTGGACGCGCTCGGCGTCCGGGGCGATAGCGGTCACACGATTCATCTTGCTTTCGACGACATCACGGAACCTCTGCTTGATCTGCGTGTGGCGTCCGGTAACGACGATTTCCATGTGGACCTCCTTAGCTCAAGCGGGCCGGACCCGCTTTGTGTGTGCCGAACCGCATCGTTGCCGTCCGGGTACGTCTCATTGTAGCGGAACGAACCGGCGACGTCGCGGACAACTCGCGGGAAGAGAACATGTCGCGCGGGGCGGGGCGCGACGCCTGGAGACACGCCGGAAACGCCGGGCAGCCACGGCCGCGTGACGCGCGGACGGCCGGCCTGGGACGCGCATGCGCTATCCTTGACGGACTGAGACCCCTTGATGGCCGCGGCCGCGCCGGTCCGCCGGCACGGCTGAGGAACTTCCGGGCTCCGCAGAGCACGATGGCGGATAACGTCCGCCCAGGGCGACCTGAGAGATAGCGCAGCAGAGAACAGACCGCCCGGCGTTGCCGGGTAAGGGTGAAACGGCGGTGTAAGAGACCACCGGGCCGCTGGTAACAGTCGGCCGCATGGCAAGCCTCATCGGGAGCAAGGCCAAGCAGGAGGCGTTCGAGGGCTGCTCGCCCGAGCCTCCGGGTAGGCTGCTAGAGCCTGGCGGCGACGCCAGGTCGAGATGGATGGCCATCCGTGCCGCGCATGCGGCACGACAGAACCCGGGGTATAAGGGGTCTCACTTTCTCTTTCCTCTTTTTCTTTCATTAGCCTTTGCCGCGAAACGGACCGTCAGGCCCGTACGCGCCCACCCCGGCCCACGCTCCCCCGAGCCGCCGGCGCGGAACGGCTTCCTGAATCCACATCGTTCGAGCGTCCTGCGACCCGACCGGCTAGTCGCGGAACAGCTCCTCGGCGACGCGCCGCAGCGCGTCGGGGCTGTGTCCCTTGCGGCCGCCCGCCGACCAGAAGCGGCGCCGACGCACCGCCGGGTCCAGGCCGCGGGTCCTGCCGGCGTAGCGGCGCCCCAGCTCCCAGACGGCCTCCTCGAACTCGCCGCGCGCCTCCGCCTCCGCGGCCACGCGCTCGGCCAGATCCCGGGACACGCCCTTGCGCGTCAGCTCCATCACGGCGCCGCGACGCCCCATCAGTCGGCCGGCGCAGTACCGTATGGCCGACTCGGCGTACGCCTGGTCGTCGAGCAGCCGCACACGGGTCAGCCGTTCGATGACCTCGTCCACGACGCCGTCCGCATAGCCCTTGTCGAGCAGCCGCCGGCGCAGGGCGCCCGACGGGCGCGGCGCGGCGTCCAGCAGGCGAAGCGCCGCCTCACGGCATTCCTCCACGTCGTCGATGGAGTGCGACGACCCGCCGTCCGCGTCGCCGCCACCGGCAACCCCCGCGCCGCCGTCCGCGGACACGGCGGACACGACGCCGGAAACGGCGCCGGCGGCGATGAGGGACGCCATGCGGCCCGGAACGTCAGCACCCGGGACGCCACCGTCCGGGACGCTGACGTCCGGAGCACCGTCATCCGGAACACCGACGGCGGCGTCCCGGACGCCCGACGCCTCGATGCGCGGCGCGTGCCGCGTCAGAAACTCCTCGGCGGTGATCATCAGGACTTCGAGGCGGCCTTGTCGGTCGTCTTGTCCGCCGTCTTGCCGGATGCCTTGCCGGCGGACCTGCCGGCGCCGGACTTCGCCGCGTCCTCGGGCGCCGCGGCGTCGCCGGCCCCGTCGCCCTCGCCGTTGGCGAGCTGGTCGGGAATCTCGATCAGGCCGAACGCGGCCTTGACCTTGTTCTCGATCTGCTCGGTGACCTCGGGGTTGTCCTTCAGGAACTGGCGCACGTTCTCGCGGCCCTGGCCCAGCTGGTCGCCGTCGTAGGTGAACCACGAGCCGGACTTCTTGACGACGTTCGCCTGCAGGGCCATGTCGAGCACCGACCCCTCCTTGGAGATGCCCTCGCCGTACAGCACGTCGAACTCCGCGGACTTGAACGGCGGCGCCATCTTGTTCTTGACCACCTTGACCCTGGTGCGGTTGCCCACGGCCTCGTCGCCGTTCTTCAGGGTCTGGATGCGGCGGATGTCGAGGCGGACGGAGGCGTAGAACTTCAGGGCCTTGCCGCCGGTCGTGGTCTCGGGGTTGCCGAAGAACACGCCGATCTTCTCGCGCAGCTGGTTGATGAAGATGGCGGTGGTGCCGGCCTGGGCCAGCGCGCCGGTCATCTTGCGCAACGCCTGGCTCATCAGCCTGGCCTGCAGGCCGACGTGGCTGTCGCCCATCTCGCCTTCGATCTCGGCCTTCGGCACCAGCGCGGCCACGGAGTCGATGACGATGACGTCAAGCGCCCCCGAGCGGATCAGCATGTCGGCGATCTCCAGCGCCTGCTCGCCGTTGTCCGGCTGGGAGACGATCAGCGAATCGGTGTCGACGCCGAGCTTCTTGGCGTACACCGGGTCGAGGGCGTGCTCGGCGTCGATGAAGGCGGCGACGCCACCCTCCTTCTGCGCGTTGGCCACGACGTGCAGGGCCAGCGTGGTCTTGCCGGAGGACTCAGGGCCGTAGATCTCCACGATGCGGCCCTTGGGCAGGCCGCCGATGCCCAGCGCCATGTCGAGCGCGAGCGAGCCGGTGGGGATGACCTCGACGTTCTGTTCGGGCCGGTCGCCCAGGCGCATGGCCGAGCCCTTGCCGAAGCTCTTCTCGACCTGGGCCAGCGCCGTGTTCAGCGCGGCTTGCTTGCGCGGATCGATGGCGTGAACCGCCGTGGGGTTCTCCGCGGCGGCCTTCGCCGCGGCGCTTGTCTGCTGAGCCATGCTGTCTCCTTATGTCTGTGTATGGCGTTCGTCACGCTCCACCGTAGGGACCGGCGCCCGGGCGATGCAAGGCGCCGCGGCATTGTGGTCGAAGGGCGCGCCCGTCCACAACGCCGCCGGACGGCCGCTCCCCCCGGAATCCCGGGCCTGCGGGCCGCCGACGCCCTGCACCGCGGGTTCGCCCCGCGGCCGTTCACTGTGGACAACTATAGCCCAAGACACGAACATTTGTTCGAATCGGCGGGATGGCGCGCGTGCCTCGGCGTGCCGTCAGCCGACGCGCACGGCCGGCATCGGCGGCGCGTTGTGGTCGGCGCCCCACCGGCGGGAATCGGGCACGTCCATCTGATCGCACAGCACGTTCCACACCACGCGCGGCTCCACGCCGGCCTCCAGCGCCTCGACGACGGTCATGCCGTCCAGGCCGGTCAGCCGTTGGTCGCGCGACAGGCTGCGGCCGTAGCCGCGGCCGAACACCTCTTCGAGCAGTTCCCAGAATTCCCGTTCTCGCATGATGCCCCAGTCTAGCGCCGCCGGCGCGCCCCGGCGCACGCAAGCACCCCGCCGCCCATCAGGGTCGGCGGGGTGCCCGTCGCGGCGCCGCGTCGCAAGCCCGCACGCGGATGAGCCGCCGACGTTACGCCTCCAGCGAATCGAGGTAGTCGGCCACCATGCGCAGCATCTGGGAGGCGCTCAGCCCCAGCGACTCGGCGATCGAGCTCAGCAGCTCGGAGCTGGCCTCCTTCTGCCCGCGCTCGACCTCGGAGAGGTAGCCGAGCGACACGCCGGCCTTCTCGCTGACCTCGCGCAGCGTCTTGTGGTCACGGGTGCGCAGGTCGCGCAGCACATGGCCGATGGCCTCGCGCAGCGACACGTGCCTGGTCTCCCCCGCGACCTCGTGCTTGCGGGCGGCGCGCGAACGCGTCTGTTCGGCGGCGTCCTCCTCGCGCCACATGCGGGCCAGGGCCGCCTGCCGCTCGTCCTTGGCCTTCTTGGCGGCGCGCGCCTTGAGCACCTGCTGCTGGGCGAACATCACCGCCCTGCGCTGCGCCGGGGTCAGGTCGCGCATCCTCGCGGTACCGGCCTTCACGGGCGCGGGCGTCGCGTTCTTGCGTTCGACCTGTTCGGTCGTGCGGGTCATCGTTTCCATGGCGTCATCCTTTTCGGCTCAGTACGTTCTCGTTCCAATAAGAACAACACCGCGGACCCCGGTTTATTCCTGTGAAAACACTGTGAATCGGCTCACATTTTCCAGAACGCGCAATACCGTCAGCAGCCGGATATGGGGGCGGTCGCCGGCCAGCCGCAGCTCGACGGCCTCCGTCCGCGGCCGCGCCGCGGCGTCGCCCGCATCCGGCACGCAGAACCCCAGATACACCAGGCCGGCCGGCTTGTCGCCGTCGGGACCGGGGCCGGCCACGCCGGTCGTCGACAGGCCGAGCACGCGGCCGCGCCGCCCCGGCTGCGTGTACAGCCGCGCCGCCCCGACGGCCATCTGCCGGGCCACCTCCGGGTGCACGGCGCCCTCGCGGCCCAGCAGACCGCGGTCCACGCCGAGCAGCGACGCCTTGGCCGCGATGTCGTAGGTCACCGCCGACCCCAGGAACACGCGGGAGGCGCCGGGAATGCGCACGAACGCGTCGGCGAGCAGCCCCCCGGTCAGCGACTCCGCGGTCGCGATCGCCAGCCCGGCACGCTCGCAGCCGGCCAGCAGCGAGGCGGCCAGTTCGTCGCAGCGGGCGCGGATCGCCGCGTCGTCGGCGTCGACGGGCGTGGCGCCCGCGTCGGGCAGAGCTGCGGCGGCGGCGCGCACGGCCCCGGCGTTCACCGGGACGCCCCGGCCTTCGGCCGGTAGAACGTGTTGATCAGATACACGGCGCCGGAATACAGGCAGAGCACCAGCGCCACGTAGATCAGCGCATAGGTCAGCCAGTAGTAGGCGTCGAGCCACAGCGGGTTCTCCCCGACGCCGGGGGCGAACGCCCACATCGGGACCAGCAGCAGCGACAGGCCGACGCTCTGGAACACGGTCTTGAGCTTGCCCGGCCAGGCGGCGGCGATCACCTTGCCGCCGGCGTCGATGACGAAGAAGCGCATCACGGTGATGCCGATCTCGCGCACCAGGAACAGGATGGTGACCCACCAGGCCAGCTCGCCGAACGCCGAGGCCACCACCAGCGCCGAGCACATAAGCAGCTTGTCGGCGATCGGGTCCATCAGCTTGCCCAGCTCGGTCACCTGGTCGTACCTGCGCGCCATCCAGCCGTCGACCTTGTCGGTCGAGGCGGCGACGATGAACAGCACCGCCGCGATCCAGCGCAGCGTCAGGTCGTCGGCGCCCCACGCCCCCGCGGCGATGTCCAGCCCCAGGAACACCACGACCAGCACGATGCGCGCGTAGGTCACCAGGTTCGGCGGGCTGTTCCATCCGTCGAGCAGCGACGGCTTGGTCCGTTCGTCTTGTGTCTGCATGCTATTCACCTTACCCCGACCGTCAGTCGACATCCAACTGCTGCTGCTCCGGGCCCCCGGAGTCCAGCGAGTCCGTCTCGCCGCGGATGAACGCGAGCACCGCGGGCAGGTCCTGCGGCTGCACGAGCACCTGGCGCGCCTTCGAGCCCTCCGAGGGGCCGACCACGCCGCGGGACTCCAGCAGGTCCATCAGGCGGCCGGCCTTGGCGAACCCGACGCGCAGCTTGCGCTGCAGCATCGAGGTCGAGCCGAACTGCGTGGTGACCACCAGCTCGGCGGCCTGCAGCAGCACGTCCATGTCGCCGCCGATCTCCTCGTCGGGCTCGACGGCGTGCTTCTCCGCCTCCTTGGCCATCTGCTCGATGTCCTCGCGGTAGCGCGGCTTGCGCTGGGTGCGCACGTACTCGACCGCCTTGCGGATCTCCGATTCGGAGACCCACGAGCCCTGCACGCGGATCGGCTTGGCCGAGCCCATCGGCAGGAACAACGCGTCGCCCTGGCCGATCAGCGTCTCGGCGCCGACCGTGTCGAGGATGACGCGGGAGTCGGTGGCCGACGAGGTGGCGAAGGCCAGGCGCGAGGGGATGTTCGCCTTGATCAGGCCGGTGACCACGTCGACGGAGGGGCGCTGCGTGGCGAGCACCAGGTGCACGCCGGCGGCGCGGGCCAGCTGCGTGATGCGCTGGATCGAGCTCTCAACGTCGTTCTTGGCGACCATCATCAGGTCGGCCATCTCGTCGACGACGACGAGCAGGTAGGGGTACGGCGCGACCTTGCGGTTCGAGCCGGCGGGCGCGTGCACCTTGCCGGCGCGCACGGCCTCGTTGAAGTCCTTGACGTGGCGGAACCCGAAGAACTCGAGGTCGGAGTAGCGCGCGTCCATCTCCTTGACCACCCACTCCAGGGCCTGCGCGGCCTTCTTCGGGTCGGTGATGATCGGGGTGAGCAGATGCGGGATGCCCGCGTACGCGGACAGCTCCACGCGCTTGGGGTCGACCAGGATCATGCGCACCTGCTCCGGCGTGGCGCGCATGATGATCGAGGTGAGCATCGAGTTGACGAAGCTCGACTTGCCCGAGCCGGTGGCGCCCGCCACCAGCAGGTGCGGCATCTTGGTCAGGTCCGCGGTCACGAAATGGCCCTCGACGTCCTTGCCGATGCCGGCCAGCATCGGGTTGGGGTCGCCCATCGCCTTGTCGGAGCGCAGCACGTCGCCCAGGTGCACGATCTCGCGGTCCTCGTTCGGGATCTCGATGCCGATGGCCGACTTGCCGGGGATCGGCGAGAGGATGCGCACGTCGGAGCTGGCCACGGCGTAGGCGATGTTCTTCTGCAGGTTGATGACCTTCTCGACCTTGACGCCCGAGCCGAGCTCGACCTCGTACTGCGTGACCGACGGGCCGCGCAGGAAGCCGACGACCTTGGCGTCGACCTTGAACTGCTCGAAGGTGGAGGTCAGCGCGCGGATCACGCGGTCGTTGGCCGGCGTGCGCGCGGCGTGCGGCTGGCCCTTGGCGAGCATCCCCAGGTCGGGCAGCGCGTACGGCGCGTCGGGGGCGTCGGGCGCGGCGGCGACGCCGTCGGACGCGGCCGCGCCGGCCGGGTCGGCCGGGTCGGAGGCGTCGCCGCCGGCAAGTGCGTCCGCATCGCCGGCCGCGGCGCTCTGCACGGGCAGATCGGTCATCGACCCGTCCTCGCCGATCGCCGCCCACGGGTCGTCGCCGGCCGCCGCGTCGCCGCCCGCCGCGGGCATGGCGCCGACATGCCCGACAGCGACGGCCCCGCCCGTCGTCCCGCCGGCCGCGGAGGAGACCGTGCGGGGCGCCGGGGTGTCGAGCAGACGGGTCTCGGCGCTCTCGCCGTGGCGGCTGGCGGCCGTCTCGAACGGATCGTCGCCCGCGTACCGTTCGAGCCGGCCGTCATCGGACGCGGACTTGCGGCGGCCGAACAGCCGCGCGAGGAACCCGAGCCTGGCGGGGCGCTCGCCGCCGTCAGCCGCGTCGCCGTCATGGGAAGGCACGCCGTCGGCGAAGGCGATCGTGTCGTCGCCGACGCGGACCTCGTTGGGGAACTGGTCGGCGGCGCCCTTGCCGGCGTCGTCGCCCTGCCCGCCGCGCAGCCGCGACGCCAGCTCGCCGGCCCGCTGCGGGATGTCGGTGACGTGGGTGCGGGTGATCAGCAGCAGCGCGAACACCCCGACGACCACGAAGACGATGATCGCGAACGCCTTGGAGAGCCCCCACGCCAGCGGGGACCCGAGGACGAAGCCGAACAGCCCGCCCGCCCGCTGCAGGGCGGTGATGTCGAAGCCGGGCGCGTCGGAGGCGAGCGCCACGTCGATGATCGAGCAGACCGACCACATCAGCATCACCCAGCCGGTGACCACGCGCGGGTTGCCGGACTCCTTGCCGGAATGCCGCATCAGGCGGATCGCCAGGTACACCAGCAGCACGGGCAGCACCACGCTCATCACGCCGAGCACGCCCGAGGCGAAGGCGTGCAGCACCTGTCCGATGGCGCCGTCGACGCGGAACCATTCCGAGGCGCAGAAGAACACGGCGAGCACGATCATCAGGAAGCACCAGCCGTCGCGCCGGTAGGCGGGATCGTACGACCCGACGCCGGCGACGGAGCGCACCGCCGACCCGAAGGCGCGCGGGATCGCGAGCAGCGCGCGCTTGCCCAGTGATTCTTCCGCAGGCTGCGCCTTGCCCGCGGACGACCCCTTCGACGAGGATCGCTTGGAAGTGCCTGAGGATGATGTGGTTCGTGCCATAACGCATCAGATTGTACAACCCGGCGCGCCCGCGCGCCGCCCGCCGCAGCGATGCCATACAGCGCCCACACAAGGCCCCGCCGCACGGGCCACGCGCGCGGCGCCGGCGTCGCGCGCCCGCCCCCGATGCGGCTATCATCGGAATATGACTCCAGCCGAACGTGCGAGCGCAGTCGCATTTGCACTGAAGAACTGCGCGTTGGAAGCGATGGCGCCGAGCGAGGCGACGATGCGCGCGGCCATGGACTACGAGCGCGGGGACATCGACGTCAGCCGGCTCATCGACCGCGCCGACGACGACCCGGCCAGCGGCGTGTTCGCGCGCACCGTGCTGCTGGCCGAACGCCGCTGGCCGATGTCCTGCGACCTGGACGAGCTGCGGGCCATCCACCGCGGCCTGTTCGAGGGCGTGTACAACGACGCCGGCCGGCTGCGCATGCGCGACACGGCGCGCGACGCCGTCGACGACAGGCGCCGCGCCCGCAACCCCGAGGCGTTCTTCCCGGCGGCCCTGATCGAGACCGGCGCGCACAACATCGCGATGGAGCTCGCCGACAAGCGCAACCTGGCCGGCTACGACCGCGCCGACTTCGTCGGCCAGCTCGCCCATATCTACGACGAGCTCGGCTACCTGCACCCGTTCAGGGGCGGCAACGCGATGACGCTGCGGATCTTCGCGTCGCGGCTGGCGCACGACGCCGGCTGGGACCTGGACTGGGGCCCGGTGACGCGCGAGGAGTACCGCGCGGCCAAACGCGAGGCCTACCGCGGCGACGTCACCGGCTTCGAGCGCATGTTCGACGCGATCTGCCGGCCGGCCAACCCGACGAGGGTGTTCCTGATTGCCGGCTGGAGCCAGGGTCCGGCGCACTGAGCGGCCCCGGAGCCTCGGCCGGGTTCACATGCCCTGCTCGTAGATCTTGTTGGTGATCTGTGCGCACAGCCTCACGAATTCGGGTGCCGAGCGGATGTCCTCCGGCGTGGCGTCCTCGGGCAGGGTCGAGGCGACATCGACCGGCACGTCCATCACCACGGTTCCCGGATGCTTGCTCATCACGATGACGCGGGTGCCCAGGAACACGGCCTCGTCCACGCTGTGCGTGATGAAGAACACCGTCTTCTTGCGCTCGCGCCAGATGCGCAGCAGCTCGTTCTGCAGGTTCTCGCGCGTCAGCGCGTCCAAGGCGCCGTACGGCTCGTCCATCATGATGAGCTCCGGATCGGTCGCCAGCACGCGCGCGATCTGGCAGCGCTGCTGCATGCCACCCGACAGCTCGTACGGCCGCCGGCCGCCGGCGTCGGCCAGACCGACGAGCTCGAGGAACTCGTCGGCGATGGCGCTGCGCTCCTGCCTGGACTTGCCCTGCATGCGCATGCCGAACTCGACGTTGCCCTTCACCGTCAGCCACGGGTACAGCGTCGGCTTCTGGAAGACGACGCCGCGCTGCGGGTCGGCTCCGTCGATCTGCTTGGCGTTGGCCTGGATCCAGCCGGAGGACGGCTTCTCATACCCGGCGAGCATGTTGAGCAGCGTCGTCTTGCCGCAGCCGGACGGCCCCACCACGCAGATGAAGTCGCCGCGGTCGATGGTCAGGTTGATGTCCTGGAGCGCCACGACCTCCTCGCCCTGCTGCGTCGTGTAGATCTTCGACACATGCTCGATGCGCACCGCCGGCTCGCGTCGGGCCGACGTCAGGGTCTGGCCGTCGGTCGTCGTGCCGGCCGTCGCGGTCTTTCGCGTTTCCATGGTGTTCTCCTTCACTGTTGCCGCCCGGTCATTGGGAATCGGATGCGGCGACCGCATCCATGGCGTCCGTGTACAGCGCCGTGCCGTAGTCCTCGTTCACGGCGTCCAGCTCCCCCTGGCTTTGCAGGAACCGCGCGGTCGCCTTGAGCGTGGAGGCGAGCTGTCCGTGGAAGATGTCGGACTGCTCGAGCGCGTTCGGATATTCGTACCCGCCGAACTGCGTGAGCACGGTGTCGGTCGAGGACCCCAGCTGGTTGGAGATCGATTCCGCCGCCGTCTCGGGGTCGTCGGCGATCTGGCCGACCGCGTAGTCCTGCACGGCCGTCCATGTCTCCATGGCAGAGGGGTTGCGCTCGATGAACTCGTCGGCGGCGATCTCCATGTCGTAGGTGGCGCTGCCCATTTCGGCCGTGTCGGCCGAGGACATGACGATATGGCCGTCGTCGTCCATCAGTTCGCCGAGCACCGGATCCCACACCCATGCGGCGTCGATCTCGCCGCGGGTCCACGCCGCCACCATCTTGTCGGGGGCGAGGTTGATGAGGTTGACGTCCTCGTTGGTCATGCCGGCGTGCTCGAGGGCCGACAGCAGGCTGAAATGCGACGTGGAGCTGAACGAGACCGCGATGTTGCGTCCGGCGAGGTCCTCGATGGATTCGACGTCATCGTCCCGGGTCACCAGGGATTCCGCCTGCCCGATGATGTCGTGGATCCACACGATGCTCACCGGCAGGCTCAGTGGCGCCGAGACGGCCTTGGTCGCCGGGCTGGAGCCGGCCAGGCCGATGTCGATCGAACCGGAGCCGAACGCCTGGATGACGTCGCCGCCGGATGAGAACTGACTCCATTGGATCGTGGCGTTCGGCATGCAGGCCTCCAGCAGGCCGCGGTCCTTGACCAGCAGGTCGGCGTTGGCGATCTGCTGGTAGGCGATGCGCATGGTGCCGGTGAAGTCGGTGTTCACCGCGACCGGGCATTCGACGTCGTCCGAGGCGTCGATGCCGGCGAGCACGCTCGCCTTCTGCATGACGGCGCATCCGCCGAGGGACAGCGCCGCGACGAGCGCCGCCGCGGTCGCCGCCACCGCCGATCGGGTGCAAGTGTGCGTGATCATACCTTTGTCTCCTTACGCTTGTCGTGAGGCGGACCTCAGTCCTTGCCCTCCCACGGAATGATGAGTCGGGTGATGGCGCGGATCAGCCAGTCGAGCAGCACGGCCGCCACGCCGATGACGATGATGCAGGCGATGGTCAGCGGCGTGTCCAGCTGGGTGCCGGAAAGGTAGGCGAGCGCGCCGATGCCGGGAATGCCGTTGTTGAGCTCGGCCGCGACGACGGTGGTCCACGCGAAGCCGGTGGCGATGCGGATGCCGTTCATGATCGACGGCAACGCGCTGGGCAGCACCACATGCAGCACCGCCTGCACCCTGCTGGCCCCCAGCGACAACGCGGCGTTGACCCGGTCGCGGTTCACCCCCTCGATGCCCTGCACCGTCGAGATGGTGATCGGCGGGAACGCGGCGAGGAACAGCAGCCAGATCTTCGTGGCGTCGCCGATGCCGAACCAGACGATCAGCAGACCGATGTAGCCCAGCGGCGGCAGCATGCGCAGGAAATTGATGTACGGCGACACGATGCGGTTGACGATCGGCATCATGCCCAGCACGAAGCCGATGAGCACGCCCGCCGCGACCGCTGCGACCAGGCCGACGGCGATGCGGAACAGGCTCATCAGCAGATGCTGCCACAGGAAGTACTCCTGGGAACCGCACACGATGCGGGCGGAGCCCTCGGCGATCGGATGGCAGGTGTTGGCGTCGACGAACGCGTCCCACACCGCCGCGGGCGAGGGCAGATACAGCGCGCTGACGATGTTCGACGCCGTGACCGCCCACCAGACGAAGAGCAGGAGCACGATCGAGAACACCACCTGCAGTTTGGGCAGGTGAGCATGCAATCGTCCGGACAGTGTCGTTTTCATGATTGGTCCTCTCTGTGTGATGCCGTCCCGCCCGGCCGCGGGACGGCTGGAAATCCGGGGGACGACGGCTAGTCGGCCCGTGCGAGGTGCCGATACATCGTCTCGAGCATCTCGTCGGTGATGTCGACCGGATTGTTGTACAGGTTCGGGTGGCGGCTGATGCGCACCAGATCGGCGATCTGCCGATCGTTCAGCGCGAGGTCCCTCAGACCGGTGCGCAGGCCGATCGTGCGTTTGAGTTCGGCGATGGCGTCGGCCATCGCATCGGCGTCCGCGAAGCCGAGCAGCGAGGCGAACCGCTGCACGCGCCCGCCCTGGGCGTCCGCGTTGATGCGCGTGAACCAATCGAGCGTCAGGCCGCACGCCTCGCCGTGGGGGATGCCCAGGAGGTTGGTCAGAGGAAACGAGCAGGCGTGCGACGAGGTCGTCTTGGGCAGCGTGAAGGCGAGTCCGGCGATCACGGACGCCTCGCACATCTTGCTGCGCGCCTCGTGGTCGTTGCGGCCGTCGGCCACCGCGCGCGGCAGGTACTCGAACACCAGCCGCGCGGCATGCACCGCGCAGGCGTCGCAGATCGGCTGGTGTCCTTTGCTCCAATAGCCTTCGATCGCCTGGCTCAGCACGTCCATGCCGGTTGATGCGGTGGTGTGCGGCGGCACCGAGTATGTCATCTCGGGATCGACGATGGCGCAGGTCGGGAAGAAGCCGTCCGAGACGATCGGGGCTTTCTTGCCCTGGGCGCGGTCGCTCAGCACCGCCACGCAGGTCACCTCGCTGCCGGTGCCGGCCGTGGTGGGCACGGCGATGATGGGCAAGTGCTTGGTCGGCATGGTCCTGCCGGTGCCGTGGTAGGCGGCAATCGGCTCGTCGGTCAGGCAGATGCTGGCGGCGGCCTTGGCCACGTCCATCGCGCTGCCGCCTCCGAGCGCCACCACGAAGCCGGCATGGACCCGGCGCAGCAGGGCCGCGCATGCGTCGACCTCGGTGACGTCGGGGTTGGGTGAGAAGTCGCTGAATGAGGCGACCAAAGCGCCGTCGCTGCCGGCGATCATCGCGTCGGTGACGCCGCCCTCGTCGAAGAAGCGGTCGGCGACGACGACGCCGTCGCCCACCCCCAGCGATCCGGCGATCTCGCCGATCTCGGACACGCGCCCCTCGCCGAAACGGATGGCGACGGGCTGTTCATAGTTCCATTGCATGGCTGCTCCCTGTCCCGTGCCGTTCAGTCGCAGAACGTCTCGTCGACCCAGCCGAGCACCTCGTCAAGAATCGGCAGGTATTCGTTCAGCTCCTCCTCGGTGATGATCAGCGGCGGGCAGATGTTGATGTTCGTCTCACGTCCGAACGTGGAGAAGCCCTTCTCCTTGAGCCTGGCCATGATCCGGGGCATGACGCTGTCCGGCGCATGGTACGGCGCCATAAGCTCGCGGGTCTCCTTGTTCCTGACGATGGTCAGCGCGGCGAACAGGCCGATGCAGCGTGCCTCCCCCACGCACTTGTGACGTTCGACCATACGCTCGAGGAACGGCTTGAGGATGCCCTCCATCCGCTTGACGTGCGCGCAGATGTCGTGGTCGAGATAGTACCGTACCGAGGCGCAGCCCGCCGCGCAGGCCAGCGTGTGGCCCGAATAGGTCAGTCCGCACTGCAGCACGTGATCGGTGAAGTAGTCGGACACGGCCTTGGAGACGATGACGCCGCCCAACGGCACGTACCCGCAGGTCACGCCCTTGGCGAAGGTGATGAGATCGGGCCTGATGTCGAAGTTCTGCCAGGCGAACATCTTGCCGGTGCGGGCGAAGCCGGTCATCACCTCGTCGCAGATCATGAGGATGCCGTACTTGTCGCACAGGGCGCGCACGCCCTCCATATAGCCCTTCGGCGGCAGGATCACGCCGTTCGCGCCGACGATCGACTCCATGAGGATCGCCGCCACGTTGTCCGGCCCCTCGTACTGCAGCTGCTCCTCCAAACGATGCAGGTAGTCGCGGGTCACGGCCTCGTCGTCGACGCCGCGGGTGTAGCCGTCCTCATACATGTTCGGATTCATGAAATGCACGTATCCGGGAGCCATGCCGCCCAGTTCGGCGGCGAACCGCCGCCAGTCGCCGGAGGCGTTCGACGCGCCGTTGGTCGAACCGTGATAGCTGCGGTAGCAGCTGAAGATCTTCTGCCGCCCCGTGACCATGCGGGCCATCTTGATGGCGTTCTCGTTGGCGTCCGCGCCCCCGTTGGTGAAGAACACGCGCTGGTAGAAGTCGGCGCCGGCGATGTCGACCAGCATCTTCGCCAGACGGGACTTGGGCTCGGACGCGTAGGCCGGAGCCATGAAGCACATCCTGTCGGCCTGCTCCTTGATGGCCTCGACGATTTCGGGCAATTGGTGGCCGAGATTCGAACACACCAGCAGCGACGACATATCGGCGTACTTCCTGCCGTCATAATCCCAGAAATAGATGCCCTCGGCCCGCGCGATCGGCAGTGCCGGGGTCCCCTGCCTGCTCCACGATTGCATCACATAGTCACGCTGCAGCCCGGCCACCTGCGCGCCGGTCATCGTCTCGGCCATTCCATCGTCCTTTCTCGGGGAGTTCGTCGCCGTCGTCGCGGCGTTGATTCCCAGCGTATGGACGGTTTCCCGGGCGGTGCGCGAGACGGCAAACAGAAGCTTTTGTGCCCGAGCACAAGGCGCGGCGCGGAAACACCCCGGCAACATCGCGATAACATCGCCGACACGCAATCGCTACCCGTCGGCAACGACTCGCGTGCAGGATCGCGGGCGCCGCCGGGTCAGCAATCGAGGATCTCGGCGGCGCACAGACCGACGTTGAGCCGCTCGCGCACCCGGAAGTCCGACAGGTCCTCCCCCAGCACCGATTCGATCTTGCGCAGCTTGTAGGTCACCGTGTTACGGTGCACGAACAGGTCCGCGGCGGCGTCCCGCACGCTGCCGCTGTGGGCGAGATAGCACCGCAGCACCGCAGCCAGGTCGGTGCCGTTCAGACGGTCGTATTCAATCAGCGGTCCGACGGTGTGCTCGATGTAGTCCTCCAGCACATCCCGGTCCCCGATCGACAACAGCAGCTTGGTGACGCCCATGCGCGAATACGCCAGCGGACCGTCCGACGAGCCGCGCTTGCGCTGCAGCCGCGCCAGCTTGCGCGCCTGCGCGTGGCTTTTGCCGATGCACCGTGCGCTGCGGGTGCGCTTGCCTATGCCGACGTACAGACGCCAGTCCTCCCCGAGCATCGGCCGGCACGACTCGAGGCATCGTTCCGTCATCGCCTCCACGTCGTCCGCGCCGTACTGCGCAAACACGATGACCAGGCTGTTGTCCATCGACAGCGCGACGGCATGCCAGCCCTTGAAGATGAGCAGATTGTCGACGGCCTGCCCGATCCGTCCGAGGCCGCGGCCGTCGACGTCGACCCCGTCCCCGGTCACGGCCTGGGCCACCGCGACCGTGTAGTTCCAGTCGCGCGAGAAACCATTGTCCTCCAGGAAATCCAGATACAGGTCCTCCCGCTCGGGCTGCCTGATCGCGTTGCGCAACGCCGACGCCAGGCCGATGCCGTTGCGCTCCGACATCGTGATGTCCAGGCAGAAGCGGTGCATGATCTGCGCCATGTGAACATTCCACGGCACCCGGAACAGCGGCAGGTCGAGGTCGTTGCACAGCCGGACCACGGCCGGGTCGATGCTCCGGATGAACGGCCCGACGTTGACCACCACGCCGCTGGCATCGGCCTCGGCCACGCTGCGCACCAGCGACAGCAGGTCGGTCCGGCCGTCCAGCCCGACGCCGGTGACGAACGCGACCTCCTGCCCTTCCAGGAACCCGACGATCTCGACGTTCTCCACCATATGGACCCACCGCACCGGTCGGTCCAATCCGCCCGCGCCGGCGACCAGCTCCAGCTCCATGCCGCGGGCGTGCTCCACCAAATCGCGCAGCCGAACCGCCATCGTCCCTCCGTTCCTCGCCTCCGATGTGTCCGAGAGTCCCCGACCGACCGCTACAGCATGATCGAGGCTCCGGAAACCGCCAGCAGCACATAGGTCAGCGTCATGAACGCACGCTGGTCGAGCCGTCTGCCCAGCCATCCGCCGATCGCGACCGCGGCGCACAACGGCACCAGCCCGATGACGCTGAGCGCCACCGCGTGTTCGTCGATGCCGCCGGACGCCCCCAGCTGCGCCAGCATGACGATGTTCAACGGCACCCATACCGCGGCCATCGTGGAGCGGAACCGGTCCTTGTCCGGCAGGACCTGGGCGGCATACACCACCAGCAGCGCGCCGCCCGACACGAACATGCCGTGGATGACTCCGGCGGCCAGCAGCACGCCGGCGAGCGCCGGGCGCGACAGGGCGCGCCGCCGTCCGACCAGCAGGTGATGGAGCGCGACGACCACGATGAAGGCGCCGTAGACGCGACGCAGCACATCCAACGGCATCAGCGAGTACACCACCATGCCGATCGCCATGCCCACCGCCATGAACGCCACGATGCGCGACAACTCGCCTCGGTCGATGAAACGCCGCCCGCGCACCGCGATCACGGCGCAGCTGATCAGCGCCATCACGGCGAGCACGGCCCGGGCCTCGTCGGCACCGATGAGCAGCATCAAGAACGGCATGGCCAGCACGGTGCCGGCGAATCCCGTGATGGCCTGGATGACGTTGGCGACCAGCAGCACCGCGAAAAACGCCCAATCCCTTCCCGACAGCATGGATATCCCGCACCTCCCGCCGCACACCGGCGCGGCTTCCCGTACGGTACCCCGACGAGGTTACGGGCCGTTTCGACGATGCAACGTGCCGGTAACATGGCAGGTCCGTGCCACCCCGGCGCACGGGCCGCGTCCACGGCCGGCGGAGCGACGCGGCGTCGCCGCCCTCCGGCCGTACCGATCAGGCGGCGATGTCGCCCAGGTGGTGCTGGGTGTAGGCGTCGGCCCGCGCGTCGATGGCGTCGTAGTCGCCGGCGTCGGCATGCTCGATGACGGCCATCGCGTTGTCCAGCAGGTCCGGGTTCTGCGCGCGCAGCCAGTGGATGCGCGGGTCGCGGCCGAACCAACCCATCTGCTTGCGCGCGAGGCGCCGGGTCTTCCGCGCAATGTCGGCGAACGCCTCGTCCTCGCTCCACAGGCCGTCCAGATAATCGATGACCTGCTGGTAGCCGAGCGCGCGCGACGCGGTCGCCCCCAGGCGCGGCCGCAGCCGGCGCACCTCGTCGACGAAGCCGTCGTCGCGCATGGCCCGGGTGCGCAGGTCGATGCGCCGGTCCAGCTCCTCGCGCGGCAGATCGAGGCCGATCTGCACGCTCGGGATCACGTACCGGTAGCGCGGCAGGCTGGCCGAGTACGGCCGGCCGGTCAGCTCGATGACCTCCAGCGCGCGGATCGTGCGCCGGGGGTTGCGCGCGTCCATCCGGGCGGCGGCCGCCGGGTCCTTGGCCCTGAGCTCGTCGAACAGCACGCCGGGGCCCTCGGTTTCGGCGCGGCGCTCCAGCGCGGCGCGCACCTGCGGATCGGTGCCCGGGAACGTGATGTCGTCGATCGCGGCGCGCGCGTACAGCCCCGAGCCGCCGACCAGGATCGGCCGGACGCCGCGGGCGCGCAGGTCGGCGATGCACTCGCGCGCCAGCGCTTGGAACCGGGCGACGCTCATCGCGTCGTCGGGCTCGATGACGTCGATGAGATGGTGCGGCACCGCGGCCAGCTCCTCGGCGGTCGGCTTGGCCGTGCCGATATCCATGCCGCGGTACATCTGGTAGGCGTCGGCGTTGACGATCTCGGCGCGCTCGCCTCGGTCGGCGAGCGCGCGGGCGATCGCGATGCCCAGGCCGGTCTTGCCGGAGGCCGTGGGCCCGACGATCGAGACGACGCGGGGCCCGCGACGGGCCGCGGCGGGGACGGCGGAACCGACGTTGCCGGCGGCAGGCGCGGCGGCCGCGGCGCCCTCCCCCGCCGGGCCCGCGACGGGCCACGGCTCCCCGGGCTCAGTGGCGCACATGGTAGGTCTGCCCCGCCCTGGGATCGGGATCGGCGATGAGGTTGTGGCGGGCGGCGTGCGTCACCGTGGCGGTGACGAAATCGCCGACCTGCGGCATCGGCTCGCCCTCCGGCACGCCGACGTGCACGAGCACGCCGGTGCGCTCGCGCCCGGTGACGCGGTGCGTGGCGGCGTCCTTCTTGCCCTGGGTGCCGGTGATCATCACCTCGACGTCGCGGCCCTCGAACCGGGCCATCTCCTCCTCGGTGATCCGCTCCTGCAGCGCCACCAGCCGCTCGAACCGCTCCTGCACGACGTCCTTGGGGATCTGCTCCATCGCGGCGGCCGGCGTGCCCGGTCGCGGCGAGTACTCGAAGGTGAAGGCGGACGAGAAGCGGGCCTGCTCGACGACGCGCATCGTGTCCTGGAAGTCCTCCTCGGTCTCGCCGGGGAAGCCGACGATGATGTCGGTGGAGATCTGCGCGTCCGGCATCGCCGCGCGCACCTTGCCGAGGATGTCCATGAACCGGCGCGAGCGGTACGAGCGGCGCATCGCGCGCAGGATGCGGTCGGAGCCGGACTGCAGCGGCATGTGCAGCTGGTGCATGACGTTCGGGGTCTCGGCCATCGCGGCGATCACGTCGTCGGTGAAGGCCGCCGGGTGCGGCGAGGTGAAGCGCACGCGCTCCAGCCCGTCGATCGTGCCGCAGGCGCGCAGCAGCTTGGAGAAGGCGTAGCGGTCGCCGATGCCGTAGCCGAAGGAGTTCACGTTCTGCCCCAGCAGCGTGACCTCCTTGGCGCCGGCGTCCACGCAGCGCCGGATCTCGTCCAGGATGTCGCCGGGGCGGCGGTCCTGCTCGCGGCCGCGGGTGGTCGGCACGATGCAGAACGTGCAGGTGTTGTTGCAGCCCACCGAGATCGACACCCAGCTCGAGACCTTCGAGGCGCGCACCGCCGGCAGCTGGCTCGGGAAGTAGTCGAGCCGGTCGGCGACCTCGACCTGCGGGCGGCCGGTCGCGCGGTTGCGGTCGAGCAGGCGCGGCAGGGAGCCGATGTTCTTGGTGCCGAACACGGCGGCGACCCAGGGGGCGCGCTCGGCGATGCGCTCGCGGTCGAGCTGCGCCATGCAGCCGCCGACGGCGATCTGCAGGTTCGGGTTGCTCCGCGTCATCTGCGCCCACAGGCCGACCGTGCCGTACATGCGCTCGGCGGCGTTCTCGCGCACCGCGCAGGTGTTGAGCACGATCAGGTCCACGTCCTTGTCCGCGATCTGCTGCGGGGTCGCCGGAACGTAGCCGTCGGCCTCGAGCACGCCGGCGATGCGCTCGGAATCGTGCACGTTCATCTGGCAGCCGAGCGTGTTGATCTGGTACACGCCCTTGCCGCGCCCGCCTCCCGACACGCGCGGGTCGGCGGGATCGGCCGTCTTCGAGGCGCGCTCCGCCTCGGTCATCATCGCTTCGTCCATGAGTCCCCATGCTAACGGAGAGCACGGATTGCGCCCCCGCCGGCGGGCCCCGCGCGGCCGCGGACGGACGACGCGGCGCGCATTCGGGGCTATGATATGGAACGTGATACTTGACCGCCACAGCCGACTGAATTCCGCCGAACTCGAAGCCAGGCTCAAGGCCGCCAACATTGGCGAGGGCCGGTTCCCCACGAACGAGATCACCGCGTTCGTCAACCTCATGCAGGTCTACGAGGGCGCGATGTACGAGATCAGCACCAAGCTCGAGGTGCTCGACGAGGAGTTCCAGGTGCGCTTCGCGCACAACCCCGTCCACCACATCGAGCGGCGGCTCAAGTCGATCACCTCGATCCTGGGCAAGCTGGAGCGCAAGGGACTGCCGCAGACCGTCGCCTCGATCAAGGACAACCTGTTCGACGTCGCCGGCGTGCGCGTGATCTGCAACTACCGCGACGACGTGTATTCGGTGTCGAACTACCTGTCGGCGCAGTCGGACATCCAGGTGCTGCGCGTCAAGGACTACATCCGCACCCCCAAGCAGAACGGGTACCGCAGCCTGCACGTGATCTACGCGGTGCCGGTGTTCCTGTCCTCGGGCGCGCACTACACTCCGGTCGAGGTGCAGTTCCGCACCATCGCGATGGACTACTGGGCCAGCCTGGAGCACGCGCTGCGCTACAAGACCGACCTGCCGGACGCCAAGATCGCCGAGCACTCCCAGACGCTGCTCGACTGCGCGCGCTCGCTGCAGAACATCGAGGTGCAGATGCAGAACATCCACCGCGACATCAACGGCGCGCCGCGGGTCGAGGAGCCGCCGCGCACCTGACGGGCCGCGGGCCCTCCGCCCGCTGTCGGCCTGCCGGCCCATCGTCCCGCCGAACCGACGTCCCGACGTCCCGGCGGCCGGGCGCCCCCGTCGCAGCCCCTCCGCCGTCGGCGATCGTCACAATTCCTTCAGCATCGTCCCGTATGATGGTGCCAAATCGGCTACATCCAAAGGAGCGATGATGACATTCGGCCAGCAGCCGCGGAACGGCAGCGGCTTCAACCAGCAGCCGCAATCCCCCTACCAATACGACCAGCAGGCGCCGCAGTACCAGTACGGCGGGCAGCAGTACGCCTACGCCCCCAACGGCGGCGCCGCCATCGACGCGCAGGCCGCCTACTCCTACGAGGAGGCGCAGCGCGTCTCGGTGACCAGGGCGTACGGCGAGATGACCATCGGCCTGGTGATCACCGCCGTCGTCGCGGTGCTCGCGCAGATGAGCGGCGCGTACGTCGCGTTCGTCCAGTCCACCGGCCTGGTCGGGTTCATCCTGTTCGCGATCGTGCAGGTCGGCCTCGCGGTCTACCTCGGCGCCCGGATCATGAAGATCAAGGCCGGCACCGCCCGCGTCATGTTCTACGTCTACGCGGCGCTGATGGGCTTCACGCTCAGCTCGATCTTCATGGTCTACGACCTCGGCTCCATCGCGGTGGCGCTCGGGCTGTGCGCGGTGTTCTTCCTCGCGCTGACGATGTTCGGCATGACCACGAAGATCAACATGCTCAAGGCCGGCCCGATCCTGCTGATCGGCCTGGTCGTGCTGATCGTCGCCGAGCTGGTGCTCATGCTCCTGTTCCCCGGCGACACGACGCTGATGATCGTCTCCGCGATCGGCCTGGTGCTCTTCGCGGCGATGACCGTGCACGACGCGCAGCAGACGCGCGCGATCTTCGCCCAGTACCAGTCGCAGGGCCCGGAGATGGTCAAGAAGGTGTCGGTGGTCTGCGCGCTGAACCTCTACCTCGATTTCGTGAACATCTTCCTGTACATCCTCGAGCTGCTGGGCAACAGGGACTGACCCGGCATCCGGCGCGGCGCCCATGGCGCGCGTCGGGGAAGCGGACGGGGCCGTGGCGTAAGCCGCGGCCCCATTCACATATGGGCGGCGGACCGCAAGCCCGGACGGGCGCCGGTCGCCGGCGGCAGCACGCGCGCCGCGGCCGGCGTCACTTGCCGGGGAAGCCGTGCCCCTCGACGGTCACGTGGAGCACCGTCGCGGCGACGTCGGGGTCCGGCGAGACGCGGACGGCCTCGTCGATGTCGGCGATGAACACGCCGCCGCGCGGCACGGCGACCGGCTCGGCCGGGCCGACGAACCGCTCGCGGTCGGTCAGGTCGCTGTACGCCTCGGTCCGGGTCAGACCGCGCTTCGGGGCGACCATCACCGTCATGTCGCCGTCGATCGGGGCCAGGACGGTCAGATAGCGGCGGTGGCCGACCAGGTCGGGCGAGGCCAGGGCCGCGGTGGAGTCCCACCAGTAGGTCAGGCTGTCGCCGATCGAATGGGCGACGCCCCGCGCCAGGGTCGGGGCGAGGTCGATCGCCCGCCCGGCGCGCATCCACTTGCGCACGCCGCCCAGCCGCGCGTCGAACCGGTCGCGGGTCGGATACACATGCATGTCATGCCTCCTTGATCGGGGTGAGGGCCTGGTCCAGGTCGGCCGTGGCCAGGGGGCGCAGGGACAGGGCGAACCCGAAGCGCTCGAAGCGCACGCGATGGGAGTCCAGGACCTCCGAGCCCCAGGAGTTCGACCCCAGCCCCAGCACCCTGTCGTTGACGTTCACGGTGACGGTGCCGTGGTCGGACAGGTCGGTGACGTGCCGGGCCGCGTCGATCCGCGCGGCGGTGCAGGGCCACGCGGAGAACGAGAACGGCCGGAACTCCCCGTGGTCCGGCCTCGTGACGAGCAGGCCGTCGCCGTGCGGCGAGCGCAGCGCCACCCAGCGCACGTCCCCGCGGTTCGCGCAGTCCTGCGGCACGACGTAGGGCGTGAACATCGCGTCGACGTCGTCGCGGTAGCGGCCGACCACGCAGGCGGCCTGCGAGTCGGGATAGTTCTCCCCCGGCCCGCGGCCGTACCATTCGACGGCGCGGTCGACGCCGGGCACCTCGAAGGTGACGCCGATGCGCGGGATGATGTCGTGGTAGTCGCCGTACGGCTCGCCTTCGACCCCGAGGTCGACGCGGCCGGACGGCAGCACGGTGTACGTCATGCGCACGCGCATACCGAAGGCGTGCACCGGCGGGGCGACGCGCCTGTCGACCTCGACGACCACCGCATCGCCGTCACGGCGCCAGGACACCGCGCGCGTCGAGGTCTGCATGGCGTCGATGAACCGCGGCCTCCACAGCGCGTCGTACTCCTGCCGGTAGTTGTCGATCAGCGGGCGCCAGAACCCGACGACGACGTCGGAGGCGAGCACGTCGCGCCCGCAGTGGGTCCACGACTCGATGGCGCCGTCGACCAGGCCGAACCTCAGGCGGCCGTCCGCCGTGGTCACGCCCAGCGTCATGCCGTCCTCCACGACCTCGACCGCGGACCGCTCCCCCGCCTCGACCGCGGGGCGTGCGACGCGGGCGATCGGGAACTGGTAGACGCCCAGCTCGTGCATCGGGTCGCACCACGCCGTCGCGCGGGTCGTGTGCACGCGGGCGGTCAGCAGGGTCTCGCCGACCGCGGCGGCGCGCACGCCCACGTGCAGGTCGACGCTCGCGCGGAGCCCGACCGGCCCCGGCGCGAGCGTCGTCGAGGCCACGGGCTCGCCGTCCACCAGCGTGACCAGCGTGACCAGCACGTCCTCCAGCGTGGTGAACCAGCGGCGGTTCGTCACGGTCAGCGTGCCGCTCCCGGCGTCGTAGGCGAGCCCCACCGGGCAGATGACCTGCTTGTATTCGGTCAGCCCGGGGCCGGGCTCCTGCCACGGGAAGACGAGGCCGTCGATGCAGAAGTTGCCGTTGTTCGGGTAGTCGCCGTTGTCGCCGCCGTACATGTGGTAGACGCGCCCGTCGGCGGTCCGCGCGCGCAGCCCGTGGTCGCACCATTCCCAGACGAAATGGCCCTGGATGCTGTCCCAGCGGTCGAACACCCGCTGGTACTCGCTCAGCCCGCCGGGGCCGTTGCCCATCGCGTGCCCGTACTCGCAGATGATGCGCGGCTTGGGACCGGGGTGCTCGCCGAAGTCGTTCATCTGCGACACGCGCGAGTACATGGTGGAGACCACGTCGACGCTTTCGGCGTCGCGGTCCTCCTCGTAGTGGATGGGACGGGGGTCGAGCCGCCTGCAGCGCTCGGCCATCGAGCGGATGTTGCAGCCGTAGCCGGACTCGTTGCCCAGCGACCAGATGACGACCGAGGCGTGGTTGCGCTCCTGCATCACCAGCCGTTCGATGCGGTCGACGTAGGCGTCCCGCCACGCGGGGTCGTCGGTGATGGCGGCGATGTCGCCGGTGACCTCGAACCCGTGGCTCTCCAGGTCGGTCTCGGCCACGAGCATGATGCCGTATTCGTCGCACAGCTCGTAGAACCGCGGGTCGTTGGCGTAGTGCGAGGTGCGCACGGCGTTGATGTTGTGCCGCTTCATCAGCTCAAGGTCGCGGCGCATGCGCTCGACGCCGACCGCACGGCCCTTGCGCTCGTCGTGGTCGTGCCGGTTCACGCCGTGCATCTTGAAGTAGGTGCCGTTGAGCAGGATGCGGCCGTTCTCGATCGTGACCTCGGCCAGGCCGAGGCGGTGCGGGACCACCTCGCCGACCGTGCCGTCGCCGGCGCGCACGGTGATGGTCATGTCGTACAGGTACGGGTCCTCGGGGTTCCAGAAGCGCGCGCCGGCCACGGTCACGGCGGCGTGGCCGTCGGCGTCGAGCCCGGCCTGGGCGACCACCGCGCCGCCCGGTTCGGCGATCCGCCAGGACAGGCCGGCGGCGCCGGTCGAGACGGCGTCGAGCGTGACCTCGGCGTCCGCGCCGACGCGGCGGGTGCGCACGCGGAAGTCCTCGAGCCTGGCCGGCGGGCGGCGCATCAGGTAGACGTCGCGGAATATGCCCGAGGCCCACCACATGTCCTGATCCTCGATGTAGGTGCCGTCGCAGTACTGCAGCACCTTGACGGCGAACAGGTTCGCGCCGTCGCGCACGAGGTCGGTGACGTCGAATTCGGCGGACAGGCGCGAGCCCTTGGTCATGCCGGCGAACCGCCCGTTGACGTAGACCTCGGCGTAGCTTTCGACGCCGTCGAACCGCAGGATCTCGCGGGAGCCGTCGGCCGCGGGATGCAGGACGACATCGCGCTGGTACACGCCGGTGGGGGTGTCGGAGGGGACGAACGGCTGGTCCACGGGGAACGGGAGGCCCTCGTCGGTGTAGGCGAGGCGCCCGTAGCCGTCGACCTGCCACAGGTGCGGGACCTCGACCTCGTCCCAGCCCGGTTCCGGCGAGGCGAGCGCGGCGTCGGGCACCGCCTTGGGCCCGGGGAACAGGCGGAAGCGCCACGGGCCGCTCAGCGACACGAAGCCCCGCGACAGCTCGCGGCTGCGGGTCGCGGCCAGGCCCTCGTTCTCATAGCCCAGGAAGTAGGCGTGCGGCGCGAGCCTGTTCCTGTTGGTCAGACCGGGGTTCTCCCAATCATTCGCAATGCTCATCGGTGATGCTCCTTCGTCACCGGTGACAGGCCAATCGCGGCGTGCAACCGGTTGCCCACACCGTAGCATGCGAGCATCCCGGGCAACCGGTCGTCGTCCGGGCCGGCGCGCCCGGGCCTCTCCACCGGTCCGGACGCGCCGCCGCCCGCGACGGCTACAGCTCGAAGCTGCCGGTGACGCTCGGGGCGTCGGCGTCGAACGCGAACAGGTCCGACACCTCGACGCTCACCGGGGAGTCGTCGGCCAGCACGTAGCCGATCGTCGCGGTACCGGTTGCGCCGGGCTGCAGCTCGTCGAGCGTCGAGTTCGCGTCATAGCCCTCGGGGGTCTGCGTGTAGACGGCGACGTCGAGCTCCCGGCCGTTCTGGAACGCGGCGGCGTCGGCGACCACCATGAACGAGGTGTTGGCCTCGCCGGTGTTCGTCCACTCGTAGGTCACCAGCACGGTCGGCTGGCCGTTGTAGTCCTCGCCGCCGCGCACGGCCGAGACGATGCGCACGTGGGCGTCGGTCAGGTCGCCCTCCATGTCCTGCGCCCCGGACGCGCCGGTCGCGTCGGCGGCGTCGGCGGCCGCACCGTCCGAGTCGCCGTCCGAGTCGCCGGCCGCCGCCTGCTGCGAGGTCGCGCCGTCCAGCGCCTCGTCGATCGCCTGGCCGGCCGCGGCCTGCATCGCCAGCGTGACCGCCAGGGACAGCGCCGACAGCACGGCGGCGGCCACGGCGACCGCCTTGCCGCCCCTGCGGCCGCGGAACGCGCCCACCAGGCCGACGACGGCCAGGATCAGGCCGATGCCGCCCAGCACGAACGCGATGTTGTTGATGATCGGGACGAAGCTCAGGATCAGCGCGATGACGCCGAGCACCAGCCCGATGACGCCGCAGGCGGTCACGCCCGCCGGGCGGTTCCGGGACGGCTGCATGTTGGGATTGCTCATGGTTCCTTCTTTCTGTGCCCTGCGGCGCGTCGCGTCCCAGGTCGGATGGCTGTTCGGCTTCCACGGTACGCACGCCGCAGGCCGCGCGACAGTGGACGAACGGACATTCCCCGATGCCCCATAGGGCAGGGGGCGCATGGCCCTCGGGGCAATGGCGCGGCGCCGCGGGCAGCCCATAATGGTGACTATGAGCAATCCCGATCCGCGCGGCGCCAGGCGGCCGCCCCACGACGACGAGGTGCCGGTGCGCACCAGGGCGTGGTGCACCCTGGCCATGGTGCCGCTCGCCAGCTTCATGTGCATGGCGCAGACCTCGTTCGCCTCGCTGCGGTACACCGAGGGCACCCTCCCGTACCTGTGGGTCATGCTCAGCCTGTTCGTCGGCATCGCGTCGGGGTTCCTGCTCGTCGCGCGGGACGAGTACCCCGAGGCGACGTTCTGGACCGCCTGCGCGCTGGTGGTCGTCTTCCCGTTCGACCCGCTGATCGCGCTGATGGCGATGAGCGCGCTGCTCGCGCGGCGGGCCTCGCGGACCGTCACGGTGCGCTCCGTCGCCGTCGCGGCGGCCGTCGCCCTGTACGCGCAGCTGCGCGACGCCCTGAACCCGCCGGACGCCTCGCTGTGGCATCTGATCTTCGCGCGGCCGCACACCGGCGGCAACACGGGCGTGCCCATCGAGATGCTCACCGGCCGGACGCCCGTCGTCGTCACCGCAATCCTCGCCGCGCTGATCGAAACCGCCATCGCCGCGCTGGTCGGCCTGCACATCCGCTCGCGCGCCGTGCTGCGGGCCGCGAACGCGAAGGCCGACGCCGCGGCGAGCCAGGCGCAGAACCTGCGGCTCGACCTCGACAACCAGCAGCTCGCCGACGCCATCGCCGCCGAGGCGCACGACACGCTCGCCCATTCGCTCTCGCTCATCGCGCTCAACGCCAGCGCGCTGCAGGCGGAATCCGAGAAGCTGGCCAACGACGGGACCGACGCGGGCGACGTCCGCCGGCAGGCCTCCTCCATCGTCGAGCAGTCGCGGCGGATCCGCAGGCAGGCGGCCGGCGCGCTCGACGAGGCGCACAGCATCATCGACATGCTGCGCCACCCCGAGCAGGCGCACCTCCAGCTCGCGCCCAGCGACGACACCGCGCTGACCCGCGAGTCGCTCGAATCGCTGATGGCCGACGCGCGGCTCGCCGGCATGCGGCTCAACACCTGGATCGACATCCAGCAGCTCAGCGCGCTGGACGAGCACATCGGCAAGATCGCGTACCGCACCATCCAGGAGGGGCTGACCAACGCGCGGCGGCACGCCCCCGGAGCACCGGTCTCGCTGGAGGTCGGCGCCGCCCCGGCCGACGGCGTCCACATCCACGTCAGCAATCCGGTGCCGGACGCGCGGGGCGCTCGGGGACCGCGGGCCGAGGCGGCCGCCGATGCGGCGCAGGGCGACACGGCGCGGCGGCATGCCGGCGCTGGGCTGGCCGGAATCGGCGCCCGGGCGCGGTCGGTCGGCGGGCAGTGCGCGTACGGGCCGGACGACCGGGGCATGTTCCACGTCGACGTGCGGCTGCCGTGGAGGCCGGCGCCGGGCGAGCCCGGAGGTCCGGCGCGTCCGGGCGTGGCGCGCTGACTTTCCCGGCATGGGCCCGCCGGCCGAGGGCGACGGGCGCGCCGCGGACCGGACGGCCCGGCCTTAGGATGGAACGGTGAACATGAACGAAGCGACCACGCCGGTCACGGTGAGCGTGGTGGACGACGACCCGATGATCTGCCAGGCGATGCGGCTGATCCTCACCGACTATTCCGACGGCCGCATCGAGGTCGTGTCCACGTCGACGGACGGCGAGGCGGCGGTGCGGCTCGCCGAGCGCGAGCACCCGGACGTCGTGCTCATGGACATCGCCATGCCCGGCACCGACGGCATCGAGGCGACCGCCCGGCTGCGGGCGCAGCGGCCCGCGCCGCATGTGCTGATCCTGACCTCGCTGAGCCCGGGCAACACGGTCGAGCGCGCGGTGGAGGCCGGGGCCGAGGGGTTCGTCTCCAAAACCGACGCGCCGGACGAGATCATCCGCCGTGTGCTCGGTGTGTGCGCTGGCGCGCCGCAGTTCAACACGGCGAGCCAGCGGCAGCTCATCGGCGACCTCAGCCGCCAGCGCCCGCAGTCGCGGCGCGACGAGGCGCGCGCGATGCTCGACGCGCTGCCCGAGCGCGAGCGCGAGGCCGTGGTCCTGGCGGCGGAGGGGTACACCAACGCGGAGATCGCCCAGCGGATGTTCATCTCGGAACGCACCGCCAAGGCGCATCTGTCGTCCGCCGCGGACAAGCTGTGCATGGGCCGCGTGCAGATGGCGAGGCTGGTGGAGCGCGCCGACCTGCCGGCCCGGCCGTAGCCGGCGTCGGTCGCGGGACACGGCGCCGCGCCGTGTTCGACCTGGCACGGTACCATGGCCGAGGCCGCGGCGGACCGCGGCGCCGCCTGGAGAGGGAAGTCGAGGAAGGAAGCCATGGCCGGACGTCGCACGGCACGCACCGTGGTGTGCATCGCATTGCTCGTCGTGTTGGGATTCTCGTTGGGGTTCTCGGAATTCGCCGTCATCGGCATCGAGCCGGAGCTGGCCGAGGCGTTCGACGTGCCGCTGTCGCGCGTCGGCGAGCTGATCAGCCTGTTCTCGGTGGCGTACGCGGTGCTCACGCCGGTGCTCGCCGTCACGACCGGGCGCTTCCGGCGCTACACGCTGCTGACGGTGTATCTGGCGGCGTTCTGCGTCGCGAACGTTATGATGGCCCTCGCCCCGACGTTCGAGATCCTGCTCGCCGCGCGCGTGCTGCTCGGCGCCGTGTCCGGCGCGCTGCTGGCGGTCGGCGTCACGTTCATCCCCGACCTGGTCGGCGTGCGGCGCATGTCGATGATGATCTCGGTCGTGTACGCCGCGTTCTCGGTGGCGATGGTGGTGGCGACCTCGGTGGGCAAGATCGTCGCGGAGACGATGGACTGGCATGCGGTGATGGTCATCGCGCTCGTGCTGGCGCTGCTGGTCAGCGCGGCGCTGCTGCCGGCGATGCCCCGGACCGGCACGACCGACGAGCCGGCCACCGTGCGCGAGCAGGTCGGGCTGCTCGCCGAACCGCAGATCATCGCCGGCATCCTGGTCTTCCTGTTCGGCGTCGGCTCGGTGTATGTGTTCTACGGCTACGTGACGCCGTATCTCGAGGACGTGCTCGGCATGGACGCGGTCGGCGCGAGCGCCGCACTGATGGTGTACGGCGTCATGTGCTTCGTCTCGAACCTGATCTCCGGGTGGGTCGACCTGAAGTACGGCATGAAGGGCCTGCTGGTGGTCTTCCCCATCCAGGCGGCGTTGCTGGCCGCGCTGTTCCTCGTCGGCGGCGCGATGCCGCTCGCGCTGGCCCCGGTCATGCTGATCGGCCTGTCGATGTACGTGGTGTCGGTGTCCTGCATCTCGCTGTTCATGCGCGTGGCCCGCGAACGGCACCCCAAGGCGATGGTGCTGGCGAGCTCGCTGGAGCCCATGGCGTTCAACATGGGCATCGCGTTCGGCACGGCCGTCGGCGGGGCCGTGGTCGCCGGGACCGGCCTGCCGTACGTCGGGCTGGTCGGCGCGGCGTTCTCGCTGGTGGCGTGCGGCTGCGTCGGCGCGACGCTGGCGATCGACCGGCGCCGGGGCTGACCCGGTCGAGCCGACGGGCGTTCCGACCGGGCCGACCAATCTGGCTGAGTCTAACCGGGCTGACCAATCCGACCGGGCCGACCAATCCGGCCGGGCGGATTTGACCAGGCTGATTAATCCGACCATGCTGGTCCGACCGGTCCGATCAATCCGGCCAAGCGGGGGCCAATCGGACTGACCAATCTGGCCGGACGGGTCCTTCAGGCCGAATGATCCGGCCTGAAGGATGACCTGGACAAGCGGGCGGGCCGGCTGGACCGCCCAGGCAGGTCGGCATCCGCCCCATTCATGCCGCGGGGTTTGGGGGATGGTCCGCGGGGAATCGCAAGAAAACGCCATTCTTCGCGGACCAGCCCCCAAACCCTGCGGAAGACGTCGGCGTGTCGTCCACGTGGCCCTGGCCCGGCTGGCCATCAGCCGACCACCACACACCTTTACCTGCCAACATTCATCTGGCCCCGGCCCATCAGGCCAACCGGACCGACACGGCAACCGGGATATCCGGTCCGCCCCGCCAAACCGACGGCCCGGCAATCGGTGGGCCGATGGGCGGCCCCGACGCGACGTCGTCGCCACGGCCGGGGCCGCCCGGTTCATTGCCCGATCGTCAGCGTCGACCGGTCGATGAACTGCAGGCTTCTTCTTCTGTCGCCGAGCTCCCAGAGCGACTGCGGGGCGCGGATCTGATCGCCCATGCCGGCATCATCCAACGCCCGGCGGATGGACGACAGCAGTCCGTCCAGCGCATCCCGGTCATCGAGCATCGTCCCCCATGCCTGGAACACCGTCCAGCGACCGGCGGCGAGCTCGTTCGACCGCACGGCGTCCCTGACCCTCTGGTCCAGATGGTGCCGGCCGTGGAACTCGATGCCGATGCGGGGCTCCGGATAGGCCATGTCGAGGAACCGCTCGCCCCGGCCGGGCACCATCACCCGGTGATTGATCTCAGGTTCGGGCAGCCCGCCCTCCAGCATCCGCAGACGCAGACGCGTTTCGGCCGGCGAATCCGTTCCGGCGCGAGCCAGGGACAGCGCGCGCCGACCCATCCGACCGCCCTGCACGTGGCGGCCCGTCGCGATGAAGTCGTCAAGCAGCTCGACGGAACCGCGGCGCAGCAGCCGGTCCCGGCATGCCATGCGGTCGGCGAGCATGATGCATGCCTCGAACCCGCACCACCGCAGCAGATGCGCGAACGTCGCCTGCGGCGTCGTGCAGCGCAACCCGCAGACCTCGACGACGACGTCCCTGCGCGCCAGCTGGTTCCACGTGTGGCATGCGACGCCCGGCGGGAAATCACGTCTTTTGCCACGGTCGAACATGCCGATGTGGTGCAGGCCCGCGGGCAGCAGGCAGCCGTCCGGCGGGCCGATGCCCATCAGTCCCAGCGCCGTCGTCAGGACGAAGATCGGGTCGAACCCGAGCAGGCCGCGCACCCGCCGGCACCGCTCGACGTGCTCCTGCTGGATGCGCCATGCCTCATGGCGCATGATCTGGCCGGCGCCCGGCTCGTATCTGATTTCGTACATGCCGGGCACGATAGCGCATCGGACGGGTCGTTGGATAGCCGCACCGGGCATTGTGGTCGAACGATTGGCGGTACGACACGCGACCCGCCGACCGACTGCGCAAGGATCCGCATATGGTTCGCGGGGAATGGCGGAATATCGCCATTCCCCGCGAACCATCCCTCAAACCCTGCGGAAGACGTCGGCGTGTCGCGCCTCTGCCCGCCCGGGCCATCCCTGTCGCCATCTGCCCGCCAAGCCCAGCCGGTCGGGCAGTTGATCTGTCGGACCGGGTCGGTCAGGCGGTCTGCCCGGCCTTCCAGGCGCGGTACTCGGCGGCCTTGGCCTGCCAGTACTCGCGGTCCCGGTCCCCGATCTCGCGCACGACGCGGCAGGGGTTGCCGACCGCCACCGAATGGGACGGGATGTCCTTGGCGACGACCGAGCCGGCGCCGATGACGACGTCGTCGCCGATCGTCACGCCCGGGCAGACCACGACGTTGCCGCCGAACCACACGTCGTTGCCGATCGTGATGGGCAGCGCGCCCTCCATCTGCGCCGCGCGCACCTCGGCGTCGATCGGATGGTACGGCGTGTACAGGGCGACGCGAGGGCCGAAGAAGACGTTGTCGCCGATGGTGATCGGCGCGACGTCGAGGAAGATGCAGTCCATGTTCGCGTAGAAGTTCCTGCCGATGAACGTGTTCGAGCCGTAGTCGCAGTTGAACGGCGCCTCGATGAACGAGCCCTCCCCCAACGAGCCGAGCAGCTCATGGAACAGCTCCATGCGACGGTCGAGCGCATCGTACGGGGCCGTGTTGATCTCGTGGACGAGACGACGCTTGCGCATGTTGTCGGCGGCCAGTTGCGGATCGTTTGCAACGTAGAGCACGCCGTCGAGCATGCGTTCCTTTTCACTGGTATAGGTGTGTTCCATGGGCTTCATGCAACACCATTTCTCACCGCGACACGCCGATCTTCGCACTATTGTCGCAGAAATTATGACAACGTTTGCATACCGTGCGGCGCGGTCATGACCGCTCAGCTCTCCAGCCGCGGCCCGACCACCAGACCGGAGACGTCGATGTCGTCGGGCCGGGAGCGGCATACAGCACGGCGTCGGCGTTCGCCCGCGGATCCGGCCCCGCCTCGCGGCGGAACGCCTCGGCCGCCGCCCTAGCCGCCGACGGGGCCACCGTGCCCAGCAGCTCGGCGCGGACCGCGCCCGGGTAGATCGCCGTGGTGCGGATGCCGTTGCCCGACGCCGCGCGCCCGGCGCGCGACTGGCGGCGCAGGACCGGATGGACGATCCGGATGCGCCGGCGGGGGCCTCCTCGCCGCCCGCGTTCAGCTCCGACCGCGCGGTCGAGCAGGGATACGCCCTGGCCGCGTGACCGTGCCGGTGGACGACGAACGCGCCCGCGTCGTCAACCGGCTGGTCTGCCTGCATGACGAGCGCGGGCGCTTCGCCCCGATGATGCGCGGTGCGGCCCGGGCGCCGCGATGGGGCCGGCGCCCGGGCCGCACCGGGTGGGAGGTCAGGCCGCGCGGCGCCGCAGATAGCGGCGGACCAGCAGCACCTCGGCGCCCACCAGCAGCAGGCCGACGGCCACGTCGACGCCGATGACGGCCATCTTCCACGGCTCCATGCCCACGGTCACGTCGCCGTCCTCATACACCCAGCTGTTGACCACGGTGTACAGGATGTGGCGGCTCGCCTCGCGCATGTACTGCACGGTGCTCGCGTCCTCGGTGTTCCTCGGCACGTTCGGACCGGACCCGTAGGTGGACAGCATCGCGTCCACGCCGTTGGCGAGCGCCGCGTCGGCGTTCATGAAGCCGTGGCCGTTGTCGCGGAAATAGTCCGAGATCGCCATGCCGTCGAAGCCCCACTCGTCGCGCAGCACGGTTTTGAGCAGGCTGCTGTTCTCGCCGGCCCACTTGATGCCCAGGTAGTTCCACGACACCATGAGCGCCTGCGCGCCGCCGTCCTTGATGCCCATCTCGAACGGCCGGAGGTAGATCTCGCGGATCGCCTGCTCGTTGGACCACACGCAGACCATCTTGGAGTTGCCGTCGTACAGCGCGAAATGCTTGATGAACGCGTACACGCCCTGGCTCTGGCACCCTTCGATGGCCGCGGTCGCCATGATGCCGGACAGCACGCCGTCCTCCGAGTAGAACTCGTAGTTGCGCCCGCCGAACGGGCTGCGGTGGATGTTCACGCCGGGCGCGTACCAACCGGCGATGTTCATTTCGCGGCACATGCGGCCCATCATCTCGCCGTATTCCTGCACAAGCTGCGGGTTCCACGTCTGGGCGATCACCGTGGCGACCGGGAAGCCGATCGAGCCGGCTCCGGTGAAGTTGTTGTTGATGGCGGCGGGGCCGTCCGCATCGGTGACCTGGACCTTGCCGATCGAGTCGACGGCCGCGGTCTGGTAGCCGGCGAGCGAGGTCAGGTCGACCATGTCCTGCACGCTCATCTCGTCGAGCAGGGCGTCCCATTGCGGGTCGTCGACGTCGACGCCGCGCAGGTCGGCGAGCTGGACGCCGTTGTCGGCGCCGGTGGTCGGCATCTCGGCGTCGGGATCGAGGTACGTCGAGTAGTCGAAGTTCTCGTTGATGTGGTACTCGGCGCGCAGCTCGTCTGGCAGCTCGTCGTCGGCCTTGGCGGTGGCCTCGGCGTAGTTGGCGAAGTGGTCGGCCCGCGACAGATAGGTCACGTCGCCGGCGACGTCGTCGAACTCGTTGGTGGCGGCCGTCTCGTCGCCATTATGGGTGGCGTCGCCGCGGTAAACGACCTCGTCGGCCACTGTGTAGGTGCGGCTGTCCAATTCGGTGTGCGCGTCGGCGTTGATCGAGATCGTGTAGTCGCCGGCCTCGAGCACCCAGGCCTTGGCGTCCAGATAATCGTAGGAGGCGAGGTCGTCCTTGGCGACCGTGAACTCGAGGGTCTGCGACGCGCCGGGGGCGAGCAGGTCGGTCTTCTGCTCGTCGAGCAGGTTCGCGCTGGCCTTCTCGATGCCGCCGTTGGTGTACGGCGGGTCGTAGTAGACCTCGACGACGTCCTTGCCTGCCGTGTCGCCGGTGTTGGTCACGGTCACAGAGAAGCTCAGCTCGTCGCCGTTCTCGGCGATGTCGCTCATCCGCTGCTCGAACGTGGTGTACGACAGGCCGTAGCCGAACGGGTACTGCACGGTGGTCTCGTAGTCGATCAGGCCCTCGTCCGCGGCGGTCTCGTAGAACTTGTAGCCCACGTAGATGCCTTCGGCGTAGTCGAGGAAGGCGGGCGAGAACTCCTGCGACACGCCGGCGTTCATGCCCTCGACCGTGTAGTCGCCCATGTTGCTGTAGTCGGTCTTGACCGCGTTGTTCCACCACGGGGCCTGCGTCATGTCGTAGACCAGCGTGTCGGTGGTGCGGCCGGAGGGGTTGATCTCGCCGGAGAAGATGCCGCCGAGCGCGTTGAACCCCACGTGGCCGGGTCCCGCGCACCAGATGGCCGACTTGATCTGGTCGTAGTCGTCGATGAAGCCGAGCTCCATCGGGTTCGCGCTGTTGATCAGCACGATCACGTCATCGAAGTTGGAGCACACCATCTCGACGAGGTCCTCCTCGGTGCGAGACAGCCGCAGGTAGTGCTCCCCCGCCTCGAAGTCCTCGTACGCGTCGGAGTTGCCGTCGAAGTTGGCCTGGCTGACGTCGGTCGGCAGGTCGTTCTGGCCTTCGCTGGCGGCGCGGGAGATCGTGATCACCGCGACGTCGGAGAACTGCCGGGCGCCGTCGATCAGATCCAGCGGATACGTGTCGACCGGCGGCTCGGGCAGCGACCAGCTCTGCTTGTTGATCGACATCTCGGGACGTTCGCTGTACGCCGCATAGAAGTCGGCGAGGTCCTGGTTCACCGAGAAGCCGGCGTTCTCCAGACCCTGCCGGATCGACACCGTGTCGTACAGCTCGTTGATGCCGCCGGAGCCGCCGCCGGCGTACGCGGGGTTCTCGGACGCCCAGCCGAACAGGTTGATGTTCGTGACATCGGTGAGCGGCAGCAGGCCGTCGTCGTTCTTCAGCATGACGAACCCCTCGCCGGCGATGGTCTCGACGAGGTCGCCGGCCTCCCGCGTCGTCTCGGCGCTGACCTGACCGGATCCCATCGTCAGGCCGATCAGCGTGGACATCGGCCCCAGGCAGACCATCGAGGCGATCGCCGTGACCGACGCCACAGCCGCCACCACGGTGTTGCCGCGCACCAGCGCGCGCAACGGCCTGCCGATCCAATGCGCCGCGACCGCCACCGCGACGCACAGCGCCAGCAGGACGCCCAACGCGATCAGATACGGCTGGCAGGTCTGCAGCACGCCGATCACATCCTCCATATTGATGCCGACCATTGTTGTCTCCTTTGCTCATCCGGATTGGCAGCCCTGTCAATCCGACTGTTGTGCCGACCTCCGGGTCGACGTCCTCGGACGACCCGGCTATCGGGATTCAGTAAAGCAAAGCGGTCGGCTTCGCGCTCGGGGAACGCACCGTTCTGTCGCGTGCCCGACAAAATCTGCGACGGCCGGGCGGCGGGGCGTGGCGGATGGTCCGCGGCGTCAGGCCGCGGCGCCCGGCGCGAGGTATTCGGAGAACCGCCGGCGGAACTCGGTGCGCCGCGGACGGCTGATGGGCAGGCGGTCGCCGTTCGACATCGCCGCGTCGTGCCCGTCGATGGCGATGACGTGCGCGAGATTGACGAGATAGCCCGAGTTGGCGCGGGCGAAGCTGTGGTCGAGCTCGTTGAGCAGGTCCTCGAAGCGGACGATCGAGCAGACGATCTGGAAGTTCCCCAGCATCGTGTGCACGACGGTGCGGTGGCGCACCGAATCGACGTAGATGATCTCGTCCAGGCGTATGCGACGCTCATGCCCGCCGGTCACCACGGTGACGCTGCGGCGCGCATGGCCGCGGGATGCATGGATGCACCGGTCGAGGCTGCGGGAGAACGTCTCGTAGGACGGCGGCTTGAGGATGTAGGACGCGGCGGCGACCGTATAGCCTTCGGCGGCGTATTCGTCGCTCATCGACACCAGCACCGCCTCGACGGCGTCGTCCATGGCGCGGACGCGGCGCATCACGCCGATGCCGTCGACGTCATCCGGGTCGACATCGACGATGACGACGTCCCATTCGGGGACGTACCCGGACACGAAGGCGTCGCCGTCGTCGAAGACGGTGATGTCGAACGATTCGCCGTGCTCCTCGCCGTACCGCCGGCACAGGCCGGTCAGACGCTCCTGGCAGGCCGGGGCGTTGTCCACGATCGCGATCCGCATCATCGCACCCTCCTCCCTGTGGTACCGCATCATCGCACGTGGACCGGACGGGTGCGGCCCGGGCCGGGACACGCCGAAGGGCTCCGCGGGGTTCGGGGGATGGTCCGCGGATAGGGGCCCGATGACGCCGATGCCCGCAGAGTATATAGCGAACTCTGCGGGCACCTCAACAGCCCGCCCCCGATAGGCCGTTGCCCCGGGGAGCGGTCCGGGCATGGTCGGCCGGCGCCGGCCACCCGGACGTCAGCGCTTCATCAGGTTGCGCAGCACGTACTGCAGGATGCCGCCGTTGCGGTAGTAGTCCGCCTCGCCGGGGGTGTCGATGCGCACGACCGCGTCGAAGCTCACCGCGGTGCCGTCGGCGCGGGTGGCGGTGACCTTGACGCTCTTCGGGGTCTCGCCGGCGTTGAGCGCCTCGATGCCCTCGATGTCGTAGGTCTCGGTGCCGTCCAGCCCCAGAGATGCATACGATTCGCCGGCCGGGAACTGCAGCGGGAGCACGCCCATGCCGATGAGGTTCGAGCGGTGGATGCGCTCGAAGCTTTCGGTGATGACGGCCCTGACGCCGAGCATCATCGTGCCCTTGGCTGCCCAGTCGCGCGAGGATCCGGTGCCGTACTCCTTGCCGGCGAGCACGACCAACGGCACATTGTGCGCGCGGTAGTCGCAGGACGCCTCGTAGATCGTGGTCTCCTCGCCCGTCAGGAAGTCGTAGGTGTAGCCGCCGGGCGTGACCTCGCGGCCCACCGAGGCGAGCAGCTGGTTGCGCAGGCGGATGTTGCCGAACGTGCCGCGGACCATCACCTCGTGGTTGCCGCGGCGCGAGCCGTACGAGTTGAAGTCCTTCGGCTCGACGCCGTGCTCGGTCAGGTAGCGGCCGGCGGGGCTGTCGGCCTTGAACGCGCCGGCCGGCGAGATGTGGTCGGTGGTCACCGAGTCGCCGAGCAGCGCGAGCACGCGGGCGCCGTGGATGTCGGCGACCGGCTCGGGGTCGGCGCCCATGCCGTCGAAGAAGGTCTGGCGGCGCACGTACGTCGAGGCCTCGTCCCAGGCGAACAGGTCGCCTTCGGGCACGTCGAGCCCGCGCCAGCGCTCGTCGCCGTCGAACACGGAGGCGTAGTCCTTGAGGAACATCTCGCGGCTGACCGTGCCGTCGACCATGGCCTCGACCTCGGCGTTGGTCGGCCAGATGTCCTTGAGGAACACGTCGTTGCCGTCGCGGTCCCGGCCGAGCGGCTGGGCGGCGAAGTCGAAGTCCATCGTGCCGGCGAGCGCATAGGCGATGACCAGCGGCGGGGAGGCCAGGTAGTTCATCTTGACGTCCGGGCTGATGCGCCCCTCGAAGTTGCGGTTGCCCGACAGCACCGCGGTCACGGTCAGGTCGTTGGCGTTGATGGCCTCGGAGATCTCCGGCAGCAGCGGCCCGGAGTTGCCGATGCAGGTCGCGCAGCCGTAGCCGACGAGCTGGTAGCCGAGCGCGTCGAGGTCGTCCTGCAGGCCGGCGGCCTTGAGGTAGTCGGTGACGACCTGCGAGCCCGGGGCCAGCGAGGTCTTGACCCACGGCTTGGGCTTCAGGCCCTTGGCGACGGCGTTGCGGGCGAGCAGGCCGGCCGCGATCATGACCGAGGGGTTGGAGGTGTTGGTGCAGCTGGTGATCGAGGCGATGGCCACGTCGCCGTTGGTCAGCTCGAAGTCGCCGCGGAAGTCGGTGCTCACGGCGACCGGCTCCTCGGCGGTCCGCTCGGTGCGGTAGGCGGGTGCCGCGGCCTCGAACGCCTGCTTGGCCGCGCTCAGCTCGATGCGGTCCTGCGGGCGCTTCGGCCCGGCGATGGAGGGCACCACGGCGCCCAGGTCCAGCTCCAGGTATTCGGAGTACGTGGGTTCGACGTAGCCGGGCGCCGTCGTGTCGCCCCACAGCTTGTTGGCCTTGGCGTAGGCCTCGACCAGCGCGACCTGCTCCTCGGAGCGGCCGGTCAGGCGCAGGTAGTCGAGCGTGACGTCGTCGATCGGGAAGATGCCGCAGGTCGAACCGAACTCGGGGCCCATGTTGCCGATGGTGGCGCGGTTGGCCAGCGGCACCGAGGCGATGCCCTCGCCGTAGAACTCGACGAACTTGCCGACCACGCCGTGCCTGCGCAGCATGTCGGTGATGGTGAGCACCACGTCGGTGGCGGTGACGCCCTCGGGGATCGACCCGGTGAGCTTGAAGCCGACGACGCGCGGCACCAGCATCGAGATCGGCTGGCCGAGCATCGCGGCCTCGGCCTCGATGCCGCCGACGCCCCAGCCAAGCACGCCCAGGCCGTTGACGGTGGTGGTGTGCGAGTCGGTGCCCACGCAGGAGTCGAGGTAGGCCAGCTCGCGGCCGTCGCCCAGCCCCGATGCGCCGTGCATGACGACCTGGGCGAGGTACTCGATGTTGACCTGGTGGATGATGCCGGTCCCCGGCGGCACGACGCGGAAGTTGCGGAACGCCTGCTGGCCCCAGCGCAGGAACTGGTAGCGTTCGCGGTTGCGCCGGTACTCGATGTCCATGTTGCGCTCGATGGCGTCGGGCACGCCGTAGCGGTCGATCTGCACCGAGTGGTCGATGACCATGTCGGACTGCACCTGGGGGTTGATGACCTGCGGGTCGCCGCCGAGCTGGCGGACCGCGTCGCGCATCGTGGCGAGGTCGACGACGCAGGGCACGCCGGTGAAGTCCTGCATCACCACGCGGCTGGGGGTGAACTGGATCTCGCGGCTCGGCTCGGCGTCCGGGTCCCAGTCGAGCAGCGCCCGGACGTGCCCGTCGGTGATGTTGGCGCCGTCGATGTTGCGCACCAGGTTCTCGACCAGCGCCTTGAGCGAGTAGGGCAGATGATCGATGCCGTCGAGATCGGCGATGCGATAGTAGTCGTATTCCTTACCGGCAACGTTGAGCGTCGACAGTTGGTCATCGCGTACAGACATGAATTCCTCCCGGACATGTAGACGGTGCCGTGCGATGGCACCACTGACCAGTATCCGACGCCCACGTTACAGGTTCGTCTCATCGGCTCTGGCGTGTCGGCTTGTCATGTGAGACAATCCGCGGCCTCACGACCGGCGGCGCGCGTGCACACGGTCCTCGGCCCAGCGCCAGACGTGCGGCACGACGGCCAGGCACAGTGCGAAGATGACGGCGGACATGCCCAGCGCGATCAACGTGGCGGTCAGCGTGCGCCCCGTGGGCACCTGCAGCGCGAAGAACGAGGCGACGAACGGGATGAACATGCCGGCGACGCCGGCCGCCGCGAAGAAAGCGACCAGGGCGCCGCGCCACGAGTTCAGCGGCGTGGCGACGCGGGCGAGCACGAACACGCCCATCGTGAACAGGATGATCGCGCATGTGGCGCGCAGCGACGCCAGGTCGGCGTCGGAGTCGGCGATGTCCCAGCCCATGATGCCGGGCAGGAGCCATGCGGCGAACAGCACCGACAGGCCGGTGGCCACGCCGCCGGGCAGCGCGAAGCGCACGACGCGCCTGAGGAAGCCGGGCATGTAGCGCCGGGTGTTCGGCGCGAGCGCGAGGATGAACGCCGGGGCGCCGATGGTCAGCGCGCCGATGTAGGTGATGTGCCGCGGCAGGTACGGATAGGGGATCTGCGAGAGCACCACGCCGAGCGAGATCAGCGCGGAGTACACGGTCTTGACCAGGAACAGGCTGGCGACGCGCTCCATGTTGGCCATGACCTGGCGGCCCCGCGCCACGACGTCCGGCAGATGCGAGAACTTCGAGTCGACGAGCACCACCTGCGCCACGGCCTTGGTGGCCGGCGCGGCGTTGCCCATCGCGATGCCCAGGTCGGCCTCCTTGATGGCCAGGGCGTCGTTGACGCCGTCGCCGGTCATCGCCACGACATGGTCGCCGGCGTGCAGCGCCTGGACGATGGCCTTCTTCTGGTCGGGCAGCACGCGCCCCAGCACGTCGACGCCCTCGAGCACGCGGGCCAGCTCGCCGATGTCCTCGGGCAGCTCGCGGGCGTCCATCGCCACCGGGCGGCGGTCCCCGGTCAGCCGCACCCGGGCGGCGATCGCGCCGACGGTGACCGGGTTGTCGCCGGAGATGACGCGGCAGCGCACGCCCTGGTCACGGAACCACGCCAGCGTCTCCTCGGCGTCCGCGCGCACGCGTTCGGAGCACAGCACCAGCGCGACGGGGCGGGCGGAGGCCAGCAGCCGCGGGTCGGACTCGAACCAGGACCAGTCGCCGTCGACGTGCCGCGTGTCCGGGCAGTGCGCGACCAGCAGCACGCGCTCCCCGTCCGCCGCGCAGCGGTTGACCTGCTCGAGCACGTCGGCGTGGTCGCCGTCCAGCGCCGCGAGGATGACCTCGGGGGCGCCCATGTACCAAATGCCGCCGGGCACCGTGAACGCCGACGACCCCCCGCCGGACATCGCCGCCCCGACGATGCCGACCCCCTGTTCCGGATAGCCGACCGCGCTCCATTTGCGGGCCGACGAGAACGGGATGCGCACATCGATGCCGGCGGGCGCGTACCCCTGCTCCCCCAACGCCTCGAGGATCGCGCGTCCGGTGCCGTTGGGCTGCTCCTCGTACGCCAGGTCGTACAGCGCCTGCAGCGTCGCCTGCTCGTCCGGCGCGGCCGCGTGCGGCGCGCCGTCCAGCATGATGAGGCGGTCGAAGGCGATGCCGCCGTCGGTGATCGTGCCGGTCTTGTCGAGGTTCAGGCAGTCGACGCGCGCGAGCGTCTCCACCGATTCGAGCTCCTGGACCAGCGTGTTCCTGCGGGCGAGCCTGATGGCGGCGAGCGCGAAGTTCAGCGAGGTGAGCAGCACCAGGCCCTCGGGGATCATGCCGACCACGCCGGCGACGGCCGAGACGACCGTCTGCCGCCACTCGCCGGTGGCGATGGCCGCCTGCCACCCGCCCACCGTGCGGATCTGCGACCAGGTCAGCAGGAGGCACAGCGGCACGACCAGGAAGGTCATGAACTTCAGGATCGTGTTGATGCCCTTGTTCAGATCGGAGACGGTCTTCTTGTAGACCTTGGCCTGCGCGGTCAGCGTGGCCGCGTAGCTGTGCTCGCCGACGGCGTCGACCTGCACCAGCGCCATGCCGGACACCGCGGTGGAGCCCGAGTAGATGCGGTCCCCCTCGCCCTTGCGCACGGTCCGCGACTCGCCGGTGAGCATCGACTCGTCCAGCTCCAGCCCCCAGCTGCGCAGCACCTGCGCGTCGGCCGGCACCTGCTCGCCGGAGCGGATCCACATCACGTCGCCGAGCACGATCTCGTTGTGCGGGACCTCCACGTCGCGCCCGTCGCGCCGGACCAGGAAGTCCGAGGCGACGAGGATCGACAGCCGGTCCAGCGTACGCTTGGCCTTGAGCTCGGTCACGATGCCGATGCCGGTGTTGATGATGATGACGAAGCCGAACACCGCGTCGCGCCACGAGCCGGTGATCAGCACCAGGACCATCGCGGCGAGGATGATGCCGTTGAACAGCGTGAACACGTTCGAACGGATGATCTCCGCCAGCGAGCGCGACGTCGAGTCCTTGACCAGGTTGGACTGCCCGGCCTCGACGCGTTCGGCCACTTCGGACGACGACAGCCCCTTCCATGCGACGTCGGGCATCGACGGAACGGGCGCGGATGGTGCGGAATCGGTCATGGGTTCCTCTCAGGTCGTTCGGCGGATTCGTCTCTGTCTTCCATTATTGGCTATCCGCCCGGGGGTAGGTACATATCTACCCCTGATTTTTCCCCGAAGGGTCGCCCGGCGCCATCGGCCGCGGGGACGACATCGCGGCCGCCGCCGATCGCCCCGGCGCCACGCCCGGTCAGCCCGCGCCGTCGACGAACGTGGTGACCATCATCTCGCGTTCGTGCGGCCTGTCGTCGATCACCGTCATCACCGCGTCGTCGATCGCCGTCGCGTCCGCGGCCCGGTCGTTGACGGTGAACGTGGCCGCGAACAGCGTGTCGTCGTCCGGCGCGGCCAGCGGGTCGAGCAGCACCACGGGGATGCCGGCCCGGCGCGCCTCGGACAGCGCGTCGTCCCAGCCCGCCGCATCGCCGCCCGCGTCGAGCCGGGCGACCATGATGATCGACACCTGCCGGAAGGCCATGTCCTCGACGCCTCCCTGCGCGGCGGCCGCGGGGTCGTCGTTCGACGCGCAGGGCACATAGACGGCCTTGAGTCCGGCCGAGGCGAAGGCGTCCAGCATCAGCGAATCCATGGCCGTCAGGTCGGAGCCGACGTACCCGATCACCACGTCGCCGCGGTCGAGCCCGTCGAAGGCGACCGGCGCGTCCCGGTCCTGCGTGTCCCCCACCGCCCGGCCCGGCGGCGTGCAGCCGGCGAGCCCGACGCACGCGGCCGCGCAGCACAGCGCGGCGACGGAACGGCGGATCAGCGAGGTCATGGCTTCCATGATAGCCGTGCGGGACGTCGCCGCAGGGGCTAGTCCCCGGACCTTGTCAGCAGCGCCACCGTCTCGACGTGGTGGGTCATCGGGTAGATGTCGAAGGCGCGGATGGCGTCGAGCCGGTAGCCCAGGCCGCGCAGCGTGCCGACGTCGCGGGCCAGGCTGGTCGGGTCGCAGGCGATGTACACGATCGCCCCGGCGCCGGTGGCGGCCATCGCGCGGCACACCTTGGCCCGGGCGCCGGCGCGCGGCGGGTCGAGCACGATCACGTCCGGCCTGGCGAGGTCGTTGGGCACATGCGCCAGCGTGGCGGCGACGTCGCCGCAGCGCGCGTCCACGTCCGACAGCCCCATCGCCCGCAGGTTGCGCTGGGCGCTGCGCACCGCCATCCGGCCGCCCTCGACGCTGAGCATGCGCACGCGGTCCGCGGCCAGCGTGGCCAGCGGCAGCGTGAACAGCCCCGAGCCGGAGTACAGGTCCCAGACCACCGCCGACGCGGCGCCGTCGAGCGCGCCGCGGACCGTATCCAGCACATGGTTCGCCAATGCGACCGGCGCCTGCCGGTGCACCTGCCAGAAGCCGTCGGCGTCGACCGTGTAGCGGAACTCCAGACCGCCGACGCCCACGGTCTCGTCGAGCCGCTGCGAGCCGTCGCGCAGCCGGCCGTCGACCAGCACCGCGTAATTGTCCGACGGTCCGTCCGCGCCACCGCGCGGTTCGGGCGCGGCGATGCGGATCTGCGCGCCGGGCTCGAACCCGCCGTCCCAGACGCGGCAGGCGTCGGCGGCGTCGAGCAGCGCGCGGCTGGCCAGCGGCATCGTGTCGATCGGCACGCGGACGTGCGTGCCGCGCCGGCGCATCGACGGACGGCCGTCGTCGTCGGCGATCATCTCGATGCGGGTGCGCCAGTGCAGCCCGCCGGTCTCCAGGTCCTGCGGCATGCGCTCGATCGGCACCTCGTCGAGTTCGACGTGGCCCAGGCGGCTCATCTGCTCGCCGATCGTGATGGCCTTCCACCGCAGCTGCCCGGGCAGGGAGACGTGGACGAGGTCGGCGCCGCCGACGCCGCCGCCCATGGCCAGCGGGCCGGCCAGCGGCCACGGCGGGGCGACGCGGTCGTCGCTCGGCTCCAGCACCTCGGCGACCTCGCCGGTCCAGAAGCGTTCGTCGCGGTCGTGCGGCTCGTCGAGCGCGACGCGCACGAGCTCGCCGGGCAGCGCGAACCGGACGAACACGACGCGGCCGTCGATGTGGCCCACGCAGCGTCCCTGGTCGGCGTAGCGCTCGATGCGGATCACGGATTCCATGTCATGCTCCTTGCGACGGCGGCTCGGGCGACGGCGCGGCGCCCGGCCGGTCCTGCGCGGCGCGCACCGCCTTGTGGCGGTGCATCGGCGTGGCGATGATCAGATACGACACCCAGATGGCGAGCGCCCAGAACGGGATGCCCATCAGCAGGCGCGCGGTGCCGAGCAGGGCGACGTGGTTGGTCAGGTACAGCGGGACCTGCACGGCCAGGCGCAGCGCGAACACGCCGATCCACAGCGCGGTGACGATCGTGTAGGCGCGCTTCAGGGGCCGGTCCCCCGTCCAGTCGTCGAGCCACGCGCGCAGATGCTCGGTGGGCAGCGTGCGGATGAACTCGACCGCCAGGCCGAGCCCCGGCACGCGGACGATCAGCGAGACGCCGAGCAGCACGATGTAGAACGCGTTGGTCAGGAACCCGAACATGTAGTAGTTGCGGGCCTCGTGGCTCTGCCACGCCCAGACCAGGCAGATGGCGACCGCGACCATGCCGCTGAGCGCGCCCATCACCGACTGGCGCTGCAGCAGGCGGACGACCACCTGCAGCACGGCCAGCACGGCGGAGACGACCACGGTCAGCTCGAGGTCGCTGGTGGCCACGAACAGCACGACGAACACGACGCCGGGCAGCATCGACTCCACGACGCCGCGCGGGCCGCCGATCGCGTCGATGACGGAAAAGTCGGCGTCGTCGCCGGCTCCCGCCAGCGACGCCAGTCCCGTGCGCTTACCGCTCTGCTCGCTCATGAGGGGCGACGACCCGTCCCGACTCAGCGGACTTCGGAGAACATCGGGCCGCGCGACAGCGTGGTCTCGACCTGGGTCTGCTGGTCGGAGTCGAACGGCCCCTTCGGCTTGCCCGGCAGGTCCGCGGCCGCGGATTCGGCATCGTCCTGCTCGGCGGCCTCGGCGGCGCGGCGCTGCTTCGGGGTGACCGGCGCGTGCATCGGGATCAGGTCGCGCGGGGCGAGCGGCTCCTCGCCGCGCTCGACGACGATGTCGGAGAAGAATTTGTTGAGCGCGTCGGTCTCGGGGCCGGAGGCGACGGCGGCGCGGCCGGAGAACACGCCGCGCAGCATCCAGCGCGGGCCGTCCACGCCGACGATGCGGGTCATGACAGTGCGCCCGCCCTTGATCGTGACAGGCAGCATGACCTCGGAGCCGAACACGCCGGGCTTCTCGGTGGCCTTTTCGTTGGCGGCCAGCATGTCGGCGCGCATGTCGTCCCACAGGCCCATTGTCTTCGGGGCGGCGAAGGCCTCGATCTCCAGGCTGGAGGCGCCGAAGGTGATCGTGGCGCCCAGCACCTGGCGGGTCTTGCGGTTCGCCTTGATCCTCAACTGGACGCCCAGCAGGAACGGCAGATAGTAGGAGCCCAGGTCGAGGTACTCGTCATAGTCCGGGACCTGCTCGTCGTCCACGTCCCACGGGCCGTAGACCTCGCCGCGGCCCTCGTAGCTCGTCGACGCCTCCGGCGGGAACGCGGGCGCGGCGCTTTCCCGCCCCTCGTCCGCATCGGCCCCGGTCTCGACCTCGGCGGCGGTCTCCTCGGCCTTCGCGGCTTCCTCGGCTTCCTTGGCCTCGCGCTTCTTCCTGCCGAATCCAAACAGTCCCATGACACTCCTTAGTCGATCGACGAAGTCCGTCCGTGTGCAACGCTCACCAGCCTAGCACCCGGCTGCCACCCCAACCTGAATGCCAGCTGAATCCTCGCCGGGCGAGGACCGAGGGCGACACGCCGACCTCTTGCGCAGGGTTCGGGGGTTGGTCCGCGGCGAACCTTGGGATGGGGCCGTTCCCCGCGGACCAACCATCGAAGTCCGCGGAACCCGCCCGAAGCGACCGGCCCGGGCCGCCCTCACACGTCGTAGGTGATGGTCAGGGGCGCATGGTCGGACCAGCGGGCGTCATAGGTCGGGGCCTTGTCGATGACGAAGCCCCGCGCGGTCTGCGCCAGCTCCGGGGTGGCGAACTGGTAGTCCAGGCGCCAGCCGACGTTGTTGTCGAACGCCCGGCCGCGCTGGCTCCACCAGGTGTACGGGCCCTGGATGTCGCCGGCCAGGTCGCGCATCACGTCGACGAACTCGTATTCGTCCAGCCAGCGGTCCACGTAGGCGCGCTCCTCGGGCAGGAACCCGGCGTGCTTGACGTTGGCCTTGGCGTTCTTGATGTCCAGCGGCGTGTGCGCGATGTTGAAGTCGCCGCACAGCACCGCCTGCCTGCCGCCGGACGCGGCCTCGTCGCGCAGCCGGCCGAGGCGTTCCAGCATCGTGTCGAGGAAGCGGTACTTCTGCGCCATCTTGACCGGGTCGTCGCTGTTGCCGGCGTGCACGTACACGCACGCGACGGTGACGACGTAGCCCTGCGGCGTGCGCACGTCGGCCTCGATCCAGCGCCCGGAGTCGACGTCCTCGCCCAGGCCGGGCAGGCCGTAGCGCCGTTCGAGCACCGGCAGGTCGGACAGCAGCCCGACGCCGGCGCGCCCCTTGACGCGGCACACCTCGTTGATCGCGGTCAGGCCGCCGCGGTCCGCGATCCTGCCGGCGGCCTGGTAGCCGGCGGCGAACTCGTCGAAGATCGGGTCGATCTCCTCCTGCGGGGCGCGCACCTCCTGCATGCACCACACGTCCGGGGTGTTCGCCCCGGCCCATGCGGCGATCCCCTTGCGCCGTGCCGCGCGGATGCCGTTGACGTTGGATGTCGTGATCGTGATCGTCATACCCCGAACCTTAGCAGCCTCCCCGGCCTCCGGCGGCGGACCGGGGGACGGCGCCGCGATCGGCGGAACGCCACGACGGACGGGGACACGGCCGCATACGCCGGACACGGCCGGAAGCGGCCCCCGCGTTCCGCGCCGGGAAACGCCCGCGCACGGGGTACAATGGCGCCTTGGCATGCGGGCGATGCGCGCCCGCGACGACGGGCCGCGCCGACGACGGGCCGCGCCGACGACGGCGCAGGACGAGCCGACGGGACGGCCCGGACGCGAAACCGGCACGAAGGAGGGACATATGACGGAACCTGCACCCCAGGCGATGACCGCCGACATGGCGAGCCGCTACTCCGCGGCGTTCAACGCGGACCGCGCGAACCTCGTGGCCGCCAACGCCTCGGTGGCGAACGGCATCCTGCAGGCGGCGACCGACTACAGGGGCATGCGCGCGCTGCCGCGCGACTTCTCGATCGACCTCAAGCAGGGCTCGATCACCAACCAGCGCCAGTCCGGCCGCTGCTGGATGTTTGCCGCGCTCAACACGCTGCGCTACGAGCTGATGCACCGTTGGGACCTGGAGGACTTCGAGTTCTCGGAGACCTACCTGTTCTTCTGGGACAAGTTCGAGAAGGCGAACACCTATCTGGAGAACGTGCTGGAGACGCTCGACGAGCCGACCGACGGCCGCCTGTTCCAGGAGATCAACGCCAACCCGGTCGGCGACGGCGGATGGTGGCAGATGTTCGTGGCCCTGGTGAACAAGTACGGCCTGGTGCCCAAGAGCGCGTACCCCGAGTCCGCGAACTCGCGCAACTCGACCGCGTTCGAGCAGTACCTCAACACCAAGCTGCGCGAGTTCGCCGCCGACATGCGCCGCCGCCACGCCGAGGGCGCCACGCCCGACGAGCTGCGCGCGCTCAAGGTCGAGGAGATGTCCACGGTGTACCGCATCTGCGCGATCGCCCTCGGCGAGCCGCCGGCGAGCTTCGACTTCCTGGCGCGCACCAAGGACGACGGCAAGACCGACGGCAAGGCGGAGGGCAAGGACGGCGACGGCAAGGCCGCGGACGCGCCGAAGACCGGCCGGGACGACCGCCCGCAGATCCGCGAGTACGGCATCACCCCGCAGGAGTTCTACCGCAAGTACGTGCCGGTCGACGTCAACGACTTCGTGACGCTGTGCAACGCGCCGATGGCCCGCACCCCCTTCGGCCGCCGCTACCGGATCGCCTACACCGAGAACGTCAAGGAGGCCGGCCCGATGGAGTTCGTCAACGTGCCGCTGGAGACGTTCCGCAAGGCGGCCGTCGACCAGCTCGCCGCCGGGCATCCGATCTGGTTCGCCTGCGACTGCATGCAGTTCTCGCTGCGCCAGGACGGCTACTTCGACCGCGACACCGTGCGCGTCGACCAGCTGTTCGGCACCGAGTTCACGTTCGACAAGGCCGACGGCCTGGAGTACGGCGACCGGCCGAGCAACCACGCGATGACCTTCACCGGCGTGAACATCGCGCCGGACGGCACGCCCGACCGCTGGAAGGTGGAGAACAGCTGGGGCAAGGACAACGGCGAGGACGGCTACTACGTCGCCTCCGGCGCATGGTTCGACCAGTTCGTCACCGAGATCGTCGTGCGCAAGGACGTCCTCGACGCCGAGACGCTGGCGCTGACCGAGGCCGAGCCGGTCACGCTCGACCCGTGGGAGCCGCTGACCCGGCCCTGCCGCTGAGCGCGGCGCCGGGCGCCACGGCGGCCGGCATGACGACACGCGGATGGCCCCGCGGCGAGATGTTCGCCGCGGGGCCATCCGCGTGTTGCCCGTCACGGACATATAAGGTGAGGTCTGGATCGCGAGACGAGAGAGATGAACGATCCAGACCCCATGCGGGCGGGGTGCCGCCGGTACGCGGCACCCCAAATCATGTCAGGCCGCCCGAAGGTCAGGCCTCCTTCTGCCAGCCGATGTTCTCGGTGTGCCAGATGCCGTTGTTGCAGTTCGCGAAGCCGGCGGGGCCGAAGTTGGCCAGGCCCTTCTTCACCGCGATGTAGGCCGGCGGCACATCGGTCGGGATCGTGCCGTAGAGCTCGAACGCGGCCTTCTCGGCGTCGTTGAACGCGGCGATCGCCTCGTCGGCGTCGGCGATGGTCGACGGCTTGCGCAGCATCGCGTCGATCTCCTCGGTGCCGATGAACGTGAAGTTCGAATCGGAGTCGGAGCCGTACAGCTGGTAGCCGGAGGTCGAGTAGCCGTACGGGTCGGAGGCGGACCAGCCCATGCCCAGCACCTCGTAGGACTTGGAGGTCAGCGTGTCGGAGAACTTCGAGCTGTCGAGGTTGACGATCTCGCAGTCCACGCCGATGTCCTTCATCATCTTCTGATAGGCGTTCGCCAGGGCGGTGTTGGTCGCGGAATCGCCGAAGTAGGTGTAGGTGATCTTCACCGTCGTGCCGTCCTTGGCGTAGTAGCCGTCGTCGCCCATCACGTAGCCGGCGTCCTCGAGGGTCTGCTTGGCGTTGTCGACGCTGTAGGTCGAGTCCTCGGGCATGTTGTTCTCATAGCCGTCCTGGAAGATCAGCATGCACTCGGAGCCTGGCTGCGGGGACTCGTAGTCCAGGCCCTGGTAGCGGATGTCGGACCAGGTCTGCTGGTCGAAGCCCTGCGTGATGGCCTTGCGCACCGCGATGTCGGACAGCGAATCGGCCGTGGTGTTGTAGGTGAGCACGTCGGTGGTCTTGGTGTAGCCGATGCGGATCTGCACATCGTCCATCGAACGCACGGTCTGCAGACGGTCGGCGGTCGAGGCGCTGGTGGCGTCGATCTCGCCGTTCTGGAAGGCGTTGAGGGAGGCGGAATCCTCCATCTGCTTGAACACGACCTTGTCGAGCTTCGGCGCGTCGCCCCACCAGTTCGGGTTCGGCGTGAAGGTGACCTGCGAGTCGTCGAAGGAGTCGACGACGAACGGGCCGGCCGCCCACTCGTTGTGCGGGTCGTTGACCCAGCCCTGGGTGAAGGTGTCGGCGTCGGCGGCGTTCGGGTTCACCAGCAGGTTGAACAGGCCGGTGTACGGGTAGAACGGCGTCGAGAACGTCACGACGACCTGCTTGGGGCTGTCGCCCTGCTCGACCGAGGCGATCTGGTCGTAACCGGTGGTCATCGGCGGGTTGTAGGCCGGGTCCTGGCCGTTGAGCGCGTTCCACGTGGCCTGGAAGGCGGTGTAGTCGATGTCGGTGCCGTCGTTCCACTTGGCGTCCGGGTTGATGTCGTAGGTCACGACCATCGGATCCTCGCTGGTCAGCTCGACGTCGGTCAGGAAGTCGGGGTTCGGCGTGGCCTGGCCGTCGAAGCTGTAGTCCCACAGGTGCGGCTGGTAGAACGACCAGAACTCCGACATGTACACGGTGTTGCCGTCGGTGCTGTTGGCGTTCCAGTTCGGGCCGACCTCGGTGGTGGCCAGCGTCAGCGTGCCGCCGTCCTGGATGTCGTCGCGATCCAGCGGGTTGTTGTACTGCTTCGAGGCGTCCGGGGTCGGCAGCGTGCCCTCGTAGCTCGACGGGACGCCGTCCTGCGGCTGCACGTAGTCGCCCTCCGCGGAACCGGAGCCGTCGCCCCCGGAGCCGCAGCCCGCCAGGGACATGGACAGCGCGGCCATAGCTGCGATCAGCCAGGTTGCCTTACGCATCTTCATAGGTTCTTCCTCTCGTGATGGGAATGCTGGTTCCGCCGCGCCCGCGGGGGCGCCGCACGGACGATGCGCGGCCCGTACCCCACCCCCGATGCGACAGACGCGGAGGTCGCGGGAGGACCGTCGACCGTTGCCCAACAATGTAGCGGCCGAAAACGCAAGCCCCCCCCCCGAAATCGACGGTTGTGTTTCGGGCGCGTTAACGGACGGGGAAGGAACCCGCGAAATTTCGGGGATTCCTCCAATCTCGTTCGCCGAACGCAAATGTTCACAATGTGGACGATATGACCACCGTCGGCAACTCCGCGGCGCCACGGGGAGTCCGGATGCGCCCGCGGCGGGCGACGGCCGCCCGCCTCTCGCATATGCCGGACATTCGGTGTCCATACAGCGAACATTCAGCCGCTATACAGCGGACATACGGCAAACACCATCGCGCATCATGCGGGACGATGCGCCGCATATCGCATATATACGCCGAGGGCCCGCACGATCCCAACGGAATCGTGCGGGCCCTCGTTCTCAGGTCATCGCCGCATCATGCGGCGTGCCGTGCCGGACTCACTCGGCGGTCTTCTCCCAGCCGATGTCCTCGCGGTGCAGCGTGATCTGCAGGAAGCCGGACGGGCCGTAGTTGGCCAGGCCCTCCTTGACGGCCATGTAGATCGGCGGGGTCGACACCGGGATGGTGCCGTACAGCTCCAGCGACGCCTGCTCGGCCTTATTCGCGGCCTCGGTCGCGGCGGAGACGTCCTCGAGCGTGCCCGGGATGCTCCACAGCTGGTCGACCTCGTCGGAGCCGACGTAGGTGAAGTTCGAGGAGGAGTCGGAGCCGTACAGCTGGAAGCCGGAGGAGCTGTAGCCGAACGGATCGGAGGCGGACCAGCCCATCGGCAGCACCTCGTAGGAGCCGCTGGTCACGGTCTCGGAGAACTTCGAGTTGTCGAGGTTGATGATCTCGCACTCGACGCCGATGTTCTTCATCATCTGCTGGTAGGCGTTCGCCATGGCGGTCTGGGTGGCGCTGTCACCGAAGTAGGTGTAGGTGATGTGCAGCGTCTCGCCGTCCTTCTCGTAGTACTCGTCGCCCATCGTGTAGCCGGCGTCCTCGAGGGTCTTCTTGGCGCCCTCGACGTCGAGCTCCTGCACGTCCTCCGGCAGGTTGTTCTCGTAGCCCTCCTGGAACGGCTGCAGGATCTCGGAGCCCGGACGCTCCGGGTTCCAGTCCACGCCCTGGTAGGCGATCGAGATCCAGGTGTCGTAGTCGAAGCCCTGGCTGATGGCCTTGCGCACGTTGATGTCCTGCAGGGCGCCGGCGGTGCCGTTGTAGGTGAAGACGTTGGTCTGCATGCTGTAGCCGATGCGCAGCTGGACGCCGTCCATGCCGCGGACGATCTTCAGACGATCGGCCGAGGAGGCGCCGCCGCCCGAGGCGCGGCCGCCGATGGCGTCGATCTCGCCGTTCTGGAAGGCGTTGATGGCGGCGGAGTCGGACATCTGCTTGAAGATGACCTTGTCCAGCTTGCCCGGGTTGCCCCACCAGTTCTCGTTGCGCACGAAGGTGACCTGCGTGTCGTCGAAGGAATCGATGGTGTACGGGCCGGCCGCCCACTCGGTGTGCGGATCGTTGACCCAGCCCTGGGTGAACACGTCCGGATCGACCGAGTTCGGGTTCACCAGGTTCTGGAACAGGTACTGGTACGGATAGAACGGAGTCTCGAAGGTGACGACGACCTGCTTGGCGGTCTCGCCCTGCTCGACCGAGGCGATGTTCTCATAGCCCATGGTCTGCGGCGGGTTGTAACGGTCGTCCTTGCCGTTCAGGCAGGTCCAGGTGGCCTGGAAGGCGGTCCAGTCGATCGGCGTGCCGTCGTTCCAGACGGCCTTCTCGTTGATGTCGTAGGTCACGACCAGCGGATCCTCGCTGGTGACCTCGACGTTGGTCAGGTAGTCCGGGTTCGGCGTGGCCTCGCCGCCGACGCTGTAGTCCCACAGATGCGGCTGGTACCAGGCCCACAGCTCGCCCATGTAGGCGGTGTTGCCGTCGGTGCTGTTCATGTTCCAGTTCGGGCCGATCTCGGAGATGTCCTGGGTCAGCGTGCCGCCGTCCTGGATGTCGTCGCGCTCGGTCGGGTTGTCGTTGCGCTCGCCGGCGACCGGGGTCGGCAGGGTGCCCTGGTAGCTCGACGGGACGCCGTCGTCCGGCTGCACGTAGTCGGTGGTGGTGTCATCGGTGTTCGCGTTGTTGCCGCCGCAGCCCGACAGAGCCAGGATGCACGCGGCGAACGCGGCGGTCACCGCGATCATGGTCTTGCGAGTTTTCACTTTGTTCCTCTCGTCTCGAATGTGTCTTGCGACACTGAAACATTCTCGATGGTAACGGAAACGAACTTCGAAGCAAGTTCGTGGTTCATCTTGTGGACATGCGGCAGAAAACTTCAGGATACTTTCAGCAAACCGTGCTATAGCAGCGCGCGCTGCGCAGCCTGGAGGGCCGGGCGGCCGCGCACGCCCCGCCGAACGACGAGAGCGGGCCTCCCGTCGATGTCGGGAGGCCCGCTCTCATGGTCCGGGCATGCGGACCGCGGCCGCGGTCCGGCGCGCCGTCAGGCGAAGTGGCAGGCGGCGAGGTGGTCGGCCGAGCCGGACTTGACCTCCAGCACGGGGGCCTCGCCCAGGCAGCGCGCCTGCTGCTCCTTGCTCAGCGTCGAGAACTTCGGGCAGCGGCTCGCGAACGGGCAGCCGCTGAAGCTCTCCGACGGGCTGGGCAGCTCGCCCTGCAGCACGATGCGCTGGCGGGTGCGCTCGATCTTCGGGTCCGGCACCGGCACGGCGCTCAGCAGCGCCTCGGTGTACGGGTGCAGCGGCGTCTCGAACACGTCGTGGTTGCTGCCGATCTCGACGATGCGGCCGAGGTACATCACCGCGATGCGGTTCGAGATGTGGCGGATGACCGACAGGTTGTGGGCCACGAACAGGTAGGCCACGCCCAGCTTGTTCTGCAGGTCCTCGAGCAGGTTGATGACGCCGGCCTGGATCGAGACGTCGAGCGCGGAGACCGGCTCGTCGAGCAGCACGAGCTTGGGGTTGACCGCCAGGGCGCGCGCGATGGCGATGCGCTGGCGCTGGCCGCCCGAGAACTGCGTCGGGAAGCGGTCGACCTGGTCGGGGTTGAGCTCGACCAGGGCCATCAGGTCGCGGATGCGGTCGTTGATCTGCTCCTTGGACATCTTCTGCACCTTGAGCGGCTCGGCGAGGATGTCGTAGATCGGCAGACGCGGATCGAGCGAGCTCATCGGGTCCTGGAAGATGTACTGCACCTTGCTGTGCAGCTGGCGCCTGGTCTCGCGGCTCATGCGCTTCTCGACGCGCTGGCCGAGCACGGAGATCTCGCCCGACTCGGGCTGCTTGAACTCCATGATCTCCAGCAGCGTGGTGGACTTGCCGGAGCCGGACTCGCCCACCAGCGCGACGGTCTCGCCCTCGCGCACGTCGAGCGTGACGTCGTCGACGGCGTGGACCTCGCCGACCTTGCGGCGCAGGAACCCGCCGGCGGTCAGCGGGAAGGTCTTCTTCAGATGCTTCACGTCGAGCACGACCTGGCGGTCCTCGCGCGGGATGCCGGCGAACTTCGAGGTGACGGACTCGCCCACCGAGTAGATGTCGCGGAAGGTCAGCCCCTTGCCGACGATCTCCCTGACGCGGTGGCAGGCGGCGAGCTGGCCCTCGCGGCCCTCGACGGGCAGCAGATCGGGCTCGCTCTGGCGGCACACGTCGGTCGCCAGCGGGCAGCGCGGCGCGAACGGGCAGCCCTTGGGCATGTTCACCAGGTTCATCGGCGCGCCGGGGATCGGCACCAGACGGCTCGACTTGGCGCGGTCGGGGCGCGGCACGGCGCCCAGCAGACCCATCGTGTAGGGCATGACCGGCTGCGAGAACACGGTGTCGACGTCGGCCTTCTCGACCGGGCGGCCGGCGTACATCACGATGATGTCGTCGGCGATGCCGGCGATGACGCCGAGGTCGTGGGTGATGAAGATGACGGCGGCGCCGGTCTCCTGCTGGGCGCGCTGCAGGACCTCGAGCACCTGGGCCTGGATCGTCACGTCGAGGGCCGTGGTCGGCTCGTCGCAGATGATGACGTCGGGGTTGTTGGCGATGGCCATGGCGATGACCACGCGCTGGCGCATGCCGCCGGAGAACTGGTGCGGATAGGCCTTGAGGCGCTCCTCGGCGTTCGGGATGCCGACCAGCTTGAGCAGCTCGATCGAGCGCTTGGCGATCTGCTCCTTGGTCATCTTCGGGTTGTGGATGACCAGGGCCTCCTCGAGCTGCTGGCCGATCGAGAACACCGGGGTCAGGGCGGAGAGCGGGTCCTGGAAGACCATCGCGATGCGGTCGCCGCGCAGGACGCTCATCTCCTTGTCGGTCTTGGTCAGCAGCTCATCGCCGCGGAACCTGATCGAGCCCTCGACATGGGCGTTCTTGTCCAGCAGGCCCATGATCGCCATCGACGTGACGGACTTGCCGGAGCCGGACTCGCCCACGATGCCGAGCGTCTTGCCGCGGTACAGGTCGAAGTTCACGCCGCGCACGGCGCGCACGGTGCCGGCCTCGGAGGCGAAGTTCACGCGCAGGTCGCGCACCTCGAGGATCGGCTTGTCCTCGGCGGTCGTCGTGTTGTTCATCGTCGTGTCAGTCATCACTCCGCCTTTCCGGCCGAACGGGAATAGGGATCGATCGCGTCGCGCAGGCCGTCGCCGATCAGCTGCACCGAGAAGGTCAGCAGGATCAGCACGGCGGACGGGAACAGCAGAATCCACGGCGCGGTGAGCACCGAGCTCTGGCCGTTCATCAGCAGCGTGCCGAGCGAGGTGTCAGGGGCCTTGATGCCCAGGCCGAGGAAGCTCAGCGCGGTCTCCTGGTTGACGGCGCTGACCACGCCGAGCACGGTGTTGATGATCAGGACCGAGCCGAGGTTCGGCACCAGGTGGCGCACGATGATGCGGAACGAGCTGACGCCCATGAACTTGGCGGCGCGGATGTAGTCGAGCTCGCGCAGGCTCATCGTCAGCGTGCGGATCACGCGGGCGTAGCCGATCCAGCCGAAGGCCGTGATGCCGATGGTCAGCCACAGCCAGCCGGAGGTGCCCGACGAGGAGCGCACGATCATCGCGACGAGCAGGAAGGACGGGATGACCAGCAGCATGTCGAGCAGCCACATGCCGACCTTCTCGACGACGCCCTCGAAGAAGGCGATCGTCGTGCCGATCAGCGCGGAGATGATCATGATGAGCACCGAGGAGATGACGCCGACGAGCAGCGAGCGGCCCAGGCCGCGCACGATCATCGCGTACATGTCGGAGCCGCCGATCGTGGTGCCGAGCCAGTGGTCGGCGCTCGGCGCCTGCGCGAGCGCGGTGAAGTCCGGCTCGTCGTAGCGCCACGGGCTGATCTTGTCGCCGAGCAGGGCGAACAGCACGAGGATGATGAAGATCACCATGCCGAACACGGCGGAGGGGCGGCGCAGGAAGCGGCGCACGTACAGCGTCATGCGGCTGGTGCGCTTGAAGTCGCTCTGCGCGTCGCCGCCCTGGGAGGGGCGGGTCACGACGACCGTCGGCTCGCCTTCGTTGGCGATGTCCTGATTGAGTCCGAGGTCCTTGGTTTCAGCGGCCATTTCGCTCACGAGCGGTCTCCTTCCGCGCCGTAGGCCCCGTTGCGGGGCGTCACGTCCAACTGCACTGCTTTGTTCACTTCGAATCACGCACCTTCCATCAGTTCAGCCGGATGCGCGGGTCGAGCCACGCGGCGAGGATGTCGGCCAGCAGCGCGCCGGCCAGCGTGCACACGCCGCTGAAGGCCGCGATGCAGACGGCGCCGTTGATGTCGTTGTCGTTGATCGTCGTCACGAAGTACCGGCCCAGGCCGTTGATCGCGAACACCGTCTCGGTGATGACCGCGCCGGTGAAGATGCTGGCGATCGAGAACGCGATGTTGGTGGTCGTCGGGATCAGCGAGGTGCGCAGCGCGTGCTTGCGGATCGCCTGGTTGAGCGTCAGGCCCTTGGCGCGGGCGGTGCGCACGTAGTCGGCGTTCATCGTGTCGAGCAGGTAGGTGCGCTGGGTGAGGTGGTAGTTCACGTAGCCGATGGCGGTGAGCACCAGGGTCGGCAGGATGATGTGCTGCAGGAAGTCGAGTATCGACAGGCCTATGTTCCCCCCCTCGTAGGAATGCAGGCCCGTGACGTAGAAGATGCGAGTGCCGGTCGCGTTGTTGATGGCGATGGCGCCGAGCACGATCAGCAGGCCGAGCACGGCGGCCGGGGTGACGAGGAACAGCGTGGACAGCGCGTTCAGCGCGCGGTCCTGCCACTTGTACTGGCGGATGGCGGTGTACACGCCCAGGCTCACGCCGATGATGATCGACAGGATCGTGGAGATGGTCACCAGCTGCACCGAGGCCGAGATGCGCGAGGCGACGGCCGGGCCCACCGGCTCCTGGTCGGGCGACAGGCCCCAGTCCCATTCGGTGACGATGCCCTTCAGCCAGTTGAAGTAGCGGACGAACACCGAGGTCTTGTCGTTGATGTTGGCGAGGTCCAGGGACCGGTCGATCGAGGCCTCCGGCGGGCGGGGATTACGGGCCATGTAATTCGAACGCGGGTCCATGAACGCGCTTGCCAGGAAGTACGTCATCGAGATGGCGACGAATAGCATGATCACATAATTCACCAATCGTTTGATGATGTACTTAATCACTTGCTACTCCCTCATCAGGAATGTGGTTGTCCGTTACAAACTCTCCCATTCTAGTCATAGGACCAGCGACGGGGCGTCGTAACCAGTAGATGCTGTTATACCAAAGACCTCGGAAGTTCAGGCCGCGTTCATGTGTCGGTCACGGCCCCGGACCGGCGAGCGCCGGTATTCCCGCGATTCCGCCGCTGGCGTCCGAAAGGCGGAAAATCGTAGCAGACGGCGGATGGCCCCCGGAAAACTTTCCACATAGTGGACACCAGCCCGCCGGTGAAACGTTGCAGCCCCGTGGGGACGCCCCGTGGCGCGGCCCGCGCGTCCGGTCACGCCCGGGGGAAGGCCTGGCCGTAGCGCTGCTTGAGCTGTTCGATCGACACGTGCGTGTAGCGCTGCGTGGTCCGCAGCGACGCATGGCCCAGCATCTCCTGCACCTCGCGCAGGTCCGCGCCGCCGTCGAGCAGATGCGTGGCCGCGCTGTGGCGCAGGGCGTGGGGCCCGATGTCGGGGACGCCGGCCTGCGCGGCGCGCTCGTGGACGACCTGGCGCACGACCCGCTGGTCGATGCGCGAGCCGCGCGCGCCGAGGAACAGCGCGTCGCCCGACCTCGCGCCGGCCAGCGCCGGGCGGCCCCCGCCGATCCACCGCTCCAGCGCCCGCTGCGCCGGCACGCCGAACGGCACCACCCGCTGCTTGTCGCCCTTGCCGGTCACGCGCATCGTGCGGTTGTCGAACGTCACGTCGCCCAGGTCCAGGCCGACCAGCTCGGCCACGCGCACGCCGGTGGCATACAGCACCTCGAGCATCGCCGCGTCGCGCAGCGCCAAGGCCGTGTGCCGCGCCGCGTCCCTGCACCCGGCGACGTGCGCAGCGGCGCGGTCCGGCGCTGTCCCGGCCCCGTCGCCCTCGACCGCGTCGCCGCCCGAAGATTCCGTTGCGGCGTCCGGTCCGGGGCCCTCCCCCGCGTCGGCGGGCAGGCACGCCGCCCCGGCGCTGTCCATCAGCCGTTCGGCCTGCGACTCGTTGAGCACGACGGGCAGCGTCATGGGGATCTTCGGCGTCATCAGCACGGCCGCGGGATCGGCCGGCGTGACCCCGTGGTCGCGGGCCCAGGCGAAGAAGCCGCGCACCGCCACCGTCTTGCGCGCCATGCTCGAGCGCGCGTGCGAGCGCGATTCGCCGGCCATCCACGCGCGCAGGTCCTCGATGCCCACCTCGCCGAGCTCACGCACGCCGCGCCGTTCGAGGAACCGCAGGCAGTCGCCGACGTCGTGCCGGTAGGCGCGCAGCGTGTTCTCGCTCAGCCCGCGGTTGGCCCGCAGGTACGTGCAGTACTCCCCAAGCTCGCCGTCGAACCGCATCCGGCCCCCTTTCGCGGCCGCCGCGAGCGGCCCGCCGATATCGTCACCATGCCCCAGCCTAGACCGACAGGTCTCCCGCGCCGGACGCACCGGCGCGGCCGGCGTCCGGCCGGCGTACGATGGGAACGATCGGGACCGACGGAAGGAGGCATCATGCCCATGCCACGCGAGATCCCGGCCGGGGCGCGCATCGTCGTACGCATCTGCGAGGGCGTCGACCCGGCCGACCACCGAATGAAGTTCCGCGACTACGTCGGCCACGTGCGCTCCTGGGACGGGCACACGCTGGAGATGACCCGCGACGCGGCGGCCAACGGCTCGCGCCCGGAGCAGCGCGTGACGATCGACGTCGAATCGATCGTCACCATCAAGCCGGTGCCGGAGCGCCCGGCCCCGCGCCCGTAGCCGCCCGGCCGGCTCAATCGGCCAGATGGGAGCGCCGCTGCACCGCCACGCGGCGCGCGTCCGCAAGCCCGACGACGTGCTCGCCCCGGCGCGCCGACGCCATCAGCGCCTCCCGCCAGTCATCGCCGAGCCCGAGCGTGGCCGTGGCGCCGTGCGCCTCGCCGGCGGCGGCCTCGGCCTTGTAGTCGCGGAACGGCTGCCCCGCGGCGAAGAACCGCAGGATCTCGCGCTGCGCGCGCGTCCGTCCGCCGTCGTCCGGTCCGTCGGACCGCCAGGCGTGCAGCGCGTCGGCCATGCCGGACAGCCGCGCGGCCATGCGCCGCAGCAGCGCCTCGACGTTGGCCGCGTCCTCCTCGACCATCGCGCGCGTGCGGTCGGGGTCGGTCAGCGCCACGCGGGTCATGTCGCGCCACGAGCCCGCCGCCAATGCGACGGCGACGTCGCGCTCGGGGCTGTCCACCAGCTCGTCGACCAGCGCGGTCGCCACGACGTGGGGCATGTGCGAGATCAGCGCGGCGGCGCGGTCGTGCGTCGCGTCGTCGATCACGATCATCCGGTTGCGGCCCACACCGACGATCATGCCGGCGACGGCCTGGAAGCGCTCGTATGCGGTGTCCCCGTCGACGCTCACCGCCCACAGCGCGCCGTCGTACAGCGCCGGGTCGGCGGCCGACCAGCCCGACCGCTCGTTGCCGGCCATCGGATGGGCGCCCACGTAGCGCTCCCCCAGTCCCGCGGCCCGCACCTGCTCGCGCACCATGCCCTTGACGCTGCCGACGTCGGTCAGCGTCGTGGCGTCGTCGAGCACCGGCTTGAGCCGTTCAAGCATCTCGGGCATCGCCTTGAGCGGGTTGCACAGCACCAGCACCTCGGGCCGGGCCTGGGCCAGGGCCTCCAGCGTCGGCAGGCACGCGATGCCCTGCGCGGCGGCGGCCTCGTACGGGCGCGTCGTATGGTTCCACGCCAGCACGCGGCAGCCCGCGTCGTTCAGCCGGCGGGCCAGGGAGCCGCCGATCAGCCCCAGGCCGACGACGCCGACGCTGCGGGGCACCGGCCAGGGCGCCGTGGCCGCCGGGGCCGTCATATCCGTCATGTCATGTGCGGCGCCGTTCACCACAGCAGCTCCCTTCCGGCGTCGCCGGCCTCCGCCGCGCCGTCGATCGGCCCGGCCAGCCGCACGCCGCCACGGGGCAGCATCCAGTCGTCGACCGGCGGGTTGGGCCGCTCGCGCCGCGGATAGACCGCCAGGGTCTTGACCCAGTCGCCGTGCTCGGCGACCTCCTCGAGCACCGCGTGGAACCTCGGCTGCCAGGGCGCCGCGTCGATCGTGGCGATGAAGCTGTAGGTGCCGTCGTGCCCCTTGATCGGCCGGGAGATGAAGCTGGTCATGTTCAGCCCGGCGTCGCGCAGCACGTCCAGCAGGTCCGCCAGCACGCCGGGGCCGGTGCTCAGCGGGATGAAGGTGATGATCGTCTCGAACTCCCCGACGCCGGCGGCGCGGGCGCGCTCCAGCATCGCCCGGGCCTCGTCGCGCGGGGCGAGCACCAGGAACTCGGTGCGCGCGCCGCGGTAGTCCTGCACGCCGGCGGCCCAGGTCCGCAGCCCGTACAGCGGGCCGCAGATCGACGGGCCGAGCGCCACCTGACCGGGCCGCAGGTCGCGGCATGCGGCCGCGTTCGAGGCGGCCGGCACCGGGGTCAGCCGGTGCTCGGCGATGAAGCCCGCGCACTGCGCCAGCCCATGCGCGTGCGCCGAGACGACGGCGCCGTCGATCGCGGGCTCCGCGCCGTCGGCGCCGTCGCCGTCCATGCCGTCGCCGTCCGGGCGGACGAAGGCGTCGAAGGCGATGTCGACGCCGACGCGGGCGAACCCGGCCGCGTCGCGCGCGTCGATCAGCATGTCGAGGTTGGGCACCACGTACCCCTCGACGTTGTTCTCCCAGGCGATGACGCCCCACGCCTCGCCGCGCTGCACGGCGTCCATGATCTGCGGGACGTCGGCCGCGGCCAGCAGCGCGGGCTCCCCGCCGTCGCCGTCGCGCAGCATGGCGGCCGCCGCCGCGGCCGCCTGGTGGGTGAACGAGCCCTGCGGGCCGAGATAGTGCAAAGGTTTCATCGATGCCGCCGTTTCCGTGTCAGTCGCCGAAATGCCGCCTCAGCCACGTTAGCGCACATCGCGCCGGCATGCCGGCCGGCGCCGCATCGTGGACCGGGACGCCGGCGCGGGAGGACGGCACGGGCGGGCACGGGGTCTCGGGGTCCGGGAGCGCGCCGTGCCACGCCGGTCAGCGGCCGGGGCCCAGGAAGATCCCGGCGCCGTCGTCCGGCGCTGGGGAGTCCGTGTCGCCGGACGGGGCTTCGCGGCGGTCGTCGACCTGCGTCGATCCATCGGGCCCATCCCCCGGCGCGACGGCTCCGGAGACGGAGGCGGGGGAAGCCGACTCCCCGTTCCCGCCGCCGTAAGCCGCATCGACGTCGCCGTCGTCGAGGCGCTCCTCGCGCGGCGGGACGACGAACCACCGCGCCGGCAGGAAGAGCATGACCACCTGCAGCAGGATCTCGCCGTACAGCCAGATGCTGCCCGCGTTCTGCACGAAGAACGGCATCGGGGCGCTGAACCCGATCGGGATCATCGCGTCGCCGCCGGGGCCGTACATCGCCATGCCCCAGACCACGCCCGACGAGGCGATCAGATGGAAGCCGATGCCGATGGCGTTGCAGCGGGCGCGGGCGCACCACGTCGAGATGCCGAGGATCAGGAACGCCAGCGCCAGGCCGTAGGGGATGTTGTATTCGGCGCCCATGCGGTGCGCCAGCGTGCCGACGACGCCGCTCGCCGCGCCGGCGAGCATCGTGATCAGCACGCGGACCACGATGTGCTGCCGGTGGCTCCACGGCAGCAGCGAGCGGTTCCCGGGACGGTTCGTCATATCGGTCATGCGTTCCAGCATGCCACGCCTTGCTGACCGCGCGGCGGACGGCGGTACGAAAAACGGGCGGCCCGTGGGGACCGCCCGTCGTCGTCCGGCGCCGCCGGGCCGTGGGCTACTTGTTGGCCTGATTGTTCTGCCGAGCCGTCAGGCAGGCAGTCCGGTGGATTGCCTGTAGGCGAAGTGCCGAAGCGTAATGGACACCCCCGGTGGGGTGTCCATAGCTGAGGTGAGCAGCCGCCAAGGCTGCGAAGCACACGCGTCAGCGGGTGGCCGCCAAGGCTGCGAAGCGTCGGAACAATCGGGCTACTTGCCGGCCTGATTGTTCTGACGGCGCTGCTTGGCTCGCCACTTGTACCAGTCCTCGCGGCCGAGGATGATCTTGCGCACGCGGACCGACTCCGGCGTGACCTCGACGCACTCGTCCTCGTTCGCGAAGTCGAGGGCCTCCTCGAGGCTCATCTTGATCGGCGGGGTGAGGGTCTCCAGCACGTCGGCGGTCGAGGAGCGCATGTTCGTCATGTGCTTGGCCAGCGTGATGTTCACGTCCAGCTCGTCGGGCTTGTTGTTCACGCCGACGACCTGGCCCTCGTACACCGGGGACTGCGGTTCGACGAAGAAGTTGCCGCGCGCCTGCAGACGCTGCATCGCGTACGGGGTGGCCACGCCCTTGCGGTCGCACACCATCGAGCCGTTCTGGCGGGTGACGATCTGCCCGGCCCACGGCGCGTAGCCGGCGGAGAGCGACGAGGCGATGCCGGTGCCGCGCGTGGCGGACAGCAGCGCGGTGCGGAAGCCGATCAGGCCGCGGCTCGGCACGGTGAACTGCAGGCGCACCCAGCCGGAGCCGTGGTTGGCCATCGACTCCATGCGGCCCTTGCGGTCGGCCATGAGCTGGGTGACGGTGCCCATGTACTCCTCGGGCACGTCGATCGTCGTGCTCTCCATCGGCTCGCACACCTGGCCGTCGATGGTCTTGGTGACCACCTGCGGACGGCCGACGGTCAGCTCGTAGCCCTCGCGGCGCATCTGCTCGGCGAGCACGGCCAGCGCCAGCTCGCCGCGGCCCTGCACCTCCCAGGCGTCGGGGCGGTCGGTCGGCAGCACGCGGATCGACACGTTGCCGATCAGCTCGCGGTCCAGGCGGTCCTTGATCATGCGGGCCGTGAGCTTGTGGTCCTTGCCCTCGGTGCCGGCCAGCGGCGAGTCGTTGATGCCGAAGGTCATCGAGATGGCAGGCTCGTCGACGTGGATGAGCGGCAGCGGCCTGGGGTCGGCGGGGTCGACGATCGTCTCGCCGATCATGATGTCGTTCACGCCGGCGATCGCGACGATGTCGCCGGGGCCGGCCTGCTCGACCGGGTAGCGGTCCAGGCCCTTGGTGCGCAGGATCTCGGAGAGCCTGAAGTTCTCGATCGAGCCGTCGACGCGGCTCAGGCCGTACTGCTTGCCCTTGACCAGCGTGCCGTTGTAGATGCGCACCAGGCCGAGGCGGCCCAGGTAGTCGGAGGCGTCGATGTTGGTGACGTGCGCCTGCAGCGGGGCGCCCTCCTCGTATTCGGGGGCGGGGATGTTCGAGATGATCGCGTCGAACAGCGGCTCCAGGTCGTCGTTGTCCGGCATGCCGCCGTTCTCCGGCTGGTTGGTCGAGGCGTAGCCCGCCTTGGCGGCGCAGTAGATGACCGGCAGGTCGAGCAGGGAGTCCAGGTCGAGGTCGACGCCCTCCTCCATCACGTCCTGGGCCAGGCCGAGCAGCAGGTCGGTGGACTCGCCGACGACCTCCTCGATGCGGGCGTCCGGGCGGTCGACCTTGTTCACGCACAGGATGACCGGCAGCTTGGCCTCGAGCGCCTTGCGCAGCACGAAGCGGGTCTGCGGCAGCGGGCCCTCCGAGGCGTCGACGAGCAGCACCACGCCGTCGACCATCGAGATGCCGCGCTCGACCTCGCCGCCGAAGTCGGCGTGGCCCGGGGTGTCGATGACGTTGATCGTGATCCCCTCGGGGTGGCCGTACTTGGCGGCCAGCGGGCCGGTGTACTGCACGGCCGTGTTCTTCGCGAGGATCGTGATGCCCTTCTCGCGCTCCAGATCGTTGGAGTCCATCACGCGGTCGGGGACCTCCTCGCGTTCGGAGAACACGTGCGACTGCTGGAGCATCGCGTTCACGAGCGTGGTCTTGCCGTGATCGACGTGCGCCACGATCGCCACATTCCGAATATCACCACGAACTGCCATCAAACAACCTCTCTTATTCGGCTTCAGTTGCGTCCCATCGGTACCGGGGCGCGTCTGGCCTGCCGGGTACCCGCACACAAACCGAGCCAAGTGTAACCGCATTGCTTGACAGCCGGGCTCCCCCGCCGCGGGGCCGGGACGGGCGGCGCCCTGCCCCGGGACGCGGTCTGGTATACACATCTGACGCTGCCGACGAAGCTAGAAGTGTAGAACTCGGTGGTCGCCGCATCTGTGAAGAGAAGACATTTTACATATCTGA
>NZ_JAHBBD010000040.1 GCF_019331775.1 Bifidobacterium phasiani
AGGGAGGGGAGGCACCGTGGTGGTGTCTCCCCTCCCTTGGAAGTGTGATGCGGCGGCGTGCTACTCTCCCACACCCCATCGGGTGCAGTACCATCGCCGTGCCAGGCCTTAGCTTCCGGGTTCGGAATGGGACCGGGCGTCTCACCTGGGCCATGGCCGCCGCAAATCTTTTCGGTTCTCGTCCCGTCCCGTGGGGCGGGGGATGGCATGGTGTGGTGGTTCGGGGACCGGACGGCGGACGCGAGCGGAAAGGACTTCCCACTGCTTGGTATCGTGTGTGGTCATGATGCGCTCCCTGTCGTCCGGGAACGCCGGCCCGAAGGCCGCGCCGCCCCCAGCCCGTACGGGTTGGGGAAACGGTTGCCGTTCGACTGTTAGTACCGGTCAGCTCCACCCCTCGCGGGGCTTCCACGTCCGGCCTATCAACCACGTGTTCTGCATGGAGTCTCCAGCCCCCCGAAGGAGGCAAGGAATCCTAATCTTGGAGCAGGCTTCCCGCTTAGATGCTTTCAGCGGTTATCCCTTCCGAACGTAGCCAACCAGCCGCGCCACTGGCGTGACGACTGGCATACCAGAGGTTCGTCCACCCAGGTCCTCTCGTACTATGGGCAGGTCTCCTCAGGATTCCAACGAGCGCAGAGGATAGAGACCAAACTGTCTCACGACGTTCTGAACCCAGCTCGCGTGCCGCTTTAATCGGCGAACAGCCGAACCCTTGGGACCTGCTCCAGCCCCAGGATGCGACGAGCCGACATCGAGGTGCCAAACCATCCCGTCGATATGGACTCTTGGGAATGATCAGCCTGTTATCCCCGGGGTACCTTTTATCCGTTGAGCGATGCCGCGTCCGTACACCGGCACCGGATCACTATCTCCGACTTTCGTCCCTGCTCGACCCGTCAGTCTCACAGTCAAGCCCGCTTGTGCGATTGCACTCGACACCCGATTGCCAACCGGGCTGAGCGGACCTTTGAGCGCCTCCGTTACTCTTTGGGAGGCAACCGCCCCAGTTAAACTACCCGCCAGGCACTGTCCCTGGGCAGGATGACTGCCCGAGGTTAGACATCAAATGAGAACAGAGCGGTATTTCACCTACGGCTCCACACGAGCTGGCGCCCGTGCTTCGAAGCCTCCCGCCTATGCTACACAATCCGCACCTAATGCCAATACCAAGGTATAGTAAAGGTCCCGGGGTCTTTTCGTCCTTCTGCGCTTAACGAGCATCTTTACTCGTACTGCAATTTCGCCGAGCTCCTGGTCGAGACAGTGGGGAAGTCGTTACGCCATTCGTGCAGGTCGGAACTTACCCGACAAGGAATTTCGCTACCTTAGGATGGTTATAGTTACCACCGCCGTTTACCGGGGCTTGAATTCACCGCTTCACCCCGAAGGGTTGACGGATCCTCTTAACCTTCCGGCACCGGGCAGGCGTCAGAGCGTATACAGCGACTTACGTCTTCGCACGCTCCTGTGTTTTTGGTAAACAGTCGCTACCCCCTGGTCTGTGCCACCCCCAACCGCTCCCCGGGCAAGCCGGTTCACCGTCGGGGGTCTCCCTTATACCGAAGGCACGGGAGTAATTTGCCGAGTTCCTTGACCAGGATTCGCTCGATCGCTTTGGTATTCTCTACCTGACCACCAGTGTCGGTTTGGGGTACGGGCGGCCGGCAGCCTCACGCCGAAGCTTTTCTCGGCAGCCAGGATCACCGGATTCGGCCCCAACGGGCCCCATCATCGCACCTCGGACTCATGCGGGACGGATTTGCCTGCCCCGCGTCCTGCGTGCTTGACCACGGAAAACCACCTCCGCGGCCGGCTACCTGTCTGCGTCACTCCTGCGCTGACCTACCGGGGCTACGGTCCCAACCACACACCCCTCGCCGCCCCGAAGGACGGTCCGGGATGAGCGGGAGGTTAGTGCTCACCCTTTCGGTTTGGGCGGCTGCAAGCCGGTACGGGAATATCGACCCGTTCATCCATTCGACTACGCCTGTCGGCCTCGCCTTAGGACCCGACTCACCCAGGGACGATGAACGTGGCCCTGGAACCCTTGGTCATCCAGCGGGCGGGATCTTCACCCGCCTCTCGCTACTCATGTCTGCATTCTCACTCCCCAGCAGTCCACGGCGCGTTTACACGGCCGCTTCGCCCCGCTGGGGACGCTCTCCTACCCAGTGCAATGCACTGCCGCGTCTTCGGTGGTGTGCTTGAGCCCCGCTACATTGTCGGCGCGGAACCACTAGACCAGTGAGCTGTTACGCACTCTTTCAAGGGTGGCTGCTTCTAAGCCAACCTCCTGGCTGTCTATGCGACTCCACATCCTTTCCCACTTAGCACACGCTTGGGGACCTTAGACGACGATCTGGGCTGTTTCCCTTTCGACGACGGAGCTTATCCCCCGCCGACTCACTGCCGGGATACGCATCACGGGTATTCGGAGTTTGGCTGCTATTGGTACCCGATATGGGCCCGCAAGCATCCAGTAGCTCTACCCCCCGGATGTAATCACCCGACGCTGCACCTAAATGCATTTCGGAGAGAACCAGCTATCACGGAATTTGATTGGCCTTTCACCCCTAGCCCCAGGTCATCCCCCCGGTTTTCAACCCAGGTGGGTTCGGTCCTCCACGCGGTCTTACCCGCGCTTCAACCTGCCCAGGGCTAGATCATCCCGCTTCGGGTCCAGGGCATGCGACTAAAACGCCTTGTTAGGACTCGCTTTCGCTACGCATACGCCACACGGCTTATGCTCGCCACACACCACTGACTCGCAGACTCATTTTTCGATAGGCACGCCGTCACCCCACAAGGGGGCCCCGACGGATTGTAGGCGCACGGTTTCAGGAACTGTTTCACTCCCCTCCCGGGGTGCTTTTCACCTTTCCCTCACGGTACTAGTACGCTATCGGTCAGACAGGAATACTTAGGCTTACCCAACGGTCTGGGCGGATTCACGCGGGATTCCACGGGGCCCGCGCTACTTGGGAGACACGATCGGGAGACGACGCGCGTCCGGCTACGGGGCCATCACCCTCTGCGGCCGGGAATTCAATCCCGTTCGCCTGACACGCCGTTTTATCACTCCCGCCGGGCTCGTCGGCACCCGGACACATGCTCCCGCAACACCACGCACGCAACCCCCGACGGGTATCACGCGCGCATGGTTTGGCCTGATCCGCTTTCGCTCGCCACTACTCACGGAGTATCCTTTCCTGCAGGTACTGAGATGTTTCACTTCCCTGCGTACCCCCCGGCAAAAGCCGGTGACGACCCATGACGGTCGCCGGGTTCCCCCATTCGGAAATCCTCGGATCAAAGCCCTGCTGGCGGCTCCCCGAGGCTTATCGCAGCCTCACACGTCCTTCATCGGTCCTGTCTGCCAAGGCATCCACCATACGCCCTTGGCAAGCAACGCGCTAAACGCCGCAAGCCAACAAGCCAGCAAACACCGGACAACAGATCTTCGCACATAATGATCACAAAACGATCCAACGAAACGAACCAAAAAGTTCGTCCGAAAAAATACAGTAAACAAGAAAAATCACTTTCTTGCTCGCGTCCACTATCCAGTTCTCAAACCACCACGCACCCGCACCCGCCACGACACCCCCACGACAGGGGGCCGACGGGCCCGGGGCACGAACCGCACCACGACCAACGATCGCGGGGTGGCGGTCCGGGAGCCCAAAAGCGCGTCCATACCACCGAAGCCAACGATCTCTTCCACACCAGCACACCCCCCGGCCACGCGACCACCGCGCGGCCCCGAGGGCACACACCGGACGCGAAAACCCGCGTCCTGAATCTCCGTAGAAAGGAGGTGATCCAGCCGCACCTTCCGGTACGGCTACCTTGTTACGACTTAGTCCCAATCACGAGCCTCACCTTAGACGGCTCCCCCCCGCGAACGGGTTGGGCCACCGGCTTCGGGTGCTGCCCACTTTCATGACTTGACGGGCGGTGTGTACAAGGCCCGGGAACGCATTCACCGCGGCGTTGCTGATCCGCGATTACTAGCGACTCCGCCTTCACGCAGTCGAGTTGCAGACTGCGATCCGAACTGAGACCGGTTTTCAGGGATCCGCTCCATGTCGCCATGTCGCATCCCGCTGTACCGGCCATTGTAGCATGCGTGAAGCCCTGGACGTAAGGGGCATGATGATCTGACGTCATCCCCACCTTCCTCCGAGTTAACCCCGGCGGTCCCCCGTGAGTTCCCGCCATGACGCGCTGGCAACACGGGGCGAGGGTTGCGCTCGTTGCGGGACTTAACCCAACATCTCACGACACGAGCTGACGACGACCATGCACCACCTGTGAACCCGCCCCGAAGGGAAGCGCCGTCTCCGACGCCGTCGGGAACATGTCAAGCCCAGGTAAGGTTCTTCGCGTTGCATCGAATTAATCCGCATGCTCCGCCGCTTGTGCGGGCCCCCGTCAATTTCTTTGAGTTTTAGCCTTGCGGCCGTACTCCCCAGGCGGGATGCTTAACGCGTTAGCTCCGACACGGAACCCGTGGAAAGGGCCCCACATCCAGCATCCACCGTTTACGGCGTGGACTACCAGGGTATCTAATCCTGTTCGCTCCCCACGCTTTCGCTCCTCAGCGTCAGTAACGGCCCAGAGACCTGCCTTCGCCATTGGTGTTCTTCCCGATATCTACACATTCCACCGTTACACCGGGAATTCCAGTCTCCCCTACCGCACTCCAGCCCGCCCGTACCCGGCGCAGATCCACCGTTAAGCGATGGACTTTCACACCAGACGCGACGAACCGCCTACGAGCCCTTTACGCCCAATAAATCCGGATAACGCTTGCACCCTACGTATTACCGCGGCTGCTGGCACGTAGTTAGCCGGTGCTTATTCAACGGGTACACTCACTCTCGCTTGCTCCCCGATAAAAGCGGTTTACAACCCGAAGGCCTTCATCCCGCACGCGGCGTCGCTGCGTCAGGCTTTCGCCCATTGCGCAATATTCCCCACTGCTGCCTCCCGTAGGAGTCTGGGCCGTATCTCAGTCCCAATGTGGCCGGTCGCCCTCTCAGGCCGGCTACCCGTCGAAGCCTTGGTAGGCCATCACCCCACCAACAAGCTGATAGGACGCGACCCCATCCCATGCCGCAAAAGCTTTCCCAGCATCCCATGCGGTCAGCTGGAGCATCCGGCATTACCACCCGTTTCCAGGAGCTATTCCGGTGCATGGGGCAGGTTGGTCACGCATTACTCACCCGTTCGCCACTCTCACCCAAGGCCGAAGCCCCGGGATCCCGTTCGACTTGCATGTGTTAAGCACGCCGCCAGCGTTCATCCTGAGCCAGAATCGAACCCTCCACAAAAAACCTTGCGAAAAGCCGAAAAACGACTCACAACAAAATGACGGGACATCCTATAAGGAAGGACGTCCACACAAAAACCCCGACACCCCATGAACCGCGCTAACGGACCCCCAAA
>NZ_JAHBBD010000041.1 GCF_019331775.1 Bifidobacterium phasiani
AGCCTCAACGCCTCTCGCCGAAACCCGTCATCATAACGCTTCCTCCGATCCTCCCGCATACGCAAGAACCGCACCTCCGATCATCGAATCTGAATTTCTCCAGTCCAACAATCGGGGTGCGGTTCACTCCGGAGCGCACGGCCCTTCACGCGTGGGGGAGCGCGTCACCGCTGGAGCGGGGCGGGGTCGACGCTGTCGAGCAGGGTGACGACCTCGTCGCGGAACGGCGGCACCGGGATGCCGTTGCGGCTGTGCTCGATCGCCAGCGACGACGCGGCGTTCGCCACCCGCGTGGCCTCGACCAGCGACTGGCCCTGCGCGAGCATCGCGCACAGTACGCCGGTGTGGCAGGTGCCGGCCGAGCGGGTGTGCACCGCCTTGGTCGGGAAGCCCTCGACGTGCGTGACCTCGCCGCCGGGCAGACGCACCCAGGCGCCGCGCGATCCGGCCCGGACGACCAGCGGCGCGCGCAGCGCCGTGCCCAGGTCGTCGCACAGCGCGCGCATCTCGTTGTCGAAGGTCCCGCCGACGGTCAGCGGCACCTCGTCCATCGCCACGCCGAGCCGGTCGGCGAGCTTGTAGGCGGCCTGGCGGTTGCACGACCAGATCGGGCGCGCCAGCACCAGGTCCTCCAGCAGGCGGTCGTTGACCAGGTGCAGCGAGTTGGTCGGGTTGAGCACGACCCGGTAGTCGCGCGCGTCCGGGTCTCCGGCGATGCGGCGCACGAACCCGTCGATGCCGGCGGCCGTGTGGTCCATCAGCGAGTTGCCGCTCAGGTGCACCACGTCGCCGGGCTGCGGGTCCACGGTGTCGAACGACGTCTCGTTGCCCTGCGATTCGGCGCCGTAGGTCGCGATGAAGGTCTTCCCGCCGTGGCTGTCGTTGACGACCAGGCGGAAGCCGGTGTCCGCGTCGAGTCGGGTCGGGCCGGTGTGCGTGATGCCGGACTCCTCGTACGCGCGGCGCACCAGCGCGGCCCACGGCCCCTCGCCGACGATGCCGGCGTGCTCGACGGGCGCGCCCATGCGCCGGGCGGCGAGCATCATGCGGAACACGCCGTCCACCGTGGGCGTGGTGTTCGTGCAGGCCGTGAACTCGCCCGCCTTCGGCAGCTCGTCGACGGCCATCATGATGTCGACCCAGACCTGCCCGAGGGAGATGACGGTCGGCGCATGCGCATTGCGGCGCGCCGTGGTGTTGCCAGTATCGGCCATGATGCCTCCTTAGACCCTGCACGCGCCCCTTCGCGCGTAGGTATTACCGGTTGTACCGCGATCGCATGGGAGTTGCCTGAGAGGTCGGGAGCTTCCGTGCGACCGCCGTACCGTCGATATTAGCGTGCGTCCGCCGGCGGGCGCACTCGTTCCCGAGGGTGATTCCTCCGTAGGCGTCATCGCGGCGCGTCATGCGGCACCCGGCGCCCGTCCGTACGGGACGGCCGGTGCGGGGGTGTCTGCCGGGGCGGTCGGGCCGCAGGCGCATGTCCCGGTCCGGTCCCGCATGGCGGACGCGACGTGTCGGCCGCATCGGCCGCATCGGGTCGCCGGGGTCGGGGAGGCCCGGTCCCGCGCCCCGTGCGACGGTCGGGCCGCCGCGGTATAGTGGCCGGCATAATACACGCTGCATTTGCGGTTTGTCGGATTTGCGGCTATATTAGTGAAGTTGTGTGTTCAGACCGCTGTCTGGGCACGGCAGACTTGGAAGCAAGTATCAAGGGAGTCCATCATGGCAGCTCGTTGCGCAGTGTGCGGTAAGGGACCGCAGACCGGTTACACCGTATCGCATTCGCATATCCGCAATAAGCGCACCTTCCGCCCGAACCTGCAGCCGGTTCGCACCACGATCGACGGCGAGAACGTCCGCGTCCGCGTGTGCGCCAAGTGCCTGAAGGCCGGCAAGGTCGCTCGCGTCGCCGCGTGAATCGCGCGCTAACGCTTTACGAAGCCCCGGGGTGGCGTGACCGCCCCGGGGCTTCTGTCGTCCTCGCCGGGCGTGGCGCCGCCCGCGTCGCCGCCGCGGTCTCCGTCGTCCGGTCCGCCGCCATTGCCGTCGCTGCCGTCCGGTCCGTTGTCCTCGCCTCTGTCGCCGCCCGCGCCGCGGTGCGCGGCCGTGCCGGAGGTCCGCGCACGGCCGTGGGAGAATGGGTGGCATGAGCGTTACGTTAGGCACCCCGATCTCGTCGTTGATGACGAACAGGCGTCGCGTGGGGGCGCTCAAGTCGCTGGGCGTGGTGAGCGTGGGCGACGCGCTGACCTACTATCCGTTCCGCGTGACCGATCCGGTGCCGCTGCGCGCGATCCGCGAGGCGCGCATCGGCGAGGCGATGGCGTTCGCCGGCGAGGTCCGCGCGCTGCGCGTCGTGCCGATGAACGCCCGCCGCGGCTACCGGCTGGAGGCCGTGGTCGACGACGCCGCGTTCGCCGCGTCGCGGGGCGTGTCCGCCGCGGTGGCGCGGCTGGTGTTCTTCTCGTACAAGAAGCAGTACGTCGACTGGATGGGCGCGCGGCTGCGCCAGGGCGCGCGCGTGGTCGTCAGCGGGCAGCCGAGCGTGTTCAACGACCAGCTGCAGTTCACCCATCCCGAGGTGCTGACCATCGCGGCCCCCGTCGCCGGGGCGCCCGCGCCGCGGGCCGACGCCGGCGGCGTGGAGGAGGCCCTGGCTCGCGTCTGCCGCCCGCGCCCGGTCTACCATGCCAGCTCGCGCATCTCCAGCGACCACATCCACGATTCGATCCTCGCCATCCTGCGCCTGCTCGCCGGCGACGACGGCACGCCCGCCCCGGCGCCCGCGTCCGCAACCGACGCGGTGCCGCCGTCCCATATGCACAATGTGCCCGTGGCAAGCGCATCGGCGCCCGCACCCGAACCGCCATTTAAAGCCATTCCTGCGCCTTCGCCCGATTTTTCCGATACGCACAATGTGTCCGTGGAGGCCCCGGAGTCGGATGCGGCGGCGCGCGGGCGCCTGCTCGCCGGCCTCGAGGCCGCGATCCCCGACATCATCCCCGAATCGATCCGCGCCGACAAGGGGCTGCACCACCGCGCCGAGGCCTTCCTGGCGATCCACGACCCCGTGTCGGTCAAGGACTTCCATGCCGCCATCGGCACGCTGCGCTACGAGGAGGCGTTCGTCTGCCAGACCGCGCTGCTGCAGGCGCGCCGCCACGCCGGCCAGTCCGCCGCCGAGCCGTGCGCGGACACCGGGCTGCGTGACGCGTTCATCGACGGCCTGCCGTTCTCGCTGACCGACGGCCAGCGCGCGGTGGTCGACGACATCGCCGCCGACATGGCCGCCGACCGCCCAATGCAGCGGCTGCTGCAGGGCGAGGTCGGCTCGGGCAAAACCGTCGTGGCGGTCGCGGCGATGCTGCAGGCCGTCGGCTCCGGCCACCAGGCGGTGCTCGTCGCGCCGACGCAGGTGCTCGCCGAACAGCACCACCGGACCATCGCCGGCATGATGGACCGGCTGTGCGCCGCGGCCGGCGCAGCCGGCGCCGACGTCGTCCCCTCTTCCGGCGATGCCGCCGCCGATTCCGCGGCGCGCGGCGGCCGCGACGAATCCGACGCCGAAGCCGGTGGCGGCGTCCCCGCCCCCGATTCCGGCGCCGTTTCCGCAGCCGATGCCCCCGCGGCCCCCGACGTCTCCGATGCCCGCGATGACGCGCCGGCCGGCGGCGGCGCCCCTGCCGTCCGCGTGCCGCCGGTGATCCTGCTGACCGGCGGCATGAAGCTCGCCGCCCGCCGCAAGGCGCTGGCGGCCGTGGCCTCGGGCGAGCCGTGCATCGTCGTCGCCACGCACGCCGCGTTCTCCAAGACCTTCCAGGCGCCGAACCTCGCGCTCGCGGTGATCGACGAGCAGCACCGCTTCGGCGTCGAGCAGCGCGAGAGCCTGCAGGGCAAGGCCGCGTCGGGTCGGACGCCGCACCTGCTGGTGATGACGGCCACGCCGATCCCGCGCACGGCCGCGATGACCTGGTTCGGCGACCTCGACATCTCCTGGCTGACCGAGCTGCCCGGCGGGCGCAAGCCGATCCGCACGTTCGTGATCCCCGAGTCGGACGGACGGCTGATGGCCTCGATGTTCGCCCATATCCGCGGGCGCATCGACGCCGGCGAACGGGCCTACGTGGTGTGCGCGCGCATCGACGAGTCCGACGATGCGACCGAGGGCGAGCTGACCGGCGACCCGTATGCGGGGGAGTCGGGAGGTGGCGCGGGGGGTGCCGCGGACGGCTCCGATGCCGCCGGTTCCGCGTTGCCGCCGCTGCACGCGGTGGGGCAGATCGTGGAGCGGCTGTCCCGGTTGCCGCAGTTCAGGGGGGTGGAGATGGCCACGCTGACGGGGCGTGACGACGACGCGACCAAACAGCAGGTGATGCGGCGGTTCGCGGACGGCGAGACGCCGGTGCTGGTGGCGACCACGGTGATCGAGGTGGGGGTGGACGTGCCCCAGGCCAGCTGCATCGTGGTGTTCGACGCTGACCGGTTCGGCCTGTCGCAGCTGCACCAGCTGCGCGGCCGCGTGGGGCGCGGCGGCACGCCGAGCTGGGCGTTCCTGGTGTCGCGGGCGGAGCCGGGCAGCCTGGGCGAGCAGCGCCTCGCGGTGATCCGGGACACCCTCGACGGCGCCGCGATCGCGGAGGCCGACCTGCAGCTGCGCGGCGCCGGCGATGTGCTGGGCGACGCGCAGTCCGGCGGAAAATCGAGCCTGAAGCTGCTGCGCGTGGTCAAGGACGCGGCACTGATCGCGGACGCGCGCGAGCGCGCCGGGACGCTGCTGGCCGAGGACCCCGAGCTGTCGGGCGACGTGGAGCTGGCGGGGGCCGTGTTGGACTTCGCTCGTGGCAACGAGACGTTCCTGACGAGCACCTAGGCCCCGGGTCGGTTTCCGCTACGGCCGCCGGGGTTTGCCGGAGGCGTGGATCCGCGGAAGGGGCCGGCATGGGGATGCGGCGGTTCGCGGACGGCGAGACGCCGGTGCTGGTGGCGACCACGGTGATCGAGGTGGGGGTGGACGTGCCCCAGGCCAGCTGCATCGTGGTGTTCGACGCTGACCGGTTCGGCCTGTCGCAG
>NZ_JAHBBD010000042.1 GCF_019331775.1 Bifidobacterium phasiani
GGTGGGCCGATCCGGTGGACGCGATCCTGCTGCTGCAGGGGTTCAGGCAGGCGGTCGATGCCGTGGCGTCGCGCACGGGGTGCACCGAATTGGCCGACTATCAGCTGAAAGGCGCGTTGGGCCTGTCGCACGGCTACGAGCTGGCCCAGTTGAAAAGCAAGGGGCTGCTGGTGCATCGGCGGGACGGGCATTACGTGTGCGACACCAGGGATTTCGCGCGGTGGGTCGCGCAGCAGTGCGACCGGCTGCGCGCGATGCCGCGCCGCGAGCGTTCCGCGCAGCCGGTCGGGTCGCAGGGGACGCTGCTATGAGCCGGCGTGGTGGACATGTGGACGGGCGTGTGGACAACGGGCCCGAGAGGAAGCTGTATTACAGCCGTTCCGAGACCGCGCGCATGCTCGGGGTGAGCGTGAGCACCCTGGACCGGATGCGTCATGACGGGCGCGGGCCGGTTCCCACCGTGTTCGGACCGCGCACTATCCGATACGCGGCCGGTGACATCATCCGTTGGCAGAGAACGAACGGGGGCGCGAGATGAGCACGAGACGACAGGCCATCAGCCCGGCGGTCAAGGCCAGGGTGACGGAATCGTACGGCACGGGTTGCTGGCTGAGGTTCCCGGGGTGCACGGGCCGTGCGGACACGCTGGACCATCTGCTGCCGTACAGCAAGGGCGGCACGGATAGCGTGCGGAACCTGCGGCCGGCGTGCCGGCATTGCAACAGCCTGCGGGCCGACCGTCTGATCCAGGGCAGGGGCGTCGAGGTGCATGTGCTCATGTCCTCGCCGCGCATCGGCATGACGTGGGGCAAGGGCGCGCCGGCGATGGTGCTGGACTTCGAGCGGATGCTGGGCGTGGTGTCGGAGCGTCACGGCCTTGACGACGACGCGTGGAGCGTGGCCGAGGCCATGTGGAAGGGCGCCGCCGCCCGTGCGCTGCGCATCAGGCAGGCCATGCCGCTGGTCCTGTGCCCGCCCGCGACCATCGCGGCCGGGCAGTGGCGTGAGTGGCTGCGCCTCGGCTACGACATCGAGGTGACGGACGCGCGTTCGACCAGGGACATGCGTTGCGACCGCGAGCTCAAGGCGCTGGTCGCGTGGATGCGGTCGGGCGTCTCGATGCGCGGCGTCGAACGGGCGGTCCGGGCGCGCGACGACGACTGGCGGCGGATGGGTCTGGTTTTTTAGGCTGGCGCGTCCGACGGAAGAGCCCGCCGCTTTTTTCGTCTCTCTCCGGACGGAAAATAAAAAAATTCCGGGCGGAAACGCCCGGAATCTCAACGAAATGCACCTGAATCGTATCACAATCGCGGAAAGGTGCGCAACATGCCGATGTTCGACGGTATGGACGAGGACACGGGCCGTGACATCGGCCCCATGGAGCAGACCGTGCGCGAGTTCACGCACGGCTACGGGCGCGGGGACGACCCGTACAGGCAGGTCATCATGGCCGGCATGGAGAGCCTGGCCAGGAACATCGACAGCCAGACCAAACGCGGCCGCGAGATCAGCAGGAACATGAGCGCCCTGCTGGACTGCGTCAAGGAACTGAGGCAGATGGACGCCGAGAGCATGGCCCCGGAGGACGACGAGGCCACGGCCAGGCTGCTGGAGGCGATGAGGCTGTGAGCGACGTGCAGCCGCGCTACTGCTCGGGACGCGACCCGTCACTGCCGACGGACGGGCCGGCCGTCGGCGTGGTGAGCGAGGCGCTGGGCCACCCGCTGATCCCATGGCAGCGACTGGTCGCCGACATCGCCGGCGAGTACCGGGTCGACGAGCAGGGCCGCAAGGTGCTGGCCCATCCCCGAGTCGTGGTCACGGTCCCACGCCAGGCCGGCAAGACCACCGTCGACGAGGCCGGACACATCCGCAGCCTGCTGATGGGCCCGAACCGCATCGGATGGTACGTCGCCCAGCGCGGCACGGACGCGGTCGCCCACTTCAAGCAGGTCGTCAAGGACGTGGAGGCGTCTCCGGCGCTGCGCCCGCTCATAGCCGACGTGAAGTACACGGCCGGCGACATGGGCCTGTGGCTGAAGAACGGCAGCGTGTTCAAACCGTCGCCGCCGACCGACAGCTCCGGCCACGGGTTCCAGGGCGACCGCATCACCCTGGACGAGGCGTGGGCGTTCAACGCGCAGCAGGGCGGCGCCCTGCTCCAGGCGTTCGTCCCGACGACCATCACCCGCCTCCAATTGACCGGCCAGCAGCCCCAGCTGTGGATCATGAGCACCGAGGGCACCGCGGATAGCACGTTCCTCAACCCGCTGCTGTCGGAGTGCCGTCGCGGTCAGTGCCCGGACAGCTGGGCCGTCATCGACTACGGGCTGCCGTTGGACGCCGACCCCGAGGACCTGGACGCCGTGTGGGCGTCGCACCCCGGCGCCGGACACCTGTTCACCCGCCGGCAGCTGCGCGGTTTCCGCGACGAGTTCCGCAACGATCCCGCGGGCTGGCGGCGCGCGTTCTGCAACATCCGCGACGACGGCGCGCTGGAGCGCGTCTACACGGACGACATCTGGCAGGCCGGCGTCTGCGACGGGGACACGCCGGATATGGCGCATGCGGCGCTGGGCGTGGCCGTGGACATCGACCAGGCCGCGACCAGCATCGTCGTCGCCTGGACCGGCCGGGACGGCATCGCGGCGGCGCGGCTCCTGCGCCACATCCCCGGCACGATCGGCGCGGCCGACATGGTGGCAGGACTGGCCGAGCCGCACGGCCTGCCGGTATGGCTCGACCGGAAGGGACCGGCGAGCATCATCGCGGACCAGCTCGCGGCCTATCATCCCGACACGCGCATCGCGGACATGACCGCCGCCGACATGGCAGCCACCGGCCCGTCCATGCTCGACCTGATGCGCAACCAGGCCGTCCGCCACCACCCCAGTCCCGCCTTGGACAAGGCCGTGGGCGTGGCCGTGCGCCGCTGGTCCGGCGACACCTGGTACCTGGACCGACGCCAGTCGCCCGGCGACATCAGCCCGGTCGAGGCCATGCAGCTCGCCGTGTGGGGATGCCGGCACCTGCCGCCCACGCACCCCGTGCAGGTGTTCTGACGACTCCTGACGACTCCTGACGACTCCTGACGAGTTAATTGGACGCGGGCCGTGCCGGACGGGCACGATGTGGTCCCATGGGAATCATCAACCGCATCAGGGAGTCGTTCGGGCTCGTCAGGTCGGCGCAGGGGGACGGCCCGTCGCCGGGCGTGGTCCCGCCGCCCCGGCCGGCCGTCACGGGCGACCCGATGGCCATGATCCCGGTATGCCGCGGCGTGCAGATCATCGAGACCGCCATCAGGTCGCTGCCGCTGGTGCAGCGCGACGACGAGGGGCGCCGCGTGCGCATGAGCACGATAGCCCGCGACCCCGATCCGGGCACGCCCCGAGGCGAGATGATCGCGCAGATGGTCGCGGACCTCGCGTTCAACGGGAACATCTTCATGCTGCGCCAGCATGTGGGCGGGTTCGAGGTCGGCGCCAGGCTGCTGCCGGCCGCCGAGGTCGCCGTGACCGACATGAGCGCCGACCCGACCGTGAGGGACATCCGCTATTCATGGCGCGGCGTGGAGTTCGGCCCCGACCAGGTGATCCACCGGAAGTTCATCGTGCTGCCCGGCATGCTGCGCGGCGTCGGCCCGATCACGATGGCCCGCATGGAGCTGCAGGGCATGGCCGAGACCGCCGAATACGCCAGCAACTGGCGCACCGAGAGCGGCGCCGCGTCGGCCGTGGTCCAGGTGGACGACTACCTGACCGACGAGACGGCCGACGCCGTCAAGCAGAAGGTCATGGCCGTCAGGGCCGGCACCCCGCTGGTCCTCGGCAAGGGCAGCAGCTACCAGCGGTACACGCTGAGCCCGGAGGACATGCAGTTCATCCAGTCCCGCAACTTCGACACCACCCAGGTCGCCCGCATGCTCGGCATCCCCGCGAACCTGCTCCTGGCCTCGGTCGAGGGCAGCTCGCTGACCTACCAGAACATCGAACAGAGCTGGATCGAGTTCAGCAGCTACACCCTGCAGGCGTACGCGATGCCGATCTGCGACGCGCTCTCCCAGCTGGTGCCCGCGCGCCAGCACATCGCGATGGACTGGAACAAGGCGCGCCGCTCGGACACGAAGAGCCGCTGGGAGGCGTTGAAGATCGCGGTGGACATGGGGCTGATGACCCTGGACGAGGCCCGCGAATGGGAGAACATGCCGCCGGCGGCCGTATCGCAGGCGGCTCCGACCAACGAAGTGGAGGCATGACATGAGCGAACAGGTGGAACGCCGGACCCTGACCATGAGGTTCGAGTGCCGGACCTCGCAGGACGGCAAGGGACTGGACATCACGGGCCGCGCCGTCCCGTTCGGCGACGTCATCAACATCGGATGGGCCGGGACCGAGACGTTCGACAGGGATTGCGTGTTCGACGGGCTGGACAGCGTGAAGCTGACCCTGGACCACGACCACGTCATCGGACTGGCGACCGGGTTCGACCAGCGCGACGACGGCCTGTGGATGGACGCGCACATCTCCGACACCGCCGAGGGACGGGACATCGCGCAGCTCATGCGCGACGGGGCGATCGACAGCATGTCGGTCGGGTTCATCCCGAACGAGGACAAGATCGACCGCGACGGGCTGATCCACCGGCGCCGCGTGACCCTCATGGAGGTCGCCGTGACCGGCATGCCGGCCTACAAGAACGCCACCATAAC
>NZ_JAHBBD010000043.1 GCF_019331775.1 Bifidobacterium phasiani
TCAACAACGCTGCCGACGACACCGCCGTGCTGACCGGTCTGAGCATCCAATGGGGCACGGACTCGCCCGACACGCAGCCCGACCCCGGCGTGTGCGCGTTCACGCTGCGCGACCGCACCGGCGTGCTCGCCGGCGACTTCGTCAGACTCTCGGGCGCGCGCCTGGTCCTGCGCATCAACGAGCAGCCCACATGGGACGACATCACCCAGTTCGGCGCGTACGACGACTGCACGTTCCCCTGGTCGCAGCTCGCGCCGCGCTGGGACCCGCCCATCGATGGCGGGCGCACCCACATGATCTACGACGGGATCATCAGCACGGGCGGCACCATCCGCCGCGAGAAAACCTACTGGATGCTCGACCTGACCGCCACCAGCCGCATGGTCCTGTGGAAGCGCATGGCCCGCCAGGGCCCCACCTCGAGCGACCCGAAACTCGCCGGCATGCACTGGACCGGCACCCCGCAGCAGCGCCTGGACGAGCTCAACGCCAGGGCCGGCCAAGCCGACGCCCCCCTGGCCGACACCGACGGGCTCGACCTGCCCGCGTCGGTCGCCCCGTACGACACGGACACCTACCCGACCCAGCTCGAACTCCTGCAACGCCTCTACGCTCACTCCCCACGACGTCCCATCTGGCACGAGGACATGAGCGGCCAGACCGTCGCCATCGGCCACACCGACCTCGCCGTACCGACCGGCGTCATACTCGACGCCGGAGCCGCCGCGTACACCACGGACGGCACGACCGCACGCCCCGCCATACCCGCGGACGACATCCAGACCGACGACGAATACACGCTGACCATCACCGAACCATGGACCCAGGCGACCGTGCAGGGCAAAAAGGCCACGGACGGCGACACCATCCAGTTCGACGACTCCGAGACCTCGTACACCGCGCCCGACCTGCCCCAACAGCTCCAGACGCTGCAGAAGACCATCACGCTCGACAGCGACGCGATCCTCGACAGCGACACCACGGCCTACCCGGCCACCACCATCAGCGCGACCGACCACGACCGCATGGAGGCATGGATCACCGCGCTCGACACCATCGCCGCGCCCGAGACCGTGATATTCGACAGCCGGCGCATCGACCCCTACACCATGCCATGGCTCTACCGCTGCCAGCCCAGCGGCCCCATCTTCGCCGACGGCCCCGTGTTCGCCGACCTCACCCACCAGGACGGCACGCCCACCGCGTCAAGCGTGTGGACCACCATCGGCGGCACCCTCACCTACCAGTGGGTCGACGGCGACCCCGTGCTCCGCAGCGAATGCACCGTCGTGCCCATGCCCGGCATGGGCTTCAACCCGCCCACATGGGACATGATCGCCGACTGGCCGGCCGCATGGGACCAGGTGCCACTCACCTGGGCGCAGATGAAGCTCGTGGCCCAATACCTATCCACCGACCTATCCACGGAAAGCGAGGAAACATGACGGCACAGACCAGCAGATACAAGCTGACCTATCCGACCGGCAGCGACCTGGTATCGGCCGCGCCGAGCCAGTTGCAGACCATGGCCGAGAGCATCGAGTCGGCTCTCGGCATGGTGGACGACCGCCAGACGGACGAGGCCGTCAAGCCCGTGGTCCGTCCGACGCTGGCCCAGCTCGCCGACGTTGCGGGAGTGGCCGGACAGACCGGATACGTGACCGCCGACACCACGACGGCCAACAACGGGCCGTACTACTACAACGGCGCGGCATGGGTGAAATACGCTGACCAGCCCACCATCGACGACCTGCTCCAGCCCGTCACGCTGCAGTTCTCGCACGTCGACTACGACATCCAGTACTCGGCCTACAAGGCCGGCCGCCTGGTCATGTGTTTCGTCAAGGCAACACGAACCGGCGGCTCATGGGACATGTCCGCCTGGACCGCCACGCAGATATGCGCGATACCCGACGAGCTGAGACCGGCCGTGTACGACATCAACTTCCCCGGAGTCGACAACACCGCCACGGCGGCCCCCGTGACCGGATTCATATTGGGTGCCAGCAGCATATCGCTGCGCGCCTACCGCGCCGTGCAGCACTTCAAGGGCGCGTGGACCCACGGCCTGCTCACATGGGTCACCAAATAACGACAACCGAAAGGACCACAGCATGCAGAAAACGGAAATCGCCGCGCTCGTCATCGTCGCCATCATTATCCTGCTCGACTGGGTGACCGGCCTGCTCAAGGCCGCGATGCAGCACGACATCAGCAGCACCAAGATGCGTGAGGGCCTCTACCACAAAAGCGCGTTCATTCTGGTCATGTTCCTCGCCGAAATCATCGAGCACGCCCAGGGCGTCATCGACCTCGGGTTCACTGTGCCTATCGTCGTGCCGGCTGCCGTGTACATCACCGTCACCGAGGTATCCAGCGTCATCGAAAACCTGGGCGAGATTAACCCTGAGCTACAGAACAGCCGCCTGCTCAACCTGTTCCGTAGCGACAAGGAACCGGAGGCCGAGTGATGGAAGGCATCATCTGGAAGGGCTCACCCAACCACTACAACGGGCGCAACGGATACCAGGTCGACCACATCACCCTGCACATCATGGTCGGCTATCTCGCCGGCACCGACGCGACCTTCGCCAAGGCGTCAAGCCAGGCGTCCGCCCACTACGGCATTGGCGCCGACGGCACCATCCACCAGTACGTCGACGAGGCCGACGGCAGCTACAGCGACGCTAACTATACGAGCAACAACAGCACCATCAGCATCGAGCACGAGGGCGGCATGGCCCAGGGCGCCGTGTGCACCAGCGCATG
>NZ_JAHBBD010000044.1 GCF_019331775.1 Bifidobacterium phasiani
GTGGCTCGGTTTCCCCACGAGCGGGGAGATCGTCGACCCGCTGAGGTCCGGCGAGGTGTATCAGAACTTCCAACATGGTCAATTGCATTGGCGCCCGAACGGGACTACATACACCACCCGTTGATGACAGTCTTTCGCCCGGTACTCGTATGAAATCCAGACCTTGCATCCATACCATCGGGTGCAAGGTCCTTGTCTTTCAAGTGCCGACTAGAATTCTGTATGAGAGTTCTCTGCCATGGAAGACAGTGAGGAGTTCATTATGCGCGAGCGTGCTTGGCGTGGTTGGCTCGCCGCTCTTTCGGTGGTTGCCTGTGTGGCGTCCATGTCGATAATTGCGGTACCGCCGATGGCGCAAGCGGCGCCGGTAACGGCGACCGCAGCGGAACAGAGCGTGGTCATTCCTAAAGGACCGACTTTTCGCGATGATAACGATACGGTGTATATCCCGTCTGATTATGGTGTGAGGTATCACATCTATACCTATGCCCATGGGAGGAAGACGGAGGTCATTTACCCCGAGAGCGGTCTGGAGTATGCGAAACCAGGCAGCTACGGTACCGAAGAGGGACTGGACACGGGCGTGCTGGTGGTGGTGACCGCCGTGTCCGCCGGCAGCGCCACCGTTCTGGACGGCACCACTTCCTGGGCGTACCTGTTCGATCCGGCGACTGACCAGATTGCATATGACGATGAACGGTCAGCCATCACCTTCCCGCAGCTGGATGGCGTCGAATTCTCCGTGAAAGTGGGTGACAATGACATCGTCGTGGAAGGAGACACCTTCCAGGCAAGTGGCGGCGCCACGGTGACGATCACCGGCAAAACCGCTGTGGAGGAGGCTCCGAACGTGGAGATCGGCGGCCTGGACCTTACTTACAAATTCCCCACGGTGACTACGCCCAAAGGTCCGACTTTCAACGAAGAAGCCGGTACGGTGTACATCCCCTCGGATCAGGGTGTGCGGTACTACATCGTCATCGACGGCAAGACGATCACCAAAGATGGTCTTGAGTATTCCAAGCCGGGCACCTATACCGAGACGGACGGCATCGTAGGTGGCAAGCTGATTACCGTGGACGCGAAATCGGCTGGATCGGCCACCATTCTGATCGGTGCGACGCATTGGGAGAAGATGTTTCCGCTCAGGCCCGAGGCCCCGACGTTCGATGATGAGAAGACCGGTGTGACAATTCCGCGGGCCGATGGGGTGAAGTACTACATTGACGGTGGCCGGAATCCCGTATCGAGCGGTTGGCACTCCGGGAAACAGGGCAAGGAGATGACCGTCGAGGCCAAAAACCCGGAAACCGGCGAAGTGCTTGCCACATGGAAGCACACCTTCCCCCAGAAGGTGACGCCCAAGGGGCCCGAATTCGACGATGCCAACTCCACCGTGACCATCCCTTCCGATCAGGGTGTGCGGTACTACATCGTCATCGACGGCAAGACGATCACCAAAGACGGTCTGGAGTATTCCAAGCCCGCCACATACGGCATCTCCGACGGCATCGTGACCGGGGAAAAGATTTCGATCGATGCGAAATCCGCCGGTTCGTCGACGATTCTGACCGGGACGACGCATTGGGAACATACGTTGCCGTACCGTCCGAGTTCCAGTCTGCAGAACGGCGATGAGTTCAACGATGATTCGGCGTTGGTGAATACGAACTGGAAAGTTCTGTCGCAAAAGGCGTCGGGCCTCAAGGCGGGCATCAACGTGCTGTATACCCCAGATAACGTCACGGTCAAGGACGGTCAGCTGAACATCATCACTGAACGCCATTGCCTCGCGGTCGATGGTAACGGGAACGTCACGGAGGAACCCAGTGACAAGAATCTGCATCCCGAGCCCTGCGGCAGCGGCAAGCGTACCGTGTACACCTCCGGGCGCATCGAATCCGGTTTCGATTATTCGACGCCGTTCGAAATGGAGGTTCGGGCGTATATGGATTCCACGAACCCCAAGGGCATGCATTTCGCTGTATGGACGCGCAACAACCAGCCGTATTGCGGCAATGGCGTCACATCGTCGAACCTTGCCGAGCTGGACACCATGGAACTGTACGGCGACATGGAGGCGACCACGAACACGTCGCATGTCACCTGTGTGGTGAACGCCAGCGGCGACGACCAGACGGTGCGCAACTACCATGTACAGAATGCCGCCCTCAAAGGGCGTTGGCATACTTATAAGCTGATTTACGATGGATACTCGATTCAGTATCTTTTCGACGGACAGCCCGTTGCGATGGACGGTACGAATGTCTCCAGAAGCACCGCCCGGACCCTGGGATTGAGCCGAGAACAGTTCCAGCATGCCCTGAACGACTATCCGTGGCAGCTGATCATCAACAACAGCGTGTTCGAAGACAACGATTGGAAGCCGGCGCCGGACGATAACAAACGTTTCGACACCCGCGTCGATCGTATCGATTACGTGCGAATCAAGAACATCCCGGATGTGACTCCCAAGGGGGCGATCAATACATACTGGTCTCTTTCAGGCGGCGAATCCGGTTGGTTGGGTTATCCGACGGGTGATGAGTTGTCGGTGAGGGGTGGTGCGTCGCAGACGTTCCAGGGCGGTACGGTGTTCTGGAATGGTTCGACGGGGGCCACGCACGCCGTCAAGGGCGGGATC
>NZ_JAHBBD010000045.1 GCF_019331775.1 Bifidobacterium phasiani
CGGAAGCTAAGGCCTGGCACGGCGATGGTACTGCACCCGATGGGGTGTGGGAGAGTAGCACGCCGCCGCATCACACTTCCAAGGGAGGGGAGACACCACCACGGTGCCTCCCCTCCCTCATTTCTTTTTCTTTACAGCCACCGACACGCAACCGACACCACCCGCCACAACGACACGACACAACCCACACACGACACCACAGGCGACCCGACAACACGACGGGACAACACCACCCAAAAGATGCCTCACGCAAGGCGCCAGGTTCCCACAAACCGCACATAAGATTCGTTATCGGATACATCGATCGGCATATGACTTCGATGGCTTCATTGCCGTGTACGCCGGTCTGAATCATCCCGTCCGTCGTGTCGGGATCAGGCCGTTCTCCAGCCGGCCGTCGTCATGCGGGTCTGGACCGTCCGTTCTGCCGGCCCCGATCAGCCGAAGCATTCCATCGCCGCGACGACCCGCACCATATCGTCGTCGATGCAATCGCGCCCATAGGCGTCGATGAAGCGTCGCCGGAAACGATCGGTATGCAGATTGTACTCAAGCGTCCACAATGCCCAGAACACGTCGACGTGACGATCGCCGACGCCTGCGCTATCCAGATCGATGAACCCGCTGAACCGCCAATCGTCGAGCACGACATTCGGCAGACAATAGTCGCCGTGCAGCAGCGTATCCGTCATCAACGCATCGCTGTGCCGCTCCACGACCGACCAGATGTCGTCGGGTGAGGCGTCGCCGTACCATCGCGTGTAGAACGACGCGTCGCATGCGCCCATCCGACGATTCGCCTCCGCACGGGCCAGATAGCGTGCCGTATGGTCGGTGACGGGACAGCCGTCATGGTCATGCGCATGCAGCTCGGTCAGCAGTCTGGCCAGCAGGTCGCACAGCCGCTCCGGTTCGTCCAGGTACCGCCGCGAACAGCAATCCTCGCCGGGCGCCCTGCGCGTGAGCAACCAGTCGTCGGCGTCGTCGCCGTGATACGCGATTACCTCGGGCGCCAGCCCCGCGTCGTGGAAGTATCGGTCCATCGCCGCCTCGCGCTCCAGCGTTCCGGGCGCGGAGCGCTTCAGATAATATCCGCCGTCCGCATCGAGCAGCACGACGCGTGCCTGCGGCGAACTGCTGCTGTCGTACACGGCGCATCCGGCGAAGACATCGTCGAGCCAATCGGGAAGAACGCCCTGCTCCATCAACGGTTCGGCGGTGCCGAGATAAGTCCGTTCCATGGCCACCAGTCTAGGCGCAGCGGGGCGAGGCCGCGCATGGCCGGCCTGGCCGCACTGCGCCGTGACCGGCCCCAGGCCGCATTCGTCGGCATCCGGTGGTCCGCGGCCGTCGATCGGCGACATCGGTTCCGTCCCCGCGGGGCTCCACGCCCGGCTATCAGCCATGTGTTCCGCATGGAGTCTCCGGCCCGGGAGGGCTGCACATATGTCGACGAGGTGGACCGGGCGGCGTATCGCGGGACATGCCATGAGACGGCCTGATCGCAGCAGACGCGGTGGATTTGACGGGCTGGCCGCGCCCGGGACCGGTTACGGTTGCATGCGGGGAGGACGGGCGCCGACCGGCCTGGACGCGGCGCTGGTGTATCCGTCGTCGGCGTTGCCTGGCGCGTGGCGGTTCGTGACGATGACGGGTGATTGGCGCCGGCGGTTTGTACCCCTTTCAGCGGAAAGGCGGCCTGAACCGCCGGCCCGGCGTCGCGCACCGCCGTAGGGCGCCGGGGCAAGGCCGGTCGGACGCCAGGCGCCGCACAGCCTGGACCGGGGCGCGTGTGGCGACGATCGGGCGGTGTACTGTCAGACGTCTTCGGTGGGACTGATTGTCCCCGGATCGCCCGCCTGCGGTGATGCCGGGCGGCCTGGTCCATCGGCGGCGCCGTCTCTCATACGCTGCGTGTCGGAGTCGACGATTGTGCCGACCGCCGATTACGGAACGCCTGGTCGTCCGGTCCTGCGCGTCGGCCTGGGTGTCGTGTTGTGTGGCTGTGGTTGGCGGTGTTGGTTGGTGACACGCCGTGGTGGTGTGGTTTGTGGTGGTGGTTTGGTGGTGGTGGGGTTGGTTGTGTCGTGTTTTTGGTGGTGTGCGACACGCCGGTGGAGTGGCTTGTTTCCGGGGTTTTT
>NZ_JAHBBD010000046.1 GCF_019331775.1 Bifidobacterium phasiani
AGCACGCCGGTGCGGTCGCGCAGCGTGAACGCGCACACGCCGGGGTCGGGCTGCGTGTCGGGCGAGTCCGTGCCCCATTGGATGCTCAGACCGGTCAGCACGGCGGTGTCGTCGGCAGCGTTGTTGAGCGGCTGCAGGCCGTCTCCCGTGTCCAGGTACGCGTATATCTGCTGCATCAGCTGACCTGCCTTTCGGCCTCGCGCAGTCCCTGCTTGATCCATCGGATCAGCTCGGCCTTGCTGCCGACCATCATGCGTGCGGGGAGGGTGACGTTATAGGTCACGTTGTTCACCACGGTGGGCGTCCGTCCGCCGTCCGGGGCGAGGAGGCGCGCGAGCCTGGCCAGTCCCGTGCCCGTGCCGTGGCTGGCGCCCTGCATGTCGGGGTCGCCGACGGTGATGAGCGGCGCGGCGTACGGCGTGACGGCGGCCGTGGCCGGCTGCATGGGCATGGCCGCGAAGCTGAACGGCAGGATGCTCGTAATGGTGTTCCATGCGCCCTGCACGCCGCTGGTGATGCTGCCGATGATGCCGCTGATGGTGTCCCAGATGCCCTGGATGAAGCTCGCGACGCCGTTGAACGCGTTCTTGATGGCGTTGACGGCGTTGGTGAACGCGTTGCCGATCTTGGTGGCGACCGACTGGACGCCGTTGGTGATGCCGTTCCAGATTCCCCCGAAGAAGCCGGTGACGCCGTTCCATGCGTTCTGCACGGTGGTCACGGCGGTTTTCCAGGCGCCGCCGACCGTGTCGCCGGCCGTCCGGGCGGCCGAGCTGATGCCGTCCCAGATTCCCCCGAAGAACGAGGCCACGGAGCTCCATGCGCCCTGGAACCATGCGCACAGTTCGCTCCACCGGTCGCTTATCCACTGGGCCGCGACGCCCGCGGCGTTCTTCACGGTGTCCCAGTTCGCGGCCAGGGCGATGACGGCGACGGCTATGGCGGCGATGATGGCGATGACGGGCAGGAACGCGACGTTGACGGCGCCCTGGGCGACCGCGACGATTGCGGCGACGGCCGCGTACGCGCTCATGGCGGCGTTCACGCCGATGATCGCGGCGGCGACCACGCCGAGCACGGTGGCGAGCGGGGTGAGCCAGCTGCTGTTCTGCTGGATCCAGCCGACCATTTCGGTGAGCTTCTGGGTGACTGCGGTGACGGCTGGCAGGAGCGCCTGGCCGAGCGCGGCCTGGGCGTTCTCCCAGCTGGCGTTCAGACGCTGCTGCTGGCCCTGCGCGGTGTCGGCCTCCCTGGCGAAGTTGCCGGTCGCGTCGCCGGTCTGCGCGGTGATCGCGGCCAGGGTGGCCTGCATCTTGGCGTTCCTGTCGCCGGCCGCGTACAGGTCCTCGATGCCCATGCTGGCGGCCTGCGCCTGCAATGTGGCGTCGTTCAGGCTCACGCCGTACGCCTCGATGGGGTCCATCTCGCCCTTGAGGGCGCTGGACAGGGCCTCGACGGCCTGGGTGGTGGTCCCGCCGAACATGCTGGACAGGTCGGCGCCGAGGGTGATGAGGTCGTTGGTATTGCCGGCCACATCGTCCATGCTCATGCCCGCGTTCTTCAGCTGCGAGCCGATGACGGTGGCGAGCTCGTTGTAGGCGTTCTGGCTCAGGCCGAGGTTCTGGGCGGCGGACTTTGCCCATGCGGTGACCTGGTCGGCGTTGTCCTTGAACACGGTTTCGACGCCGCCTATGCTCTGTTCGAGGTCGGCGGCGGCGTCGATGGCGGCCTTGCCGATCTCGCCGATCTTGGCGACGATCGCGCTCGATCCGATCGCGCTGGCGATGCCGCTGATGGCGGTGCTGGTCTTCTGCTGCAGGGTCATCATCTCGCCGGTGGTCTGGTTGATCGCCTTGATCGCGTCCCTGGCGTCGCCGGTGATCTGCACGCTGATGCTGGTCTTCTTGGACGCCATCGCTCACCTCCTTGCCTGGTCGATGCGTTCCCTTTGCTTCTCGGCCTGTCGGCCTTCCTCCTCGAGCAGCCGCATGGCGGCGCCCCAGTCCCTGGGGTCCGGGCCGGCTTCGCCTCGCCACG
>NZ_JAHBBD010000047.1 GCF_019331775.1 Bifidobacterium phasiani
GAGATCGCCAAGCTGGCCGACCTGTTCGGCGTGTCCACGGACGTGCTGCTCGGCCGTGAACCACTGGAGGTGGTGTGATGTTGGTGCTTGACCGCCAGAACGGCAAGGTGGCCGTGGCGTCGGCGACGAACATCAGGAAGGTCGGCGAGGGCGTCGTTTGCGTGGGCGCCGACGCCGTGTACATCCATCCCGGCCCGTTGACCAGGGAGCAGGCGGCAATCATCAGGCGTGGACTCCGGGCCATGCTTGACGAGCCGGACGGTTTAGAAGACCTGAAGCGGCGCGGCGGCACCGGCGACGTCGATCTGCCACCACGGGACGCGGCTGGCGTTGATGGTGATGCCGTGGACGCTGTTGTCGGGGAACGTGACCGTGAGCATGAAGGTGTCTCCGGCGGTCATGTGGTTGGTGATGTCGCTGAATGTTCCGGCGTCGGCGCCTCTGATGGTGAGGGGCGTGGTGCTGCCGAGGTAAAGGATGATGTCGAATGCTGCGGCGTCGTCGGTCATGGTTTGTCCTTCCTCCGTTGTGTTCGGCGGGTTGTTTGCTGTCTTGTTCCCAGCCTAACGCGGCGGGGGAAGGGCCTTAACCGTTCGGGAGAAGGAGGGGCGTGATGTTGCGGTGGTTGTATAAGGCGCTGTTCTGCCTGCTGGTCTGGCCGGCGTTGGTCGTGTTCGCCGCGGTCGGCCTGTGGGGCCTGTTCGTCGTGGGCTGTTTGTGCGCGGGCATGGTGGTGCTGGATGTGCCGGAGCGTGTGGGGCGTCGTATGAACGGGGGTGCGCGGTGAGGTTGCTGCGTCAGGTGGGTTTCGTGCTGGCGTTGCTGGCGGATCTGGCCGTGTTGTGGCTGGTGGTGCAGTGGCGTCGGCTCAAGCGTCTCATGGGGTGGTCGGAATGACCGCGGTGATCGTGCGGTGCGTCGAGCCGAGTCTGGGCGTGTACAACCTGCGGGCTACGACCGGCGACGCTCATGTGGTGCTGGCCGTGTCGGAGGACGAGCTGAAGCGGTTGCTGGCTCTGGCGCGTGATGCCAGGGCCGAGCGGAGGCGGTGGCTGGACGCGAACAGGTCGTCCTTGGGGGTGCCGTTGTCGCCGCCGTGATGGATGCGTGCGGCCGCCAGGGCCGTGATCCTGGTCACTCATAATGCGATGGGCTGTGATGCGCCGGCAGGATGGACCGCGCTAGCCCGCTCCGCCCCGGGACGAGCGCGGGGGACCTCGCGGTGTGGCAGTCACCGAGGCGATCGATAAAACCTGTTCCCGACCCTGCGGAGTCGCCGATAAAGGCGGAATCGGGCGGCCATGGCGCGCAATCGTTGCGCGGGCTTCGCGGGGGACCATTCCCGGGGGCTTTGCCCCTCTTGTGTAGCGACGGGCGACCGACCGAAACCGAGACCTACGAGAGTCAGGCGCTGGCGGCACCATGCCCGGAAACGGGTGCGGCGTTCCGCCGGCGCCTGACTAGGTCTTGACACTCCAGGCTCCCTCCCAAAACAGGAGGGATGCAGGAAAGGAAGCGAGGAAATCATGGGAGCTGGACGTGAGCGGTTCGACCGGATGCTCAAGCAGCAGGCGTCCCGGATGCTGGTCAGTCTGGTGGACTGGCGGAAGGCCGGTAAGGAGTACGTGACCCGCGACCTGCTGCTGAAGAGCAGCGGTCTGAAGGACAACGAGCTGCAGAAGATCATACGGGACGGGAACCTTCCCAGGCACACGATGCGTATCGCGGGCGTGAAGGCGTACAGCGTGGACGCGTGCGTGAGGCTGCTGGCCCGGTGGGTCGGGCGGTACGACCTGCTGGTGGACGTGGAGGATTGAGATGGCGGTGAAATCCAAGCCGACGGTGTTCGAGGCGTTGAAC
>NZ_JAHBBD010000048.1 GCF_019331775.1 Bifidobacterium phasiani
GCATCCCCGTCGAACCTGTTAAACTCGCGTACAGGCCGTGAGACATCTTCGGTTATCTTCTTCACAACCAACCATGATGCCCCACGGCTCTCCCATCACACACACGAAAACCGGAAGAGCCCGTATGCCTCAAAAGAGGGTATTGAAGGTGGTCTTTTGTTCTTTGCAAAAGACGGTAATGATGAGAATATCGGGGCGTATAACTAGGGTGCATACGATACCCTCGAAGTGGCGGTATTGGGTTCCGCCACAGAGGAGTGTGCGCATATGTCCTGGAGTCTTGTCGCGAGGTTGGCATCGCTGAGCGCGGTCGCCGTGCTGTCGGTTGCGACCGCATTCGTTCCTGCCCAGCCGGTGCTGGATACGAATCTAGACGGTGTGGACGCCGGTGCTGTTTCTGAGACCACCGGCGACGTCGACGCTGTGCTGGACGATCAGCAGACTGCGGACGCGACCGCCATGCCGGATAATCCGGCGCATGAACTGCCGGAGGCCCTGAACGATGACATTCCCGATGATGCTTCGGTTGTGTCGCCTGATTTGGCTGTGACGGTGGAGGGTGAGGTGTTGGATCTGGCCACGGGTGAGCCGGTGTCCGATGCCGCCGTGGTCGGCACTCCTGAGACGCCTGCCGATCCGTTGGCCAAGACCGATGGCGAGTCGTTCGTTCCGGTCGGGGTGTCGGAGGTCCGGGGCGCGATGGACGCGGCCGGCGTCGATGCGGGGCTCGATGCGTCATCGTCTTCGGATGCCGCCGGCACCGTTCGTCCGGCCGTGTTGCAGAACAACCAGTATGGCGCGTATTGGGGGACGTACAACGGTACGCCGGCGTTCTTCGAGGCCGATGGCACGTTGTTCGTCCAGCAGGCCAAGGGCGTTATCGACGTTTCCGAATGGCAGGGGCAGATCGACTGGCAGGCCGTGAAGAACTCGGGTGTGGACGGCGCCATCATCCGCATCAGCTATGGCTGGAACAACGGGTTCGACAAGCAGGCTCTGCGAAACATCAGCGAATGCAAGCGTCTGGGCATACCATTCGGCGTGTACTCCTATTCGTATGCCTATGACAATGCCTCGGCCGCCGCGGAAGGCAGCGACATGGTCAGTCTGTTGCGCAAGGCCGGCGTATCTCCCGGTGACCTGAGCTATCCGGTGTTCTACGACCTGGAGCAGTGGACGTGGACGGGTCATAAGCCTCCGACCAGCCCGAGCGTGTACGACGGCATCGTGAACACGTGGTATTCCAAGCTGCAGGCCGCTGGATACACCAATCTGTCCGTGTACTCGTACACAAGCTATCTCAACGGCCCGTTGAACAGCTCCAACATCCGTGGCAAGACGCGTTGGGTGGCCAGCTACGGACGACGAACCGGTTTCAGCTATGCCACCAACGACCGCGGCTGGCAGTACACCTCCAGCGGCAAGGTGAATGGAATCAATGGAAACGTGGATTTGAACGCGTTCGGGGTGCAACGGTATGTTGCACAAGAAGGGGGCATTGCGGTCTACCGCAGCAATAACGGTTGGTTGGGTTATCCGACGGGTGATGAGTTGTCGGTGAGGGGTGGTGCGTCGCAGACGTTCCAGGGCGGTACGGTGTTCTGGAATGGTTCGACGGGGGCCACGCACGCCGTCAAGGGCGGGA
>NZ_JAHBBD010000049.1 GCF_019331775.1 Bifidobacterium phasiani
TAGGGGGGTGTCCCTATGGTTTTGTCAATCCGTTTGGGGTTGTTTGTTGGTGGCGTTTTCGGGCGCGTTTCGCCCTGTGTCCGGTGCCGTCGGTGTTGGTCCTGCGTGATGTCGGCTAGGCGGCCTTGGCCAGGTCGGTTTGCTTGGGTTGGTAGAGGGTTCCGTTTTTGAGCATGCTGTAGAGGACGTCGCAACGGCGTCGGGCGAGGCAGATGATGGCGGCGTTGTGGCGTTTCCCCTCGGCTCGTTTGCGCCGGTAGTAGGCGTTGCTTTCCGGGTCGTGGAACGCGGCGATGAACGCGGACTGCCATAGGGCGTTCTTCAGCCGTTTGTTGCCTCCTCTTGAGGGGTGCTCGCCCCTGATGCTGGCGCCGCTTCGTCGGGTGACGGGCGCGATGCCGGCGTAGGCGGCGAGGCGGGCCGAGTTCTCGAACCTGGTGATGTCGCCGTCGATGGCCAGGAGAATCTGGCTTCCGGTCTTGGCCGCGATTCCTGGCATGCTGGTCAAGACCGTGAGAAGAGGGTGGTTCTCCAATAGGCGCTCGACCCGCCCCGCCACCTCGCGCCGCTGCCGTTTGAGTTCCATGAGCTGGCGGGCGATCGCGGGGATCACCGTCTCGGCGGCTTCGGTGCCGGCCACGGTGACGGTCTGCCTGCCGATCGCGTCGAACAGGGAGGCGACGATGGCGGCGGAGTTGCGCAGTTTGCGGCTTCTGGCCCATTCGGAGACGCGCGCGATGCCGGTGCGGCGCATGCCCGCGGGGCCTCCGTAGCGCTCGAGCAGCGCCAGGACCGTGTCACTGGTGATTCTGTCCGATTTCAGTGCGCGTTCGAACGCGGGGTGGATCTGCAGCAGCAGGCTGCGCAGGCGGTTGACGTGCCGCGTGGTCTCCCATGCGAGGTCCTCGTCGTAGCCGGAGAGCACTTTCAGTCCGGCGAGGGTCTCGTCGTCGCTGCCGCAATCCCTGAGAGCGGACGGCATGTGCAGGGCGGTGAACGCGATCACGTACGCGTCCCGCTCGTCGGTCTTTGCGTCTCCCGGCAGAAGCTGGGCGGCCTTGCGCATCGCCCCTCCGGGCAGGTACGCCACGGCCACGCCCATGTCGCGGGCCACCGCCAAAGGCAGCGAGCCGATGGTGTTGGGCTGGTCCACTACCAGCAGCACACGGCCGCGTTCCGAGAGGCGGGACAGCAGGTCCCGGATCTCCGTCTCGTCCTGTCCGAGAGGTTTGTCATGGACTTTGTCGCCATTCCGGTCGAGGGCGCACGCGTGGTGCGATTCCTTGCCGACGTCAAGTCCGAGCCAGACGCCGATGTCATTGGCCTGCATGGCGGTCTCCTTTGTCCGTTCGCCTCCGGGCCGCCGCGATCGACGTGCGATCCTGACGCCCGGTCCCGGCAGCCACATTACGAGGAGGCCTCACCGCGTCCCAAGACCTGCGCGGCGGGCCATGTCCCTATCAGCGGTCACCAAGCGTCCCGTCCGCGGCGGCAGCACCCCCCGGATCATGGAAATGACAGGGCGAAAGAGCCATACCGCGGTCGGCGACCAAGTCCCGAATCAATTTGAGGACTCACCTAATACTGTAATGGGCG